>NZ_JBICZH010000035.1:0-33663 GCF_043201995.1 Streptomyces sp. NPDC048258
CGTCCGCGCTTCCTCGGCGGCTCGCTCGGCGCGGGCCCCGGCACTGGCCTGGTGCCGGTAGTAACCGGAGCGGGAGACGCCCAGGACCCTGCATATCCGCTTGACGCCGAAGTCGGCGCCGTTCTCGGAGATGAAGTCCCAGCGGCGGGGGCTCACTTCACCTCCCGGGCAAAATAGGCGGCCGCCCGGCGCAGTATCTCGCGCTCCAGCTGCCATTCCTTCTCTGCCTTCAGCAGGCGGGCATTCTCCACCCGCAACCGGGCCAGCTCCTCCGCCTCACCCACACCGGCATCACGGCGGGCGGGCACGGCCTGAGACTCGTCCTTGCGGATCCACGTCCGCAAGGACTCCGCTGTGACACCGAGATCCCCGGCCACGGCCGCATACGTCCGCGTGCCGGCCGCAGCGCGGTAGAGCGCGACGGCATCCTTCCTGAACTCCTCCGGATACGGAGACTTGCGTCCCACCTGGGCATCCCTCCCTGGACCATCAAGATCCATTGTCAGGGTGTCCACTCCAAAGGAGCAGCCTCAGCCTGCGGCTGCACCTGATCTGCACACCCGGCGGCCTGCCCATCGCCTGGGCCCTGGCCAGCCCCAAAGTCGACGAACGTGAAGTCCTCGCCGACATGCTCACGGGTGACCGGGACCTGCTGGCCACGCACCCCGGGCAGACGATCATCGGTGACAAAGGCTACGTCTCCGAACACCTCGACGCCTTCATGACCGGGCACGGCCTTGCCCTGCTGCGGCCCAGCTACCGCAACCGCAAACCTCGGCGCGGCGAACACCTGCTCAAGCCGATCCGGCAACTGATCGAGTCGGTCAACGACACCCTCAAAGGGCAGCTCGACCTCGAACGCCACGGCGCCAGGACCCCCGCCGGGGTCCTGGCCCGCGTCGGCCAACGCATCCTCACGCTGACCGCGGCCATCTGGCACAACCGGCAGACGGGAACAGCCACCACCCGCTCACTGATCGCCTACGACCACTGACCCGAGCACTTCGGGCTTACTCGTGCCAGGGTCGGTGCGAGAGCGGCCAAGACCTCGATGACCTCGCGTATGTACCGGTAGACGGTCGCGATGCCGATTCCGAATCCGGCGGCAAGCTGGGCGTAGGTGTCGCTGCACCGCAAGTGGGCCAGTGCGAGCAGGGCCTGACGGCCGGCGGGCAGTCGTCGCCACCGCGTACCGAACTCCCGTTGCCGAACTGCGAGCTGCTCGGTCAGGTACCGCAGGGTGCTGCTGGACAGATCGATCGAGGATGGGTAGACAAGCACGAGAAGCTCCTGGCGGACACGGGTGATCTTGGTCGAGAACCCGTCTACCAGGAGCTTCGTCGTTACGTGCAGCCCTTGACCCCCAACAGCCCGGCCTCGCAGGCGCTGAGGCGATGGAGACGGCCCGGGCGAAGGCGTTCGTGATCCTGGACGGCACCCTGCTGCCGACCGACCGGATCGCCGCAGACACCCCCTACTACTCGGGCAAACACAAGCGGCACGGCATGAACGTGCAGGTCCTCACCAACCCGTTCGGCTGACTGCTCTGGGCTTCCCCGGCCCTACCCGGAGCCACCCACGACCTAACCGCGGCCCGAAGCCATGGCATCGTCGACGCGCTCGCCGCAGCGGGACTGAAGTGCTGGGCGGAGGCGTACCAAGGTGGGTGTTGTCACCCATGGGCCGGCTCCCATGTAGGCGCGGTAGGCGAGGACTGGGATGCCCTGGCGTTCGCAGATTCGGATGATCCGGTGGGTGCGGGCCGCGGTCAGGTCGTGTGCACGGCCGGGCAGTGCGGGCGAGATCCACAGCAGTCGTCCTGCTGGATCGGTTACCACCTGGACGTTCACCCAGTGGCGTCGGTGTTTTTGTGAGAAGTCGGCCCGGCTGTCGCCGACCCGGTCGCACTCCGCGAGGGTGCCGTCCAGCAGGACGTAGTCGGGGTCGGCTTCGCGCAGAGTCCGCCGGAGCCCGGGGGCCCGGTCGGCGAGCAGGTCGATGACGCTTGCCGTGTAGGCGTGGGCGGTGCCAACGGAAATGCCGAAGCCGGCGGCGAGTTGGGCGAGGGTGTCGTGCCGCCGCAGGTACACCAGGCCGACGAGGGCACGCTGGTGCGGTGGGAGCTTGCAGCGGCGGTCACCCTCTCGGGTAACGATGAGCATGGTGACCCACTCGACCAGGGCATGAGGCAGGTCGAGTGCGGCAGGATAGGGAACCAACAAGGATCCTGTGCCAATGAGTTGAGACGTCGAACACCTCTCTCGACGGCATAGGAGCCTTGTCCGTTGCGGATGCCGCCGTCGGTCACCTCATCAGTGGCCACGCTGAAGGAGCCCACTGATTCCTAATGCGGTCTGTCAAGCCGCAGGAATCACTGATGGCGGCGGAAGCGACGGGCGCGTGGCACGGGGCGGTTGAGTGTCCTGCAGAGTTCGGTGTCGGCAAGGTCGGGGAAGGGCATGCCGGCGGCGTGGTAGTGGGTTCGGGACTGCTGGAGGGTGTGAAGGACGTCGTGATGCCGGCCGGCGGCGCCGTAGAGACGGGCAAGGCGGAAGCTGGCCTGAGCGGCGCCGACGTGGTCGCGGGGGCCGGCGAGGGCTTGTTCTGCCAGCGTGATGGCGTCGCTGAGGCGGTTTACCTCGGCGTGCAGCAGGGCTTGCACGGTCAGTGCCCTGCTGCGGCCTCGATGGTCGCCGCAGGCGTCGGTCTCCTGAAGCGCACGGCTGATCAGTTCGGCGGCGGTGTGGTCACCCTCGTAGAGCGCCATGTCGGCCAGCCCCAGGGTGGCCCAGGTGTGCCCGCGGTGGTCCCGAACAGCGTGCAGGGTCTGGGCAGCGTGCTCGTAGTGGGTGCGGGCCGCGGCCCACCGCGGATCCTGTGCGGGAGGGTTTGTGATGTGGCACCCGGGCCAGGGGCCTGCGTACCAGCGGCGAGGGAGCGGGCAGCCGCCCACCGCGCTCTCCTTCTCGGTGTCGGCGCGGGTGCGCAGAATCCACCCGATACCGCGGGGTTCCTCGTTGGAGGCGAACAGGGCCTGCGCTTGGTCGAGTTGAGCGAGGGCTTGGTTGTAGTGAGCGTGGTGTCGGCTGATCACCGCTTTTTCCCGCAGGGTCCAGGCCAGTCCGCGTTCAAGCGGCAGGGCCCTGAAGAGACTCTCGGCAGCGGTGAGCGTTCGCGCCGCTTCCCGCAGCTCGCCCTGCTGGCGTTGCAGGATTCCCAGGTTGCCCAGGGCATCGCTTTCGCCGTGTGCGTCGCCCGAGCTGTGGAAGAGAGCGATCGCTTCGCTGAAGCACTCTGCGGCCCTGCCCACGTCACTGCCGCCGTCACGCAAGGCTTCGCCGAGGTTGCGCAGCAGCGCGGCACGGGCCCCGCCATCCCCCAGACGGTCTGCCGCGTCCAGAGCAAGCTCATGGACCTGGCTGCTGATGTCCCAGCGCCACTGATGCTCAAGAGCGATACTCATCGCGTCGGTGATCTCCCAGCACAGCTCCCACCACCCGCGAGCGTGAGCATGGGCGACAGCTGCCACCAGCACCACACGCTCGGCTTCGAACCACTCGACGGCCTCCCCCACATCACCCGCCACAGCGTCGTCCGGCGGCGGACGGCGGACCGCCCCGTCACGGCCGCTGTGCCGGGCACCGGCCGGCCGTAGCTGCGTGTCGGCTGCGTCGGCCGCGCTGAGGAGGGCACCCAGCAGACGCCGCACGGCGCTGTCGGACTCGTCCGCCGGCTGCTCGGCCGCTCGCTCCTTGGAGAACCCGCGCGCGAGATCGTGCAGCACGATGCGCTGGCCGCCTGCCTCGCCGCGGCGAGCCTGCACGAGATGCGCCAGCAGCAGTCCCTCCAGGCACGCGTCGGCCGTATCGGCGTTCACGTCTAGCAAAGGCGACAGCGCCCAGGCCGGCAGGTCGGGAGTGTCCAGGGCGGACACCAGCCTGAACGCACGCTGCTGCAACGACGGGAGCGCCTGATAACCAGCGCGGAAGACCGCGCGCACGCTGCGCTCGCCCAGGCTCAGCACATCCAGCCGCCGGTGGTCGTCGGCGAGATCGCGGGCGAAGGAGCCCACAGTACGGGCGGGAAACGTGGCCAGCCGCGCTCCCGCGATGCGCAGGGCCAGCGGGAGCCCGCCGCACAGACGGACCACGTCGCGACCTGCTTCGGGGTCCTCGTCCACCCGGTCCCCGCCGCCGATCCGTCTCAACAGATCCCAGGCGGTGCCCTCGTCCAGCCCCGACAATGCGACGCGCTCATCCACGGCCAGCGTGGCAAGGCCCTGGCGACTGGTGATCAGTACAGCGCACGAAGACCCACCCGGTATCAGCGCACCTATCTGCTGTTCACTGGCCGCGTTGTCCAGAATGATCAGGACACGCCGGTCGGCCAACTCCGTCCGGAACTGCCGTGTCCGTCCAGCCTCATCGTCGGGGATTCTGCCGCGCGCTACTCCCAGAGCCACCAGGAAGTCGCCCAGAACCTCGCCCACGGCAGCAGGACGTTCCTCCACCCCGTTCAGGTCGACGAAAAGCTGGCCGTCGGGGAAAGACGGCATCAGCCGATGAGCAGCCTGCACCACGACAGCCGTCTTGCCGACCCCGCCCGGACCGTGCACCAGGCACACCCTGCCCCCGCCCGCACGCTCAGCAGCCTCCACCAGCCGCGCCAACTCCTGGCCGCGACCGGTGAAATCCGCCACCGCCAGCGGCAGCTGACGCGGGATTCCGGACGATTCCGGGAGAAGGAAATCGCCATGGGCGAGGACCGGCGCGTGCGGCGACAGCAGCACCCGCAGCTCCTCAACGCCTGCAGGATCCTCACCCAGAGCCAGTACCAGCCGCCGTCGCAGCAGAGCCTGTGCAGCCGGAGAACGGCCCGCCTCATCGACCAGAGCCGCGCCCTCCTCACCGGGCAGCCGTCCGGCGACCCACCGGTACAGCCGCCCCAGCCGGTCGCCCACCGACTGCTCCACACCCTCCATCGCGCGATCCGCCAGACCGGCACCCAGCCTCTTCGCAGACACGATCGCCAAGGCGACCACTGCTGCCACGAGCTCCTCGACCGTCATCTACCGCCCCCCGGTCCTCCGCCGTAGCCGCCGCGCCGTCCCCCAACGCGCTACCGCCGCTCCGACCTCAGTCATGCCCAGAACGCCGCCAAACGGCACCTGGCCGCTCTTCCAATGGCCATCAATGATGCTCCTCGCTGCTCCCTGCCGGAAGTTCGCGGCACAGCGGTCGTTAGCTGAGACCCTGTCAAGATCACCGGTCGGCGTATGGTCAACCGCGCGCTCTCCGCAACGCGAGCTCCGGTGGAGCGGGGCAGGCGCGGCCCGTCCGAGGTCCTGGCGCATCGTCCGAAGAGCGTGTGCAGCACGAATCGAGTGTCGTCAACTGCCGCAGGCCTCCTCACCCTGGAGCAGCCCCGCTGAAAGGGCTCCCTGTCTGCGGACACCGGACACCACCCGCCCTGCCGGGGCCAGAGGTCACCGATCCGGCCGAATCCCCGTAACCGGCCACTGGCTCGTCCTGTTGGACGGGAGCAGCTGCCGTACTCCCTGCGGCAGGCCCACTTCTCGAGGAGATCTTGATGTCGCGTATCGCAAAGGCCGTAGCCGTCACCGCCGCGGCCGCTGCTGTCCTCGCCGGCAGCGCCGGCATGGCCGCCGCGGACGCCACGGCCGAAGGCGCTGCCATCGGCTCCCCCGGCGTCCTGTCCGGCAACGTCCTCCAGGTGCCCGTCCACATCCCGATCAATGTCTGCGGCAACACCGTCAGCGTCATCGGCCTCCTCAATCCGGCCTTCGGCAACACCTGCATCAACAACGGCGGCGGTGACAAGACCGACCACCACAAGGCCGACCACCACGGCAAGCACTGACCACCACAGGCCGCTGACCTCCGAGGAGCCACCACAATGCCGGAGCCAGCAGATCACGCCATCCTCTGAACCAGCCGCAGGGCACACGCCCTGAGCGCTCCTGCCTCCCCCACCTCCAGGGGAGGCAGGGCCGGAAGTGCAGGCCACAGGCTCGGGCCTCGCATGGGGTGCCCAACACCGGATGGAGTCCAACGACCTGTTCCGCGGGATTGAGCCGCCTCGCGCCCGCAGACCCGATCCGAGGCCCGGTGCGGGAGGGCCTGCGACTCGGTAACGAGGCATGACATGCGAAAAACCGTGCTGATCATTGAGCTGCTGGCCGCCGACCCCCGGTCTGGGCGATCCCTGTACGGCGGCGTCGGCCAGCACGCGGTAGCCGGCCCAGCCGTACGTGTCGGGGCCTGCGTCAACCGACCTTGCGAGGGCCCGCACGGTCAGTAGCTCTCCAGCTCTCGGCAGGACGCGCGCCAGCGGGGCCAGCAGCCACCAGACACGCCGGCCGCACCAGGTTCTGATCTGCTCCAGGTGCCCGACGTCCCCAAGGGTGGTGCCGTCCGCCAGCGCTGAACCCATGGCCGGGAACGTGCGAGGGTCGCACCGCTCATCGGGCGAGCTCCAGTGCAGACCCCCGGTCGCCGTCCCCGAAGTAGGCGCTGGTGAGGGTGTGGAACAGTGCCGATCGGGGGCGCAGCAGCCCACTTCCCATCCATGCTCCGCGCTGCCAGGTCATCCAGATCCTGGGGGACGTACGCCAGTGCACGTCTTGGACGGGTCGATCCACTTCTTCAGGCTCGCTAGCGGCGACCGGTCTGCTGGATGGCCCTCGTTCACACAGTGCGGGTGACCGTGACGAGGACGGTGACCGGTGCGGTTGTGCCGTGCTGGGCCAGGTGGGCGGTGATGGCGGTCCAGACGTGTTCGCGGACCTGCTGGGCGACGTCCAGGACGCGGCGGTCCTCGTGCACGACGCAGCGTACTTCTACGTGCCAGCCGCCTTCGGGTGTGTGTTCGGCCCGGATGCCGGCCTCGCCAGGAAGGGAGGCGGCTCCCATGGCTTGCTGTGCGCGGGAGGCCACGGCGGCCAGCCGGTCGGCAAGGCCCGGCTGGAGCGCGGACACACCGGGAACGTCGAGGGCAGCCCGGGCAGCAGTCTGGTGGATGTCTCGGTTTCTCATGGAGGTCATCGCTGTCCGCCCCGTTCAGTGGTCCCGCCACCGGACGCGTCGGGGGGGTCCAGCACGGCGTCGATCTCCAGGTCCACGTCAGCGACGGCCAGACCCAGCACGTGGTCCGCGGCATGGAGGACTGCTCGACGTACCTGGGCGGCCTGCTCGGGCAGCGGCTGATCGAGGGCGGTGGCCAGGGTCATGGCCACGTGCACGGCAGTGCCGTTGCCGTTTCCGGTGGGGGTGAGGCGGCAGCTGGCGGCGCGGGAGCCGGGCACGGTGTCGGCAGCCTTGCGCAGGACTTTCGCTGCGGCACTCTCGGCGATCCGCAGGTCCAGGGCGGGGTCGTCCAGCGGCAGCATCGCGCCGAGCCGCACCTCGGCCCGGACCGCGCTGATCACTCGGTCGGCGAGGCCGTGTCCACTGGGCCGTGCCTGGGCACGCAGGGCGCGGGTGGCCTCATCCAGTGCCGTCAGCCCTTCGACGGCCTGTCGGCAGGAGGGGCAGGAGGCGGTGTGCGGGTCTGGCGTGGCGGCCGTGTCGCGTGCCTGCTCCCAGGCGCGGCTGAGCGGGCGTCCGCAGGGCAGCAGCTCATCGCCGGCGAGGAGCTCCGCTTCAGGAAACAGAGGAGCGCCTGCTGCTTCAATGTCTTCGGCCGGCGGCTCGCCGCCGGAGGTGGGGTGCGGTTCGTCTAGCGCCATGGGCGCATCGCCTCCTGCAGAGCGTGCCGTGCGCGAAAGAGTCTGCCCCGCACCGTTTGTTCGCTGGTCCCGGTCACGTGTGCGATCTCCTCGTAGTGCAGGCCGTGCAGTTCCCGCAGGATCCAGCAGGCCCGCTGCTCGGGGTTGAGTTCGCCAAGTGCCGCCGCCAGGGCGGCCGTGGCCGCGTCGGTCTCGGCGACGCGCGGTGGTGAGCTTCCCGGATCGTGGGCTGCGGGTTCGGGAACGGTGTCCAGGGGGAGAGCGCGGGGGCGGCGGCGCAGGGTGCTGAGGCAGCGGTTGGTGACGATGCGGTACATCCAGGTGCCGAAAGAGGCGCTGTGGCGGAACTCCGGCAGCTGTCGCCAGGCGGCGAGAAATGCGTCCTGGACGGCGTCCTCGGCATCCGCCCGGTTGCCGAGGAGGTGGTGGGCGAGCGCGAGCAGAGGGCTGCTGTGACGGCGGACCAGGACGGCGAACGCGTCGTCATCCCCTTCACAGGCCCGTACGGTCAGCAGCCTGTCTGTCAGATCGGTGAAAGTGCCCGGGCCGGCTGAGGCGTCGGCGGTATGCGGCGGTGCAGGACCCTCCTGCGGGCGGTCAGTAGCCGGTGGGGGCGAGGGCCTGGTCCGGTCGCGCATCCACCGCTCGCTTCCTTCCGGGACCGCCGTCCCGGCGTCCGCACGCACCCTTCGATTCTATGTGATGCCCATCACGCCAACGGTGTGAGGATTGCGGCTGTGGTGCGTCCAATCCTTCGACGAGCACCGCACCGGACCCGCATGGACATCCTCGGGAGGTCCTCATGTCGGAAACCACCAGCCGCCCCACACCAGGTGAGAGCCAGCCCAGCACCGCAGGCAAGACGCTGCAGGGCCGCACCGGCGCCGGGGCCCCGCCCGAAACGCGCGGGCGGACCACCATCGCCGACAGCGTGGTGGAGAAGATCGCAGGAATGGCCACTCGCGAGGTGCCCGGCATCCACAGCCTCGGCGCCGGAATGGCCCGCACCTTCGGCGCCGTCCGCGACCGGGTACCCGGCGGACACCCCAGCGTGACCCGCGGAGTGAAGGTCGAAGTGGGCGAGCGCCAGACAGCCGTAGACCTCGACGTCGTCGTCGAGTATGGCGTGTCCATCGTGGACGTCGCGGGCGACGTCCGCACCAACGTCATCACGGCCGTGGAACGCATGACGGGCCTGGAAGTCGTCGAGGTGAACATCACCGTCGACGATGTCCACCTGCCCGATGAGGAGGACGAGCGGGAGGAGACCGAGGGCCGCGTGCAGTGACCCCCCTCGCTCCTGCCCCGGTGCGGGCACCGCAAGGGGCAGGGAAAACCGATCGACGTGAAACAGGGGTGAGTGAGATGAGCACAGCCACGGTGGGCCTGCTGGCAGGTATGGCCCTGGGCTTCGCCGGCTACTTCGGCGGCTTCTGGGCCTTCCTGCTCGTGGCAGCCCTGGGCGCGGTGGGCCTGGTCGCCGGCCGCATCCTGCAGGGTGACGTCGACGTGTCCGACTTTGTCCGGCCCCGGGACCGACGGTGACCACGCAGCCCGCTGCTTCCGCCCGCCCACCGGGCTCTCCACCCGGCGAAGCCGGGGACACAGCCCTGGCCCGTGTGCCGGCGGCCGAGCGCGGCGCGACCGTGATCCCCGACAAGGTGGTGGCCCGCATCGCGGCCCGCGCCGCGCGGGAGGCACTGACCGCCCAGACGGGCGCAACCCCCGCACGCCTGGGACTCGCCGCCCCCCGCTCGACGGTCGCGGTCAGCGGCGGATCGGCCCGGCTGGGCCTGTCGCTGGACCTGCCTTACCCGATCGACATCGCCGTCGCGTCCCGCGAGGTACAGCACTTTGTCGGCGAGCGAGTGGCCCAGCTGACGGGGATGCGCGTCACCGAGGTCACCTTGACCATCCAGCACCTGGTTCCCTCCGGCGGCCTGGAGCACAGACGAGTCCAATGAACCAGGCCAGCACCCCCACCGGGAAGGAGAGCGGGCATGACACGGGACCAAGAACCCCCCGCAGAGACGGAGCAACCCGCCACCACCCGAGCGGCCACCCCCCTGACGGTGTCGACGCTGGCCAAACAACCGCCAGACGCCGCGCAACCCCAGCACAGCAGCACAGCGGACGACGGCAGGCGCCCCTCGCGCCGCCTGTGGTCCGAACGCCGGATACCCGCCGCGCTGGCTGCCCTCGTCATCGCGGCCGGCACCGTGCTCCTGCTGCTCGACATCTCCATGGTGCGGGCCGGCCACCCCGCCGCCGCCTGGCGCACCCGCCTCGCCCACGAACTGGCCACCCGCCCCCTGGACGACATCTGGACGCTCACCGGCGCCGCCCTCACCACAGCCCTCGGCCTCTGGCTGATCATCCTGGCGCTCACCCCCGGCCTGCGCCACCAACTGCCACTCAACGCCCCCGCCGGCCAGTGCAAGGTGCGGGCCGTGCTGGAACGCGACGCCGCCGCCCTGATGCTGCGGGATGCCGCCATGCGCGTCCCCGGCGTCAGCCGGGCCAGGATCCGGGTGCGACGACACCGCATCAAGGCTCGCGCAGACATACGCTTCCGCGACCCCGGCGAGGTCAAGACCGACCTCACCGCCGTTCTGCACGAGCAACGTGACCGGCTCGCCCTGGTCCACCTGCCCAGGCTCACCGTCCGCGTACGCCAGCGCCGCAACTGACCGTTCTGCGGACACTCGAACCGGCAAGAAGAAGGCGGGAGACGAAGCCATGAAGAGGCAATCCGTGATCAACCGGATCCTGCTGGCTCTGGCAGGCATCGTCCTGCTCACAGGCGGCCTCCTCGTCCTCGCGGGTGGCCTCGATCTCTACCGGCGCTGGCACCTGACGCCACCCGACGGATGGCCCCTGAGCACCCCGCACACCGTCCTGCTCAGCGCCGCCGACCGCACCCGCTGGACCGATCAGGGCTGGTGGTGGCCCGTGGTGATCGCTGCCCTGGCCGTCATCGTCCCGCTCGCCCTGTGGTGGCTGCTGGAGCAACTGCGCCGAACCCGCCCAGGACGCATGTCCATCGGAACACCCCCGACAGACGGTGTGGAACTACACGACCACGCCCTCAGCGACGCGATCGCCGCCGACGCGCGCCAACTGCCCGGCGTCCAGCAAGCGCGGGTGCAGATGACCGGCCGGGCCAACCATCCCGAGGTCCGCATCACTCTGACGCTCACCCCGGGCAGCGAGCCCGGCTCCATCCTGCAGGCCCTGTGCCACGGCCCACTGGAACGCGCCCACCAATCCACCGGCTGGGCCCAACTCCCCACCCAGGCACGACTGCAGGTCACCGCCCACAAACCCCACCGCGCCGAATAGCAGACCGATCTCAACTCCTCCACACCCGCGTCAAGAAGGCTTGCTCGCCAGCCAGCCCGGTCCGACACTGGACACCCCGCTGTGTCACTTGGAGATGGCAGCGATGCCGGACAGGTGGGGATCGGCTGGGCGGCAGGGCGGGGGTGCAGTGGCCTGGCCGCGCTACGGCGAGCCGCCCCGGGCCGCAGGCGGAGCTGCGGGCATTCTGGCGGCTGTTCAGCATCCCCGAGGCGCGGGTCAGCTGAGTGTGGGGTCCCGGGCTGTCGTCTTCCGGGGCTCCACGCCATGTCCGCCGCTGTCCGGGCCGTCCGCATGGATTCGCCGGCACAGGAAGCGCGGCTGAACGGGTGTGCTTCTGCGCTTCCGGAACGCTCACGGCGGCGGCCGGGCAGAGCGGGGCGTGACAGAGCCCGGCCGGGGTGACTACGGGGCGCCTGGCCGGGCTCTGCGTGCGTGGGGTGCCGCTCTGCTCAGAAGTCCTCGTTGCGCAAGTCGCTCTCGTCGCGAAGCGGGTCTTCCTCGCGGCGCCGCTTGTTCTCGTCGGGGCTCTTGCCGCGGGACGGCTGACCGGGCTGGGGGTGGACCGGGTCCTGGCCGGGGCGCTGTGGGCGCTGCTGTTCCTCGCGCCCCTTGCCCGGCTCCTGGCGCTTGTTCTGCGTACCGCCCATGACGGCGACTCCTTGATGCGTGGGGTGCGGATTCCTCCCGCCACGCTGACACGTAGCGTCACAGTTCTCACCATTTCGGATACGGATCGTGGCGGGAGGGTGATTCCGCAGCCCGAGACAGATGCGTCGGAATGCGGGCTCGGGGCGGTGCCGAGGATGGGCGCAGCCCCACCCGCCCGCGCCGTTCAGGAGTCGATTCCCATGCTGGAGCGCACGCTGCGCAAGGACCGCACCGAGGTCACCTTCATCCTTCCCGCGGACACCCCGCCCGGGCCGGTCAGCGTGGTCGGCGACTTCAACGACTGGCAGCCCGGCGTGCACACCCTGCGGCCGCGCAAGGACGGGAAGCGGGCCGTCACGGTCGAGCTGCCCAGCGAGAGCACCCACTCCTTCCGGTATCTGGCTGCCGGTGACTACTGGTTCAACGACGAGAGCGCCGGTGACCAGGAAGGCCCCAACAGCCGCCTGCACACCTGATGTCGCCGCCGCCACCGGACGGGACACTCGACGTCAACGGGCGCCCCCGGAAGCGGTTGGCTTTGTTCATCTCCAGCGGGTTCTGGCACAGATCTTGGGGAGCGGTCGCGGAGTGTTGCCTCGATGTTCGATTGCAGGGGGAGGGTCACGAGCCCAGGGCCCTCTGTTTCAGTGCACTTTGGTCGCTCATCCGGCACTCATCGGTCGCATGGGCACAGGATCCGGTGTGCGTCGATCAGTGTGAAGGTGTCTTCGTTCCAAGAGCAGACCTCAAGCCACGCCAGATACCCGTCCTCGGCGAACACCAGAACCTCGCCGGCGGTCTCTCCGTCCGCGCCGAACAGTTCCATGTCGGCCACCACCTGCGTGCCCGTAAGCGCGGGTGCGGGTGCGGGTGAAACACCGTCCGCATCGAGACTGAAGTACGTCGAACCGCAGCCGCACGCACAGCACTTCTCCAGTCGGAGATGCCGCATCTGCCGATGCAGCGCGAGACCTGGGTCCACCACCATGCTCAAAACGGTGTCCAGTACGTGAGCAACGTCAGTAGGCAACACTCTGGTCATGTCTGCAAGGTATCTGACCTGCGCAGTACTTCTCGGTTCTCGCGCAGCTCTTGGGGAGCGTCTCGTAGTGCTACTGGAGCAGGATCATCTTTCGGAGAAGTTCGAATCCGGCTCGGCCATAGAGCTGCCGCTTGATCTTCTTGATGCGGTTGACGGCTCCCTCGATACTGCCGGAGCTCCAGTTGAGAGTGAGACCGGCTGTCACTGCGTCGAGGTCCCGGAGTAGATGGAGTGCGAAGCCAGTGAGGCCGGGTAGCTGGCCGGCGTCGACGGCATCGATCCAGGTGGGGAGTGTGGCGCCGAGGCGTCCGGTGAGGATCTCGCCGAACTCGCGGACATGCCTGGAGGCCGTGTCAAGTTCAGGGCAGCGGGCAAGGATGCCCTTCAGTCCGGCGCGGTCATCTTCGGTCAAGGCGGTGGGGTGGCGAGTGAGCCAGCCGGTCACCTGCCGCACCGACGGCGGCAGCGGTGCCGCGTCGGCCGGAGTCCTGCGGAGGGTCGCGATGTGGGCCCGGACCATCTGGTAAGTGACCGGCGCATTGTCGGCGAGGAGCTCACCGTGGAGGCGGGTGACGCTGGTGCATCCCTCAGTGAACCGGCTTTCCAGGTAGGGCTTGTAGGGGTCAAAGCGCCGGACCGTCAGCCGGATCACGAAGCCCTGCTCAGCGAGCGGAAGATCTTTCAGCCTGCGCTGGTATCGGTCGTGGACTCGGCCCGAGAACGAGCCGCAGTCCGCATGCAGCCCCGGCCGCACGCCCTCTCGCCACCACCTCGACCGTGCCGAGCGCGGCTGCGACCGCCTCGACATCCACATCCTCGATCCCCCTCGAACACCAGCGAAGCCCAGAACGGTGCATCGGTCTGCATGACCAGCACCATCACCGCCCACAATCGAGCGCAGCAGCGGCAGGCAGACACCTGACGGAGCGTCAGTTCTGATCGGACGGACGACAAGGCGTACGCGGTCTCACGCGAACCGTCTCCTCGCAATCGAACAACGGGGTAACGCTCCGCGACGACTCCCCAAGATCTGTGCCAGAGCCCGAAACTCGGCAACATCGACTCTGTCGGCCGCAGACCGTCCTCGGCACTGACCAACAATCGCTACTGGATCTCGGCGACAAAGCCAGGTGTGCCACGCCATGACAGTGAAACCCGCCCGGACATCACTTCCGTGTCAGTGGCGATCACACCCCTCGCCACACCACCAGCACAAACACACCCGGCTGACGGCCTATCACTGCCAGCACCCCACTGACACCAAACCGGCGCATCGCACCGGGCAGCTGGTCCACGCTCTGGAGGGTGGAAGCGCCTACCTGCTCCTGCACCATGTCACCCAGTGGGTCTGGAGGCTCTCAGGGGATATGGCTCGGCTCAGTTCAACGTCTGGGCTTTGTGAGACAAGGCCCAGACGTAGTGCCAACGGTTCTCCTTGAGTTCTCTTGGGCCGTTGCTTGTGGCGGCGTCGATGACCGCCCAGAGGCCGCCGCCCTCATGCTGTGCAGCTCCTGCTCGATGTCAGCTGCGATCTTCATCAGGGCCTGCTCGGACTGCACTGCGTTGACTGCATCGTCCAATTCGAGAAGTGACTTCCGCAGAAAGGTCCGAAAGTCCGCATAGTTATTGAATTCGGAAATTGTGATGTCACTGAAGTCCCTCAGCCCTACGCCGTCAATGAAGGGCAGTTCTATTTCCAGAATTGGCCGGACAATACGGCTCTTGATCGGGTGTGCGCCGGACGCGTCGATCGCCCGGCCGTCACGGATGAGGTAGTCGATGGAGGAAACTGTTCGGGTTGCGTGAGGGACGTGTGATCGGTGTTGCCCTCTACGACCTGGCCATCCCGTGTCGAGTAGTTGGGGAGGCACCAAGCCAGACCAGCCTTGAGCAGTGGCTCCGAATCCAGAAGCCAGCGTCCGAGCGCGGCAAGGTCGGGACTGTGGATGCCGATGAACCTGGCCGGGTGATTGTTGATGATGCGTCTGTATTCGGCCGCCTCTTCACCTCTGGGGGGCGAGCCCAGGTCCCCGCCAAAGGTGCTGGAGTTGTAGTAGTCCCCGTATAGGACGTCCTCGGCCCCCCCGCCGCACGGGCGAGTCGCGAGCCACCTCATGGAAGCTGCTGTTCCAGTCACCGGACAAGAGCAGTGTGTCGGCGACCAGAGTCACTCGTTTCGCCAAGTCCTCAAATGCGGCAATGTCAGCAGACACCCCTACGTAATAGCGGGACCGGGAGACATTCTTCTGGTCCGTCAGTCTGGATCCGGCGCGCCCTCACATGCGGCTCCCGTAGCGCACGGCAACTCGCTCAGGATCACCTCGCTCATCCGAAGACAGCTGGGAGAAGAAACTCCGCATCGTCCGGGCAACGTCCTTGTTCTGAACCGGCTGGCGGCGTCGCAGCATGGAGCGATTGTGCAGGACCAGTTGCCATGTTGGCATCAGCTCCCGGTTCACGGCCCGGCACAACGCAGGTCCGCCCGAGCGAGTGCCCCAGCAGACTCCCGCCCGCCAGGGCACAGGCAACACCACAGATGGCCTGTCAGCCGCGTGTAGCCGCTACCGCCCTGTTCCGTGTCAGGGCCGCGCAGTAGATCCCACCTTCGACGTGCCACTCCAGCACCGGGCCGACCTCGTCCCCGTGCTCTGCACAACAGCCCACCGGGACGACACCGCCGCAGTCGTGCCGCTTGCACACACAGTCCTCGCCCGCCCCGGCATACGGGCCCCCGTGGCGGACCACCCCGCCCGCTGGCCAGTGGCGGGTGGGGGACTCTAGGTTCCGGTCGTACTCGACGCGGGCTACGACGCTCTCCGCACCGCCCAGCTGTTGGCCGACCTGCCCGTGGAGGTGTTGGGTGAAGCCACCGCGGTGACCCTCACCCAAACCAACCGGTACGGGACCGCGACGGCAGAGGCCTGGGACCGGCTCCACCCCCGGCTGACCGGAGGGCCGCATGGCTCGACCACGAGGGTCCGCTGCCGATCATCGAGTGCACCGTGATCCGCCTGGCGGTCGCGAGACTGCCCAGCGGTGAGGTGAACAAGCCCGTCTGGCTGTGGTGGTCCGGCACCGGCGCCGCCGCGCAGGGCATCGACCGGTGCTGGCAGGGTTCCTGCGGCGCTTCGAAGTGGAGCACACGTTCCGACTGCTCAAGCAGACGCTTGGCTGGACCCGGCCCAAGGTTCGAGCGTTCCTGGTGGAGCAACGGCGACGGCGCGTCGCTCGGTGTGCTGCCCGCGGCCCGGGAACCGGGCGAATTCCGGTACGTGTCCCGGTGGGGCACCGACCCGCCCTGGCGTGGCGGTTCGATCGGCTTCCGCCAACTGGACGCGCTGAGGCTCGACAGCCTCCCGTGTGCGACCGGCTTCGACGACCGCCCCATGGCGGGCCGGCCGGTCACCGTCCCGGTGACCCGGCTGCTGGCCTCCCTGCCGGACACGCCGCCCGTGCTGGTCCTGGGCTACCGACGGCAGTACGACCCCGAGCGGGAACTGCGGTACACCGAACTGTCGTCGCACGACTGCAACACAGGACACCCGAGATCGACTCGGACCTCGGCTGGGCTACCATCGCCGCCACGACCCTCACCATTCGTGGCCTCGGCGAGACCGAATGTGAGAACGCGTGGGAGCTCGACACGGGCACCATGCTCCCGCTACGGCGCCCCGGGCACTCTTCCCAGGGGCGCGTCGTGGCCGAGGAACGGGAAATCCGGCGACGCGCCGGCCCTGAAGTACCAGGTGCGAGAGGGTTCACCCCGGCGGATGCGGGGAGCAGTTCGCCATCCTGCGCACCGACGTCGAGCGCAACGGCGCGCCCGCCACGGCCGCGGCACACCGGTGTGTGCTGCGGCCGTGGCGTGACACCCAGCCTGCCCAGGGTCAGGGCAGGTTGACCACACGGTGCGACGCGATGTTGTGGTAAAGCGACTGGCCCGCTCCTGAGCCGCCGGGCCCGAAGCTCCAGTCCCGCAGGTCGGGAAGGCCGGCCCCGTTGTAGACCCCGCGCCCGGCGCCGCCGTAGTTGCTGTTGTAGTACACCCAGACGTCGTCGAGGCTGCCCGGGTAGCGCAGGTTCCACAGCGAGGCGGCGTTGTTCTTGCACTCGCCCCAGGACGCCGCGCTGCCCGACCAGGATCCGCACTCGTTCTGGTACCAGTAGTCGTAGTACGCGTGCAGGCGGCCGGTCGGCGGGTTGGGGACGGCGGCTGTCTGCCCCGCGGGCGGGGAGTCGGCGGCGTGGGCGGTGAAGGTCGTGGCCGTGACGGCCAGCGCGGCAAGTGCCGCGGTGACGAGGACCGTTCGCACGGACTTCATGGTTCTCCCTCAGCTGATGGTTCGGACGATGGTGTGCGCGGCAGCGGTCGGGCTCACCGCTCGGCGTCGGCCTCGACGACGGCGCGGGCCCGGGGCAGTGCGTCGAGCCGGAACCGGAGCCAGGCGGTGACGTCGTGGCCGTACTTCTCACGGAGCTCGGTGTCGTACTTCCGGTCGAGCCGCGCAGCGGTCTCCGCGAGGCCCGAGGACCGCGCGCAGTCGGCTTCGGCCACCGCCATGGCGACCTCCCGTTCCCGGGGGAGGGGCTTGTCCGGCGGGGGCAGCGCGGCCCGTGCGGCTGCCGGGTCCTGGAACGCGTACCCGGCGGCGTTCATGCACGCGGACCACTTCCGCGTGGCACCGCGGAATTCGCCGTCGGCGATCACCTGCCCGCCCCGCAGGGGCGGCAGCGAGTCGACGGTGACCCGTGCCTGGAACCAGGCCGCCAGGTCGGGGTACAGGCCGCGCTCGGCCTGCGACTGGCACCCGTCGGGACTGCGGCTGATCTTCAGCCTGTCCGGCGCCCGGGCGGTCAGCCCGTCCGGCCGGGAGCCGTTGGCCGCCGCGATGGCGGGGGCCCTGCGTTCCTGCGGCAGGCTCCTGAAGTACCGCTCGTTGACCCCCTCGGTGCTGATCTCCTCCCTCTTGCGGTCGAGGTCGCTGCCGTAGCCGTGTCGGCGGGCCCATTCCGGGTCGTCGACGACGTACGGGAAGTCCCGGGCGTCGGGTACCGGCTGTCGGGGCACGGGCTCGTACACGAAGCCCCGGTCCCGCATGCAGTCGCGGAGCAGGATCTGCTCGGCCGCGTGCAGCAGGTCCGCCTCCGGCTCCGTCACCTCGCGCAGCGGCTCCCCCGCAGGGGACGCCGTCCGGTGGGCCACGGCCCGTACCGGTGCCGAGCCGCCGTGCCCCGTGGCGGCAGCCCCGGCCCCGACGATGCCCGTGACGCCCAGGACCGCGACCGCGAGCAGGATCCGCCGCCGGTATCGGGGGCCTCCCCGGTGTGGCCCAGGTGCCCGGCGTTCGCGTGGTTCTCGTGGCCCGTCCGGCCCTCCCGCCGGTTGCGGCGGCCCTCCGACTGCGTCCCCCTCGCTGGACATCTGCCCCACCCCGGTCCCTTCTTGTGGTACGCCGCCTTCGCGACATTCGGAAGTCTGCCGCCGCGGCCCGGTCGCGGTCATTGGCGTACGGTGCACGCGCCATTGGTCCTCCGTGCACGCGCGGCGGGCCCGTCCTGGTGAGAACGCGCCGGACGCGGCGGGGCTCGCCCCCGGTCCCCGGAGGCCGTCGATGCCTTCCGCTCCGGTGGCCCGCAGGGCAGCTGCCGACGTCCGTCGGCTCCGAGGGCTCCTTCCGCCTGCCCGAACCGGGAGGATCCGGATCAAGCCGCGCGGCGCGGAGCCGCGTGGACGGCAGGCGGCGCCCTCCCCAGGATTGAGGACCCTCCGCATCGCCCGGCGGAGGCCAGGGGGGATTCCATGGGACTGACGGTTTACGACACGGCGGACCTGCCGACCGAGGACCGGTTCGAATGGTGGCGGGAGGCCGTCAGCCAGGGGGCCGGTGCCACCCACGTGACGAGCGAGGACCGGGCCGGCTTCGCCGGGAGCATGGAGGTGCTGTCGCTGGGGGCTGCGCGGATCACCACCCTGTCCTACGCGGGCCTGCGCTCGCAGCGCACCGCCCGCCTGATCCGCCGGTCCGACCCGGAGACGTACGAGCTGACGCTGCTGCTTGGCGGCACCATGGGAGTGTCCCAGGCCCGCCAGGAAACCCTCCTGCGGCCCGGGGACTTCAACGTGTGGAGTTCATCGCTCCCCTACGACAGCCAGTCCGCGGGCGAGCCGGACGGATCGGCCCGCGCCGTGGTCCTCCATCTGCCCCGGGCCTTCCTCCCCCTGCCCGGAGCCAAGGTCGACCGGCTCCTCGCACACGGCCTTCCCTCCGGGAGCGGCGTCGCGGCGGTCTTCGCCCGTCACCTCGCGTCCGTGGTCCGGGAAGCGCAGTCCCTGACCTCCGTGGACGAGGAGCGCCTCGGCGTCATGACGTGGGACCTGGCGACCGCGTTCGTCGCCCACCACGTCGACGCCGCGGACCGGCTGCCGCCGCACACCCGGCACCAACTGCTTTTGAAGCGGCTCGATCTGTTCATCGAGGGCAACCTCGCCGACCCCGCGCTCTCCCCACGCCAGATCGCGGCCCGCCACCACATCTCGGTGCGGCTCCTGCACCGGCTCTTCGCGGACCGGAAGGAGACGGTGTCACAGACGATCCGCCGACGCCGGCTGGAGCGCTGCTCGGCCGACCTGGTGGATCCGCGACTCCGGGCCCTGCCCGTGCACGAGGTGGGCAGGCGGTGGGGTTTCACCGACGCGGCCGGCTTCAGCCGTACCTTCCGCGGCGCCTACGGACGGACGCCGGGGGAACACCGGCGCACGCACCACCTGCCACCGGTCGGGGCCGCGTTCGGGTAGTGGTGAGTGGGGTGTACGGGATCGGATCCAGGCCTCGAACGGCCTGCCGTCCCGTACATGGCTGCGTGGGTAAGAGCTGAGGGACTTCGTCGGCAGATCCGACTCCCGCCAGACGTGCGCGTGGACCTGTTCCCGGGCGCCGGACTGGCCGATGTCACGACGGCCTGAAAGTTAGAGGACCTGTAGACGGGCACCCTTGCGGCGGCGGTCTCCGAGGCTGATCACGGGGGCGGACCGGCGGGGGGGCCGGGTCGGCTACAACGTCTGGTGCGAGGGAGCGCATCAGGACCGGGTGCAGTCCAAGGTCTTCGGCCGCCTGGAGGAGGGATGGCGGCTCACCGTACTTGCGGCCCAGCATGGCCCGGACGAGGGTGGGCTGTTCGGGGTGGACTACGACAGGCTCGTTGGTCCGCCAGCCCCGGGCGGCGAGTTGCTTGTAAAGGCTCTCGCGGCGGGCGTGGTCGATGTGGCCCAGATCAGCAGGCGGCCTGCCGGGCGAGCACGAGCTCGGTGCTCGGCTTGCGGCGGGTCGGTCGGCGAGCCGAACGGTCAGAAACCAACGAAGCGATCGCCTGGTGGGTTGCGGCGTAGTCCTCGCGTGGGCCGGTGTAGCGCTGGAGCGGGCACCACTGCCGCAATTCGGCGTTGGCGTGCTCGACGCAGATCCGCTCCGAGGACTGCCGTCGGCGCATCTCTCGCCAGGCGTACTGCTCGCCGAGCGGCGCGTCGCCCTTCGGCTTCTTCGGAGGAGCGCTGATCTGGTCAGGGAACTCGTTGGCCAGCCCCCGGTAGCCCTCGTCGACCTCGGCCGTCACCTTCGGGTGGAGCCGGCACTGCTCGGCGATACCCTCGGTGCGCATCGCGGTCTGGTCGTGTATACGGCCAGGTCGGTCCGCGCCCGACCACAGCAGACGGCCCTGGCCGTCGCTGATGGTGGTGGTCTTGATGGTGTTCTGCTTCTTCTTGCCGGAGACGAAGGCCCGCCGTCCGGGCCTGCCTGCCTTCGGGCGGCGAACCTGGGTCTCGGCGCCATCGATCCGCAACCGGATCCCCGCGGCCTCGGCGTAGGCGAACACGTCCGCCAGGGTCCGAAGTCGCACGCCGGGGTGGTCGGGGACTGCGAAGCCACGCATGGCCAGCAACGGGCGGATCTCCCCGATGGCGCGGGAGATCGTGGAGCGGGCGACGTCGTACAGCGCGGCGAGCGCGGCGTGCGGGAGCCCGGTGCGTAGGTGGACCAGGGTGACGAGCAGGCGGTCGGTGAAGACCAGGTCGTGCTTCGGGCCGGCACCGGCCTCCCGCTGCCGCTCGGCACCACGCCGCTCACGAAGCTCCGACTCGCACCGGGCGAGCCACAGATCGGCCAACTCTTCGACCAAATCGCCGAGATGCGCACGCGAGACGCCACAGAAGGCAGGATGGGTCAAGGCCGCACGAGCCCACTTCTTGGTCACACTCGAAGAACCCGTGCGGCCACTGCCACGTCACGGCTGCCCGCCGATGATCAATGGGTGTGGCTCTTCTGCGGGGAACTGTCCGAGCTGGGAACTTCCCTGCAAACGAGCAAACGCAGCCGGCCAAGCACCGGCCCGAGCATCAAGGCCTCAGAAGTCCGCCCACCCACCAGTCGTGCGGCTTGCCATCGTTGGCGATGCTGCGATTGCGCAGTGTCCCTTCGACGGTGAAGCCGAGTTTCTCGGCGACGGCACGCGAGCCGGTGTTCCCGGCCATGGCCCACCACTCGATGCGGTGGACGTCGAGGGTGGCCCAGCCCCAGTCGCACAGGGCCCGAGCGGCCTCCACCGAGTACCGGCGTCCGCGCTGTTCCTTGACCGCCCAGTAACCGAGCTCCCAGACGCCGCGGCTGATGAGGGTCAGGCAGTACGAGCCGACCAGGGCGCCGGTGTCCTTGCGGAACGCGCCGAAGGTGTAGTCCCTGTCCTCGGCCCACTGAGCGGGCAGCTTCTCGCCGACGAGCTCCTCCGCGTCCGCACGCCGGTACGGCACCGGCACCGGGGTGTAGAACTGGATGTCCTCGTCCTGGCAGGCTTCGTACACCGCATCCACGTCGGCAGGTGTGAAGGCCCGCAGCACCAGACGGTCCGTCTCAAGAGTCACTGGATCCATCGCGGCAGTATGACCACCATCAACAAGCGGCGACCAGCGAATATCCCGACCGAGCACCGCCCACCACAACACCCCCGGGCTGGTCAACGGTCGTCGCAACACCCCAGATCAGCTGCCCCCGAGACGGAGCTACACCCACCAGCAATAGCGGACCGAACCGTAAGGGAGAGCGCGAATCACGAGGTTAAGTTCGCGCGCAGGGGGGAGGCTGCGGACATGTTGAGGCTGCTTACGCTGTCGCTGGGGTTGCTGTTAGCGATCGCCTTGACCCCCGGGACTGCGCTGGCGGTCCCGACGGACCCTTGCCGGCCGGACCAACTCGCCGAGGCTACGGTCCGTACTTCGTTGACTTTCAGGCATCGCGGTTCGGACTTCAGCAAGGTATCGAGCAGTCTGGTGGCACCGTTCCCACGAAGTGGGCCATGGCACCCGCCCTTTCGCTGGCGCCGAACACCGAGGCGTACCGATCGGCCATGCGCTGCCTTCTTGACGAGAACGAAGGCAGCATGTGGTGGGTCCGGGACCAGGAGTGGCGTACCACAGAGCCTGCCGTGACTAGTGAGGCGGGTAGTCGGCTCCGCGTGGAGTACCGGGCGCACACATGGGCTGACCGTCAGGGCAGAACTGATGTGGGGCCCTGGAAATTGGACTTCGGTGCGGATAACTGGCGCGTGAGGTTGACTCCCCCTGCGGCTTTGTCCCGGGCCTTGTGGAGCGAGGTCTCCGTCGATCTCGGCGGCCAGGCGCCCCAATGGGTGACCCCCACGCCTGGGGAGATCGACAAAGGCAAGGTGCTTCGGTGGCGGGATGAGCTGAGTCAGAGCTGGCCGAGCCTGGCCTTCGAAGCGCCCTCACCGCAGCATTGGAACGCGGCCGCAGATCGCTACCCATGGCGCCTACTCGAGGCGTTTTCCTGGGACATCGCTGTTGCAGGCTTGATGCTGGTGGCCGCGCGCCGCTTGCAGCGGGCAGCGACTTCGGACCGGTGCCGTAAAGCGGCCTGGGGGCTGAAGGCTGCAGCCTGGATCGCCTTTCTGCTCGCACTGCAAGGCGCATTGGTCCAGCCCGGGTACATGATGGCCCGGGAGTTCGTAGACCACCCTGTGGTGAACCACTACCAGGACCGGGTGGTATGGCTCGTGGTTAGCCTTACGGGGCTGGCGCTGATCGCATTCGGTCGGCCGCGGCGCAGCATCACGGTAGCCGCACTCGCCGCCGCGGTACTGAGCGCATCGCCTGTGCTCTGGCCGCCATGGTTCGGACTGCCTTGGAGATTCCAGAACGCGGACTTCTGGCCGGAGCGCATTGGTTCGCTTTGGCTCGCCACGGCGGCCGCCGCCTTGGTGTTCTTGTGGCTGCTGGGTGTTGCCGCCGCCCTGCAGCGCATTGCGGCCGCATCGTGGGGAAGGTCCAATGACCACCGCATGCGGCTGCATGGAATTGGTCTTGGGCTGGCAGTGGTGTCCGTCATCGCAGGGATATGGAGTCTGATAGCCGCGTACCGGTTTTGGGAGCGCATCTCTTGGCTGAGCAGCACCAAGTTCGAGAGCCCTCAGTTGGGGGTCTCATACGATGAGGGCGTCACCAACGAACTCATTGACTTTCTTGTATGGTTTGGCCTGAATTGGGCAGATTTGATGTGGGGTGCGAACTGGGTGATCAGCGCGTTCGCCTTGCTTTTCGCCCTCCGCGCCAGGGCTCTGGCCCATGACGCCTCGCCGTTCGCCCCAAAGAAGCAGGACTGGCTACTCATCCTGCTGTTCTTCCCGGTGGCCGTAGCCCCCGTCTACGGGTGGTACGCGGGAGTTCCGGCCGCCGTGTTGAGCCTGCTCCTCAACCTGGCTGCTGTCACCCTGCTGCTGCGCTACGGCGTCCGCCATGCACGCCTAACCCGCGTAGTCTCATCGAACACCGGACTCAACGAGCTCCTGACGCCTCAGGATCGATCTCACTTTCTTCAGGCGGCTGGCCGCCACCGCGAATTGCATGCGCAGTTGAGGCGGCTGGAGAAAGGACAGCACGATGAAGAGGTGCTCAACCGGGCAAGGATTGAGCGCATGCTGGACCGGCTGCATCGTTGGAGAGTTTCCCCTTCCATCGCTCGCCCTCCCGGATTGCCGAGCCGCGTTCGTCTACCACAGAGCGTGAGCCCCATTGATGTGGTGCTCTGTTGGGGACCGCACACTTCCTGGTGGGATAACGCCCGCGAGACCGCCCGCACGGCCGGCTGGCTCGGGGTGCCAGCCACATGCGTGATGTTCTGGGTGTGGTCAATCAAGGATGGTTCCTGGGCCATCGTGATGGAGCAACGAGTCGGGCTCCTGGCCGCCATGCATCATGCTGGTGCCTGGCAGGTTACCTGGATGGCAGGCGGCTTCCTGCTTGGCGCCTTGTGGCGCGTATTGCCTGGCCGCCAAGGACCGACCAAAGCACTATTCGTCACACTCGCATTTTCCGCCCCCATCCTAGTGCATTTGGGCTTAGTTACGTTGACCGGCCAAGCAAGAGGCGTGGCTGACCTGGGCTGCGCCCTTCTGCTGCTCGTACTCACTATTACGGGGATCAGAATCGACGTAATCTCGTTCACCCACGAGCGCCCCTACTGGCGCTCACCCATCGACCTACTGATGTCGGTCTACCAAATGCGCCACGTATCAGTGCAGGTGGCCTACTTGCTGGCGCAGGTCGCGGTGGTATTGGCGATCTGGAGCCAGGTCACGTCAGGCGTGGACCCCTCCCAGATGCCCCCCGGCAAATCCCCGTAGTAGCGCCTATTGATCCGAAACGGCTGGGGTTCTGGGTCGTTGTAGTGGTGTGAGCAATCTGGTGGGGGACGCGCGGCATCTGTCGCCGTCGGCGCAGGAAGCGTTGCGGCTGCGGGCGGTGGCTGCGCTCGTGGAGGGCTGGGACCGCGACGAGGTGGCGGCGGTGTTCAAGGTCTCGCTGAAGGCGGTGGATGGCTGGTGGGTGAAGTGGCAGGCCGGCGGCCGTGATGCTCTGACCGCTCGCCCGCGGGGCAAACGCGTGGGGGAGCATCAGGTGTTGTCCGAGGCCGAGCAAGCGGCCCTGCGCCAGGCGGTACTGGATCACCGCCCTTGTGAGCTGGGGCTTTCAGGGCAGCTGTGGACGCGTGGCCAGATCGGCGCTCTGATCACGAAGCCGGCGGAGTCCGGCCCGATCGAGGAAGCTGCGGAAGCGGCGGGTGAGGTTGGCAGAGTCGAGAGGCCGGCCAGTCGGCGTGGTGAAGACGAGCCCGCTGTCGCTCCAGTCCGACCCTGCTGTCTATCGCTCCTTGTCCTGCCGTCCCCTGAGCTCCTTGAGGGAGTGGAGGCATTCGGTCGGGAGGGCGATACGGCGTTCGGACGCCCGGGTCTTGGTGGGCAAGTGGGTGAGGATGTGAGCCGCGCCGAGCACGCCAAGTAGACACCAGAAGCCTCGCCCGAACCCGCATGCGTAAGCCATCGCACCAGACCAGCAACCCCAGCCGAGTACTCAGCCAACCCGGCCTTCGACTGGGGCCGGAGTTCCAGCAGCTGGTCAGGCCCTGGACGACGGCGTCCCAGTCCTTCTCCAGGCCGGTGGCGAAAGAGTGGAGGCCGGGAAGCTCCTCGGCTTGCACGCTGACGACCCAGTCCTTCAGGTGCTGGCCGGTGCGGGTGGAGAGGATTTCGGCGAAGCTGCGGAAGAGGCGGTGGGCTGCCGCGAATTCCGGGCAACGGGTGAGAACTTCGGTCACGCGACCTGGACCGCCTGCGGGGCGCCGATGCGGGCGCCTTGTGCTGGCACGCTGCGGTCAGTCGGACGACGCCATCAAGGGTTCTCGCCACGATGTGCACCACCTGGCGCTCTGTGAACACCCGCTCGACCAGAATCGCGTTGAAGTGCGGGAAACAGCACCACTATGAGGTCATCACACCACACCAAGGTCCCAGATGACGCGACGTCACCGTGGCGAAACCTCGTTGATCGTCCTCGCGGAAGGTGTGCCAGAACACGATCCTCACCAATAGAGCCAGCGGTAGTTGCCTCATCGCCGTGAGAGGGCCGCCGACCCGCTGGACGGCGTGGCCGCCCAGGGTCGCTCTCGCTGTGTCTATTCGTCATCCTCGGGTTCGGATTCCCGAACAAACCAGAGGTCAAGGATGTACTGCTCCGCATCCGGACACTGTTTCCATGACGCGCCGATCCGCTCCGGGCACCACTGTTCTTCAGCGGCACGCCGGAGTGTCGTTTCGTAGTAGGCGGCGGTTGCGTCCCGACCGTTCCAGGCGACGTGTCCCTCGTAGACGCCGGGGCGTGGCAGGGTCATTTCGCCTGCCGGCCCGTAGGTGAGCTGGTTGACGACGAGGAGGCCTGTCTCCGACTCCAGGGATACCGCTGTGGTGCCTTCGGCTTCTGTCGGGGGCTGTTGTGGGGCGTCCCAGATCCTGATGACGACATCTACTTCGATGTCGGGCTGGAGACTGTGCAGGTAGAGGTGGTAGCCGTTTCCGGCCACCACCTGGGTCCTTGACTGTTTCAGTGCCTCGTCGTCGCCGATGTACGCGTCGGAGTCGTAGACCTCCACGATCCTGCGGTCTGGCTGGGCGGCGGTGCTGTACTCGGCGATGAGAGGCATCGATGGTCTCCGTCGGGGTCAGGGAGTGATCTTCACGTAGAAGGCGTCGCCGTCAAGGATGCGGTTGAGGGTGAACATGTCGTTGAGGCGGCGGCCGCCTGTCTCGTTGTCGGTTCCCTCGATGAGCCGGGCGGAGTAGCGGTCGCCCGGGGCGGCGGCGCCTCCTGTGGGTGTGTCTTCGGGCCCGGCGGGGTGCCACTCCCCGCCGGGGGTGCAGGGGCGGGGCTGCTGGCCCCACCCCCACGTACCGCTGCTCGTTCAGGGCCAGCAAGGGCAGCGAGGCGTTCCAGAAGGGCCTTCAGGCCCTCGCGCAGTACGTTGCGCGGGAGGGCGCCCTGCCGGGGCGCGCCGTCGTCCAGGTGCTGCCCGATGGAGCCGAGCACCGCACCGGGATCTGGTATGGGAATCTCAAGGCCCGCCGATAGCGGCTCAACCCCGCCCAGCTCGCAGCCCTCGCCGACCTCGGAGTGGAGTGGACCCGATAGCGCTGCCCGGGCGCCAGCGATGTCCGTACTCGCCCCCGCTCCGGGGGATCAGCGAAACGTGTTACGGCGACGCCGGACCAGGAGGCAGGTCGCCACGCCTGCGGCAGCCAGAGCCGCGGCGCCGAGCAGCCGCGGGGCCACTTGCCCCGTGGCCGCTTTCGCTGCCTCGTCCTGGCAGGTGCGGCGGGCCGCGTCATCGGTCCGGGCCACTCGGTAGCGGGCCCAGACGTCGTCCCTGCCCACCCAGCGGACCTCGTACAGTCCGGGCTCGGCATCACAGCGGATCACCGCCCTCGCCGTCACGACCGCCTTGGTCCCGCGCATGACAGGCTTGCTGGTGAAGCCCGGGGAGGTGATGGGTTGGTCGTACCCTTGCACCATGACGGTGGGGGTCACCTTTTCGCCTGGCTGGAACGTCCGTACGTCCCAGGGCGACTGTGGCCAGGAGTCACCCGCCGGCCAGCGCTCCTCAGGCTGATCCGGGGGAAGGGCCGCGACTTTCCCGGGACAGGCCCTGCGTTCAGCCTCGCCGACGTCCGCGACATTGACGGTCACCCATGCGTCGCCTTTGGCAGTCTTGGCGGGCCCGCCGGGCCCGGTCCGCTCGACCGGGTACACGCCCGGCGGGGTGTCACAGGCCACGGTCGCCACGGCGGTGATGACCGGATCGTTCATCCTCAGCGTCCCGTGCTCAATGAAGATCTCGGAGACCACCCAGTCTCCGTTCCTACCCGGCAGGTACGAAGCCACCGTGAACGTGAGCCGCTCACCGGGGCGCGCCGACAACTGCGCCCCCTCGGGCGTCGGGGCAGGCGGATCCACGGCCGGCGCCGCGAAGGCACCGCCCGCCACGGCCGGTAACAGCAGCAGCGCCAGCACGGCGGTCACACCCATCCTCGTCCTCATCGCACCCATTCGCCCTCTTTCAGATCCGTTGACGATCTCCCATACCCCTCCACAGCCTGCCCTCTCATCGAACTAACGGACCATTACAGCGGGGTAATCCGGCAGTTCGCGAACGACGACGGCCGCCAGCCCTCGACGGGATGCCCGGCGAGCAGGGCGATGAACCGGGTGACACCGGCAATACGCGCGCTCCCCGGTCGGGGCGCGGTACAGGTGGTGGAACGTCGCCGAGGTGCCCCTGCCAGCCGGCGGGGGCACCTCGTGCGGTCAGGTGCTGTCCAGAGCGCCTGGGACACCTGCCCTCGTCCGCACACTCCTGTCGGCACGGCGTGATCTTGAGCGTAGCGCGCAGGCCGCCCGCCAACGGGCTCAATGCGGGAATCATCACGACTACCAGCGCGTACCGCCCGGCTCCTGGGACCGTGGCCTCACCAGGCTCGGGTGGAAGGGGCCCGGGTGGCATGCTCTGGTGATCAGTGCTGACGCGATGCTCGCCTCCCGCCACGTCGGACTCTCCATCCACGGCCCCGGCTGCCTGCGGGCCGTAACGGCATACGCGCTGGTCATCCCGGTCTCTGCGCTCATCGGCATGGCGCTCGGCGCCGTCCTGAGACACGCCACGGCCTCAATCGTCGCCGTCGTTGGGACGCTCTTCGTCCTGCCCATGCTCTTCGGTGGCGAGAGGTACCGGCTCTTGAAGGAGATCGGCAACCACCTGCCGCTGGCCGCGCAGGCCCGGCTGTCGCTGAACCCCGACGGCCACACCAGCCTGGGCGAATATCCGGCCACGATCACGGGCTCCTGGACCGCGCTCGCGGCATGGGCGCTCCTCTCGGTGGCCGTCGCCGTGATAGTCGTGCGGCGACGGGATGTCTGAGCCCGGCTCAGCGGGCGGCCTCCGCCACGGCACCAACCCCGCACCGGCCATGACCCGGACCCGCGCGTCACACCGTCGCAGACGGCACGGCCCCTGGCGGGTCGCCAGGGGCCGTGCTCAGCGGGCCGGCGAGGTCAGAGGCCGAGGGCCGCGCCGCGCCACTGCTGGTAGGGGCGGTCCGCCGAGCAGTCCCAGATGACCAGGCGGGTGAGGGTCCAGTAGCTGACCACGTCCACGCACTTGCCGGAGTGGACGCTGCGCAGCTTGCCGCCGGGAAGCAGCTCGAACTGCTGGTTGGCGGCGCCGTGACAGCTGTTCAGGCCGAGGGCCGAGCCGTTCTCGGTCTTGGCGTACTGGACGTCCATGCAGCGCCCCATGGAGCGGACGGTCTTGTCGGCCTCGAGCTTCCAGACCTGGTTTGCACCGCCGTGGCACTTGTAGAGCTGGATGAGGGCGCCGTCCTTCGTGCTGCCGTCCTTGACGTCCACGCACTTGCCGTTGGGCACGGCGACGATCGGGCCGGACCCCTCGGGCGGCGGCGGGGTGCAGGAGATCTTCAGCAGCACCTGGTAGTAGTCACCGGAGATCCAGATGCGCTCCGGGCCCAGGGTGACCCTGCAGAGGTGGGACGGGTACCCCGCCGCAGCGGCCTGGCTGTAGGCCGAGTCGTACGCCGCCGGCTCGGCGATGTTGAGGGGGCCCCAGCCCTCGCCGGTGAAGCTCCTGGGGGTGGTGGGCACCTCGGTGAGGGCGGCCTGAGTGGATCCGGACTGCGAGAGGGCGGCGGCAGCGGCCCCGGAGGGCATCACGAACAGCGCAGCGAGCATGGCCATGAGACCGGCCGCGAGCGTGCGGGCCAACTTCATCGTTGGTTCCTTCCAGTGGTGAAAACAAAGCCGACGGATGAGGCGCACCTGACAAATCACCGCCGGAGGGAGCGGTCCCCGTCCGGCTTTCGGCGAGGACGACGCTACCGCCGCGACGGCCTGCGGCAGTCTCACGAGAGTCTCAACCCACCTGGCACACAAGGAATCTGAGTGATCGCCGGACACCCCGGCGGTCGGCTGGGTATCGTCCTGCCGCTGCCGAGGTGAAGATCATGAGGGGTTCGGGTGCGGAATGAGTGAAATCGGCGGGTCGCGGTCGGCCGTCCTGGAGGAATTGCGGGCTGCCGTGGCCGCCCATCCGCTGGTCAACCTCGCGGGCCCGCTGGGTGTCGGGAAGTCGCGGCTCGCGGCGGCGCTGCAGCCGGCACTGACGGTCGATCTGGACCGGCCCCACGCGGTCGGCACACTGCGCCAGGCACAGGCCTCCCCCCTCGACCGGCTGCTGGTGGTCGACAGCGTCGACGGCCCCCGCAGGCTGGCGGCCGTTCGCGAGGCGCTGGGCGCGGCCGCGAACCTCCTGGTGGTGAGCCGCCGTCCGGTGCTCGCCGATGCCGGTTGGGCGCACTCGGGCGCCGTCACCGTGACCGTGCCGCCGCTGCCGGACGGCGAGCTCACGGCCGGGATGGAGACCGCCGAGGGCCGCGACCTCGCCCTGCGGCTGGGGGGCGGCCTGCCGCTGCTCGCACAGGCCGTGGGCCGGGCGCTGCGGGCCGGAATGCCGCCGTCCGCGCCGGGCGCGGTGGCGGACCACGTCGCCACCGAGATCCTCGAACGGCTCGGGAAGGAGCTCCCGGGGCGACGCCCGCAGCACACGCTCCGGCTGCTCGCCACCGTCTGGAACGCCGACGAGAAGCTGCTGACCGGCGGCCCCGAGCTGTTCACGGCGCTGGCCGAACTCAGCATCGTCGCCCGGGGACGGCTGGGACTGGGGCTCGCCGAGCCGTTCCGCCACGTAATCGAACTCGCCTACCGGTGGCGCCAGCCACAGGCGCACGAGGCCGTCCGCACCCGCGCCGCCAGGTATCGACTCGCTCTCCTGGACCGTGCCGAGGACCCTGCCGAACGGGGCGAGCTCGTGGAGCAGGGGATCTTCCTGACCGGCGATCCGCTGATGCGGCAGGAGCTCTTCCCCGCGGCGGAGCGCTCATCGCTGTTCCGTACGGCCGCGGACACGGACGCCGGCGCCATCGGTCGGCTGATGCGCGAGTGGGCCGTGTCTAGTGGGTTCGACCCGCGCCGAGCGGACCGCCTGGCCGAGCGCTGGGCTGCCGACGACATCTCCGCCTTCCACCTGGCCCGCGACGCGGATGGCAGGCCCGTCGGCCTGGCGAGCCTGCTGCCGATCGGCGAGCGCACCATGGGCTCGGCCGAACCGTTGCTCCAGCAGCACAGCGACGAGCTCGCCGCCGGCGGTCTCTTCCTCGGCGCGGCGTACTGCCCGGACCCCGCCGTGCACGCCCAGCTGCTGCGCCACATCCTCCGGCAGGCCGTCGGCACCGGGCGCCTGGTCGTCTCCACGGCGAGCCCCGGCTACCAGACCCTGCTGGGCGGCCTGGAGTTCCGCAAGCACGGCGGAATCGGCGAGGACGTCTATCGCTGCGGCCGCCCACCCGAAGTCTTCAGCAACGACTTCGCCCCCAACGCCCTGCCCCGCTGGCTCGCGCGGCTCGCCGGGGGTCCCGTCCGGGACGTAACCGCGCACCTCGCCAAGGCCCTGAGCCGGATCCGGGACCCCCAGTTCCTGGCGGAGAGCCCCCTGCTCGCCCTCCCCCGGACCCCGACGGTGGAAAGCCTGCGCGGCTGGCTGTACGACGCGGTGCACGGCCTAGCGCTCAGCGCGGACGACGCCGAGGCCGAGGCCGGCCGGATCCTGCAGGCGTACTACTTCGGCCGGGCCAGCACCCACCACCAGGTGGCCCGCGGCCTCCACCTCAGCCGCGCCACCTATTTCCGCCGCCTGCGGCACGGGCTGGACACGCTCGGGGCCCGGCTTCAGTCCCCCGTCCCGTAGCGATCGCCGTACCGGGCGCCGAGGCGCCGCCGCCATCCACCGACGGGTGCGGGTGGAGCGGGGCCGTCACACCGCCCGTACCCGGTAGATCAGGTGGGTCACGCGCGGGGAATGCACCGTGCGTACGGGGTTCGAGGATGAGGTGGGATTGACGCCGTCGAGGAGGCGGTCGGCCCTGCGGAACGGTGGAAGGTGCCCGGCGTGTCTCCTTATCCCGGTCGCACTCGTCGTCGGAGACGTCAGGGACGGCGGCAAGCTCGGCCGGCTCCGGCGTGATCGCGGTGCCGCACTTGGAACAGAGGACGACGGTCATCACCCCGCCGCCCCCCATCGATGCCGACGGCCGCTCGTACGACTCCGGGCAGGTCTACGGCGCCATCCGCCAACTCTCTCCCCCCCACCTCGACCGGGCGTGCACGATCGTCGGGAAGTCCACCGTCACCGTCGGCACCACTGTTCAGGTCACCGCCCTCGCCCAGCGCCTGGCTCCCGCAGGCGAGCGCGTCGACGTCGTGTGGAACCCGGAGTTCCTCCGGGAGGGACACGCGGTGGAAGACACGCTCCGACCCGACCGCATCATCGCCGGCCTCACCACTGCCGAGGCCGAGAAAGCGATCCGCGCCGTCTACGCCCCCATCCTGGACGAAGGCGTCCCCCTGTTCGTCACCGACCCGCAGACCGCTGAACTCGCCAAGGGCGCGGCTAACACCTTTCTCGGCCTGAAGATTTCCTACATCAACGCCGTCGCCGACATGTGCGACGCAGCGGGCGGCGACATCTCCCAGATCGTGGAGATCCTCGGCATCGACCCCCGAATCGGCAGCGGCGGCATGCGGCCCGGCATCGGCTACGGCGGCGGCTGCCTCCCCAAGGACGTCCGCGCCTTCACCGCCTCCGCACGCCAGCTCGGCGCCGAACAGGCCGCGACCCTCCTGCGCGCCGCCGAGAAGATCAACGAGAACCGCACGGACGTCGCCATGGACCTCATCCGCCGCGCCCTGGGCGACCGCCCCGTCAAGAACGCCAAGATCACCGTGTGGGGCGCCGCGTTCAAGCCCGGCACCAACGACGTCAGGGAGAGCCCGGCGCTCGCGCTCGCCCATGCCCTGCAGCAGGCCGGCGGCACCGTCACCGTTCACGACCCGCAGGCCGTGGCCACCGCAGTGACCCGCAACCCGGAGCTGGAATACACCGACGACCTGGCTGTGTCCGTCGACGGAGCCGACCTCGTCGTCCTGGCCACCGAATGGCCGGAGTACCAGCAGGCGGACCCCCAGGACCTGGCGGTTCGCCCGGCCAACCCCCTGATCGTCGACTGCCGCACCACCCTCGACCCGGAGCCCTGGCGCGTGGCCGGCTGGACCTCCCACCAGCTCGGACGTCCCGGGAAGTAGTACCAGGCCCACACGAAACCCCCGCACCACGCCATCAGCCCTTGGATCGCCGGAGGTACCGCGCTATGACCAATGACGACGTTGTTCTCCGTCGTGCCAGCGACACCGACGCGCGCGCCGCGGCCGATGTGTGGCTGCGTTCCTTTGCCGCCGCGCTGCCGACCGTGCGCTGCGCACACGACGAAGCAGAAGTACGCGACTGGTTCGCACGCGTGCTCGTGCCGCAGTACGAGACCTGGGTCGCGGTCACCGGGAGCAACGTGGTGGGGCTCCTGGTGCTCAACGGCTGGGAGCTGAAACAGCTCTACCTCGACCCCGCGTGGCGCGGCCGGGGCCTCGGCGACCAGTTCATGGCCCTCGCCAAGAAGCAGCGGCCGGATGGGCTTACCCTGTGGACGTTCCAGGTCAACGAAGCGGCGCACCGGTTCTACGAGCGACACGGCTTCATCGCGGTCCAGCGAACGGACGGCCTGCGCAACGACGAGCGCGAGCCGGACCCTTCCCGGCACCCGCCCCGGCCCCGTCCAGGCTCGGTGGCGAGGAGATGACCACCAGCGGGCACCTGGACGTCCGACGGCAAAACGACGCCTCACACACCCAGTGCAAACAACCGACGCCACACACTGAGCAACACCCGTCGCCCATCAGCCAACCGCACTCGCATCGGCTGGGAGCTGAAACAGCTCTACCTCGACCCCGCGTGGCGCGGCCGGGGCCTCGGCGACCAGTTCATGGCCCTCGCCAAGAAGCAGCGGCCGGATG
>NZ_JBICZH010000035.1:33759-40420 GCF_043201995.1 Streptomyces sp. NPDC048258
GACGGCAAAACGACGCCTCACACACCCAGTGCAAACAACCGACGCCACACACTGAGCAACACCCGTCGCCCATCAGCCAACCGCACTCGCATCGGCGCCGAATTTCTTCATGCACTCGTCTTCGGAGCTCAGCAGAGTGATCACGCCGCCGTCCAGGGCGGTCCGGTATTCCGCGAGCGTGGTCCAGCCGCGCTGCTTGAGTGTCACCTGTGCTTGGTTGATCACCCCGTCCTTCACGTCCTTGCGGTCCGTCCGTTTCCCGGACTGCTCCCAGTCACGCTTGCGCAGCTCGCGCACCACCGCATCGAAGCGGGCGACGTCGACTGGGGTCGTCTCGGTCCCGAATCCCTTGAACGCGACGCCGCACGATCTCGGCGAGCCGGCCGGAGCGTCCTCATTCATACCCGCGTATTCCGGTACGTTCGCCGGAATGCCCGCGGCCGCGGCCGCGGTGTCGAGGTCCGTGCGCGCGACCTCCCTCGTGAGCGGCCCGGTGCCGCTGGGCCGGGGCGACATCGGGGCGACCTCCCCCTCGGTACCGGCGTCGCCCGTACCGCAGCCCGCAGCTCCAAGCGCGATGACCGCTATCGCCACAGCGGCCCACTTCGTCCTGCGCACAGGTGTCCCCTCCCATGTCACGGGGGCCGTGCGCCCCGCGATCAAGGGAGGAGTGCGTCACGGCGTACCGACGATCGACACCGGACCCCTCCAGTGGGAGTCCAGCGTGCGGTCGTCGGCGCATCCCACGCTGGCGCGGTGATCCGGACATAATCGTCCGCAACGCGGGCCAGCCACAGGCCGATGCTACGCTGCCGCACCCGGCGTCCACGAGGAGCGGGTCCGGCCGCATCCGCAGGCGCGCGGACAGCACGGACCGGGCCCGGCCGGCCCCGGAGGCGGGCGGGGTGGCACACCGGTAACGGACAAACCCGGCGGTAGGCCACGGTGTGGCGTACGCGCCACCGGAACGGGGCTTGGTCCCCGGAGCGGGGGCGCCCGTCAGGGCCAGCTGCCTCCCGCAGCAGCACGGCCGCCGGGGAGGTGGCCTTCGCCCCTGCGCGCGGAACTCCTGCGCGCCGTTGCCAGCACGCAGCGGCCTCCACGGCCTCCACGAGCGCGACTCCGGGTGGTAGTGACTCTGACTGCTAGTGGGTAGGGTCGCTGTCAAGGCTCCTCCGCACTCTCCGTGTCTGGTCGATAGTAGGAAGGGTTGAGATGAAGCCACGCCTGCTTGAAGGCGGCGCCTGCGATCACACCGCTGAGGGCGCCTAGGCCGTGTTTTAGATCGGGGTTCCGGCCCGCGCCTTGCGCCGTGATGATCATGGTGTGGGGCGTGGGGATCTTTCTGATGAGCAGTGGTCGGTACTGGAGTCGTTGCTGCCTGCGGCAGGCGTGAGCCGCAGGTCCGAGAATCGGCGGCGGTTGATCAATGGAGTTCGGTGGCGGGTTCGGACGGGTGTTCCGTGGCGTGATCTGCCGCGCGAGTACGGGCCTTGGCAGACCGTTTACGGGCTCTTTCGCCGCTGGCAGCGCGAGGGTGTGTGGGCCAGGATTCTCACCTTGCTGCAGGCGAGGGCTGATGCGGCCGGGCTGATCACGTGGGACGTGAACGTCGACTCCACGGTCTGCCGGGCGCATCAGCACGCGGCTGGTGCCCGCCGGGACGGGGCCGGGCAGAAGGAGCCCCCGGGAGGTATCGGGACCGAACCGGAGGATCACGGGCTGGGCCGGTCGCGGGGCGGGTTCTCCACGAAGATCCACCTGGCCTGCGAGCAGGGCCAGAAGCCGCTGTCGTTGCTGGTCACGGCAGGTCAGCGGGGTGACAGTCCGCAGTTCGAGCCGGTCCTCGAAGCGATCCGGGTGCCCAAGGCCGGCGGCGGTCGTCCCAGACGCAGGCCACTGCGGGTGCGTGGTGACAAGGCGTACTCCTCTCGCGCCAACCGTGCTTACCTGCGCAGACGCGGGATCCGCTGCACCATCGCCGAGCCGGCCGACCAGGTCCGCAACCGCAAGCGCCGCGGCCGAGCCGGTGGCCGACCGCCGGCCTTCGACCGGGAGGACTACAAGGCCCGCCACGCGGTCGAGTGCGGGATCAGCCGCCTCAAGCAGCACCGGGCCGTCGCGACCCGCTATGACAAGCTCGCCGTCCGGTTCGAGGCGGCCGTCCAGATCGCGGCGATCCACCAGTGGCTGTGAGCCGGAGGCCTGCCGATACGGCCGTGCCATGCTGATCACGGCATTGGGCAGCACATCTTCGGGAAGGGCATCGATGGCCGCCAGGTACTACTGCGCTGACAGCGAGAACGGCGACCACGTCGACGACCCGTCCGAGGACGCTCTGTTCATGCTGATCGACGACCTGAACGACTCGGACAACACGTTCGTCGTGATCCAGCCCGACCAGGACGACCCCGTCTGGTTTGCCTCCGTCGCCGTCCTGGACGAAGGCGGATACGAGGTCGTCCGCCGCGACACCACCCGCCGCGAACACGACGTGACCGTCGAGACCAGCAACGACCGCATCGCGGGCGACCTCACCAAGTGGCTGGCCGCCCGCGCTACCTAAAACACGACCTAGGGCCAGCCCGACGGGCTTGTAGGCGATCTTGGATGCCTTCATCGGCGACGTCCCCGGCTACGGCGGACCAGCAGGAGGACGACTACGGCGGCTCCGACCGCGAGGAGCGGGGTGCGGTTGGCGCGTGCAGCCGTCGCTGCCTGGCCGGCCTTCTCTAGGAGCGGGTCGGGCGTCTTGTCCGCCGCGTACTGGCTCGCCTTGGCCGCACTCTCCCGTACCTGTGCTGCGGCCTGCGCGGTCTTCTCCAAGAGCGGGTCGGGGGTCTTGTCCTTCACCAGCTGGGCGGCGTGCCCCGCCTTCTCGCGGATCTGGTCGGAGACCAGCGCTGCCTTCTCGGCGGCCTGGCCCTTGACGGCGGCCGTCTTCTCCTTGGCCTGGGCCTTGATATCGGCCTTCGCGGCGAGGGCCTCGACGGTCTGGCCGAGCTCGTCGCGGGTGCGCTCGATCTGATCGCGCAGTTCCGCGGAGCCGGGGCTGCCGGGGCTCGGGGCGGGGGTGCCGATGTTGGTTCGGGCGTCGTCGTTCATCGGTGTGTCTTCTCCTTGATCTCGGCCAGGTCGGCCTTGACGCTGTCGATGGTCTGCTCGGGAGCCGGGGTACCGGCCTGGGCGATCTGCTTCTTTCCGGCCAGCGCAGTCCCGCCCGCCACGATCCCCAGGACCGCGGTGATGATGAGGGCGGACACCCAAACCGGCAGAACCAGCGCGAGAGCGGCGATACAGGTTGCCGTCAGAGCCTGGAGTGCCAGGAGGGCGATGATTCCCGTGGCGCCGAAGAGGCCGCCGCCCTTCCCGTAGCGCTTGCCCTTCTGGGTCATCTCCGCCCGAGCCAGCTGCATCTCCTCGCGCACCAGCTCGGAAATCTGCTGCGAGGCGCGTGAAACCAGGACGCCCACCGAGTCGTCGGCGGCGTGGGGCTGCCGCTCTACTGTGCCCATGATGGGGACACCTTGCCTTTCTTCAACCTGCTGGAACGGGCGACACGTCGGTCAGGTGCTCTGCTCAGCACTGCCTGTGGTGTCCTGCGATGGGAGCGTCGGTGTTGTGCTTGACCGCGTCGATGCCGTCCAGACACGAGCGGGGTGTCGGGTCTCGTAGTGCTGACGGCACCTCCTCGTTGAGATGGTCATGTCGTCGTCACGGCGCGACTACCCCGCAACCGCGCCGTCACCCGCGCGGCAACCAGCGTTGTACGAAAGGTGGCTCGACAGCAGCCCGGGGGCCGACCTCATACGGCCATGGTGTGCTGGGCCGCGCCCTCGGTCGGCGGCCGCAAGCGACGCCGGAACGTCCATGCCGTGCTGGCCTCGCGGCGAGCGCCGTTCACTCGTGAGTCAGTGCTCCATCCGGCGGCGGTCGCCATCGTTCCAGGCACGGGTGTCGCGGGGCTCGACGTAGGGTTCCTCGTCCTCGGGCAGTCCGCCGGCGATCGCGCGCTGACGGGCCATTTCCGCATCGAACTCCAGCCCGAGGAGGATCGCGAGGTTGGTGATCCACAGCCACACGAGGAAGATGATCACGCCGGCGAGGGTGCCGTAGGTCTTGTTGTAGGAAGCGAAGTTCGCAACGTAGAACGCGAAGCCTGCCGAGGCGGCCATCCAGATCGCCAGCGCCAGGAGGCTGCCCGGCGTCACCCACTTGAAGCCGCGGCCCTTCGCGTTCGGCGCGGCCCAGTAGAGAATCGCGATCATGATGGTGACGAGGAGGACCAGCACCGGCCACTTCGCGATCGACCACACGGTCAGGGCGGTGTCCCCGATCCCCAGGGCGGTACCCGCCTGCCTCGCCAGGGAGCCGGAGAAGACGACGATGAGCGCGCTGGCGCAGGCCAGGACCATCAGCGTGACGGTGAGAGCTAGGCGCAGCGGGAGGACCCTCCACACGGGGCGGCCTTCGGGCATGTCGTAGACGGCGTTCGAGGCGCGGATGAACGCGGCGATGTAGCCGGATGCCGACCACACGGCGACGACGAGGCCGACGACAGCCAGGAGCGATCCGACTCCGGAGTGGCCCTGGAGTTGCTGCACCGCGTCACTGACCACGTCCCGCGCCGAGCCGGGTGCCAGTTTCTGCAGGTTGTCCAGGACCTGCTTCGTCGCGGACTCCCCCGCAATGCCCAGCAGGGACACCAGCACGAGAAGGGCGGGGAAGAGAGCGAGGACTCCGTAGTAGGTCAGCGCTGCGGCCCGGTCGGCGAGCTCGTCGTCCTTGAACTCCTTCACGGTGCCGCGCAGCACGGCCTTCCACGACCGCCTGGGCAGCTCGGTGAGCTGGTCGGGTGCCCGCTCCTCCACCTGCGGATCCGGTCCCACCGTGCTCTCACGGCCGGTGTCCCCGCGCTCATCGTCCTCACCTGTGCCTGGCTTCGGTGTGCGTGTCATACCCTGCGACTTTCCACCGCGGCGCCACTCATGTCCGCGATGGCACGCGAGAACCCGGACCTTGCCCACAGGGGCGCCTGGATTGCCCCACGTCTCGGCGGTGGCCGGCGGCCGCCCCTGCCCGCGACGCGACGCCAGGGCAGGGAGCCAGCGGCGGCCAAGGCGGCCCCCGGTGCCGGCTTCTACAGCCAGCCGTTGCGGCGGAAGGCACGGTAGAGGGCGCCTGCCGCGAGCGCCATGAGTCCGACGGCGAGCGGGTAGCCGTAGGTCCAGCCGAGTTCCGGCATGTGCTCGAAGTTCATTCCGTAGACGCCGGCAACCATCGTGGGGATCGCGAAGATCGCCGCCCACGCGGAGATGCGTCGCATATCGTCGTTCTGCCAGGTGCCCACGCGGGCCTGCTGCGCGCCGAGGACCGAGTCCAGCAGTTCGTCCAGGGTCCGCACCTCGATGTCCGTGCGGTGCAGGTGATCGGCGACGTCACGGATGTACGGGGCGATCTTCGGCTGGTGGTCCTCCTCGCGCGGGCCGCCGCTCAGGAGGCCTTGGACCACCGGTACGAGCGGCTGCACGGCATCACGGAACTCGCGTACCTCCCGCTTGAGGGAGTAGATGCTCTCGGTGTGGTCGACACGGGAAGTCGAGAACACCTCGTCCTCGAGCCGGTTGAGCGTGGCGCGCACCCTTCGGGCGGCGTCGCTGTACGCGTCGACGGCGACGTCCAGCACGGCGTGCAGCACAGCCCAGGGGCCTTGGCACAGCATGTCCGGAGCGGCGCCCAGCCTACGGGCGGCCTCGGTGCAGGGATCGATCGTTCCGTGGCTCACGGTGAGAACGCTGCGGTGTCCTACGAAGATCATGATGTCGCCGGTCTCCACCGCCGTTTCTTCTTCCACATACCGGAGAGCCTTCAGCGCTACGGCCAGGACGTCGCCGAAGCGCTCGCGCTTCGGACGCTGTCGTCCATGGAGCGCGTCCTCGACGGCCAACGGGTGCAGGCCCAGTTCCTCGGCCAGCTGGACCAGTTCACCTTCCGAGGGGGCTGCCAGCCGGACCCAGGCAAACTCGCCTTCGGCCAAGTCCCGCAGCCGCTTGAGGGCAGACTGACAGGCGTCGTCCGGCAGCTCGCACTCCACATGCTCCGACCGGCCCGAGCCCTGGTCGTATATGACACATTCCATCTCCCCCGCATGCTTCACCAGCCCCATTTTCATGCGCCCGCAGCCGGCTCTCATCCTGCGTCCGCCGTGTGGCGGGAGACACCGGAGCCGGCTCGTGTAGGCGCGCAGACGCGGGTAACGAGCAACCCCATGAACGCGTCGAGTGAACTGGTGTCCGAGTCCGGAGTGCGAGAGCTGATCGGGTGGCTGGTGCACGTCATCGAGGCGGGCGGCGCACTGATCATCTTCGCGGGCGCCGTATGGGCCTTCGCCCGGTTCGCCACGACCGGCCTGCGCAGGCGCTCCCTCATCGGCGAATTCAACAAGATCCGCCTCAGCCTGGGCCGCTTCCTCGTCCTGGGACTGGAATTCCAGCTGGCGGGCGACGTCCTGCGCACGGCGGTCGCCCCCAGCTTCACCGAGATCGGCCAGATGGCGGCCATCGCCGTATGCAGGGTCCTGGGCGTCTCCCGCTCCGGTTACTACCGGCACCAGGCCAGTGCCGGGGCCCGCGCCGAGCGAGCCGCCGAGGAAGCGCGGACG
>NZ_JBICZH010000036.1:0-39512 GCF_043201995.1 Streptomyces sp. NPDC048258
GGAAGACGATGGGACGGACGGGAAACCCCCAGACCTACTCTGATGCCGAGTGAGGGGCTCCCGGCAAATCCGAAGCCACCGGCCCACCTCCCTGACGCCGCCCAGTTGAGGTCCCGCCCCCGAAGCCCCGCCGCGCCCCGCCCGCTGTCAGTGGGATCGCATACCGTTTCGACATGAAGCCGCTGAGGATCATTGCCGGGGATGCCACGAGTCCGCAGGCCAAGGGGCCCAAGGTCATTGCCCATGTCTGCAACGACCTCGGGGGGTGGGGGAAGGGCTTCGTGCTGGCCGTTTCGAAGCGGTGGCCCGAGCCGGAGGCCGCGTACCGGGCCTGGCACCGGGGGCGCAGCGGGAACGACTTCGGGCTCGGGGCCGTGCAACTGGTGCGGGTGCAGCCCGATGTGTGGGTGGCCAACATGGTCGGCCAGCGCGGGATACGCACCGGGAGCGGGGGGCCGCCGATCCGGTACGACGCCGTGGAGCGTTGCCTCGACGCGTTGGCCGGGCACGCCGTCGAGCTGGGGGCATCCGTTCACATGCCGCGCATCGGCTGCGGGCTGGCGGGCGGGACGTGGTCCCGTATCGAGCCGCTGATCACGGACGCGTTGTGCGCGCGCGACGTGGAGGTGACCGTCTACGACCGAGGGTGAGCCGTGGCAGCATCGGCCCATGCGCTACCGCTACGCCACCGAGTCCGACGCGCCCGCCATGGCCGCACTCTTCGCAGCCAACCACCGTGACGCGCTGACACCGGAGCAGCGCGCCCGGCAGGGCTTCGTACAGGGCACGTTCGATGCCGGCACGCTGCGCGCCATGGCTGGGGCGGGGGAGCTCCTCGTCGCGGACGACGAGGGCCGGGTCGCCGGGCTGCTGGCCCTGTCGGTGGCCGAGGACATGGCCGAGCCGCCGCCTGCGGTCGCGGGACTGCTCCAGGCCCAGGACGTGCTGGAGTGGCAGGGCCGCCCGCTGAGCGAGACCCGCTGGCTGCTCTACGGCCCGGTGGTCGTCGACGCCGCCTACCGCGGCCATGGCGTGGCCCGGGGCCTGTTCGCCATGGCCGTCGCGGAGGCGGCCGGCCGCGCGGAGGCGGTGGTGGCCTTCATCGAGGCCGGGAACCTGCCGTCCTGGCGGGTGCACGTGGAAGGCTTCGGCATGATCCCGCTGGGCGACTACGTCGTCGCGGGCCGCACCTACAGCGCGGTGGCGGTTGCCGCCGCCTGACCGCCGAGGAACGCCCCCCAGGCCTCGGCCGCTACCGCGAACCGGGGGCCGGCCTCGCCGAGCTTGGAGTCCCGGACGTGGACGGTGTGGGGGCAGGTGGCCACCTCCACGCAGGCGCCGCCCTGGCCGTCGCTGTACGTCGACTTGCGCCAGTCCAGGGCGACTTCGATGCAGTTGCTGCCCTGGCTGTCGCTGTAACTGGACTTGAACCACGTCAGATCGTTGCTCATAGCTCCTCCGCGAGCTTCTTGATGAACTCCGCCGACTCTGCCGTGCTGAGGGCGTTCATGCGGATCATGCCATGGGTCTGAGTGAGGGTGCTGACCTTGTCGGGGTGGGAATACATCGCACTGGTTTCCTGACCTTCGGCCCATGCCCACATCTGGTGTTCGGGCGTTTCCAGGAGGACGAGTGGGCCGAGGAGAGCCACTCCGCAGGCCCGCCCGGTGGGGAGGGCCTGGACGAATACGTTGCGTAGATCGCTCAGCTCCAGCAAGTGGTCGAGCTGACGTCGCATGACCTCCGTGCCGCCGACCTCCGCGCGCAGGGCGGCCTCCGCGATGATGAAACCGTAGACCGTCTTGATCCGACGGGCCATGACCTCCTGGCGCCTGAGGCGCTTCGCGACGCGTTCCTCGACCGTCTCGTCGTCCAGTGGGGGAGACGCGCCACCCATCAACGCCCGCATGTACTCCTCGGTCTGAAGAAGACCAGGCACGAGCAGTGGCTCATAGTTGTTGAAGGCGACGCACTCCGCCTCCGCCGCCATGAACTCCTCCGACCGTTTCGGGAACGGCTCCGGCTTCATGTACTCAGCGACAGCCGCCAGTTTCCCGCCCGCGCCGAACATCTGGTCCGCGACCTGGAGGAGTCGCATCGTGGGCCGCCTGCGGCCCAGTTCCATCGACTTGACCGTCTCCGCGTCGTAGTTCGCCTCCGCGCCCAGTTCCTCCCGGGTCTTGCCCGCCTCGGTGCGCCACAGCTTGACCTGGTTGCCGCCGTACCGCCATGCCTCGGTCATCGCCCCGCTCCTCCCCTTACACCGGTACCGCGCGTGTACAACCGACCCCCGTCTACGCACAGTTACTCGCCCGGCCCATACCCCCGCCGCCACCGTATGGACCATGGATCACCCCATCGAGTGGCGCTACCCCCGCGCGCCCATCAGCGTCCCCCGCGCCCGTGCCCGTTTCGCCGCTCAGGCGCGTGAGTGGAAGCTGCCCGACGAGACCACCGAGACGGCCGTGCTGCTGCTCAGCGAACTCATGGCCAATGCCTGCTGGCATGCCCGGGTGCCCGCCGGGCGGGAGGTGTGGGTGCGGTGCGGGTTCGTGGCGGGGGAGCGGCTGCGGGTGGAAGTGCTCGATGCCGGGCGGGAGTTGCCTGTGCCGCGCGTGGCCCGGCCGCTGGACGAGTCGGGGCGGGGGCTCGGGATCGTGGAGGCGCTGGCCGGGAACTGGGGGGCCTACCCGAGGGAGTGCGGGATCGGGAAGGTGGTGTGGTTCGAGCTTGCCCCGCCGTCGAGCTGAACGCGGCGGCGGGGGCGGGGCTCAGGCCGCCGTGACCCTGGCCGCGAAGGCGTCCAGGTTGTCGGACATGCGCGCGAGGCGCTCGTCCAGGGTCAGGGACTCCTCGTACCGGCCGGCGCGCAGTTTCGGCTGCCGCTTGCCGCGTACGTACAGGGGGCAGGCGAGGTCCGCGCAGACGTAGATGCCGACCGTGTTGCCGTCACGCCCCCGGGCGCCTGCCAGCGGGGCGGCGAGCAGGGTGACCCCGGAGGACGCGTGGCCGGTCAGGCAGATCTGGCAGAGGCTGGACTTCACCGCGCTGGTGCGGTTCACGGAGGGCACGCGCAGCGAGATGCCCACCGGGTCCTCGGACCCGGGCAGTACGAGATGGGCCCGCAGCGGCGCGCCCGGGTCCACCCAGCCGAGGAAGTCCAGGTCCTCCCAGGGCAGTTCGGTGAAGTCGAGCGGCAGGCGCAGGCGCGCCGCCTCGCCCTTGGTGCAGTTCACGAAGGATGAGCGGATTTGCTTCTCGGTGAGTGGTTCCACGGGCGTCGACCCTACGTGCGCCCTGACCAGCCCGCATCCCAATAAAGCGGGTATGCAGTAACCATTCCTCAGCGCTGCAGGATGACCAGCGGGATCTCGCGCGGCCTGGCGGACACCTGGTCGTCCTCGTACGGGGGCCACAGGGCCGTCATCATGTCCCAGTACGTGTCCCGCTCCGTCGGCGTGGCCGTGTGCGCCGTGGCCTTGAAGGTGCTCGCGCCGACCTGGACGCGGGTCTCCGGGTGGGCGGTGAGGTTCTCGTACCAGGCCGGGTGGTCCGGGGCGCCGTAGGCCGAGGCCAGGACGATGAGGCGGGCCGTGTCCCGGTCCTCGCCGTAGATCAGCGGGGTGCGGACGGTGCGGCCGGTGGCGCGGGAGACCGTGGTGAGCAGCAGGGTGGGGACCCCGTGCCACAGGTGGCCGTCGGCGCCCGCCGAGGTCACGTACGCGCGGACGTGGTCGAGCTGTGGGCCGGGTCTGGGGTCCGTGGGGTGGTCCCAGTCGACGTCGAGAGCGTGCATTCACCTGTCCTTAGGGTTGTGGCCCCCGGACGGCTAACGAGCATTCACCGGCTCTGGATGCGGTCCGACGCGGCCGTGCCCCGCCCCGTTTCCCGGATACGACCCCGGCCCGGGGGGCGACCCCGGGCCGGGGTGTCAGCAGCATGCGTACGGAGCGTTACGGAAGGTAGCGCTCGATGACCTGCGGGCCCTCCTTCTCGATCAGCAGGCGCGCCTTCTCGACCAGCTCCGGAGTCAGGTCGTGGCCGGTCGCCATCACGAGGTCCTCGGGGTCGTACGGCCGTTCCCCGCCCGTGAAGAGCCGGTCCGACCGTGTGGGCTGCTGGTCCGATTCACTGTCCATCGCGTACCTCCTCCGGTACCCCCTGGCCCCCATCCTCCGGCGGCGGCCCCATGAACGCACGTCGGCCGGGACGAGCCGCCGCCCGACCGCCGACGGCCGCGGCTCAGCTCCCGACGGCCGCCAGCGCCCCGGCGGCGACCAGGACGCCGCAGATCCCCAGGTTCACGGCCTTGTGCTCCCAGAACACCGCGACGAACTCGCGGATCGTGGCCGTCGGCCAGAAGTACCGGGCCGTGGGCGAGCCGAGCACCTGCCCGTTGACCCCGGTCTTGCGGGCCATCATCGCGGCCCGGAAGGCGTGGAAGTTGTTGGTGACGACCACGCACCGGTAGCCCGGGTCGTCAGCCAGCATCAGCTCCCGGCTGAACCGCATGTTCTCCTCGGTCGTGCGGGACCGGTCCTCCAGCGTGACGTGCTCGGCCGGCACGCCCTGCGCGATCAGCCAGTCCGCCATCGCGCGCGCCTCGGAGACCTTCTCGTCCGAGCCCTTGCCGCCCGAGACGAGCAGCACCGGCGGCCGGCCGCCCCGGGCCAGCTGGGCCTCGTAGATCTCCTGTCCCTTGCGCAGCCGCGAGGCCAGCAGCGGCGGCACCCGGTCCCCGCCGAGCAGGCCCGAGCCGAGCATGACCACGTGGTCGACGTCGCCGCGCACCTTGATCCGGCCGTAGAGGAAGGCGTAGCCGAGGAAGCACAGGAAGACGAAGGAGACGTACGCGACGACCGCGACGAGGGTCGCCACGATGCCCGCGAGGACCACGGAGCCGGACAGGCCGACGACGAACAGCAGGGCGATCATCGCGAAGATCCCGAGGCCCGCGAGCAGCGACAGCAGGTTGGGCAGGCGGGTGCCCTCCTTGCGGACCATGGTCATGCCGTTGGCGACGAGGAAGACGCCGAGCGCCACCAGGCCGAGCGTGGGCACGGCGAGGACCACCAGCAGGACGGCGGTGGCCAGCCAGCCCGGCAGCGCCTTCACCTGGAGGAGCAGTCCGAAGGAGAGGAAGACGAGCGTCAGGCCGAGGAGTACGGCGTTGCGGAAGCGGCGGCGGTCGTTGCGGGCACTGAGGCAGAAGGCGAGGAAGAGCAGCGCGGCAAGTGCGAGGGGGACCATGCCTTTTATCGTAAATGTCACCCGGGAGGGGGAGTCGGGGTCCGACGTACCGACCGTCCCGCCAGGACGTCGGTGCGCCGCCCGTCCCGCAGGACGAAGCGCCCGTCGATCAGGACGTGCGGGATGCCGGTGGGCAGGGCGCGCGGGTTCTCGTACGTGGATCCGGCCGCGACCGTGTCCGGGTCGAAGAGGACCAGGTCGGCGCGGTGGCCGACGCGGACCAGGCCCCGGTCGGGCAGGCGCAGGCGGGCCGCCGGGCGGCCGGAGAGGTGCGCGACGCACTCCTCCAGCGAGAGCACCCCGAGTTCGCGCACGTAGTGGCCGAGGTAGTGCGGGAAGGTGCCGTAGGCGCGCGGGTGCGGCTTCGCGCCCTGGAGGATCCCGTCGGAACCGCCGGTGTGGACGCGGTGACGCATGATTGCGCGGACGTTCTCCTCGTGGCCGACGTGCTGGAGGACCGCCGGCGCGAGCCGGTCGCCGAGCAGCAGCCGCCGGGCCGTGTCCCAGCCGTCCAGGCGCGTGCCGACGTACCGGCCGTACGCGGGGTCGGTGACGCCCGAGATCTCGATCGTCGACCAGTCGACGGGGACCCCGTGGCAGCCGTCGGCGCCGGTGACCTCCAGCGCGTACCGGATCCGCTCGGCGGTGGCGTCGTCGCGCAGCCGGGCGAGGACCGCCTGCGGGCCGCCCTCGTTCGCCCAACTGGGCAGCAGGGCGACGAGGGTGGTGCAGCCGGGGGTGTACGGATAGCTGTCCAGGGTGATGTCGCAGCCCTCGGCCAGGGCCGCGTCCAGCAGGGCCAGCAGCTCGGGGGCCCGGCCCCGGTTCGCGCCGAAGTTCATGGTGGCGTGCGCGAGGTGCAGGGCGCAGCCGGCCTGCCGGGTCAGCTCGACCATCTCGGTGTAGGCGGCGAGTGCGCCGTGGCCGTACGAGCGGTGGTGGGGGCAGTAGTAGCCGCCGTACTCCGCCACCACGCGGCACAGCTCGGTCAGTTCGGCGCCGGAGGCGTACATGCCGGGGGTGTAGGTCAGGCCGGACGACAGGCCGACGGCGCCCTGGGCCAGGCCGTCGGCGACCAGCTGCCGCATCCGGTCCAGCTCGGCTTCCGTCGCGGGCCGGTCGTCCCAGCCCAGGGCGTACGCGCGGACCGTGCCCTGGGGGACGAGGTACGCAGCGTTGACGGCGATCCCCTGACCGTCGTGGGCCCGGTCCAGGCGGTCGAGGTACTCGCCGACCGTGCGCCAGTCGAAGTCGATGTCGTCCCCGGCACCGTTCCAGCCCGCGATGGCGGCCCGTACCTCGCCCAGGGTGCGGTCGTCGGCGGGCGCGTACGACAGGCCGTCCTGGCCGAGGACTTCGAGGGTCACGCCCTGGGCGGCCTTCGCGCTGTGGTCCGGGTCGCGGAGCAGGGCGAGGTCGCTGTGGGCGTGCATGTCGACGAAGCCGGGGGCGAGGGCCAGGCCGTGGGCGTCGAGGGTCCTGCGGCCCCCGCCGGGGATGCGGCCGATCTCGGCGATCCGGCCCTCGTGCACGCCGACGTCGGCGGTGTACGAGGGCCCGCCCGTGCCGTCGACGACACGGGCCCCGCGGATGACCAGGTCCACGGGCGTGGCCTAGAAGAAGGTGCGGACGTAGTCGCTGACGGTGCCGTCCGACTCCACCACCGGGATCAGCGGCCACTTCTCGAAGATCGTGCAGGGGTGGGCCATGCCGAGGGAGAGCCAGTCGCCGACCTCCAGCGCGGTGGCGTCGGCGTCCGTCTCGATCCAGGCGTGCTGGTCGGACAGCTTGGCCACCCGGATGCCGGTCGCGGCGCGCTCGACGCCGTCGCGGGCGCTGCGCACGGTGAGCACTTCGGGCAGGCCCAGGTCGTACGCGATGTCGCGCTTGCCGGCGTTGATGAAGGCCTGGCCGGGGGTGGGGCGGGAGACGACCTGGGTCCACAGCCGGAAGGCGGGGAGCAGGCCGCCCTCTTCGGGGACGCGGTTGAAGGGGGTCAGGCCCGAGTACCAGCCGTGGTCGTGGGAGACGTACGCCCCGGAGCGCAGCAGCGGCAGGACGGGCAGCGACAGCTCCGGGATCTCGGCGAAGACCTCGGCGACGGCGTCGAACCATTCGCTGCCGCCGGCGCTGACGATGACCTCGTCCAGGCCGGTGCCGGTGAAGAGGCCCTGCTTGTCGAGGTCGGCGGCGAGCGCGGTGAGGCGGCGCAGCCAGGCGCGGACGCTGTCGGCGTCGGCGCCGGGCATGGTGGCCTCGTAGCCGGCCACACCGGCCAGGCGCAGGGCGGGGGACGCGGCGACGGCCTCGGCGACGGCCTGGCATTCGGCGTCGGTACGGAGCCCGGTACGGCCTTCGGCGCCGGCGCCGAGTTCGAGGACGACGTCGATGGTGGCGGTGCGGCCTTCCAGGGCGGCGTCCATCAGCTCGACCCCGCGGACGGAGTCGACGTAGCAGACGAACCGGAAGTCGGGGTCGGCGGCGAGCTCGTCGGCGACCCAGCGGAGGGCGGGCGCGTCCACGAGCTCGTTGGCCAGGAAGATCGTCCGGATGCCGAAGGCGCGGCAGACGCGGGCCTGGTGGGGCATGGCGACGGTGATGCCCCACGCGCCGTGGTCCAGCTGGCGCCGGAAGAGCTGCGGGGCCATGCAGGTCTTGCCGTGGGGCGCGAAGGCGAGGGCGTGGCGGGCGGCGTACGTGCCGAGGGCGGTGAGGTTGTGCTCCAGCGCGTCCGCGTCGAGGGTCAGGACGGGGGTGGTGAAACCGCCGGTGTGCAGGTCGCGGCGCTGGGCGGCGAGTCCGCCGACGGTCAGGCCGGCGGTCTGGGCGTCCGGGGGGAGGCCCTTGAACCGGTGGTCGACCGGTTCGTCGGCGAGGTCCTTGACGGGGTCGCTGGCCATGCGGTGCCCTCCCGGGGGGTTGCGCTGTATGCAACGGTCGTTGCGTATGCCGCTGCGTGCTGTCTAACATCCCGGGTGACGGTGGGTCAACGTGCGGCGCCGCCGGGCGCAGGCCGGACCGGTGCGGCGCCGCTGCTGGGGCTCCGCCAGTGGGGCTCCGCCGGAGCAGCCGGACTGGTGCGGCGCCGTTGCTGGGGCTCCGCCCCAGACCCCGCGCCTCAAACGCCGGCGGGGCTGGATTTGGCCGGTGCCGTCCCAGGAGTGGGCGCAGCACAACTCTGAGCCCTGCGGGCTGGGTTGCCCGCAGGGCAATTCCAGCCCCGCCGGCGTTTGAGGCGCGAGGCCGGGGCGCGGAAGGACGTGGTGCTCAGCCACATCCAGCCTCGCCGGCGTTTGAGGCGCGGGTCCGGGCGGAGCCCGGGAGGCGGACCGTACGACAAGGGAGGCGCACCGCATGAGCCAGTCCGTGGAACGGGCGCTCGGGATCCTGCCGTTGCTGGCCAAGGGGCCGGCCGGGCTCGGGGCGGTCGCCGACGAGCTCGGCGTGCACAAGAGCACCGCGCTGCGCCTCCTGCGCACCCTGCACGCGCACGGCTTCGTGTACCGGCAGCCCGACGGCCGCTACCGGCTCGGCGCCCAGCTGTTCGCGCTCGCCGCCGAGGCCGTCGAGAACCTCGATGTCCGGGAGATCGCGCACCCGCACCTCGTCGAGCTGAACAAGGCCACCGGCCACACCGTCCACCTCGCCCTCCTCCAGGACGACGAGGTCGTGTACATCGACAAGGTCGACAGCCGCTACCCGGTCCGCATGTACTCCCGCATCGGCAAGCCCGTGCCCCTCACCGTCGCCGCCGTCGCCAAGCTGCTCCTCGCCGACCTCCCCGAGGCCGAGCGCAGGAGCCTCGCCGAGCGGATCGAGTACCCGCGGTACACCGCCCGTTCCACCCCGGACGCCGCCGCGTTCCTCCGCGAGCTGGACCTCGTACGGGAGCAGGGCTGGGCCAGCGACCTCGGGGGGCACGAGGAGTCCGTCAACTGCCTCGGCGCGCCCGTGTACGGGCCCGACGGGCGGGTCGCCGCCGCGCTGTCCGTCTCCGCGCCCAGTGTGGTGGTCACCGCCGACGGGCTGCTCGAACTGCTGCCGCTCGTACTCCGTACCGCTCACGCCATCAGCCAGGACTATTCCGGAACAGGACCACAGGAGGCCACCCCGTGACCGACAAGACCGCCATCACCCCCGGCACCCACACCACCCCGCCCGCGAAGTTCTCGCACGGCGTGCGCAAGGGCAACATCCTTCAGGTCGCCGGGCAGGTCGGCTTCCTCCCGCACGTCGACGGGCAGCCGCCCACCCCCGCCGGGCCGACGCTGCGCGAGCAGACCCTCCAGACGCTGGAGAACGTCCGCTCCGTACTGGAGGCCGGCGGCGCGGGCTGGGACGACGTGATGATGATCCGCGTCTACCTGACGGACACGGGCCACTTCGGCGAGATGAACGAGATCTACAACGCCTACTTCGAGGAGCAGGGCCTCAAGGAGGCCCCCGCCGCCCGGACCACCGTGTACGTCGGGCTGCCGGCCGGTCTGCTCATCGAGATCGACGCGCTCGCGGTGCTCTCCTGAGCGGCGCGTGGCCGGTCACCAGGGCCAGTTGGCGCCCAGCCAGGCGCCGCCGGCGGTGACGAGAGCGGAGCCCAGCCAGCCGATCAGCCGGGCCGGGCGGCGGGCCAGGCTCATCTGGAAGGAGCCGACGCGCAGTTCGAAGTAGGGGCGGCGCGGGGGCGTGGACGGTGCCATGGCTGAACTCCTTCGCGGAGCGGTCCGCGCCCTGTGCGCGCGGACCGGTGGAGCAGCAGGCCATCACGGCCGGGCCCGGCGCTGCGCATTTCCGGAAGGGGGAAGTCCGTTCCGGACGGGGCGGGTTCTGTCCGGGACGCGACCCGCACCCTCCGGACGTCCGGGAAAATCGGCGGCATGACGGACTCATGGCGCCGGTTCCGCTCGGATCTGCGGGAGTTGAAGGAAGCGTCCGGTATGAACCTCCGGACGATCGGGGAAGCGGCCGGGGCGGCGGACGCCTTCCTGCCCAAGTCGACCGTGCACGGCCTGCTGGAGGAGGCGGACAAGAGGGCCGGGAAGGACTGCACCGGACAGCTGGAGGACCTGGTCGAGATCCTGGTGGCGCACACCGCGCACGATGATCCGGCCGCCGCGCCCTGGCGGGACCGGGCGGCCTGGCAGCGTCGTTGGGAGGCACTCGACGACGCCGGACGCGGCGGCACCCTGCCCGACGGGCGGACCGGCGGAGCGCTCGGCTGGGACGGTCCCTTGGGGAAGCTCGGACTGGGCGCCGACACCGAGGCCGCCTGGCTGAAGGGCCCCCGCCTGTCCCGGATCGCCGCCGTCATCGGCGAACTCCAGGCGCTGGGCCTGTACCGCCAGGCCCACGGCGTCGCGGGGGAACTCCTGCGCTGCGCCGAGGGGACGCTCGCACCGCACGACCCCGGGATGCTGGCCGGCCGGCACGTGGCCGCGTACTGGACCGGGGAGGCGGGGGAAGTGCGCACGGCGCGCGACCTGACCGCCAGCCTGCTGGCCGATTGCCGTGCGGCGCTCGGCGAGGAGCACCCGCTCAGCCGGCTCGCCGGGCTCCGCCTCGCCGCCTGGACGACCGCCGCGGGCAACCCGGCCGAGGGGCGTCGGCTCTACCGCGGGCTCGCCCGGGGCGGCCCCGGCGACAGGATCACCTTGCTCGCCCGCCTCGGCGGGGTCCGCGCCGCCCTGCTGACCGGTGAGGGCGAGGAAGCGATGGACCGGCTGTCGCGCCTGCTGCCCGACCTCGAAGCGGAGTACGCGGAGCACCACCCCGTCGTGCTGGGAGCCCGGCTCCTCCAGGCGCAGGCCCACCGCATCGCCGGACGGGCGGCGTACAGCCTCGACCTGCTGGAGGGGCTCGTCGCCGACGCCACCGCGCACCTCGACCGGGCGCACCCGCTGACCCTGCACATCCGCGGCCGGCACGCCAACACCGTCTGGGCCAACGGACACCAGCAGCGGGCGCTCGAACTGGCCGAGGAAGCGTACGCCGATGCCGTCCGCGTCGTCGGCGCGGAGCATCCCGACACCCTGTTCGCGGGCAACGCGCTGGCCATCATCCTCGCCGGTCTCGACACGGACGCAGCCGCGGAGATGTTCCGGCATTTGTACGAGCGGGCCGGGGACGTGTCGGGCGTGGAGCACTCCCTCACGCTGGCGATCGGGCACAACCTGGCCGTGGTGGTGCAACGGAACGATCCGCAGGCGGCCCGGCAGCTGTACGAAGAGGTCCGGGAGGCGCAGACGCGCGTGCTCGGCGCGGAGCACCCAGAGACGCTCCTCACCAGGATGAACATCGCCCTCGCCGTGCTGGCGTTCGAAGGGGCCGAGGTGGCCGGGCCGCTCTTCGAAGAGGTCCACTGCGCGCGCGTACGGGTGCTGGGGTACGCGCATCCCGACACCGAGTACACCCGCGGCTTCCTCGTGCCCGGGAACCCGGAGCCGGAGCCGGAGCCGGAGCTGGCCCCGGACCCGGAGCACTGAGCGGGGCGCCCCCCTGGCGGTGGGGCGCCCCGGTTCACACAGGGACTAGGCGCAGTACTGGGCTTCCTTGCCGATCGAGCGGTACATGCAGTCCGCGTTCTCCAGCAGCTGGAGCACCGCGTCCTTGTTGCGCGCCGTCTCGCGGTCGATCACCTCGTCGGGCGGGTAGAAGCCGCCGCCGCCCGAGCTCGCCGGGTACATCTCGAAGGTGTAGGAGAAGATCTTCTGGTTGCCCCACAGCCAGTCGTCGATCGTGCCGTCGGTGATGTACAGGTCGCTCGACTGCTCCGGGGTGTAGCCGTTGCTGGCCGCCATGCTGGTGCCGATCTTCTTGTAGACGGCGAGGTCGTCCGCGGTCAGGCCGGGCGCGGTGTCGTTGTAGGTGTACCCGAAGGGCCACAGGACCAGCTCGCTGTACGTGTGGAAGTCGATCGCGGCCGTGATCTGCTGCTTGCCGCCGACGACCCGGCTGCGTACGAAGTCGGAGACCACCTTCACCTCGGGGGCCGACTCGGCGGCCGCACCGCGGTAGGTCTCCGAGCTCTTGCTGCCGCTGGAGCCGCCGCAGCAGCCCCACTTGTAGTTCCAGTTCCGGTTCTCGTCCGTGCCGACGTACGAGGAACCGGAGTTGGGCTGGCGGTTCTTGCGCCAGGAGCGGTAGGAGCCGGTGGCGATGTCGTACTCGCCGCCGTCCGGGTTGAGGTCCGGGATGATCCAGATCTCGCGGCCGTTGACCGCGTTGGTGATCCGGGATTCGGTGCCGTACTTCGAGCCGAACTCCTTGAGCAGGTACAGGGCCATTTCCACGGTCAGGTGCTCGCGGGCGTGCTGGTGGTGCGTGAAGAGCACCTCGGGCTCGGCCTCGTCGGTGGCGACGTTGTCGCTGATCTTGATCGCGATGAGGTCGCGGCCCTGGTACGACTTCCCGATCACCCGCTTGCTCATGATCCCGGGGTACTGGGCGATGCGCTGGTCGATCTCCGCGTTCGCCTCGGCGTAGTTGTGGTACTTGGAGTCCGCCGAGGGGAAGTCCATCGTGCCGGCCGCGATCCCGGGCAGGGAGCGGTCCGGGGGGCCGGGCAGGGCGGTGAGCTGGTAGCCGAGCGCGCGCAGGTTCTTGGCCTGCATGGTGTCGGCGCTGACCACGACAGTGTGGTCGTCCACCTCGTCGATCGACACGCCCGTGCGGAGCAGGGCGGTGCGGTCGGTGGCGGTGGACGGGCCGTGGATCCGGTACTGGACGATCGCCTCGTCCTGGGTGGCGGTGGACGGCGTGGGCGGTGGCGATGCCGTCGCGCTCATGCCGTAGGCGGGTGCGCCGAGGGCGAGAGCCAGCAGGGCCGCCGTGACGGCGGCCCTCCGGCGGGTGTTGAGCCGCATGCGTTCTCCTGGGTGGGGAGTGTGGGGGTAGCCGTGCGGACGCGCACAGCGTGCTCTCGTGGCATGTTCCGGTCAAGGACCCGCTGTGTCCGCCGAACCGAAACCGGCCACCCCCACACACCTACCGCCTACGGGAGGCCGTGGACCTTCGGACCCACCGCGTTGGACCAAGCGCTACCCGCCTTGGCGTCCCAGTTCGTCGACCAGGTCATCGCGCCGCGCAGACCGGGGTAGGTCTTCGACGGCTTGAAGGACCCGCAGCTCGTGCCCCTGGTCAGGCAGTCCAGGGCGTTGTTCACGATGGTCGGGGAGACGTAGCCGCTGCCCGCCCCGCTCGGCGAGGCCGGGACCCCGATGCCCACCTGGGAGGGGTCGAGGCCGCCCTCCAGCTGGATGCAGGCCAGCGCGGTGAGGAAGTCCACCGAGCCCTGGGAGTAGACGTTGCCGTCGCAGCCGTTCATCGAGCCGCTGTTGTAGTACTGCATGTTGACGACGGTGAGGATGTCCTTGATGTTCAGCGCCGTCTTGAAGTAGCCGCCCTGCGTGGACTGCATGTCGATGGTCTGCGGGGCCATGGTGATGACGAGCGAGGAGCCCGCCTTCGCGGACAGCGCGCGCAGCGCCTGCGTCATGTAGGTCGGGTTGAGGCCGTTCTCCAGGTCGATGTCGATGCCGGAGAAGCCGTACTCCTGCATCAGCGCGTACGCCGAGTTCGCGAGGTTGTTCGCGGAGGCGGAGTCGTTGACCGAGATGGTGCCCTTCTCGCCGCCGATGGAGAGGATGACCGACTTGCCGGCCGCCTTCTTCGCGGCGATGTCCGACTTGAACTGGGCGACGGTGTAGCCGCCGAGGCCGGCCGAGTCGAGGTTGAAGGTGATGGCGCCCGGCGTGGTCGTGGCGTCGGCGAAGGAGACGGCGATGATGTCGTACTGGGGGGAGACGTCGGAGATCTTCTGGACCGTCGCGCCGTTGTTGAAGTTCTGCCAGTAGCCGGTCAGCGCGTGCTTGGGGACGGCCGGGTTCGGGTTCGGGTTGCCGCCGCCGGTCGTGGTGCCGGTGACGCTTGCGGACTTGGGGCCCTCGCCCGCCGCGTTGTACGCGCTCACCTGGAAGGAGTACGAGGTCGAGGCCGCGAGCCCGGTGATCTGGGCGGAGGTCCCGGACGCGGTCCGCACGCGGGTGCCGTCCTGATACACGTAATAGCCGGTGGCGCCGCTGACCGCGTTCCACGAAAGGGTGAGCCCGCTCGCGCTCTGGCCGGAAACGGCGGTCCCGGCGGGGGCGCCCGGGACGCTCGGGCCGGGATCGGTGCCACCGCCGCCGTCCGGGCCGAACACGCTGAACTCGTCGACGACGTACGCGGGCTGGCCGTACCAGCCGTGTGTGTAGACGGTGACCTGGGTGGTGCTCGGGCCGGTGGTGAAGGTGGTGGAGAGCTTCTGCCAGCCCGCGCCCGAGCCGGGGGTCCAGGTGGACACGTCCTGGGTGCCGGTCCCGGTCGCGCCGAGGTACACGTAACTGCCCTGGACCTGCGTGCTGAGCGTGTACGTCGAGTTCGGCTTGACCGTGACGGTCTGGCTGCAGCGGGCGTTGTCCTGGCCCGCCGGGGTGGCCCTGAGGGCGCCGGCTCCGGCGTAGACCGGCGAGGAGACGGAAGCGCCGCTTCCGCCGGAACAGGACCAGTTGGCGAGTCCGGACTCGAAGCCGCCGTTGCGGGCGACGTTGACGTCCGCGGCCGCCGCGGTACCGGCGGCGAGGGCGGTGAGGCCGCCCGCGGTGAGGGTGGCGGCGCCGAGGAGGGCGAGGGAGCGTATGCGGTTCACGTGGGCTCCGGTGGGGGGAGGAAGGGGATGAGGGCATGGCGAGGGGAAGGGGGGAGAAGGAGGGGCGTGTGGGGTCGCCCCGGAAAAACGTTCCGGCGGAGCCAAGTTGGTCCAGACCAATCCCGGTGTCAAGAGTCTTTGCAATGTGGCTGGAAATGGCCGACAGTCCGATCCTTGTTGTCCGGGTTTCCCGCCACCTGTGACACGTGCCGACGGCGCGGGAATTCCCAAGGCCCTGCCCCGCCGGCGAGGACGCGGATATGGTGCTGGGGCAAGGGGGGAAGGGCGTCGATCGTTTGCGGTCGCGCAGTGTGTGCGTGTGCGCGACGGCTCCGCGAACGGCCGTGGTGCACGGGGTGAACGGGGGGATTCGCGTGCCGACCGCCATCGCTGTCACCAGCGCCGATCTCGTACTCCCGGCTCCTGACCGGCACACGCCCGGGGCCGCCGTACTGCACCCGCCCGAGCAGCTCGACCTGGAGGGCGCGCTCGCCGAGACCAGCGCCCTGCTGGAGCGCCACGGCCATCTCGTGGCCGTCGTACCGCCCTGGCTCCCGCGCTCCACCGTCCAGCGGCTGCACACCGTACGCGCGATCCTCGAAACCGACCGGATCGCGCTCCTCGGCGTCGATCTGCCGCCCCTGGGCACCGCCCTGCTGGTACGTCAGCTGCGCCAGCTGAGCGTCTGCGACTTCAGCCCCGGAGTCGTCGCCTCCGCGGCGCGGCTGCTGTCCCACTACATCTACGCGGGCGCCCTGCTGGGCTCGGTCGCCAAACTCGACCGGGTCCCGGTCGGGCTCAAGGCGCACGCCAGGTCGTGGTCGCCCAGCGCGCAGTTCGCCGTACTCGCCCATCCGACGCCGCACCTGGCGAAGCTGGGGGCCGCCGGGGCGCCCGGGGGCGCGGCCGTCCTGCCCGCCGGACCCGAGTTCGCCACCCACCTCACCTTCGCCCGCGGCCAGCTCACCTCCGACTGGGTCGCGGCCGAACTCGCCTCCGCCTGGCAGGTGCAGGGCGTCATGGAGAACCCGCTGCCGGCCGACTCACCCGGCTGGTGGGGCACCCCCAAGCTCGTCGAGTTCGCCGCCGGGATCCCGGACCTGTCCGTGCTCTACCAGCTGGTCGCGTCGGTCCGCCGCGAGGAGTGCCGCTGGTGCGGCCTCGAACTCATCGGCGACCGCTGCGGCTTCTGCGCCGCACCCCTGAGCGCACCGCCCCCGCCGGCCGCACCGGCGAGCACCGCCCGATCCAGACCCTGACCGACCGACACATCGACGAACGAAGAACGGCGAGGTACTCCGGCTCATGAACTCACGCCAGCGCCGCGGCGTCATTCTGCTGCTCCTGTCGGTCCTGTGCGCCCTGGGGGCCTTCGCCGGAGTCCTCGTGGTGATCGGCGACGTCAACTCCAAGGTCGGCTCCGAGGTCGTCGCGTACCGCGCCAAGGGCGACATCGCGCCGTACAGCCCGCTGTCCGCCGGGCAGTTCGAGGAGGTCAGGATCCCGAAGCGGTGGCTGTCGGAGACCGCCGTCACCGACCTCGGCGCGCTCCGGGACAAGATCGCGCTGACCACCCTGAAGAAGGGCTCGCTGCTCCAGGCGGACATGTTCGTCGACCGGCCGCAGCTCCAGCCCGGCGAGCAGGAGATCGCCATCATGATCGACGCGGCCACGGGCGTGGCCGGCAAGATCACCTCCGGCGCGAAGGTCAACATCATCGCCACCTTCAAGGGCGCCAAGGACACCGAACCCTCGCGGTCGGTGATCATCGTTGCCAACGCCCGGGTGCTGGGCGTCGGCAAGCTCACCGCCCTCGACAAGGACAGCGACCGCAAGGGGCCCGCCGAGGCCGTCCCGATCACCTTCGCCCTGAACACCAAGGACACCCAGCGCGTCGCGTACGCCGAGTCCTTCGCGGAGCACGTACGCCTGGCCCTGGTGGCACCCGGCACCGACTCGGCGCCCGGCCCGAGCGACCGTACGTACACCCTCGACGGGGACAAGTGAGGCGCGCATGACCACCCGAATCCTCCCCGCGGCCGGCGACCCGGACGCCGCGCGCGTCATCGTGACCCTGCTCAGCCAGCTCCCGGCCTCGGAACCGGCCGCCCCGGTCCCCGACTCCACCACTCTCCTGGACACCCTGGCCCGCCTCGCCGCCGAGTCGATCGACGAACTCCCCGAGGTCGTCCTCGTCCACGAGCGGATCGGCCCGGTGCCCGCCCTGGAGCTCATCCGCGAGGTGGCCCTGCGCTTCCCGGCGGTGGGCGTCGTCCTGGTCTCCTCGGACGCCGGACCGGCCCTCTTCTCCGCCGCGATGGACTCGGGCGCGCGGGGCCTGATCGGCCTTCCGCTCTCGTACGAGGAACTCGCCGCGCGGGTCCAGGCCGCCGCCCAGTGGTCCGTGGGCGTACGCCGCCACCTGGGGCGGGGAGCGGCCGAGTCCCTCACGGCCGGGCCCGGCGGCCGGGTGGTCACGGTCACCGGGGCCAAGGGGGGCGTGGGCACCACCTTCACCGCCGTGCAGTTCGCGCTGGCCGCGGCCGCCTCGGGACGGCGTACCGCCCTGGTCGACATGGACCTCCAGGCGGGCGACGTGGGCTCGTACCTCGACGTGCAGTTCCGGCGCTCCATCGCCGACCTCGCCGGGATCCAGGACATCTCGCCGCGGGTGCTCCAGGACGCGGTGTACGACGACCGGACGGGGCTGGCACTGCTGCTGGCCCCGGCCGACGGCGAGCGGGGCGAGGAGGTCGACGAGCGGGCGGCCCGGCACGTCATCGGCGCCCTGCGCGGCCGCTACGAACTCGTCGTCATCGACTGCGGAACCCAGGTGACGGGCGCCAACGCCGCCGCGGTGGAGACGGCGGACGTGGCGGTGCTGGTCACCACTCCGGACGTGGTCGCGGTGCGGGCGGCCAAGCGGATGGTCCGGATGTGGGAGCGGCTCCAGGTGCGCAAGGCGGAGGACACCGCGATGGTCGTCAACCGCTGGAGCAAGCACACCGAGATCCAGCCCGCCCTCATCGAGAAGATCACCAAGACCCGCGCCACCCGCACCCCCGTCCCGGCGGCCTTCAAGGAACTCCAGGCCGTGGTGGACGCGGGCCGGGTCCAGGACCTGGACAACCGCTCCACGGTCAAGCAGGCCCTGTGGACCCTGGCGGGCGAACTGGGCCTCCTGGCCGCCCCGGAGAACGCCGCCGCCCCGGCGGCCGTTTCCTCCCCGGGCGCCTCACTGGCGGTCCGCGCCTCGGGCCCGGTGGCCCGGCTGCGCCGAGGCCGGGAGGGCTGACCCATGCCGTCGCGGAGACCGCGGGACGAGGGCCAGGTGGCGATCGAGTTCGTCGGCACGGTGCCGCTGATCCTGCTGCTCGTGGCGGCGGTGTGGGAGTGCGTGCTGATCGGCTACGCGTTCTCGCTGGCGGGCAACGCGGCGGACGAGGGGGCTCGGGCGGGGGCGGTGACGGGGGACCGCGGAGTCTGCGAGGCGGCGGCGGGGAAGCACATCTCGGGCGCGTGGGGCATGACGGCGGAGTGCGGTGCTTCGGGCGACATCTACAAGGCGACCGTGAAGCTCAAGATTCCCGTCCTCCATCCCGGGCTCAACTTCGGCGAGATCACGGGCACGGGCGGCGCGGCGATGGAGAAGGAGTGACATGAACCGGCACCGGAAGTGGCGCTCCGATCGAGGCCAAGTGGCCATCGAGTACATCGGCTTCGTGCCGATCCTGCTGTTCGTCGCGCTGTGCGGGATCCAGCTGGGCTGGGTGGCGTACTCGGAGGAGCAGGCGGGCACGGCGGCCCGTACCGCCGCGCGCGTCGAGGCCCGGAAGGGCGCTGGCGGCGAGGCAGCCGGCCGGGCCGCCATCAGCGGGGGCCTGGCCTCGACCGCGCGCTTCGAATGGTCCAACACGAACGACGTCGTCAGCGTGAAGGTCATCCTCACCGCCAACTCCATCGTGCCCGGACTCGACGCACACGAGGCGTCGGCAACGGCAGTCATGCCCAACGACGACCCGAAGGTGACCGGACCATGAGCCTGCGTTCCCGGGTCAACACCCCCGACGACCGGCACAGTCCGCGCGAGGACGGCCGGCTGGTCTCCTCGTACCGCGCGAAGCTGCTGGAGGAGATCGACCTCGCCGAGATGTCCGCGCTCGCGCCCGCCGAGCGCCGGGCCCGCCTGGAGCGCGTGCTCGGCCACATCATCAGCCGCGAAGGGCCCGTCCTCTCCACCGTCGAGCGCGCGCAGCTGATCCGCCGCGTCGTCGACGAGGCCCTCGGGCTCGGCGTGCTCGAACCGCTCCTCGAAGACCCCTCGATCTCCGAGATCATGGTCAACGGCCCCGACCAGATCTTCGTGGAGCGGGCCGGCCGCGTCGAGCAGCTGCCGCTGCGCTTCGCCTCGCACGAGCAGCTGATGCAGACGATCGAGCGCATCGTCTCCACGGTCAACCGCCGTGTGGACGAGGCCAATCCGATGGTCGACGCCCGGCTGCCCAGCGGCGAGCGCGTCAACGTCATCATCCCGCCGCTCTCGCTGACCGGCGCCACCCTCACGATCCGCCGCTTCCCGCGGGCCTTCACCCTGCACGAGATGATCGCCCTCGGCTCGCTCGACGAGCAGATGCTCCTGCTGCTGTCCGGTCTCGTCGCGGCGAAGATGAACCTGATCGTCTCGGGCGCCACCGGCACCGGCAAGACGACCCTCCTCAACGCGCTCTCCGGCCTGATCCCGGAGGGCGAGCGCATCATCACCATCGAGGACTCGGCCGAACTCCAGCTCCAGCAGGCGCACGTCATCCGCCTGGAGTCCCGCCCGGCGAACGTCGAGGGCAAGGGCCAGATCACCATCCGCGACCTCGTACGCAACTCCCTGCGCATGCGCCCCGACCGCATCATCGTCGGCGAGGTGCGCGGCGGGGAGACGCTCGACATGCTCCAGGCGATGTCCACCGGTCACGACGGCTCCCTCGCCACCGTGCACGCCAACAGCTCCGCGGACGCCCTGATGCGCCTGCAGACCCTCGCCTCCATGTCGGAGGTCGAGATCCCCTTCGAGGCGCTCCAGGACCAGATCAACAGCGCCGTCAACGTCATCGTGCAGCTCACCCGCTTCGGCGACGGCTCGCGCCGCATCACGGAGATCTCCATCCTCGAATCGCACGGCCGCGAGCCCTTCCGGATCACGACGGTCTGCCGTTTCGTGCCCCAGCCGATGGGCGCGGACGGGCGGGTGTACGGCTTCTTCGAGTACTACCCGCTGCCCCGCCCCATCGCGGACCGGCTCTACATGAACAACCAGCCGATCCCGCAGGCCTTCGGGGTCGCGCTGCCGGACGACCCCCTCACCGCCCGCATCACCCGGACCGCCCTGTGAATCCACTCATCCTCCTCACCCTCGGCGCCACGCTGCTGGCCTGCGTACTCGTGATCCTCGGCGTGCACGCGTACATGGCGGGCCGCGCGCAGCGGGCCGCCCTCATCGAACGCCTCTCGGCCACCGGGGCACCGCCCCCGGCGGGCCGGCGGCGCCGCTTCCCCGGCGTCGACCGGCGGCTGCGGAGGACGACGCTCGGCCGCCGCATCGAGATCAAGCTGGCGACTACGGGTCTGGACCTGACGCCGGGCGAGTTCTTCGTCTACATGCTGGTGGCGGTCGCGGGCATCTGGCTGATCGCGGCCTCGTTCCTGGCCCCGTTCTTCGGCCCGGTGGCGGGCCTGATCGGGCTGTGGGCGGCGAACGCCTTCCTCAACTGGCAGCGGACCCGCCGTACGGAGCGGTTCATCAACCAGCTCCCCGAGCTGGCGCGGATCCTGGCCAACGCCACCCAGGCCGGGCTGGCCCTCCGTACGGCCATCGGCCTGGCGGCCGAGGAGCTGGAGGCCCCGGCGGGGGAGGAACTCGCGCGCGTCGCCGACCGCCTCGCCGTCGGCCACTCCATCGAGGAGTCCCTGGGCGAACTCACCGAACGGCTGCCTTCGCGGGAACTGGTCGTCCTCGTCTCCACGCTCGTCCTGTCCGCCCGCGCGGGCGGCACGATCGTGGAGAGCCTGCGCAACCTCACCGTGACGCTGGAGCAGCGGAAGGAGACCCGCCGGGAGATCCGTACGCAGCTGTCCCAGGTGACGGTGACGGCGTACCTCGTCCCGGCCATCGGCCTCGGCTCCCTGCTGCTGGTGGACATGATGATGCCGGGCGCGCTGGACCGGATGACGGGAGCCTTCATCGGGCAGACCGCGGTCCTGGTCGCGCTCGGGCTCTTCACGCTCGGCTTCGTCCTGATCCGCCGCCTGTCCAAGATCGACGTGTGAGGGGGCTGCCGGCGTGATCGCTCTTCTCCTGGCCGTGCTCGTGGCGGTGTCCGTCCTCGGCGCATTCCACGGCGTGCGGCTCTACCGGGCCGACGTCAAACTGCCGACCGACCTCGCCCTGGCGCTGGAGGTCGGCGCGACCCGTACGACGGCGGTCGGCTCGCTCGTGGACCGGATGGGCATCCGCTGGGCCCCGCTGGTACTGCGCCTGATGGGTCCGAAGCAGGTGGCCCGCAAGCGCCGCCAGATCGACATGGCGGGCAACCCGGCCGGCCTCACGATCGACCGCTACGCGGCGCGGCGCGCGGTGTACGCCCTGCTCGGCGCCCTCGGCGCCTTCTCGATGCTGATCAACGGGCAGCTCGTACCGGCCCTGCTGATGGTCGCCTTCGGCCTGTTCTGGATCGAGGTGGGCCTCTGGTCGGCGATCCGGGTCCGCCGCGACCACATCGAGCGGACCCTGCCGGACTTCCTCGACGTGCTCGCGGTCGTGGTGAGCGCGGGGCTCGGCTTCCGGCAGGCGCTGGACCGGGTGGCGCACAAGTACGAGGGCCCGTGGGCGGACGAGATCCGCATCACCTTGCAGCAGATGGACATGGGCGTCAGCCGCCGCCAGGCCTTCGACGAGCTGCGGCGGCGCAACGACAGCGAACAGGTCGCGCAGTTCGTGACGGCGTTGCAACAAGGCGAGGAACTCGGCTCCCCGATCGTGGACACCCTCATCGCGATCGCCGAGGACATGCGGCGTACGGACGCGCAGAACGCCCGCCGGCGCGCGGCCCGGGCCGTCCCGAAGGCCACGTTCGCCGTCACCATGTTCATGCTGCCCGGCACGCTGATCCTGCTCGTCTGCGGCTTCGTCTACGGGGCGAACGTCGACTTCGGCGCGATGCTCGGGGGCGGGTGAGCCATGGCACCGGCACGACTGAGCGTGCTCATCGCCGATGACAACCCGGTCATCAGGGCGGGCCTGGCGGCCATCCTGTGCGAGGCGGAGGACATCGAGGTCATAGCGCAGGCGGCGGACGGCCGCGAGGCGCTGAGCCTGACCCGTCGGCACGCTCCGGACGTGATCCTGCTGGACGTCCGGATGCCGGGGGTGGACGGGATCTCCGCGCTGCCGCACCTGGTGCAGCTGGCTCCCGTACTGATGCTGACGTACAGCACGGAAGCCGAAATCATCCGGGAAGCCCTGCTGTTGGGGGCCGGGGGCTACCTCGTACACGGCGAGTTCACGGCCGACACCCTGCTCAGCGCGATCCGCGACGCCCCCGAGGGCCGCCCGCACTTCACCCCGACGGCGGCGAGCGCCCTGCTCGCCGAGCTGAGGTCCTCTTCGCAACAGCAACGAACTGTGGCACCCTCTTCTGAGCGGTTGAACAACTCTCTTGTTTTCGGGCTGAGTTCGCGGGAGGTGGAGGTCATGGATCTCATCGCATCCGGGATGAACAACCAGCAGATCGCCGCCACCTGCTTCATCAGCGAGAAGACGGTCAAGAACCACATCAACCGCATCTTCGCCAAACTCCACAGCACCACCCGCAGCGAGGCCATAGCCCGCTGGCTGGGAACCGCCCGTCCAGGAGTGACCGGTCATGGGTAGACGGAGTGCGCAATGGGTCCGTATTTGGGCCCCGGGACCCTTGGTCACGAGAGGTAACTCACCGTACCGTCCGCAAATCGACACCGGTACCGGCCCGGGAGGGGACCCCCATGTTGCAGAACACCCTGGCGAGGATGCGGAAGCGCTACGCGGGCACAGACGCGAGAGATCGCGGCCAGACGGCGTTCGAGTACCTGGGGATCATCCTGGTGGTGGTGGTCATCATCGGGGCGATCGTGGGCACGGGCATCGGCCAGACCATCACCGCCAAGATCACGGCACAGATCGCCGCGATCACTGCCGGCAAGTGACGGACGATGGCACTCTGAACGATCGAGGGCAGGCCTTCCCCATCTACATCGTGGTGGTGGCGGGGCTGCTCTTTGCTGCGTTGGCCTTCTTCGTCGTTGGGCAAGCTTCGACGGTACGGAGCGACGCACAAGGTGCCGCTGATGCTGCAGCACTGGCTGCGGCTCGTGATGCCAGGGACCACCTAGGGCCGGGCGTTGATCTCCTCACCCTCAAGCCAGAGGGCTGGAAGAAGGTGCTCGACGGCTTGCTCTTGGACGCGGACGGTGCCTGCGGGGCAGCCCAGACGTTCGCCGCGAAAAACGCTGCGACGGCCGTCTGCGAACCTGCCTTGCCGCGATTCACGGTTGAGGTCAAGACCACAGGAACCGTTGGTAACTCTGTGGTCCCGGGGGTCAGCGGTCAGCACGGTACAGCCGATGCCACGGCGATCATCGAACCGCGCTGCCATTTGAGCGCAGTGGTCGTCGAACCCTCGTCCTCACCTTCACCTTCATCTTCGGCCTCACCCTCGCCCTCGCCCAGTGGTGAGGAGAAGCCCACTTCGGTCGAGATCAAGTGCAAGGGCGGAGCGGTCATCAAGTTCAATCCTGCGAAACCCGAGCCCTGGAGCACCTTGGCGAGGAAACTTTTCGCCGTGCGACTGGTCGACTGACAAACGAACAACAGAGTAAGGAAGCGGCGTAGATGAGCATGCGGCACATGGTGAAGGTCCGCGGGGGAGCGGCCGTAGCGGTTGCGGCGGTCTTGACCCTCATGCTGGCCGGATGTGGTGGTGATGGTGACGGAAAGTCGAAGGAGCCGCAGAAGTCTGCTGAGGCCAAGCCGCAAGGTAGCGCTCCTCAGGAACCGGCCCCCAGCGGCAGCGCGAGCTCGGCGCCGTCACAAACCCTGGCTGTTGTGAACGGTGAGGATGGCATGGTGATGACGGTCAACTCGGCGACTCGTGATGCGGGTGGGTTCCTGACCATCAGTGGCCAGTTGAAGAATGGTGGGGCTACCGACTATGTGAAGACATCGGCTTGGAGGGGTAACGAGCTCACGCAGAGTGGGACATCGATCGCTGGAGTGACCGTGATCGACAAGGCGGGCAAGAAGCGCTACTACGTGCTGCGGGACACGGATGGCAGGTGCTTGTGCACCACAGGTATCGCCCTCATTGAGCACGGCGCAACCATCCCCTTCTTTGCCCAGTTCCCGGCGCCGCCTACGAGTACCACCGAGGTCGACTTCACACTCCCCACCTTTGCCACGGCGACCATCAAGATCTCCGGGTGACCCCATGACAAAACATCACCGCACCGCCGCCGCAACCGCCGTCGCCGGGCTCGTCATCGCAGGGGCCCATCTCATCGGCGCGACCAGCGCCCACGCCGACGGCGTCAAGCCGTCCGTACCCCCAGGCGCAGAGCCATCCGCATCCGCGCCCGTGCCCATCGACTCCAGCTCGCCCGGGCTGAAGATCCCGCAGGGCGGGACCCTCGCGCCGATCAAGGTGCTCGACATCGCCGAGGTCGTCGAAGACCTCGGTGGGGAGCAGCGGCGGCAGGAGACCAATCAGACCGTCATGATGGCGCTGCAGTCCGAGGTCCTCTTCCCCGAGAACAGCGCCGTGTTCAACGCCCAGGCCGCGGCCCGGATACAGGCCATCGCCAGCGAGATCAACACGCAGAAGGCGACCCGCGTCCGGGTCTTCGGGTTCACCGATGACCAGGGCAGCTACGAGCACGGCAAGGAGCTGTCCAAGCAGCGTGCCGATGCCGTGCAGGCGGAGCTGGCGAAGACCGTCACCAACCCGGGCGTCGTCTTCGACGTGCGCGGGTACAGCGAGGACTACCCGATCGCCGACAACAGCACCGAGGAAGGCCGCAAGAAGAACCGCCGCGTCGAGATCACCTTCCCCCGTAGCGCGGGCGGCTGAATCCCAGTCGGCCAGGAGGGTGATGTCACCCCGTATCCGTGAGGAAGGCCAGGACCGGGCTCGATCAGTGGATCACGAGCCGGGGCGGGGACGTACGGGCATCGACACGAAGCCTGAGCTGACCGGCTCCATGCCCGTTTGCCGATAGTTTCACGCCCATCCCGACAGAAGCGGAGGGGCCGGTGAAGCGGAGAGCCGCGTACGTCTGGTTCACACCCGTGCTGCGTACGGTCACGGCCCTCCTGGGTGCGGCGTCATTCGGCGCAGGGGCACTCGCCGTCTTCGCGACCCAGAACGGGACCGGCTCGGCGGCGCTGATCGTGTTCGGGGGCGTCCTGCTTCTTCTCGCTCTGCTCGGCAGCCGTATCGAGAGCCTGGAGTTCGGAGGGGCCACGCTGAGGATGCGGGCCGACGCGGCGGAGAGGTTCGCATTGGCGGAGGAGTCCGAGCGCCAGGGGGACATCGCCACGGCCGACGAGCTGCGTGCAGAGGCGAGGACCCTGCTGGAGGCCGCGAGGCCCATCGCCGCCGACTACGGATCAGTACGCCGCTCGATGCGCCCCGGTGCCCCACGTACCCGGGCCATGGAAGAGGTGGTTGCCCGTGCGCGCCGCTTGGCACAGGAGCGGTCCTTCGAGCCGGCCGAGGTCGTGAGCTGGTTGCGGCACGGTACGGAGGAGGAGCGCATCACCGCCTTGGCGATGATGCAGGCCAGCCCTGAACTGCGGAACTTCGAAGCCACCCTTGCGGCCATCACCCGGTCACGCACCCCCTTCGAGCAGTACCACGCCCTACGGCTTGCCGCGCAGATGGTCGACGTGCTCGACCCGGAGCAGGCCAGGAGGCTGGCCGAAGCGGTGGAGGCGCAGCGCTTTGGGTCGGACGCGGATCGCGAGCTGCTCGGCGAGGAGATCCTGCGGAAGGTGCGCGGGCGCTCGTAGGACGGCGTGAGCGAGCGGCGGCGGACGTCCTACGCCGTCTGTCTGTACGGCCGGCTGTTCGGCCTAGCGGGCGGACAGCAGCTGTCGCGCCATCTCGCGGGCCAGGTGGGCCGGTTCCGGGCCGGGGTCCAAGGCCGCGACGACCGTGGCGCCCTCGACCAGGATCAGGAGCTGGTCCGCAAGGTCCTCCCGGTCGCGGACGGCCAGGTCCGCCAGCAGAGACCGTAGCTCCGCCTTGTGGCGGCGTACGACGTCGTGGACTCCGGCGGGGCCGGCGCCGAGTTCCCCGTAGGCGTTCAGGAAGGCGCAGCCCCGGAAGTCCGGCTCCGAGAACCAGTCCGCCAGCCAGTCGAAGACGGCCGTGACGGGATCCGCGGCTCCGGCCGTCGTCGTCACCGCTTCGCGCAGGCTCGTCATCCAGCGGCGGTCGCGCCGCTCCAGGTAGGCCGTGATCAGGGCCTCCTTCGCGGGGAAGATCCGGTAGAGCCGCTTGAGGGGGACCCCCGACTCGGCGCGGATGCGGTCCATGCCGACGGCCTGGATGCCGTCGGCGTAGAACAGTGCCTCCGCCGCGTCCAGGAGTCGGGTGCGGGCCTCTTCGTCGTCCATGAGGGCAGCGTAGTCCAGATCCGGTTGCCTGGAGAACGATCGTTCTCTACGGTGAGAACGATCGTTCTTCCAGTGGGATCGCGAGAGGGTCTGTCATGAACGAAAGCGTGGTTCGTCCGCCGCTGCCGCCCTTCACCGAGGAGTCGGCCCGGGCCAAGGTGCAGGCCGCCGAGGATGCCTGGAACAGCCGTGACCCCGAGCGCGTGGCCCTCGCGTACACGGAGGACTCGCAGTGGCGCAACCGCGACCGCTTCCTCACGGGCCGCGCCGAGATCCGCGACTTCCTCGCCGCGAAATGGGAGCGCGAGCTCGACTACCGGCTCCGCAAGGAGCTGTGGGCGTACACCGGCAACCGCATCTCCGTCCGCTTCGAATACGAGTGGCACGACACCACCGGCCAGTGGTGGCGCAGCCACGGCAACGAGCAGTGGGAGTTCACCCCGGCCGGCCTGATGAGCCGCCGCGAGGCCAGCATCAACGACGTCCCGATCGCCGCCGAGGACCGCAGGCTCCGGTGACGGGGGCGCAGGGGCTTCACGCCGCCGGGGCCCGTGTCCGGCCCCGGCGGCGCCCGAGACGCGGGCCGGTCAGAAGGCGGCGAAGCCGGATCTGACCCGCGCGAAGCGGTTCATGACCCGGATGTCCGGGGCGGCGGCGTGCACGGCGGAGTCCGAGAAGGCCGCGGTCGTGCCCAGCGTGCCCGCCAGGGCGAGCAGCTTCTCGATCGTCACCTGGTCGTCGACGAACTCGGGGGCGGGGAAGGTCCGGTGGACCTGCTTGAGGACCTCGATGTGCTGTGTCAGGCGTTGCCCGGCGGCATCGCGGTCGTTCTCGTACAGGTCGTCGAGCGCGTGGAAGGTGATCTCGCTCGTCCGCAGGCCCACCGCGTGTACGGTCACGATCTCTTCCGCGAGCGTGGCCGCCTCCGACAGCGCGATCTCCCGGCTGCGGTTCTCACGTGCCAGGGTGTCCACGTACTGCACGGTCGCCGTACCGATCCCGCCCGTCGGTACGGGCCCTTCGGGCACCTGGATCTCCAGCACCACCCAGTACGTCTCGCCGAAGGCCAGATCCGGGGCGAAGATCCGGATGCCCTTGTCGCCGGTGATCAGATCGGGCAGCACCTCGGTGCCGTACTCCTCCCGTGCGCGGCGGGCCGCATCACGGGACTCGCGGAACACCCGGGCCCGTGCCCGCTGATCGGTCACCAGGTCATGCCCGTACAGGTGCCACACCGTCACCGCCGGGTCGATGTCGATCCGGAGCTGAATGTCGATCGCGGCGAGGTGGTCACGCCGCTCCAGGTCTTCCAGCAGGCCGGAACGGACCTGTTCCGGGCGGGTGACGAAGGTGCAGTGGCCGCGGGCGGTCCCGGCGAGCGCCGAGAGTTCGGCCATCCGCGCGTCCGTCCCGAAGCCGAAGCACGAGAGGGTCAGATCGCCGCGCAGCCGGGCCGCGACGTTCTTCCGGACGGTGGTCCAGTTCCGTTCGCCGGAGGTCGGGTCGCCGTCCGAGAAGAGGTAGAGCCGGTTGACGGTACGGCCGGCGCTCGCGCGGCGTCCGATCTCCGCGATGCCGTACTGCACGCCGAGCTGGATGTCGGTCCCGCCGTAGGCGGTCATGCCGGCCACGGTCGCGGCGAACCTCTCCGGTGGCAGGTCCTCCTTGCGGGTCGCCTGCAAGAGGGTGGACACATCGGTGGCGAAGGTGACGATGCCGAGCGAGTCCGTCGGGCGCAGCCGTTCGTAGATCTCCTGCAGCGCGGACTTGACCGTGTCGAGCTTCTCGCCCTCCATGGAGCTGCTCGTGTCCACGACGAAGACGAAGTTCACCGGCAGGGGTTCCTTCGCGGGCGCGCCCGGCTGCGCTTCCGCACCCGCCTTCAGTGCGATTTCGACGAAGTGGGTGGTGTTGTCATGGGCTTTGGAGTCGCCGGGCACCCGGGCGAGCCCGTGGCTGACGGCCAGCGCCTCCCCTTCGGGTGGGCCGGGGACCTGGTCGGTGCGGGCGGCCACGAAGTCGTCGAAGCGGATCTGGTCCTGTTCGATCAGCACCCCGCTGTCGATGAGTTCGGTGACACCGAGCACGGAGCGGGTGCCGTAGGCGCTGCGCCGGCGGATGAACAGGCCGTCGTGGGGGAGGGGGCCGCCGGAGACACGAGCGGGGAGTGAGGGACGTGAGGGACGCGAGGCACGTGAGGGGGCGCGGAGTTCGGGGGCCTGGGCTTGCGGGTAGCCGTACGCAGCTGCGGGCGGCCTACCGTTCGCCACCCACTCGCCCCTTGCGTGCCCGTGGATGGACCCGTCCGGGTCACGTGATACCGAGCGAGGGGCGGGGGCCGCGGATTCGGCTGGCCTCCTCCGGGCGGGTGTGGGCTCGCGCCTGCCCACCTGGCCGCGCTCGACATTCCCTGTGGGCTCGGGATACTGCACGCGCCGTACCACCCCAACCTGACGCGTGCTCCGTAACTGCCCCGCGGAGTGGACCACGCGCCCCTGGAGGAGCCACCTCCAGGCCTCGCCGCGCTGTCCGGGCTTCCCGGGGGCGTCCGTTCCGAGGGCGAACGCGTCAGGGTGGATCACGATCGTGGGTACCGGCGCCGCCGCCGGCGCCGTGAGCTCCGCCCCGATGAAGCCGAGGTACGTCTGCCAGCTGTCGATGAGGGTGTCCACGCGGAGACCGCATCGCCTCGCGTGCTCCTCGCACTCACGTGCCCGGCGGTCCAGCTCCGCAGCGGGCAGTCCCGGGCTCAAGGGGGCGGTGAGGAGTACCGCCCTGCCGTCCGACAGGCTGTCGCCGGCCGGAGACGGTGTGCCCCGGGCACCGCAGAGCGTGAGTGTGGCACCCAGTCCGAGGAGCCCCTCCAGGACGCCGTCGGAACTCATCAGTGTTTTCCGCAGCTCGGCATGGTCGCTGATGCCTGGCTCGACCACGACCGCGGCGTCGGGCAGGTCCCTCAGCAAGGTGTCCACCTCCTGCGGGTCCCGCGCCGTCCGGCCCAGGAGCACCAGGCCGCGCTGCGTCGCCCGCTCACGGCACTCCTGCTCGGTCCGTCGAGCGGACCGGGACCAGAAGCTGCCCGCCTTCCCGAGGCGGGGGACGTACAGAACAGCGGGGGCAGTGGCCGCGGAGCCGCCGGGATCTTGTGTCATGCGCAACTTCTCCGATTCCTTGTCCGTGTCGTGGGCCCGGCCGGGCGTCAGGCCGTGGCCTGGCCGTGGCGGGCGGGGAGCGGGCAGCGTTCGTCCAGCGCGGTGTTGGTCCGCACCCGCACGTCGAACATGCCTTCCGCGCGCAAGAGCCCCAGCCAGACGTCCAGTTCGCTGCTGATTCCCTGGCTGGCGGCGGCGAGCCGCACCGCCTCGTCACGGTCCGCCGGGCTCCGGCCGACCAGCAGGATCCTGATCTTGAGGGCGATGCTGTGCGCGTTCCGAGGCTCGATCTTCAGGGCCTCGTCGACGTATCCCGCGGCCACCGTCGGGTTGGAGCGGGCCAGGGCGATCCTGGCCTTCCAGTACCAGAACTCCTCGGCCTCGCGGTCGGTCCCCGCCGAGTCGAGCGCGCGTTGCGCCTGGTCGGGCTCGTTCGCCGCGATCAGTCGCGCCACCTTGGCCAGTGAACGCTCCTCCGCGGCCCCGGGCTCCGGCCCGTTCCGGTGCCCCCGGTGAAGAGCCGTCCCACGAGCAGGAGGGAGGCCAAGAGGAACGCCAGCAGGATGCCGACCAGGATCATGAACTGCTGCGCTCCCTCGCCGTCGGCGAGGGTGGCGAAGATCCCCAGGATCGCTATGGCGAAGGCGAAGACGATCACAGCCCCGAACAGGCCGGTGGCCTGTCCCGCTGTCAGCGTGCGGAACATCCTGTGCTGAATGATGTTGCGGACGAGGTCCCGGTAAAGGAGGAACAGCACTCCGAGAGCCACGCCACCGAATCCGGCTATGCCGCCGAGGACCTGAAATAGCTCCAACATGCCACGGACTGTAGGGCCTAGGGCATGCATGTGTACGGCATACGGTCAGCGGCGTCCGGGGAGCGGGTTCCCCGTGCCCCCGGGAAGCCGCCGGTCCCGCTCAGGCGGTGTCGTGGTGGTGGGCCTGCGTGATGAGGTCCGTCGCGACCTCCAGGGCCGCCAGGCGGGTCTCCTCCGGGTCGCCCTCCACGTGCTGGAGGAACATCATCCCCGCGTGCAGCGTGAACAGCGCGCTCACGCACCGCACCTGGTCCGTCAGCGGGCCGTCCGTCGTGCGCAGCAGTTCCACCAGCTTGAACAGCCGCTTCTTCACCGTCTCGCCGATGGTCAGCTCGCGCGTCGTCGCCTGGTTCTCCTGCATGAAGCGGTACAGCGAGGCGCCCGCCGCCATCGCCTCGCTGTAGCGGCGCAGCACTTCGCGCTTGGTCTCCAGGGTGCGCGGCTGCTCCTCCGCCCACGCGATCAGCTCGTCGATCGGCCGCGTCAGGTCCTCGAAGAGGCTGATGATGATGTCTTCCTTGGTCTTGAAGTGGTAGTACAGCGCCGCCTTCGTGACCTCCAGCCGCTCCGCGATCTCGCGCAGCGACGTCTTCTCGTACCCCTGCTCGGCGAACAGCTCCAGCGCGACGTCCTGGATGCGCTGGCGCGTGTTGCCACGGCGCGGCTGCGGACCGCTGCTGGAGCTGGTCGTCATGGTCGTTCTCCCCAAAATTTACTTACTTGACGCCCGGCTAGTGACGGGTCTACCTTCCCCAGTGTAGTGAACTAGCCGGTCGGCAAGTAAGAGCCGGGCTCGAAGACCGGCAGAGCGACAGAACAGCAGAACAGAAGTGCCAGGGGAGTGGACATGGGCGAGACAGTCAAAACGGCCGAAACCTCGGAGGGGGTGAAGCCGCGCAGCGTACGCGTCGTCCTCATGGCGCTGATGATCGCGATGCTGCTGGCGATGCTCGACAACATGATCATCGGTACCGCGATGCCGACCATCGTCGGCGAGCTCGGCGGACTGGAGCACCTCTCCTGGGTGGTCACCGCCTACACGCTGGCCACCGCGGCCTCCACCCCCATCTGGGGCAAGATCGGCGACATGTACGGGCGGAAGGGCTCCTTCCTCACCTCGATCGTCATCTTCCTGATCGGCTCCGCGCTCAGCGGCATGGCCCAGGACATGGGCCAGCTGATCGGCTTCCGCGCGATCCAGGGCCTCGGCGCCGGCGGTCTGATGGTCGGCGTCATGGCGATCATCGGCGACCTGATCCCGCCCCGTGAGCGCGGCAAGTACCAGGGCATGATGGCCGGCGTGATGGCCCTCGCCATGATCGGCGGACCGCTGGTCGGCGGCACCATCACCGACCACATGGGCTGGCGCTGGTCCTTCTACATCAACCTGCCGCTCGGCGCGGTCGCGCTCGCCATGGTCACCGCCGTCCTGCACCTCCCCAAGAAGACGGGAGAGGGCGAGCGCCCGAAGATCGACTACCTGGGTGCGGCACTCCTCACCGTCGCCATCACCTCCACCGTGCTCGTCACGACGTGGGGCGGCACCGAGTACGCCTGGGGCTCCGGCCAGATCATCGGCCTGATCGTCGTCGGCGTGGTCTCGACCGCCGCGTTCCTCTACGCCGAGACCAAGGCGGCCGAGCCGGTCATGCCGCTGCACATCTTCCGCAGCCGCAACTTCACCCTCATGTCCGTGATCGGCTTCCTCGTCGGCTTCGCGATGTTCGGCGGCGTGCTCTACCTCCCGCTGTTCCAGCAGGCGGTCCAGGGCGCCTCCGCCACCAACTCGGGCCTGCTCCTGCTGCCCATGCTGCTCTCGATGATGGTCGTCTCGCTGATCGCGGGCCGCGTCACCACCAACAGCGGCAAGTACAAGATCTTCCCGATCGTCGGCGGCGCGCTCATGGTCGTCGGGCTCTTCCTGCTCGCCACGATGGACACCGGCACCTCCCGGCTCGTCTCCGGCGTGTACATGGCCGTCCTCGGCGCCGGGCTCGGCTTCCTGATGCAGATCACCATGCTGGTCGCGCAGAACAGCGTCGAGATGAAGGACATGGGCGTCGCGTCCTCCTCGGCGACCCTGTTCCGTACGCTCGGCGGCTCCTTCGGCGTGGCGCTGATGGGCTCCCTGTTCACCAGCCGGGTCACGGACACCATGGCGGACCGCCTGGGTCCCGAGGCCGCCGGAGCCGCGGGCTCCGCCCAGCTGGACGCGGCGAGCCTGGCCAAGCTGCCGGAGGCCGTGCGCGACGCCTACCAGCACGCGGTGGCCGCCGGTACGCACTCCGCGTTCCTGCTCGGCGCGGCCATCGCCGTACTGGGCTTCGCGGCCGCCTGGTTCGTCAAGGAGGTCCCGCTGCGGGGCGCGGGCCCGGCCCCGGCCGACGGCGCGGAGGACGGCACGGACGGCAGCACGGACGGCGGCGCGGACAAGGGCAAGGCGGCCCCGGCTCCGCAGGAGTCCCTCGCGCACTGACGCGTGACGCGTGACGCGCATCGTGGCGCGCGACGCAACTCGCACGACGGCCCGGCCCCGGTGGATGAACGCATCCACCGGGGCCGGGCCTTTTCTGTCCACGCGTCAACCGCGCCGCCAGTTCGGCCGGTTCGACAACTTCAGCAACTCCCGTAACTCCGGCAACTCGGACCAAAGTCGTATTACCTGGAATTTATAGGCTAATTGGCTGGAACCCCCCGGCGGCGGCGCACGTCCTGATCCACAGAACGCTCACAGGCGGATGGGGAGTGGACATGGGTTTCTTGGCGCGCGTCAACGAGAAGGGCATCCGGGCCCGCGCAGCCGTCGCGGCGTCGGCCGTCGCCGTCGCGGCGACGATATGGGGAGTGGCGACGCTGGTGGAGTCGGGACACGAGACCGCCGACCAGAACGTGTCGCGACAGCGGGACCCCGACGACGCGGCGCGCGGGCCGCAGCAGCAACCGGAGCGGATACCCGAGGGCATAGCCCACGCCTCGGAGAGCGGCGGCAACGCGGTCAACATCACCATCGACGACGGCCCCGACCCCCGCTGGACCCCGAAGGTCCTCGACGTACTGGAGAAGTACGACGTGAAGGCCACCTTCTGCATGATCGGGCCGCAGGCCAAGGCCCACCCCGGCCTCGTCAAGAAGGTCGTCGCGGCCGGCCACCGGCTCTGCGACCACACCATGGACCACGACACGGCCATGGACAAGAAGCCCGTCGCCTACCAGGAACAGCAGATCCTCGACGCGAAACGGCTGATCGAGGAAGCCGCGGGCGGCGGCGCGAAGGTCGAGTACTACCGGGCCCCCGGCGGCGCCTTCACCCCCGACAGCAGGCGCCTGGCCGCCGCGAACGGCATGCGCCCGCTCGGCTGGAACGTCGACACCAAGGACTTCGGCAAGCCGGGATCACCCGCCATCGTCGACGCCGTGAAGCGCGAGATCGGCAACGGCCCGACGGTGCTCTTCCACGACGGGGGCGGCAACCGCGCCCAGACCGTCGAGGCGCTCGACCAGGTGCTGGCCTGGCTGAAGGAGCAGGGCCGCCCGACCGGCTTCCCCGTCCGCACCGACCCCGAGACCGTCGACCGGACCAGCCCTGACGCCGGCTGACACGCCGTCCGGCGGGCGAACGGGTGAGGATCGACGACCCGGACCGCCCCGGGGTGTTCCCTGGTCACGCACGTACGAACGTACGCCCGACCAGCGACCAGCGACCACCCACCAGCCCGACCAGGAGCCCCCCCGTGACCATCAGCCCCGGCAAACTCTCCGACCCCGCCGTCGGCGCCTTCGTCACCGCCGTCAACGCGCACGACAAGGACGCGTTCCTCGCCCTGCTGACCCCCGACGCGACCATGTCCGACGACGGCTCGGACCGCGACCTCCACGAGTGGATCGACCGGGAGATCTTCGACTCCGGCGGCCACATGGACGTCCAGAAGGAGTCCGACGGCGGCCGGTCCCTCATCGTCGGCTACCGCAACGACACCTGGGGCGAGATGCGCACCGCCTGGCGCTTCGACGTCACCCCCGGCGGCATGATCAGCCGCTTCGAGACCGGCCAGGCCTGAGCCGGGCAGCCGGTCACATCCCGCGCGCCACCTCCAGCACCGCCGCCGTCAGCCGCTCGTTCTCCGGCGCCGCCCCGCCCGGGAAGGCGAAACGGCGGCGCGTGTACCCGTACGCGATGCCCGTGACCGGGTCCGCGAAGCCCTGGGCGCCCGCCGCGCCGCTGTGCCCGAAGGCCTCGGGGCCCACCGCGGGCTGCCGCGCGAAGCCCAGAGCGAAACGGTCCGCGTCCGCGGTCACCAGGTCCGCGCCCCGGGTGTGCTGCTTGGCGCACTCCGCCAGGGTCTCCGGCTTCAGCAGCGGAGCCCGGCCGTCCACCTCGCCGATCGCCGCCGCGTACATGCCGGCGATACCGCGCGCCGTGCCGGTGCCGCCCGCCGAGGCCGGGCCGAGCGCCCGTACCGTCGGGTGGTTGGCGAAGGCGATCAGGTCCATCGGCTGTTCACGGTGCGTGTTGAAGGCGACCGCCAGCAGCTCCGGCGCCGGCCCGGCCGCGGCCCGCGCCGCCAGCTGCTCCGGCGTCGGCAGCATCTCCAGCACCGGCTTCCACCGGCCCTCCTCGGCGGCCGGCAGCCCCAGGTAGAGGTCCAGGCCGTAGGGGGCGCGCACGCGCTCCTCGTACAGCTCCTGGATCGTCCGCCCCGTCGCCCGCCGCACCACCTCGCCGGTCAGCGCACCGATCACGAAGGCGTGGTAGCCGTACGCCGTCCCGGGCTCCCAGTACGGCTTCTGCGCGGCCAGCCGCGACGCGATCAGCGCGTCGTCCGCCATCTCCTCGTAGCCGAAGCCCTCGTCGGTGTTGATCAGCCCGGACTGGTGGCTGATCAGCCGGCGCAGCGTCAGCCGTTCCTTGCCGTACCCGGTGAACTCCGGCCAGTACGAGGACACCGGCCGGTCCAGGTCCAGTACGCCGTCCTGCACCAGCAGCGCCACCACCAGGTGGGCCGCGCCCTTCGTGATCGAGTAGACGCCGCTCAGGGTGTCCGCACCGGTGTCCTCCCCGGCCCACAGGTCCACCACGCGCCGGCCCCGGTGGTGCACCGCGAACTGCGCCTCGGGCGAGTGCGGCTCGGCCGCCACCACGGCGGCGAACTCCTCCCGCACCGGCTCCCAGCCCGCCGCCACCGTCCCGTTCACGGGCACGCCCGCCGGCCCGCTCACGCTCACGCTCATCGGATCCCCCGTAGATCGCCCCGTCGTATCCGCCTGTGTCCAACGGGAGTTGATCAGTTGATATTCCGGGGACGGCCCGGCCCGGCCTCCTCCCGTACGGGTGAAAGCGCGCCCGGCGACGTTCCGGCCCGCCGCGGGGTCCCGTTGGACCGGGCATGAAGCGCACCCGCATCGCCGCCCTCGCCCTCGTGACCACCGCCGCGGCCCTCGCCCCCGCCCTCGGCCAGGCGGCCACCGCCGCGGAGGGAACGGCGTACCTCCAGGACCCGGCCGGCGGTGAGAAGACCATGAAGTCGATGTGGACCGACGACAAGATGCACAAGGTGGAGGGCCAGTTCCGCTTCCACCCCGGAATCATGTACAAGACGGTCACCCGACCCGGCCCCTCGGGAGCCCCGGACTACGAGCGGCAGGCACCCGACCCCAAGACGCTGGCGTGGCAGCCGTCGTACGAGTTCGCCTGGTCGGTGTCGGACTCGGCGGGTGTGAAGCAGGTGCTGACGACCAAGGACGGCACGCACCCGATCGTCGTGCACGCCGTACTGCGCACCGCCAAGGGATCGAAGGCGGGGGAGGTGCGCCAGAAGCCGGCGGGGAAGCCGGCGACGGGGCGGGAGAAGGTCGCGGGCGGCAAGCGGATCGCGTGCGACACCGGGAAGTACACGGTGGAGTGGTCGGTGACGCGCGAAGACTACGGGACGCTCACCGGCACGCTGCCCTGGGACTCCAGCTGCGAGCAGCACCGGACGGCGTTCGCCGCGGACCACGGGCAGCAGGGGCAGCAGGGGCGCTAGGGGCACCAGGGGCACCAGGGGCAGAGCTGAGGCCGGCCGCCCCGCGCACCTTGTGGGTGCTCGGCGGGCGACTGGACCGGCGGCCTTGGATCAAGAGCCGCAGGAGCCATGGTGCCGCATGGGATGGGCTGCGGCAGGGGTCGAAGGTCCGTGTCACGGGGGAACTTCGGCTTTTTCAGTGCTTCTTGGAGGCCTCGTTCGCCTTGGCGGCGATCTCCTCCAGGACGCCCTTGGCGTCTCCGTTCGGTTCCACCGCGCGCCCGATGTTCCGCTTGATGGTGTCGCTGACCGTCACCCAGGACGGATCGTTCACCGGGTAGAGCTGGGCACCGTAGAGCGCGGTCAGGAACTGCTGGTCGTTCTTGTCGAGGCCGCCGCCGGCCTGGGGGCGCGAGGCGGTGACGGTGGACGGCAGCAGGTGGTAGCGGTTGGCGAAGTCCGACAGGTTCTTGTCCTGGTAGAGGAACTCCAGGAACGTGCCGATCTCGGCGCGGTTGCCGTTCTGCTTGAAGGCCATCATCCAGTCGGCCACGCCCACGGTCGGCGGGGTCTCCCCGGAGCCGAGGGTGTCCGAGACCGGCATGGTGACGGCGCCGACGCCGATGCCCTTGGCGCGCGCCTCGTGCAGGAGCGAGGGGTAGCCGTTGACCATGCCGACCTCGCCCTTCAGGAAGGCGGCGAAGGCGTCGGCGCGGTTGAGCTGGGAGGGCGGGGTCGGGCCGGTGAGCCCGGGGGCGACCAGCTGGTCCTTGACCCAGCGCCAGGTATAGATGTTCTGGTCGGAGGCCAGGCTGTAGTTCCCGCTGCTGTCGGCGTAGCCGCCGCCGTTGCTCAGTTCCCAGATCATCGCCTCGGCGTGCGCCTCCTCCGGGCCCAGGGGCAGGGCGTACGGGAACTTCACCCCCTTGTCCTTGAGCTTGCCCGCCGCGGACTTGAGGTCGGACCAGGTCTTGGGGGGAGTGCTGACGCCGGCCTGCTTGAACAGCGCCTCGTTGTAGAAGAGGAGGCGGCTGCTCGCCACGAAGGGCAGCCCGTAGAGGGTGTTGCCGACGGTGCCGGCCTCGGCGAGGGGCTGGAGGAAGTTCGCCTCGGCGCTGACCGAGAGCAGTTCGTCCGCGGGATACAGCTTGCCCTGGGCGGCGAAGTCCGAGTACGCGCCCATGAGGGCCATGTCCGGTGCTTTTCCGGCCTTGACCAAACGGGAGACCTCGCGGTCGATGTCGGCCCATGGCAGGAGCTTGACCTCGACCTTGATACCGGGGTGGGCGGCGGTGAAATCACCGGTCACCTTGTCCCAGAAGGCCTTCGAGCTGGTGGCCGGAGTATCGCCGTATTCCGCCGCGATGAGGTGCAGCGTGCCGTTGCCACCTGCGCCGTCTCCGGAACCGCCGCATCCGGCCAGAGGTATCAGCAGACCGAGCGCGACCGTGGTGGAGGCCGCACCGAAGATTCTTCGTCGCACGGGTGTATTCCCCTGATTTTCTTTTGGATCCCGTTATTACTTATGAGTTGCTCCGGGCGGGGGTGTCCATCCATGGCCCGTTGGCCGGAATTCTCTCCTGACGGCGGGCGGTTGATTCCATTGGGGCCGCACTTGTGGGCAATGCTCCAACTACGGCTTTTCCGGCTGGTGTTTTCCGATATGTGATCAACAAATGGGACGCGCGTAGACATGCCGAAAGGCCCGTTTCCGGTCATGGAACGGGCTCGGTGGGTCTCGGGTGAGTCCTGCGGGCGCTAGTCGGCGAACTCGCCCGCGTACGGGTCGGGCTCGCCCGTCTCGGGGTTGCGGCCCTCCTGCCAGCGGCGCTGGGCCTTGCGCCAGTGGACGAAGCTGAGGTGGCCGCCGTCCCAGAAGGTGATGCTGACCGGGCTCACGTCGAACTCGTCGGAGCAGAGCCGGTAGAGGAATTCGGCCATACCGTACGGATACACCGCGAACGAGTCGGCGGTGTGCCGTCCGCACACCAGAACCGGCCACCGGTCCGGGTCGGGGTCGGAGGTGAGCCAGCACAGGATGTCCGACCCGCCGGTGACACCCCAGGCGATGATCGACTCCGGGTCCACGTCGAAGGCGGACCGGCCGCCCTCCGCCTCCCAGACCTGGCGGGCGTTGTCGGTCTCCTCGGCCATCTCGGCCGGGTCCCACTGCAGGCCCGGCTTGGGCAGCGGCAGCAGGATGCTGGCCTCACCGTTGATGGACCCGGCGCCGAAGCGCCCCATGAAGGCGATGAAATCGGCCGGGAACCGGGTACCCCAGGCCGCCTCGGCCGCCTGCCAGTCGATGTCCTCGTCGGCGCCGTGCGTCGCCGGCATGATCTGCTCCAGCGCCTTGATGTGCGCGTTCTCCGTCATGCCGCTCCCCTGCCACCCCAGCTCAACCGCCCCAACCTACCGCCGGTGCGGGGTCCCGCCTACCCGCGCGTGAGACGCCCCGGTACGTCCACCTTCAGGGCGGTTCCGGCGCGCAGCCCCCAGCCGGCCATCGCCCCGGCCTCGGCCTCCAGGACGTGCCGCGACCGGAGCCGGGGCAACCCGAGGCGGCCGGGGGCCATCGTGACGACGGCGAGCACGTCGAGGTCCCTGCCGAGGTACGCCACGTCGATGGCGAACCGCATCCGGAAGGTGTGCACGCTCGCCGCCGGGGTGAGCAGCATGGCCCCGTCGATCCCGTCCCGCCCGAGGAGCCCCCGCGTCCGCGCCTTGTACGAGGCGGCCACCTCCAGCGGAACCGCCACCGCCCCGACCGTGAGGATCCCCTCGCCGTCCCGCCAGTTCGCCATGGCGGCAGCCTAGTGCTGTGACCGGCAAGGTTCACCGGGTCGCGACACCCGGCACGGCACCTCGCCGCGTTGTCGGACCGCGCAAGTACGTCCAGTACGAGCCG
>NZ_JBICZH010000037.1:0-35311 GCF_043201995.1 Streptomyces sp. NPDC048258
AGCCACGAGATCATTCTGGCCATCCAATGCCGTCCGGCGCAGCAAACCGAGCGACGCGTCGCGACAAGGCGAACGTTGCCTGATGCGGCACTAGTAGGAAGTGGCTCTGACCTGCTGGTTTCCGAAAGTTGGTTCAGTCGACGACACGATTCCGGTTCAGCTGGTGCCTGCTACCGAAGATCACTCCATCGCCTTCCGGCAGATCCACACCGCCGACGGCGGTTCTCTGGGGGTCATGGCTGTCGCGAACTGATCTGCAGCCGTCTTCTTCGCCGCGGAGCCCGTCGCCTTCCTGGCCGGCGCCGCCTTCTTCGCTGTCTTGCGGACAGGCAGGGTCCGGACCTCTGCCTCCGTCTCCCCGGCAGCACCACGCTCCCCGCGCGACTCCTTGGCCGCGCGGACGCTGTTCTCCAGGGCGGCCATGAGGTCGATGACCTTGCCACCCGTCGGGGCGGCTTCCTCTTCGTGCGGTAGCTCGACACCCTGAAGCCTGGCTTCGATCACCTGCTGGAGGGCTTCCTGGTTCTCGTCGTGGAGCGTGGACAGGCCGAAGTCCTGGGACAGCATGTCCATGAGGGACCTGGCCATCTGCAGTTCCTGGTGCCGGATCGTGACCTCCCCCTCCGGCGCAACGCCGGCGGCAGGCCGGACCTCGTCAGGCCAGAGGCAGGTCTGCAGCACGAGAGTGTCCTCGTGCACTCGGAGAACGGCGAGTGACTCTCTCGACCGGATGGCGATCTTTGTGACGGCGATCTGCCCAGCCTCAGCCAGGCCTGCTTGGGCAGGGCATAGGGCTTGGCGCCCGCGCGGTCGGAGGTGCCGATGTATAGGCCTTGGAGAACATCAGCGGATCGATGCTCTCGGCGTCGACGAAGGCCAGGGCGTCGATGAGCTTCTTGCTGGGTAGGGGCAGGTGTGCGAGGTCCCCGTCGGACAGCATGATCATGCTGCCGTCCGGGGCTTCGTAGCCCTTGGTGATCTCTTCATAGGGGATCTCGGAATCCCCGGCTTCACATACGCGCCGCAGCCGCACACTGGAGCCGTCTTTCTCGTGCACCTGGCGAAGCGGGGACGTCGTGCTCCTCCGTGGCCGTGAAGAGCTGGACCGGGATCGTGACCAGCCCAAACGACATGGCCCCCTTCCAGGTCGCTCTCATACCGGCGCTCCTTCCCTGGGACCCTCAGGCTAAGCCGAGGTCAGACGCCGCGACACTCGGCGACACCGCGAGGCTGTCCGGTCGGTCGGGCGCGGCGACGGCGCAGTCCACCAGCAGGTGAAGCCTGGTGGCCAGACGGGTGGTCTCAGCGCCAGTCGTCGATCACATAGGCGTCGGGGTGGCTGTAACCGGGCTCGTTGGGCCGGTGCATCGTGACGCCCTGCAACCCAGTGCGGAAACCACGGTCGATCATGCGCCGATAGGCATCCGGGCGGCCCAGGTTCATCCCGGCGTCCAGCTGACTCAGCCCGCGCTCGGTCGCCAGTTGTTCACATGCGTCGAGCAGTCGCTCGAAGCGGTCGGCGGCCTCCGGGCCAGGGCGTACGGTGCCGAATTTGACGAAGCACACGTCCTCGCCGGCCTCCGATCCGGCTCCGCAGTGGCAGACGGCCAGGCCATCGAGCTCGGAGCCGCCGCCCTGGAGCAGGATGGTGTCACCGAGTCCCTGCGTGTGCACGGCGACGATCTCGCGTTCCAGGTCCAGGCCCTCGTACACGGCCCCGGTCAGTGCGCGACAGGCACTGAGGCAGGCGGGCTGCTCGGCGGCAGGCAGCTCGCTGTACATCACCCGGCCGGGGACCGCGGAGCCGCCCGCGACTTGCTTCTTCATGATGGCCGTGAGGAATCGGGGCCAGAAACCGTACTTGCGGTAGAGCTCAAGGTGCTTGGGACTGTGCGAGAAGGTGAACAGGCCCAGGTGGCGGTTCCCCCAGGTGTCGAAGCAGTCCATGACCGGATCCATGAGGCGCTTGCCGACGCCCTGGTCCCACAGGTCCGGACGCACGGTCAACGGTCCGAAGTACCCGACGCTGCCCCAGTTGGCGGCGAAGTTCGATCCGGCCAGTTCACCCTCGATCGTCGCTGCGAAGGCCGCTTGCGGATCGGCCGCCCAGCGTGTGCGGACGTAATCGGCGGTCTCGAAGAACGTCTTCGGCTCGGGGACTCCGAGGAACGTCCCGAAGGCGACCCGGAAGATCTCATCGGCCTGATCCAGGTCCGCCTCGGCCAACGGGCGGACTGACACCAGGCCCGCGACGGTCTTCCGCTCCGCTGCCGGTGAGGTCATCGCTCTCTCCTTCTCGGACCCCCGTTTCATCACACCACGAGCAGCACCGCATGGCGATGCGAAAGATCCGCCTACAGCGGAGGCCGGTGGCCAGGCCCGATTGCCTTGCCTCCCCGCCCGTGAGCGCAGGACGCCGACACCGATCACCCGGGTCGGTTCAGTGCTCGGGTGAGTTCGCGATTGGCTGCCCGTGCTGCTTGCAGGTCTTCCGTTCGTTCGTCGAGCTGGCCCTGCAGATCGACTACTTGCTGTTGGAGAGTGGTGATCTGTCGTTGCAACTGGTCGATGTCGACGGAGGCCCCGAGGCCCGAGTCACGCCAGGCCTGTTCCCCCAAGGACTCGGAGAGCCTGCGTTCCAGCTGCCGAACCCGGAGGGTCAGCGCCGGGAATTGCGTTCCAGCGCGTTCGCCAGGTCCGCCTGCAAGGACGCCCGGGTGACTGCCGCGGCCTCTGAAGCCGGCAAAGGGGCTGCGGCCGCGGAATGGATTCGTTCCAGCAGATCGCGATGGCGATAGAAGAAGGACCGGTCGACCCTGGCCGCTCGCGCGATCGCTGAGACGGATGCCTCCTCGCCCGAGCCGAAGGCTGCGGCAATCGCTTTGAGGACCCGCTCTCTACGCCGGGTGGTCTCCTCGGAGCGGCCTTCGCTCATGCTGGTCATGCGGGCCTCGCAGCACGCAGGTCGGGGAGAGGCTGACGGACGCGCGGCATGCCCAGTATGACGCCTTGACGGCCGCGGCGGGCAACGGTGATTGCTTCTTCGATCTCGGCCCGCTGGTTGGCATCGAGATCGTCCAGGCCGTCCTTGACGCGCTTGATCAGTCGCCGCACTCGGCTGATCAGTTCGTACTGGTCACGAGCTCATGCGGGACCACTCAGCGACCTAATCCAAGAACTCGGCACGCGGCCGGTCCGCCACCTCAGTAGCTGTTCGTGGCACCAGCTCGCCGCACGGGCCCCGGTCTGCGTTGGAGCTGATGCGGCTCGGGCATCACGAGGGGTCATCATGCGGCGGGCTCGCACCACAGGCACTAACGAGTGATCAAGCGAGCAGTGTTGACGATGATGGCGGTCACGAGAGCGTCGGGCACCACCGCTCTGGATATAGGGATCAAGTCCCCGGACGACTCAAGGCGTCAGCCCGACACCCACGTGACCGCCATCGCGACCAACCTCTACTGCTCGAACAGTCCGTTGAGCACACGTCCCTGAAGGCTGTCGCCACTACCGGATTGAGGACGGCTCCGACGCCGTGATCACACCAGCCACACCAAGATCATCCCAATTGCTGACGCTGCCCCATGTGCTCGATCCTGTGTGCTCGGCAAGCAGGGAAGGTGCATGGGGCTGGTTCTTTTCCCTGGTGACGGAGACAACAGCAGTCCGGCTGTCTCCTGGTCCTACAGCGGCTTTGCCGCGTTCCGGCGGCGTCTGGCCGAGACCGAGGGGTTCGCCCTCTCCGAGATGTGGGGCTTCGGTGGCGAGCGCCCGTGGAGCGAGGTGTCCACCGCTCTGGAGCCACTCCTCGATCATCCGGATGACGGTGGTGACGACCTCTCACCTGCGGAGTGCGAGTCGATTCTGGTCCGGCTGGAGGCGATCACCGGCCAGTGGGCACGGGAGGGCGGCGACCAGCCCCTCCAGCAGCACATCGAGGACGTCCGCCAGCTGGCGGACATCCTGCGGCTCTGCATCAAGAAGAACGTCCCGCTGGCCTTCCTCTGAACCGCACCGACCACGGAAGCCACTTACGACAGCCCTTAGGCGGACCTGCGGCGAAGAGCCCGGCGGACCCCGTACAGGACCACGAGCAGCACGATGACGACGACCACGACGATCAAGAGTTTCTTGAAGAGCCCACCTTTCTTCTTGCTCTTCTTGTTCCCGGTGGTGGCCCGGGCCTGGGACGACATCGGCGCGTGGAGACCGGTCGCCACGTCGGCGCCGACAGGCAGACGGTGCTGCGCGAGCGCCGCTGCGGCGGGAGCCTGCCGGGTGGCCGGCGCGGCCGCCGTGGCGGTTGCCGCAGAACTCAGCAGCAGGCCGGACACCACGAAGAACGGTACGAGCGCCGCCGCTATGGGACGCTTCCTTGGATGGCTGTTCATTGCCACTGTCTCCCCTGTTCTCCGACGCCCTGACCAGTGTCCGGTGGAATCCGGACGGCCGGGTCCTTGGAGCATCGTCGACGAGTTCGACCACCCCGGCAAGGGCATGAGCTGAGCAACGACATCTTGCGGCAGCCCTCAACCGCGTGCGCCGACGGGGCGCTCCCCTCCGTTACACCGTCGATGCTCCCGGCAGGCGCCTCCCGGTCGACGTCGCCGCCGACGGAACGTGACCCTGACCGGCTCCGCCTACCTCACCGCCCAGGGAACCGTCCGCCTCCACACCGCATGGCCGACCGCGGTGACACCCGCCCGTCAGCACTCCACACGGAGGCCAGGGCAGCAGGGAGGCAGACCGGTGAAGGGTGACGGGCACGAAGAGCACCCATTGAGCGGCCGCCCCGTCCGCGACATCGCCTCCGGCACCGAGGGCCGACTGATGGCCGTAGTCCGAGAAGACCTCCCCACTCACACCGGCACCCCCCGCTCGACCCGACGCGCGTACATCCGCCCCACAGCTGGCGGAAGGGAGATCCCCCCCGCCCTCGCGAACATGAGCCGCTCCGGGCCTCCTGACCCCAACCGGCCCCATTCCCAGACGGACAGACACGAGCGGAGGCTCCTCGCCCCCATTCCGGCTGGGGGGCGCAGCGCCCCTGAAAAGCTTTCGCGGAGGGAGCTATTCCGCACTGGAGAATTGAGGATGCGGGGCGAAATCGGGAGCGCGCCAACGCGTCATGTCGCGGCGCCCTGATGTCTGGCTACCCGGTTCGTCGGCTCCGGAGGGTTCGGCAGCCTGCCGCGAGAGGAAACCTCATGTCTGCTACCGACCCCCGGCAGCCTCCGCGGCAGGCCCCCGAAAGTCGGGCTGCGGCAGGTACGGTCCCGTATCCGCCGAATGGTGCCGCACCAGGTGATGGATCGTTCCTGGGTCGCGGTGTGGCGGTGGGTCGCATGCCGGGCGTTCCGAGAAGACTCTGCTCCTTCTACTGCGGGGCTGGTTGGGTGTGGGTGGCGAGGCCTGCGCACAGGAGCCGCACGCTGCGGGCGAATTTGTCGTCTTCGGTGTAGGTGGAGGCGGCGGCCACGGTTAGGGGGAAGCGTGCGTGCAATGCTGCGGCTTCCTCGGCGCTGACGTCCACGGTGGGGAATTGGCTCTGTTCTTGGAGGACGAAGCCGGTGGTGTGGCTGAGGAGGGTGTCGGCGCCGATCGCTGCGTGTCCGGCGGGGATGCCGGCGTCGCGCAGGGTTTCCAGGAGTCGTTCCATCAGGGACAGGGCGCCGGTGCTGAGGACTTTGGGGCTCTCGGCCAGCATCACGGCGCCGCCGGGGTGGAGGCGGATGCTATCGCGGAGGGCGAGCAGCTGGGCTTGGACGCTGTCCTGCCAGCCGGCTGCCGTGTCGAGTGCTGACAGGGCGGCGGTGCCGGCTTCGTAGGCCTGGCGGGCGACGCGGTCCGCCATCAGCTGGATCAGGGCGCTCTTGTTCGGCACGTGGTAGTAGAGGCTCCCGGCCTGCGCGTCGAGGCGCTGCGCGACCTTGCGCATGGACAGGCCGTGGTACCCGGATTCGGCGAACTCGGTCATGCCCGCGTCGATGATCCGCTCTCGCGTCAGCTTCATAGGGGCACTCTACCCCCATTTTCTAACAGTGTTTGAATTCTGGGATGGTCCCGGGCTACTGTCGTTCCCGAAGCACACGACCGGGGATCGAAGGGGGGTGGTGGCGATGGACGCGCTGGTGTTCAACGTGACCACGGCAGCACTGATGGTTTTGATGTTCAGGGGCGGACTGGCCCTGCTCGGCGAGGGCACGCTGCGCGGCCGGCGCATCCCCTGCGCCGCGGTGGTCCTGACCGGCCTCGCTCTGGCGGGGGTGGTGCTCCAGGTGTGCTGGTCCGGGGCGATGGACGCCCTGGACGCCAACCCGGCCCGGTCGGGCTGGTGGCGCGTCCTGACCTCGGTGTTCATGCAGAACGGCGGCCTGTTCGGCGGAGCCTGGAACATCGCCACGCTCGCCGTCATCGCGGCCCTTGCCGACTGGTTCTGGGGCACCCCGATCACCCTGGGCCTCTTCCTCGCTGGGATCCCGCTCCCCGAGCACATAGACACCCTCTTTGGCGTGGGCGGCCACCACAGCACCGACCCCCGCAACTTCGCGGGCAGTTCAGGAGCCACCTACTTCCTCGGCGCCACCCTCGCCGCCGCCCTCCTCCTCCGCATCCTCCGCACGGGCCTGGACAAGGCACAGCGCACGGAGGTCCTGCTCGCGGCCGGCGTGCCCGTACTCGGCCTGGCCATGTGGTTCACCCAGGCCAACGGCCACGGCCTGGTGTCCGTGTACGGATTCGTCCTGGGAGGCTTGGCCTGCCTCCTGGCCCGTCCGGCAGCGCTCCGCCCCCGTCCGGCCCGCCAGGACACCACCCACCCGGCCTGACCCCCGGATCCACCAGATCCCGTTCAGCGGGCAGTGTGCGCGACGTCTCGTATCCGTCAGCGCGTACTGCGGTGGGGCGTGCCATCAGAAGGGTGCACCGCTCCCGGGCTGCGGCGCGCGGACGCGTGGCGGCGCGCCCGCCGCATCCGACGTGATCACCACCCACTGCCCGGCGGGTGTGGGCGTCGGCGGGGCGGGCGGGGCCCCGTGACCATCGGCGCGGCCCCCGCCGACGGCGTCGCAGGCAAGGAAGGGGAATGGGGCAAGGGCGGCTGCAACGTCCTGACCTTCTCCTGACACCAGACCACGCAGCGCACCGCTGCGATGGGTCCGACGGCCTCGCGCGCGGGGGCCGGGCCAGTCAATCGGCAGGGCTGATCGGGCGGTTCAGAACCTCGATGGTCTCGCTCGGCTGCCTGGTTCGGCTGCCTGGTTCGGCTGCCTGGTTCGGTTTCTCCTTCTCAGCGCAGTTGTTCGGCCAGTCCGACGATGATGCCCTCCGGGCCGCGGATGTAGCAGAGCAGATAGCTGTCCTCGAACCGGGCGATCTCGCCGACGAGTTCGGCGCCGTGAGGGCGCAGGCGGGCAACGGTGTCCTCGATGTCGTCGACGGCGAACATGACGCGGTGCGTGCCCAGAATGTTGTGCGGCCGGTTGCGCGGCCAGGCGCTGATCACCGCGGGGCTGCGGTACTTCGCCAGCTCGAGTCGGCTGTGACCGTCCGGGGTCCGGACCATCGCGATGTCACAGCGGACGCCGTCGAGTCCGGTGCACTGGTCGGCGAAGAGGCCCTCGACCTCCGCCCTGCCCTCCAGCTCCATACCGAGTTCCACGAAGAACGCGATGGCGGCATCCATGTCCTCGACGACGATGCCGACGTTGTCCATCCGCTGAATCGCCATGCTGGTTTCTCCTTCTTCCTCGTGCGGCCGGTGGTGGCCACTGATGTCCCTGGGACGGAGCCGGTGGCACGTTCTCGACATCCTCAGACCGCCGAACTCCGAAAGATCTGGATCGCGCCTCAGCACCGCTACAGCAGACCCGCGAGCCAGGCCCCACCACCGAGGGTGAGTGCGGCGCAGCTGGCCGCTCCCATGAAGACGATCAGCCGCAGCGCGCCGTCCCCGCTTTTCAATGCTTCCTCGACGATTCGCAGCGTGCGCGCTTGAGCATTGAGCCTCCCCAATCAATTCACGGTGCCGGGTCAACCTTGGCGGGTGGAGTTCCCCGTGCCGCTCGCCCTCGCCGCACCCGTCCGGGCCCCGCCGCGCGGCGCCGGCGCGAGCTGGGGGCCGCGCTGACCCCGGCGGGCCCGAGCATCCGTGGACGGGAATGCAGATCAGCGCTGGATGGGGATCTGGGAACGAGCTCCGGTACGTCACCGGCCAGCCGAACCTCGTCGCCGAGGTACGCGCTGACACAGCGGTAGACCGCGGCCGGCACCGGCACCCAGTGCGCTACCTGCGTATTCGGGATGACCTCACCCCTGGCGACATCGCGGCGGTGTGGTGACCGATGCGTCGGCGCCTGATGTCTCATGAGACATCAGGAAGTCTGGAGAATGACGGGCACCGCGCGATCCTCTTCACCCCGGCCACCCCGGCCACCCCGGCCACCCCGGCCACCCCAGCCCCCCGGGCGGGCATGTGGTGTTGCAGACCCGCCGCGGGTCGCTGGTGCAGGATCGTTTCCCAGATCTGGTGGCCGCAGCGGAGCAGCAGTTGCCGGGCAGCGCACGTGCGCAGCCGTCAGCTCACCCCGCCCGTCCAAGTCCAACAACCGCGGCACCGCCGCAGCTCGCCCCGAGGCCGGTGAGAACACCCCACCCCGTGCCTCGCGGACCTCCCCTGCTTCTTCGTCACGCACGACACCGCCATCCCAGATCGAGGACTCCATCAGCGCCTAAATGCCGATACTAGCGATATGAGCACCTTCGTCCTGGGATAATCCCTTTCCTTATGCTGGGTAAGGCCCGATCGCCGATGCAGCGGCTTCCGGGGCCGGCAGGGGGCAGTCTTGGCTTGCCCGGCGCTGCGCGGCGGTGAACTCACGGGGTGCCCCTGGCCCGGGACGGCATCGGCTCCTGTGGTCTCTCCGCCCGGACCGCCTGTGTCCGCGAGCCCGGTCAGACCCACCCTGCCGGGCGGATCCTGTCATCTGAACGGCAGCGAGTCGGGCTGGCGCGCGGTGGCCCAGCGTGGCCGTGACCGGGAGTTACACCGAACGATCTACAGTCCCAATCGAGGCGACCCCTTCACTCCTGATCGCTGCTGAGTTCAGGAGCCTTCGATCGGCCCGGCCCGGTCCCATCCAGGCGCCCGCACGTCGATCGTGAGACCTCCCGACCCGACCTCCTCACCGCAGGTCCGGCACGTCGACGTCAGATCGAGGTCGTGCTCGGCGTCGTGCTCGGAGCCGGGCCCGCCGCGATGCCGGAAGGCGACCGGCGGAGTGTCCACCGCCCAGCGGTCGCCCCAGGCCAGCAGCGCGCGCATCACCGGTGCGAGATCGCGGCCGGCTTCCGTGAGGTGGTATTCGAAGCGCAGTGGGCGCTCGCTGTAGGCGCGGCGCTCGACCACGCCCGCCTCTTCCAGTGCGCGCAGTCTGGCGGCGAGGCGGTCGCGGGGGGCGCCGGTGTTGCGGACGATCTGGTCGAAGCGCTGGTTGCCGTAGAAGATCTCGCGGACGGCCAGGAGGGCCCAGCGTTCGCCGACGAGTTGCAGTGCGGCGGCCGCGGAGCACGGCCGACCGGGCACTTCGGGGTGCGGAACCGAGTTCTCGCCCTGCTTCCTGTTCGAGGTCACGTCCCCATCCTCCCCCGAGTCCGTTGTGTTTTCAAACTCACACGGCTAGTCTCCGATCCATGACAGTTGGAATTTCAAACCCACAAAGGGCGTCCCGAGCCGTGCTCGCGACGGTCGCGGCCGCGGTCTTCATGTCCAACCTCGACCTCTTCATCGTCAACGTGGCCCTCCCGGCGATCGGCCGCTCGTTCGGCGGCAGCGGCCTCGGCTCCCTCTCCTGGGTCCTCAACGGCTACGCGATCGTCTTCGCGGCGCTCCTCGTAGTCGCCGGCCGCGTCGCCGACCGCTCCGGCCACAAGCCGGTCTTCCTGACCGGATTGGCGGTGTTCACCCTCGCCTCGGTCGGCTGCGCACTCGCTCCCAACGTCGGGACGCTGGTCGCGGCACGGCTCGTGCAGGCCGCCGGCGCTGCGCTGCTGATGCCGACGTCGCTCGCGCTGCTGCTCGACACGACGGCACCCGAGAAGCGCGCCGGGGCGGTGCGGGCCTGGGCGTCGATCGGCGGGATCGCCGCCGGACTCGGGCCGGTGGCCGGCGGGCTGCTGGTCGAGGCCGGATGGCGCTGGGTGTTCATCGTCAACGTGCCAGTGGGGATCGCGGCGTTCGCGCTCGGTGTCAAGGTGCTGCCGTCGCCCCGACACGCTGGGGCGGAGAAGAGTCCGCTGCCCGACCTGTTCGGCGCCGCCCTTCTCACCGTATCGATCGCAACGCTCGCGCTCGGCCTGGTCAAAGCTCCTGACTGGGGTTGGACGAGCGCCGGCACCCTGGGCGGCCTGGCTGCCGCGGTGCTGCTCGGCGTCTGGTTCGTCCTGCGCTCGGGCCGCCACCCCGTGCCGATCGTCGAGCTGCCGCTGCTCCGGGTTCCGGCGTTCGCATCCGCCGCGGCCGCCCTGACGCTGTTCACCGTCGCGTTCGCCGGAATGCTGCTCGGCGCCGTGCTGTGGTGCCAGGGCGTGTGGGGCTACTCGGCTCTGCGCACCGGCTTCGCCATCGCGCCGGGACCATTGCTGGTGCCGCCGGTCGCGCTGCGGATCGGGCCCGCCGTCGCCAGATTCGGTGCGGGCCGCATCGCGCTGGCGGGAACTGTCCTGTTCGCGGCCGGCATCCTGTGGTGGGCCGCGACGCTCGACACCGGCTCGGCCTACGCGGCCTCGCTCCTGCCCGGCATGATGCTGACCGGCCTCGGCGTCGGCATGACGCTCCCGGTCCTGACCGGGGCGTCGGCGGCCGCCCTGCCGCCGGCCCGCTTCGCCACCGGCTCGGCCATCACCTCGATGGGCCGCCAGATCGGCGCGGTCCTCGGCGTCGCGATCCTGGTCGGCATCCTCGGCACCCCGGCCCCCGGACACGCTGTCGCCGCGTTCCAGCACTGCTGGTACGCGGTCGCCGTGGCGTCCCTGCTCGCCGCGTGCGCGACGATCCCGCTCGTCCGCAAGCCGCGACCGGCCGCCGCCAAGGCGGCCGACGTCGCAGAGGCCGCGGAGGCCGCGAAGGTCAGCGCCGCCTGAGAGGCGAGTCCCGTCCGTCGATGGACGGACGGGACGTTGATCGTCGCCGCCTCGCGTTCCCAAGTGGCCCCGCTGACCGGCTCCGGCTGCAGGTCCACCCGCTGGTGCCGCTAGGCCGCCAGGTCCGTCTTCGTCGCACCGACCACATCCGTGCCCCGGGCGGCCAGAAAGTCGACCAGGCGCGACACCACGTAGGCGTACGAGCGCATCGTGTCCGGACCCCGGCTCTCGTGCGCCAGGTGCCGGAACCACGAACAGAACGGCTCCACCGGCCGCATCCCACTGTCCAAGAACACCGGCGTCCCGTCCGGATGGGGTTGTTCCTGTTTGGCGGACAGGTGTGTTGTGTTGGTCGGGCTGCGGTCGTTTCGTACTCGGCTGGGCTTTGGTAGCCGAGGCTGCTGTGGAGTCGGCGGGTGTTGTACCCAGCCTTCGATGTACTCGAAGATCGCAGTTCTGGCGGCCGTTTTGGTGTGCCAGGTGTGCTGGCTGACGAGTTCGTTCTTCAGGGTGGCGAAGAAGGGCTCGGCGAGGGCGTTGTCCCAGCACACGCCGGTGCGCCCGACGGAGAGCCTGATGTTGTGGTCAGCTGCAAGCCGGGCGAATGCGTGGCTGGTGTACTGGCTGCCCCGGTCGGAGTGGAAGACGACCGGGCCGCCAGGCCCGCGCTGGTGGCAGGCGGCCTGGAGCGCGTCAGCGACAAGGGGTGTGCCGAGGTGGTCTGCGGTGGCCCAGCCGATCACGCGGCGGGAGGCGATGTCGATCACGGTCGCCAGATAGAGCCAGCCCTGGCCGGTGGCGATGTAGGTGATGTCCCCGCACCAGCGCGTGTCGACCGCGTGCGGGTCGGCGCTGAAGTCACGCATGACCAGGTCAGGGCGGGTGGCCGCCCCAGGATCGGGGACGGTGGTGCGGTGCCCGCGTCGGCGGTGCCGGCCGACGACGCCCGCCTCTCGCATGAGACGGGCGATCCGGCGCCTGCCGCAGGCGTGGCCCTGACGGGCCAGGACGGCGTGGATCCTGGGGGCGCCGTAGGTGCCGCGTGAATGCGTATGGACCTCGTTGATGAGTGCGGTCAGTTCCGCATCCCGCAGGGCCCGCGTCCCCGGGGCGCCACTGCGGCGGGAGTAGTAGGCGGACCGGGAGACCTTCATCAGCTCACACGCCCGTTTGACGTTGTGACCTGCCTGCTTCTCCGCCTCGATGAACAAGTCGACCGTCACCGGGTCCCCCTCGCGAAGAAGGCCGTGGCCCGCTTGAGGATCTCGATGTCCTCCCGCAGGCGGCGGTTCTCCCGCCGCAGCTCGGCGAGTTCCTCCCGCTCGTTCTTCTCCAGGTCCTTGGGCTGGTGACTCTCATCCGCCTGAGCCAGCCACAGCCGCACCGCGGTCTCGGTCAGATCGAAGTCCTTGACGATCTCGGGCACCGACCGGTCCCCTCGCAGACACAGCTCTACGATCTCGGCCTTGAAGTCCGGCGTGAACTGCCGCCGCGGCCGTGGCTTCTTCTTCGGCATGTTCTCCATCATGGACATCCCTCCCGGGGCGCAACCCCAGATCTCGGATGTCCGCCAAACCGAAGCAACCTCAACTCAAACGCTCACCTCGTAGCTTCCGCACATGACTGATGGTCCGTTCCAGTGCCGCTGCGTCCTCTGCCCATGACTACGGTGACCGGGACGAAGCGGACCGCGTCGACCTGAAGATCATCGAGAATGTGCAGCGGCACGGATGGCACGTCGGGATGGTTCCCGAGGACGAGCTCGGTCCTGGATTCGCCTACACGATCGGCCTGTCACACACTCACGGCTGACCTGAACTCGCCATGTTCGGGCTCGATATCCACGCCATGCACCGCATGCTCAACAGGCTCGGAGCGAAGTCCGCCGCGGGCGCTGTACTGGCTGACGGCCAGAGGCGTCCTGACGTTGTAGACGGTCACCAAGTCGCGCTCAGGCGGGTGGATCTCCGCTGGTACCGGATCTTCTCCGGACGGCCATCGGGTTCTACCCGCGGCCTCCCCTTCCCGTGTTGCAGGTTGCGTGGCCCGACGTGGATGACCGCTTTCCTTGGGGCGAACGGGCTGAGGCGGGGCATCGGGAGTCACAGCCCCCGTTGTGGCTGCCACCAACGTCGAGCACCTGGGCGCCTACGGCCGTGTGCCCCTGCGCTATGCGGGGTGAAGAACGCAATTGATCCCGGCCAGGCTTTCGTGCAGCTCGCGAGCCCCCAGGGCGACGCGCTCGTCAGGATCCCGCGCCAGCTCCTCGCAGAGCCGCATCGCGTCGTCGCGGTCGCTGGCGTAGATGGCAAATGCATCGCGGACCGCGGTGTGGATCCAATCGCCATGGTTCGGATTGGCGACTGCCAGCGCGGACGCGACTACCATCAGTCCGGCCCTGTCCTGCCGTCGAAGCAAGGCTTCTGCGGTCACCCGTGTGACGAAGGTGTCTTCGCGGTCGAGCACCAGCTCCAGCAGCGGCCCGACAGCCTCCTCCATCTCGGCAAAGCCCGCCAGACCGCGACCGGCGTCCGCCCGGTCCCCAGAGTCGCTGCTTCGCCCGAGCTCGCCGAGCGCCACGACAGCCGCACGCCGCAGGGCACTGTTCACCAGCTTGCCCACCCCTCCCGCAAATTTCGGCCAAAAATAGCACCACGGTCCCCACGGCCGATCGGGCGCCTCCACGGCGACTGCCCACCGCCCGGTGGGAACGATCACCCGGCTCACGGGAAACGGTCTCCAACCGGCTCCGTACTCACTGGTCAGCCCCACTCGTGAAAACACCCCGAGTGAGCACCCTGTCGGGATCCGGACGACCGGACTCCGCCCTCGAAGGCACCGGCCAGCGACAGAGCAACACCGCAGCGAGGAGCTATTGAAGCAAGATCATTTTGAGGAGCAGTTCGAATCCGGCTCGACCACGACTGTGTCGATCCAGGCAGGGAGCCTGGCACCCAGACGGTCGCTGAGTATCTCGCCGAAATCGCGGACATGCCCGGCGGCCGTATCCAGTTCGGGGCAGCGTGCCAGGACATCCTTCAGGCCGGTGCGGTCGTCTTCGCCAGCGCGGTGGGGTGTCGGGTGAGCCAGTCGGTCACTTGGCGCACCGTCGGAGGCCGGGGCGGCGCGCCCGCCGGAGCCCCGCGGAGGGTGGCGATGTCGCCGTGCTCGCTCGCGCCCAGCAGGACGCCACCTGGAACCGGCAGCAGATCTCCAACCAGCTCCGATCTCTCTTGAGGGAGTACTACCCGTCGGCACTGGCCGCCTTCGACCCGTGGCGGAACGGGCTCTGTCGGCGCGAGGCCCAGGAGATCCTTAAGGCCGCGCCGACTCCCACCCGAGCAGCGAAGCTGACCCGTACGCAACTGCAGGCCGCACTCAAGCGGGCTGGCCGTGAGCGCCGCCTCGCCTCCGAGGCCGAGCGGCTCAGGGAAGCTTTCCCGGCCTCGGAACCCAGCTCGGCGCCCGGGTGCTCGCCGAGATCGGAGACGACCGCAAGCGGTTCGCCGATGCCCGTGGACTGAAGGCATACGCCGGCGCCTCACCCATCACCATGGCCTCCGGGAAGAAGTCCAGCATCACCCGCAGATGGGTCAAGAACGACCGTCTCAACCACGCCGGCTACCTCTGGGCCTTCGCCGCACTGACACGATCACCTGGAGCCAAGGCCCACTACCGCAAGCGCCGCGACGGCCACGGAGACTGGCACGCCGCCGCCCAGCGCAATCTCTTCAATCGAATGATTGGCCAGCTCTACCACTGCCTCCAGCAGTGTCAGCGATATGACGAGGCACTGGCTTTCCCAGCCCCGTCCAACGAGATGGAAGCGGCGGCCGCATAGCCCGGCACCTACCGGGCGGGAGGCCGCACCCAGGGATGGAAGCGCTGGCCGGGTGCCGCATCGTCGCGCCAGTACCTCAGAACGGTTTCCTGGACGATGTCGAGTCGCTCTGCGGCAATGAGGCACGAGACAGGATCCTGCCCGCCGGCGTCGGCCTCGAAGGCGACGACAACGGGCGGCTCCTCGCCGAGCTGACGAGCGAGTTGCTGAAGCTCGTCAGGCGACGGGGCGCGGAAGGCCGGATCGTAAAAGCCCGATGGGCAGCTGACGATGAACGGGTCTCTGAAAACCAGCTCCAGGTCATGGTAGTAGGACAGATCATGCCCAGCAGCAAGCCGGAACTGTCCGCCGTCCCAGGCCACCACATCCCAGTCCCACCAGTTCCCTTCAGGGAGCTGGACAACGGCACGCAGTCGCTCGTCGTCCACCCTCAACTCCTCATACGGTTCGAATAGATCGACAGGCTACACAGCGACTTGAGGCCCGCAGCTTGACGGGCTAAGCGCCTGAGGTGTCTCGAAGGCGGCGAGGATCTCGCGCGTGATCGCCTCGGAGAGGCCCAGTTCGTAGATCCATTCGCCGTACGGCCCGTACGGGTCGGACAGCATGGAGGCGATCTCCAGCTCCTGGCCGTCTTTGCCCTTCTGCGGCCGCGGGGAGGGATTCGGGGCGTGGCCGTGAGGTAGAGGCGGAAGTCGACCGGGATGCGGGCGTTGTCGTGGATCGCCGACCAGGGCCGGCCGACGTCCCCGGCCGTGCCGTGCGCCTCGTCCACCACCGCGAAGTCGAAGCGTTCCATGGCCTGTCCGTAGAGCCGCTCCCCGCCCGACAGAGCGGCCTCCAGCGGCCCGCGCACCTTCCGCTGGTTCACCGGTGCGTCGATGTCCTCGCGGTCCACCAGCGAGGCGTACGTGGCGAACACGACCACCGGCCCCGATCCGGCCCACAGCGCCAGCTGGATCGGGTTCGTGGTCGTACGGACGCCCAGCTCCTCCAGGACGTCGTCCTTCTCCAGCGAGCACACCGCCACCATCGGTGCCCGGTGCCCGGTGCCCGGTGCCCGGTGCCCGGTGGCCGACCCGCCGCCACGCCTGGGCGGTCTGCACCAGGAGGTCCAGCGTGGGGACCATGACCAGGATCCGGCCGCCCGGGAAGCACTCCAGTGCGGCCGTAGCGGCCGTGATCGGACCCGGTGGCGGACACCATCGTGGCGCGCGCTCCGCCGGAGGGCACAGACGCCTTTGCAGGAAATCCGACCCGTTTCCGGATGCTTGAATTCGCTTCTACCTGGTGTTCTCGGAGCTGAATCAAAAGAGTTCCCCCGATTCGGGAAGGACCTGTTCGACGGCAGTGATCCGGTATGCACCCCGCTGGTAGAGGCCGCCCGGCCGCCCATGGACGATCCAGGCCCGCGTGGCCGCCTCGCCGAGTGAGCCGGCCATCAGGTGGAGTACGAGAGTGGGCTCTTCCGGGTGATGTGTGACTGTCGGCTGGGCTGTGATCCGGTAGACGCGATGCCTGAGCAACTCGGGCGCCTCGGTGCCCGAACGCTTGGCGTGCACCTTGTCGTCCGCGAGTCGTTGCTGCCGCTGCTCTTCGTAGCGGACTGCGCGCCAGTCCTCAGCGGGCGTGTATACAAGCATGTGTTGTTCGGTCATCACGTGGGCGATTCGCCGCCACTGGTTGTGCTGGTATTCAGAGATCCACTGCTCGCTCAGGTGATGCGGTTCGGCCGGAACGGTGGCGGAGTGGTCCTTACGTTCCCGGGCGAGACGCACTTGCTCCGTGACCTGCGACAGGTTGAGGCCTGCCGCTTTCCGGATGACACCGAGCCGGGCGAGTTCATACGGAAGGTAGTGATAGATCAGCATGTGTCCCTCTGTGGCGGGCGGCTGCCCATGCTCATCGGTATGTCTTTGTCGGCCTGTCCGGTGGCATCAGCCGAGTCTGTGGATTCCCCATTCGTTGAGTCCGGCGTAGATGGTGGCGGTCCGGCATTGTGGTGCGTTCATGACTTCGGCTTCGCCGCGGTAGATGGCGATGAGGGAGTCGGTGCCGCGCCACCAGGTGTCTGCGAGGCCGGCGACTTCCGGCACGGGCTCGAATCCGTCGAGGTCGAGGTCGTCCACGGCGTCGCCCGTCAGTGTCGTGGTGGTGCGTGCGCACCTGCGGGCGTGGTCGGCCAAGGCCAGTGCTTCCACCCATCCCTCGATGCTGGCGTGCAGGGGTGCCCAGTCTCCGGCGTGGAGACCGAACTCTCCGCCCGGGCCGATCATGAACGCGTAGGGGAGAGCGGTGCGCTGGTCCCCGGCTCCGAAATACCAGTCCGGGTCCGGTCCCTCAGGCACGTCCCCGCTCAGTGTCCGCGGGCCGCCGTCGTAGTGCGGCGAAGGAGGAAGAGCGAGGCCACCCCAGACCGCCTCATAGGCGACCACACGGTCGACCTGAGCCTCGGGGATTCCATGTTCTACCCATCGGGCACTGTGCTGCTCCAGGTCGGCACGGCCGGTCCAGTACCCATGGGCTCTGATGAAATATGCGGTGCTGCGCGTGATGCCTTCGGGCATTCCATTGCCGATTGCCATTTTTCTGCTCCTGTCGCCGGTCAGTGAAACTGAGCAGTCGTCACGCTCCTGCCCTGGGGTTGTGCAGTTTGGTTGAGCGGGTTGGTGGCTGTGTTGGTGCTCAATGAATCTGCTGGCGAGCCGGGTTGGCAGCAGCACCCGCCCGCCCCGAGGGAGGCGGAGCGCGGCCGCGGCGGCGGTGAACGTCTTGCCGGTCCCGCGGGCCGCTGCCACTGTCCCTCAGACCTGCTTGCGGAGTCCGCTTCCCCGGCGGAATGTCCAGCCCGTGTACGACTGCTCCGACGGCTTCTTCCTGGTGAGGCCGAAGGGTGATCGTGTGGGTGCGAGGCATGGGTGCTCCATGATTACCGTGTTGCTGTGGCGTTCAGCTGGATGTCGGTGAGGTCCCATGTGGGCTTGCCGTTGAGTGGAGTCTGTCCGATCCGCAGTCGGGAGCAGGCGACGAGCCCCACCCCTTCGTCGTGGTGGAGCGCCAGCATGAGCAGGGGGCGGAGGGAGGAGATGCCGGAGCCTTCAGAGGTTGTCTCACGTGGCAAGTTTCGCGAGCTTCTTGTAGCAGGTCAGGGCGACGGCCATGGCCAGGCCTCGGCTCTGCCAGTCGTTGCGGACCACGTACGGGATCTTGAGACCACGAGCAGCCCATGGCAGGCTCATGCCGCATGATCGATGAATTCGCGAAAGACAACCTGCACGGGAGACTGCGGCGGGACCGCAAGGCGCTGCTCTGGAAACTCGACGGCTTGTCCGAATACGACGCCCGCCGACCTTTGACAGCGACCGGGACCAACCTCCTCGGCCTGGTCAAACACGTGGCCACCGTCGAGGCCAGGTACTTCGGCGAGGTCTTCGACCGCCGTTCCCCGGAACCGCTGCCCCGGTGGCAGGACTCCAACGGCAGCGATCTGTGGGCGACCGAGGACGAGACCCGCGATCAGATCATCGGGTTCTACCGGCGCACGTGGGAACACTCGGACGCGACGATCAACGAGCTTCCCCTCGACGCCCCCGGCCACGTGCCGTGGTGGCCGGAGCCTTATGCCGACACGAACCTGTTCGCCATCATGGTCCATGTCCTCGGCGAGTCCATCCGGCATGCCGGGCACGCCGATATCCTGCGCGAGGGCCTCGACGGCCGGACCGGGTTGCGCGCCGAACTCGAGAAGCAGATCGACGAGGAAGCCCGTGCAGCCCACTGCGCGAAGATCGAGCAGGCCGCCAGGTCGGCCGCACCAATCAAGGCTTAGAGGTTGTCTCACGTGACGTGATGTTCGTGCGGCATGATGCCGGTCGTGGGTGCTGATCTATCGAAGCGTCTGGTTCCTGATGAACTCTGGGAGCCGGCCGCCCCGTTGCTGCCGTGGTTCGCTGCTCGTCCGCAAGGTGGTGGGACCGCTCCGTGTGACGAGCGGGCCGTGTTCACGGCAGTGGTGTACGCGCTGACCAGCGACTGTGCCTGGCGGCATCTGCCGCCGATGTTCGGCACGTCGCCCGCCACCGCGCATCGCCGCTTCACGGTATGGACCGAGGCCGGCCTGTGGCGTCGGCTGCACCGGGCGGTGCCGGACGAACTCGGGGCCCGGGGCGAGGTGGACTGGACCTCGGCGATCGTCGACGCGGCCTCCGTTCGCGCCAAAAGGGGGGATCGCTGACCGGGCCGAACCCGGTCGATCGCGGCAAGAAGGGCAGCAAGCTGCACGTGCTGTCCGATGCCCAGGGCATCCCGCTCGCCGTCGCCGTGTCCGGCGCGAACATGCACGACAGCCTCGCCCTCAAGCCGCTCATCCGCGGCATACCCGCCGTCCGGTCCCGCCGGGGACCACGGCGGCGCCGACCCGTCAAACTCCGCGCGGACAACGCGTACTTCTCCGCCGAATACCTGGCCTGGCTGCGCGAGCGCGGGCTCGTCGCGCGCATCGCGCGGCCCGGCATCGAGTCCGGCGAACGCCTCGGTCGGCACCGCTGGAAGATCGAACGGTCGATCGCCTGGCTCTTCGGCTACCGCCGCCTCACGGTCCGATACGAACGAAAGGGCTCGCACTTCCTCGCCTTCCTCGGCCTGGCCGCCGCCCTGACCTGCTACAAGAAGCTCGCGAAACTTGCCACGTGAGACACCCTCTAAGCCTGTCACGCCTCCGGCCTCACTTGTCAGACACTGCCTTTAGAGTGCGGCGGGATGGGGCCGGTTCCGAGGCCACCAGCACTGGAGAACGGCAGCCTCCCTGGTCTGCACGGGGGTGGGTTCGGCCCAACCGGCGTCCAGGCATCGTCGAGGGCCACGAGTGCAGCCTGACAGCCCGGCCCCATCCCACCCGACCCGTTCACTGCCAACTCACCACGACTGGTGCACGTATCTCCGTACTCCGCGGTGAACTTTCAGAAGTACGCCGACAATTGGTCAAAAAGGGATCTCGGCTCATCACCGTGGACGGCACCACCTACCGGTGGCGACTCCGCCGACGGCTGACCTACGATCAGGACTGGTCCAGTCACCCCTCACCTACGCAGTCGAACATGCCGAGACTCCCGGCACCACACTGGTGATCACCACCAACGAGGCGCACCCGAGCAACTGGTTCGGAACACAAGGCAGCCCGGTCCTGCCCGCCCGGGTGGTTGACAGCATCCACACCGCTCTCACCGCCGGCTGGATGCCCGAGAACCCCGGCTTACCGTTCCACCTCAACCAGTCGGCTGGCTTCGTCTCGCCCCACTGACCCACCCGCACTCAAGGACTCACCGACCCAGCCATCGGTGAGTCCTTCTGCTTTCCGCTCCCCACCTTCCCCAGTTGGCTCACTCCGTGAACCAACTGGGGCGAAGAGCCGCAGTGAGGAAAATTCGGGCTCTGACCGTGCTTCCGTGATGACTACGCCTTCCGTCATTGTTTGGTCAGGGCGCTTGGGGGCGTGACCTTCGGCCGCGGCGCTCGTTCACCGGCAGTGAGGAAGATCATCACCGTCGTAGCGCGGGGCACGCACGTCTCGACGGCGTCGCCGGCGGAACGGTTGACTGCCAGGTCGGCAGAACCATGCGACTGATCCGCGCCGTCTGTATCGCGACCGTGGCCCTGCTGGTGACGAGCTGCGCCGATCATCCGACCGCACCCCCACATCGTGAGATCCCGGTCGGCGAACAGGCCCAGGACGACCTCATCAAGTCCGCGCAGCTTGCCCTCGTCACCCGCTGTCTTTCCGGACAGGGGCTGACCGTGCCGTCCCTACGGCAACGCCCGAAGGCCGCCACCGCCGAGGATAAGCAGTTCCAAGCCGCCTATTTCGGCACTGACCCCCGCGAGCTGTCCTTCTCTCTCCCCACCGGGTACACCGTCACCGCCAACACGGATGGCTGCCTCGCCAACGCGCAGCGCTTCCTCTACGGCGATCAGAAGCGGTGGTTCGAGGCCGAGGTGGCCGTCAACAACCTGCGTGCGGAAGCACAGGCCCGGATGGCGACCCACCCCGATTACCGCGCCGCGATGGCCCGCTGGAAACGCTGCGCCGGACACCTGTCCGGAACGCGCCCGGACCACCCGGACCCGGCCGTCACCAACCGCTGCAACCGTGAAAGCGGCCTGACGGAGGTCGAATCCCGCCTGGAGTCAACCCTGCTGGCCAAGGTGCGCACCGAGCGGCGCGAGCAACTAACCGCCTACCGAGAGCTGCGCACGATCGCCCTGCAGCGCGCCGTCAACCTGACCTCCGATGCAAAGGCCCCCTAGGGGGCCCAGTCGGAGAACCGCCCCGACCACCGATCTGAAACCGACCGAACCGAAAGGGCACCAACCCTCATGACCCTGCAACGCATCGTCACGTCCGCCGCCGCGGCGCTCCTCGCCATGACCGGAGCCCTGACGGTCTCCACTACGGCCGGCGCAGCCGACTGCCCCAGCGGACACTTCTGCGCCTGGACGGACGCCGACTACGGTGGCCAGCGCGCCAACTGGTCCGGCGATGACGGCTGGTGGGAGAGCTACATCGCAGACGAAGACTCCTCGTGGGCCAATCACGGAATTTCCGGTCCGGGTGTCAAGGACCACGTCAAGGTGTACTCCCAGGCACACCAGGGCGGCCACATGACCATCTGCCTGACCCCCGGTCAGGAGGTCGGCTACGACGGGGCGGCGAACGACAACGGCGACTCCCACACATGGGCGATTAGCTGCTGAAGCGAGCCCATGCCGGCAAGGACGACTCGTCGGCCGGGGCCCCATGCGGGTGATCACCCCGGGGCGACGGACCCGGCCATTGAGTCCGTACCCAAGCGTGGACTCATAAGGCCCGACCACGACACACCATGGCGCAGGCGGAATGTGCGGCCGAGTATCCGCGCCCTCCCAGAAGGAATCTCGTCTGAGCGTAGCCATCACGGAAGAGCGGTCAGCACCTTGAAAATGACCAAGGGTGCTCTTCGCCCCACGCGGTCCGGCTTTCAACGGCCTGGGGAAGTTCGGTGAGCGGCAGGCCGTCGGTAAGCCAGGGCCGCCCGCTCGTTCAGTGTCCGGGCCGAGCCTGCTCAAAGGACGCCTTCGGCGTCGCTCACGCGATGCGCTGCGCGCACCCGGGACTCGTCACCACGGCCCTGGTGCCGGCTGGTACCGCATAGGGCAGGGCTCGCCCTGCCGACCGGGGTGTGGCGACAAGTGGACGCTGTCACATCCCGGGTATGTCGTAGCCGGGGTCTGGATGCTGACGGGGGGTCCACCACTCGGTAAGACCCCACGCCCCGAGCGCGAGCGCGGCCAAGGCCGCGACTGCCCCAGCCCAAGGCGGTACCCGCCTGATGGCCAAGGCCCAGGAGATGAGCGGCACCAGCACGCCGCCGAGCAGGATAAGCGGCAGGTCGACGAAGACCACGCTCAGATCGCGAGCGTGGCCCTCAAATCCCCCGTCGATACTGAACGCGGCGCGTGGTACCCAGACAGCCAGCCCAGTCACTGCGCCGAGGCCGGCGAAGAAGTATCTGGCCTGGCGCTCGTCCTCCGGCTTCATACCGGTCCGCCCTGGAGTGTTTTCCCTCATGCCCTCTGGACGTGGCAGCTCGACACACGGTTGCAGGGACAGCCAGCGCCTACACGCCGTCGTGGGCAGGCAAACGTTGGTTGATCCAGCAGTAGCTACCGAGCCCTCCAGGCCAGCGCGGGTCCGCCTGGGGAATCAAGTCGAGCAACTCCGAAGACACCCCGAGCACGGGGTGGGGAGATTCAAGGCTGTGGTCCACATTTCGTGACGATCACTGACCCTTCCCTTCCTACGTCAGCCCGCTACTGACACGCCGATAGGCTCCCGTCATGTTCGAATACCACGGCTGGATCACGATCCGCGAGAGCGCCACAGACGACGATGACCCAGCCCGGCTCACCGAGATCGTCGAGAGCCTTCGGCACTGCATCGACGAGATCGCCAGCCCCTACCTTCTCGACCTGCGATGGATGAACGGCGAACCTTTCATCCACATCGGAGGGTTCTCCAACCACCGCACCTCACCCGAGATCTTCGACCTGTTCAGCCAGGTCGGCACGACCGCCCCGGGCTCATGCGGCCTCCTCCACCTGCGCGACGACGAAGGCCCAGCGCATGAGAATGAGGTCCGCGTCCTGAGGCTGGCTCGCGGAAACGTCACCTATCACACCGAATTGTTGCTGTCGCCGTGTATCCCCACGCTCGAAGATCCCTTCGAGGGATAACGGCACCAGGCCCCGCCGCCCTGCCGCACCGTTCGACTCGCGCCGCCAATAGCCCTCCCGGCAACCTTGGCTGACTCAGCCAGCCGAGATTACGGTCCGGGGTCGTCTTCCACGAGACTCGCCACCAAGCAGACCTGCGCAGGTCATCGTAGTGACGGGGGCCGACTTCGATGCGAAAGTTCGATCACGGTGGTTGGGCGAGGATGAGGTCCTCAGGAGGGGGAATGATGCTCGCCCCTATGCCCTGCGTTTGATGAGCTTGGGTTCCCGGGCTGTGTGGTGGCCCGGGAACCGGGGGTCCGCCGCCGGGCCGCCGAGAAGTTCCGTACCTGCTATCCGGACTGCGAGGTCGAGGTCCAGGAGGTGCAGCTTTCCGATCCGTTCGGGCCGATCCGGCGCGGCCAGGTCCATCTCCAGGTCAGCGAGCACCCGGTGATCGAACCGGACATGGTGCTCGGCCCCCTCGTGCTCACCCGGCGCTGCGTGCTGATGGTTCCTGCGGGGCACCCCCTCGGCCGGCGGGCGTCCGTGTCGCTGGAGGACCTCGCGGAGGCGACGCTCCTCCCCGTCGCCGGGGCCGTGCCGCGGTATTGGCTGGACCACCACTACCCCCGGCAGACCCCACTGGGCAGGCCCCGTCCCGCACGGCCGGGCCAGTTCCTACTGGACGGAACTGCTGAACCTCATCGGCATCGGCAAGGGCGTCTCCCCGGCGAGCGCGTGCGCGGAGCGCTACTACGGGCGCCCCGACATCGCCTGGGTCCCTTTCAGTGATGCCCCTCCCGTCGAGTGCGGGTTCTTCTGGCCGATGGCCGGCGAGACCGCCCGGATCCGCGCCTTAGTGGACACCGTCCACGAGCTGCGTTGAACGTGTTCAGAAAATCTGACAGCATGGTGTCCGGAGGGCCTGCCAGACCGGGGGGACGTGGATCCGTCTGTCTTCGGCACGAGTTGGCCATGAGATCCGGAGGTCGGTACGACATGATCATCGCCTTGCTCGTCTTCTTGTTCCTGTTGTTCCTGGGCCTGATAGTGGCCGTCGCGCCGGGCCTGCTCGTCGGGTATGCCTTCGTCGCGGTGAGCGGCAAGCTGTCGCTCACGGCGAGGGTTCCGTTGCTGGTGGCCCTGGCGATGGGTACGGCGGCGCTGTGGCTGGGCCTGGGGGAACCCGCCAGCGTCCTGCTGCCGCTGGCCATGTTGGTGTCGTTCCTCGCGACCCTCGCCTCGGGAGCCACGTTCCTCGGGCTCGAAGCCCGCAAGCGGCGCGCACCCCGCTACCCCGCCCCGGCGTGGCAGAGCTGGTAGCCGCCCGCCCCCCGTTTCCACCCGCCGCTTAGGGTGACGTCGATCAACTCATCGGTTGATCAGGGGAAACGGGGGGAAACCGATGACCAGCGCGACCGAGGTGTTCCATCCACTGCAGGCGGACGATCCGCCGACCGTGGCCGGCTACCGCCTCGCGGCCCGGCTCGGCGCGAGAGGCATGGGCCGGGTCTACCTGTCGCACACCCAGGGCTGAACGACCTCGGGTCGGACGTGACGCTCGTGGGTGTCACGGCCCGCTCGAACAGGCAAAAGAGTGACCAGGACCCGGCGACCTGGATGCCCATCCCGGCCGTGCGCTGCCGGTGCGTTGGCGAGTGGGTGGCCACCAAGCACCGTTGGGGTCTCGCGGTGGACCAGGCCGAGCGTGAGGCGCTGCTGCGGTACGCGGCCGACTGTCCGAACGCGACGCTGGCCTTTGAGCGGGCGTCCTGACTACCGACTAGACCAAGTCTCGGACCGACCCCGGCGCGGGTCGCAACCACCCGGGACGCTGTTGGTCAATTCGGCCCCGTCTTCGCCCCGTCGGCTGTTGCTCGACGGGGCGAAGCCGCGCGAAGTGGCTGGTGCGGGTCTGGGCCAGGGGCGGAGATCCGCTGCACTCCGGCGGGGACGTCGAAGGCGACGTACGCCCACTGGTCGTTGCCGTACGGGGAGCGGCCCTGGTGGCTGGTGGTCACCGCGTCGGTCCCCTGGCCCCTTGTCACGGCGTGCGCGATCGGCGCGGGGACCAGCGCGGCCGCTCCGCCCGCGGCCAGCAGGGCCCCTAATCGGAGCAGGGACCTGCGCTCGACACCCGGGCCAGGGCCGGGCACAGCGTTAGGGAGGCGTTCAGTCGGCACAGCCGTGCTCTCCGTTCACATGAGGTGGCATGGAAGGCGTGCGGGTGCGGGTGCGGATTGGGTGCGGGCGCGGACGGATCCGCACGCGGGTGGGGGGGGGGGGGGGGGGGGGGAGACGGGGCGAACGGCGGTCCCGCCCGGAGGCTCGGGACCGCCGACGCCTCGCTAACGGCTTGAGCGCTGGGCATCGACGATCTGTCGCACGGAGCCGTCGACGTCCATCCGGGCCTGGACCCGCTCGGCGAACCCGGGGAACTGCCCGGCGATAGCGCTCAGCAGCCGCAGCTCCAGCGGCGCCACGTTGACCTCGCACCGGTCGCGGCGGACGGCTCGTACGACGCCGTCGGCGACCTGGCCGGGCGTGACGGTCCTGATGCCGTTCGGCGTGGCGGCACCGGTGGCCGCGAACATCCCGGCGTCGCGGACGAAGCCGGGCTGGACCAGGGACACCCCCACTCCCGTGCCCCTGAGCTCCTGGCGCAGGGCGAGGGCGAATCCGCGCAGCCCGAACTTCGTCGCGTTGTACAGGGAGGTCGACTTGGTCGCCGCCTTGCCGGAGATGGAACCGACCAGCACGATGTGCCCGCGGCCGCGGGCCACCATGTGCGTCGCGAGCAGCCGGGACAGCAGGACGGGCGCGCGCAGGTTGACGTCGAGGGCGCGGTCAAGCTGCTCCTCGGTGTAGTCCAGCAGGTCGCCGCTGGCGGGCAGGGCGGCGTTCGCGACCAGGACGTCCGCCTCGGCGCAGGTCTCGGCGAGGCGGACGACGTCCGATCGGACGGCCAGATCGGCGACCACGGTGCGGGCGCCGCAGGCATCCGCGGTGGCCTTGAGGACTTCCTCCCGCCGCCCGGTGACCGTGAGGCGGGCCCCCTCCGCGGTCAGGCGCCCGGCCAGGGCGGCACCGATGCCTCCGGTGGCCCCGGTGAGCAGAACGTTTGATCCTGATATATCCACGATTACTCCCGTGCGGCGTCCCTCTGCTGTTCGTTCGAACGAACAGTAGAGATCGCTCCGCTACGTGTCCACACCCGGGGCATCCCCAACTCCCCAGCCCTGCCCGGGCAGTCGCGTCGGCCGATGGGGCAGAATGTCGACATGCCCCATGCTTCCGACACCCGACAGAGCATCATCGACGCCGTACTGCGGATCATCGGGCAGGACGGTATCGCCGCCGTCACCAACCGGCGGATCGCCAAGGAGGCAGGAGTCTCCCTCGGTTCCGTCACCTACCACTTCGCCACCCAGCACGAGCTGCTGCGCGAGAGCCTGCTGCACTTCGTGGCCGAGGAGACCCGGCACTTCACGGCGCTCGCCGACGCATGTTCCGACGAGCGCTTCGACATCGGGCAGGCGGCCGAGGTGGTGGCGCAGGTCGCGGGCGGCAACGCGTTCGACAGTCGCCACATCGCGCCCTTCGAGCTGTACGTCCAGGCCGGCCGCGACGAACGGCTGCGTGCCGCCGCGGCCGAGTGCTTCGCCGCCTACGACTTGCTGGCCACCCGGATCCTGACGCAGCTTGGCGTCCCGGACCCCGAACGCCTGGCCGGCGCGGCCGTCGCCCTGGTCTTCGGGCAGCAGTTGCGCCGGCTGGCGACCGGCGCCCCCGCCGAGGACCTCGTCGACACCCTGCTGATCCTCACGAGGTTCACCCCGTCGCAGACCCCGTAGACATCGGCGGCTCGCCGGGGGCCAGGGGGCGTCGGACCGTGATGTGGAAGCGGCGGACCGGACCGCACGCGGCCGATCGCCGCCACAGTCCGTCGCTCCCGGCGGCATCTTGTACCGACCGGTAATTCCAGCCAATTGTTGCCATGCCCCTGACGGGCTCCTGACAGTTCAGGGCGGCTGTGGGACCCTCCCGGCACGCACTCCGCACCCTCTGAGAGGCCCAGCGCCTCGCCCACCCCCACCAGTACGTGGCATGGAGGAGCGAACTATGAGGCACATCACGTCCATCACACCCATCACGCACAGAAGTCACACGGGGCACAGCACCCACAGGACCCGCATCTCACGCTTCGTCGGGATCGCGACGCTGGTCGTCGCGGCGGCCTTCACCGGTACGGGCACTGCCCTCGCGTACGGCCCCGATGCCTCGGCGGCCGACCAGAAGGTCGACGGCGTGATGGTGGTCGCCGGCAACAGCTGCAGCTGGACCAACGCGAGCACCAGCGCCGCTGCCCCGGAGGCCCTCACCGTTGACCGCACCACGATCAACGCGCCCGGAGGAAACCTGGCCTGTGGTGGCGGCATCGCCGCCACCCTCAACAACAACCCCGCCTTCACCTTCGACGACGCCCCCGGCACGGCGCGGACGGATCTGATCGACATCACCGGCAGGCAGAGCTTCATCTCCTGCCGCTACAAGGCGACGAACATCGTGTGGGACCGTGACGGGGCGAGCCGGAAGTACATCAACCGGGCCTTCACCGCCGCCAAGGCCTCGGGCAGCTTCCTGTGTCCGGGCTCGGTCACCACTCCGGCCGGGGACGCGTCCATGCTGTTCCGCTGAGCCGGCCGTCCCTCACGACGCCGCCTCCTGGGCCGGTTTCCGGCGGCACGCGCCCGTCAGCGGACTCCCGAGATCCGGGTGATGCGCAGGGCGCCGGGCGAGCTGGAGTGTCAGGGCCGGCTCCGGACCCTGCCGATCCCGTACCAGGAGGCGGCCGACGCGTTCCAGCCCCCGCAGAGTCCGCCATGGCGGACGTCTCCGTACTCCAGAGGTTCGCCCGGGCGCTCGACATCCCACCGCAAGCCCTCGGCCTCGCCCCCACCACGGGCGCCCATCCGGACCCGCTCAGTCAGCGAACCGGGCCGTATCCCAGCCTGCCCGCCCCTACTCTGGGAACCCCAGGGCACGAGGGTGGAGAGGACCCGGTGCGCACGCGAAGGCAACTGCTCGCGAACCTGGCGGTCACCGCGGCGGCCGCCATGGGAGCTCCTGTCGCCGGAGCCGCCCCGGCCAAGACCGAGGAGGCCGCGCTCGGCGAGACGCTCGTCGCGGGGCTGCGCGACGCGATGCTGGGACTCGGCCCCACAGCCCCCCGACACGCCCCTGGACATCCTCGCGGCGGAACTGCGCGGCGCCTCGGCCGACTTCAACGACTGCGCGTACTCCAGCCTCGCCCTACGGCTCCCATGCCTGATCTCCGCCGGGCACCAGTCCACCAGCGACAACTTCCCCGTGTTGGCGCAGGCCTACCTCTTGGCGACGCGAATCCTGATCAAGCTCGACGAGCCGCAACTCGGCTGGATGGCAGCCGACCGAGCCCGGCAGTTCGCCGCCGCCGGCCGGGCGCCCGTGGCGGTCGCCGAGGCGGCCCGCCAGCAGGCTGTCCTCGCCCGCAAGGCAGGCTGGCACGACCAGGCCCTCGCTCTCGCGCTGAACGCTGCCGCCGACCCGGCCCTGCGTGAGCTCGGGAGTGCCGGGATTGCCCAGCGAGGCCTGCTGGTCCAGTGCGCTGCCTACACCGTCGCCCACCAACGCGATCAAGCCGGCATGCTTGAACTGACCAGCGAGGCCACCGCCATCGCCAAGAGCCTGGGCGCCGTCACCCACCTTCGGGACACCAACGGCGGGTTCAGCTGGGCCACCGTGCAGCTGCACCTGATCTCGGCGGAGAACACCGCAGGCGATCCTTCCGCCGCCATCGCTGCCGCCGATGCCCTTGCCCCCCAAGGGCTCCCCACCACGGAACGGCGCGCGCTCTACTTCACCGATCGCGCGAAGGCCTTCGCTCAGTGGGGCCGACGAGACGAATGCATCCGCGCCCTCCTCCAGGCCGAGTGCTGGGCCCCTCAGGAAACCCACGCCCGCCCAGCTGCGAAGTTCCTCGTCTCCGGCCTGCTGCTCTCCGGGCGCACCACACCCGAGCTTCGAGGGATCGCCGCCCGTACCGGCGTCCTGCACAGCCAGCCGACCAGGCCGCCGATCGACCGCCGACGATGGATGTTGTCCCAGTCCGCTACCAGGATCAGCGCACCACCACCCGGGAGGCTGGCTGTGTACGCGACTTACGACGTCGTTTCGACGTGAGATTGGGAGTCGCACGCTCGCACGAATAGGTGATGTTCACGAGAACGGGAGTCAGCTGCCGCAGGCCTTTCCCCGGGCGTATCCGTCACCGCCTGGTCCGGTTGGTGAGGGGCTGTTGAGAGGCGGTCGGTCGTGTGAATAGTGCCTGGACGGTTTCGGTGGCCAGGTCTCGCAGCCAGGTGTGGGCGCGGTCGTTGTCGTAGCGCTGGTGCCACAGCAGGTACAGGGGGACGTCGGGCAGCGGGAGTGGCGGCGGCAGCGTGGCCAGGCCGAGTTGTTTCCGAGCCGTGCGGGTGACCGCGTCGGGGAGGGTGACGACCAGGTCGGTGTCGAGGGCGAGTTGCAGGGCGAAGGCGGCGGTGGGCCCGGCGGCGACGACGTGTCGTTCGAGGCCGCGTGTGGTCAGGGCGTCGTCGATCGGGTCGCGCAGGCTTCCGCGTCGCGAAACGGTGAGGTGTTCGGCGGCTGCGTAGCGCTCAAGGCTCAGCGGGCCTTCGGTGAGCGGGTGGCCTGGACGGACGGCAACGATCAGCCGGTCCCTGCCGACGAGGCGGTGGCGGATGTCGGGGAGCGTCGGAGTGCTGGAGCTTGATTCGAGGTCGACCTCACCCCGGCGCAGCTCGGCGTCGTCCGTCCCGGGTTCGGCGGACAGGCGCAGCCGGACGCCGGGAGCCTGATCGTGGACGGCCGTGGTCAAGGCGGTGCCGCAAGCGGCGGTCAGGGCGTCGTGCCAGCGCACGGTGAACACTCGATCCAGAGCCGCCAGGTCGAGTTCCTGCTGCCCGGAGAGAAGTTGGTGAGCCTGCTGCACGAGGGCGTGGACCTGGGCGCGCATGGCCAGCGCGCGGGTGGTGGGGACCATGCTGCGGCCGGTGCGGACCAGGATCTGGTCACCGGTGGCCTTGCGGATGCGGCCCAGGGAGCGGCTCATCGCCGGTGCGGTGACGTGGAGGCGGGCTGCGGCGCCGGCGACACTGCCCTCTTCCAGCAGGGCGTCCAGGGCCGTGAGCAGGTTCAAATCCAGTTGCATGAGAGTAACTCTACAAGTGTCAAGCATGCACTTGTTGTTAATGACCAAGCGGCCTACCTTCGAAGTGCGGGGGCGAGACAACCGCCCCGCTTCGACCGATCCCAGGGAGCCCACCATGAGCACAGCCATGCCTTTCGACGCCGCCGGGCCGCTTCTGTCCGACGTGACCGCCGCGGTGAAGGCCGCCGGCGTCACGCTGCGCGACCGCTACACCTCGCGCGCCCGGGGCGTGAGTCTGGACGAGGTCGTCGGCGAGATCCACGCCAACGACGACGCGGTGCTGGACGTGCTGCGGGAACCCCTGCTGCGGGCCCGGCGCGGGTCGCAGTGGGCTGAGGACGAGCTGGCCGGCGGCGCGCTCCCGCCCGGGGAGTGGTGGGTCGTCGACCCCGCCGAGGGCAACATCAACCACGTCCACGGCATGGAGGACTGGGCCGTCACTGCCACCCTGGTCAGCGACAACCTGCCGGTACTCACCGTCGTCCACCTACCGCTGACCGGCGACACCTACACCGCGGTCGCCGGCGGCGGTGCCCGCCTCAACGACCGGCCCCTGAAGGTGTCCGCCAAGACCGACCTGGGCGCCGCCCTCATCGGCACCGGTCAGGCCAGGCCCGGCGAGGACGAGCGCACCTTCCGGCGGATCGGTGACTCCGTCACCGCCATGCTCATCAACGGCCTGGTCGTGCGCGTGTCCGTTCCCGCCACGATGCAACTCGTCCACGTCGCCGCCGGACGCATGGACGCGTTCTGGCAGTTCTCCGACGTCCGCTCCGGCCTGGTCGCCGGCGCCCTGCTGGTCTCCGAAGCCGGAGGCACCGTCACCGACCTGGCGGGCGAACCCTGGAACACAGGCAGCCGCGACTTCCTGGCCGCCGCCCCCGGCATCCACGCCGCCGCCCTCAAGGTCCTCTCACCGATCCCGATTGCCTGACCGGACGTCTGCGCTCTTCCCCACCCCGATACCGCAAGGAGCATCACCCCATGACCAACATCGGCATCCTGGGCGCCGGCCGCGTCGGCACCAACCTCGCCGGCAAGCTCTCCACAGCCGGACACCACGTCACCCTCGGCAGCCGGAACCCCGAAGGCACCGCCGCCCGCACCGCCGGACCCGCCCCGCGGATCGCCTTCGCCGCCTGCGCTACGCCCACCTGGAACTCGGCAGCAGTCAGGACGCCGAGGCCGTCGTCGACGATGTTTTCACCTTTCTGCAAGAGGTGTGGCCGGACGCACTGCAGGCAGCCAACCTGCAGGCGTACGCGTGGGCTCAGCTGCGCGAGCACGTCGAGCGCTACCGGGCAACACAAGTGGTACAGGTGACCCTGGTGGACACCGCCCAATTCGCGGCACTCCGCAGCAGCTCCCGCAAGCGCCTGCAGCTCGCTCTTCCGAGAAGTCCGTGACCAGGGATTTCGCGGCGACCGCACAGTCGTCAACCGCTACATCCGCCAGCTCAAACAAGGCATCGAGACCGCCCCTCCACCACCGGCCCTGCCCAAGCCACGGCGAGCGCTTCGCTGGGTGATGACGCACCCCGACCGACTCCGGCCGCACGAAGTTCTCGGTCTCAAGGCGGTCCGGGCCGCCTGCTCCGAACTCGACACGGCCGTCGAGCACGTCCGCACCTTCGCCGCCCTCATGCACGACCGACGAGGTCAGGACCTCCTTGACTGGGTCGAGCAGGTCCACGACAGTCACCTGCCCTCGTTGCAGCAGTTCGCCCGCGGGCTCCTCCACGACCAGGACGCCGTCGTCGTCGGCCTCTCCTCAACCTGGAGCTCAGGGCAAGTCGAAGGCCAGGTCACCTGAGTCAAGCTGATCAAACGAGCCGGATACGGCCGAGCCAAACTCGACCTTCTCCGAACCCGGATCCTCCTCAGAACCTGACCACAGCACCCGTCACAAGATCAGCGACAGAGTCCGTTCGTCCGTACTTGCCTGAGCACTTTGACGAGTACGCCGACACCCTCGGCTACCTGCGTGACGCCGTCGGCGCCGCCGTCCACGTAGCCAGCTACACCACGGCGAAGTCTCCATCACCCAGTACGCGGACGGCCCCCGCACCCCTACCGTGCACGAATGGGTCGACTTCCGCGAAGCCGCCCACGCCTCGGCAGTGGGCAAGGCCCTACTGGTCCAACTCGGCCAGGATGAGCGCCGCGATCATCTCCAGCGACACCGCATGGAGCGCTTCACACCCCACACCATCACCAGCCAGGAGGTCCTCTTCCACGAGCTGGATACGCGCCACCCCGGCCAGCCCCTGCTGGACCTGCAGGAGTACGCGCTCGGCACAGTCTGCGCGGCGGTGCCCATCCGCACCGGGGCGGAGCCCGAGTGCGTGGCCCTCTCCTCGCCATCCCCGGACCCGCACCGGCTGAGGCAAGCAGCCCACATCCTGCAGAACGAAGCCGTGGCCGTCCTGCTTGCCCTCCTCGTTGCCGGCAGCGACACGGGCGGCAAGCTGGTTGCGGAACGCGGCCGCTGACCGGGGCCACCCAGGTCGCCCAGCACCGCTGCACGGGGCTGCCCGCTCACGAACACAGTGGGCGGCCCCGGCGGGGCGCGGGCCCACTTGGTGGCCTTGCCCTCTCGGCGATGAAGGAGACAGCACCCCCGAGCCGGTCCGGCCCGGCATCGGCGTCGGGCCAGGCCGTCAGGAGGCACCACAGCCTCGGCCCAAGAGCCGTCCCCGTGCCTCGTGACCCCGTGGTCTGCCGGCTTCGCCGACTTGGATGACCACGTGCGCGGCGCGCCTGAGGGCGCTGTCAGTGTCGGGTTCTAGGATCCGGCCGTGGCTGATACCGAACATCAGTACTCCCCTCCCGGGTAGGCCGACCACTCCCCACCACTTCCACCGCTACACACGGTCCGGCCAGGAGATGGCCCGCTGCCCGGACCCACAGTTCAGGTGACGCTGTTGTAGAGCAGCAGGTTGGGCGTACCGGCAGGAAGGTCGTGCACCGCGTTCTTCGTCGCGGCGGAGACGATCTTCGCGGTCAGCTGCGCGTTGCTGTGCGTCCCTTGGGAGAGGTGGTACGCCGCGAGGCCGGCGGCATGGGCGGCGGCCGACGCCGCTGCGGACTCCGTCCGGGTTGCGCCCGCGCCGCCCGTCCATGTCGAGACGGTGTCCTCGCCGGGGCCCAGAACGTCCACACACGGTCCCTGGCCGGAAGCGGGCAGGAGCCTGTCGTCTTTGGTCGTTGCGCCGACCGTCACGGCGTTGGGCGCGCTCGCCGGGGTGAAGTCGCAGGCGTCTCCCGGGCCGCCCGCCGCGACGACCACCACGAACCCCTTGCTGAATGCGTCCTGCACCGCGTTGTTGAGGGCGCTGTTCCTGGGCTGGGTGACGCCGATGAGGATGACGTTGCCCTTGGTCCCCTTCTTGTCGTTCACTGCCAGCGCGATGCCTTTGATGAGGTCTTCGGCGGTGGCGGCGCCGTCGCAGCCGGCCACCTTTACCGCACGGAGGCTGGCCTTCTTCGCCACGCCGTACGTCTTGGCACCCACCGTGCCGGCCAGATGTGTGCCCCGGCCGTTGCAGTCTCGCCCGATGTCGTCCCCGGTGACGTTGCCCAACCACGCGGCTCGGCCCTCGAACTCGCGGTGCTTGAGGTCGATGCCGCTGTCCAGGACGTACACGGTGACTCCCGCTCCGTCACCGTTGAACGTGTACTGCCACGGCCCTGACCCGACGGGCTCACGGTGGGAGATACGGGCCAGACCCCACGGGGCACCCGTCTGGGTGGTCGCCCAGGCACTCCCGGCTGCGCACATCGTCAAAGCGACAGCTCCGGTCACACGGCACCACGCCCATCGGACCGTCATGTTCGTACCCCTGTCCTCAGTTACACGCGGCACACCCGTCCCGCTGTTCCGCCGCGAGTTCCGGCAGGAAGGTTCTCTCCTGCGTGTCCCACGGTGCCAGGGGTCGTTTTGCGAAGGTGAGGCGGCCGATGCCCGTGCCCGGGAAGAGGCCAGGGCGCGCCAGGAGGAGTACCAGGCACAGGTACGGCGGGCGGCCACAGCGCAGGCGAAGAAGAAGGCAGCCGAGCGTGAGGCCCGTCGTCCCGTCTGCGCCGGCTGCGGGGCGCGGTTTACCGACGAACGGTGGGAGGTGGCCGGCGCGACGGACTGGGGAGTCCCGACGGACACCTACCCGCACTTGTGCGACAGCTGCAAGCAACGGGCCGTTGTAGCCGAAGGCCAAGCGGCTGGCAAGCAGGAGCACCACGAGCCGCTGAGTCGTGGGGCAGAGCAGCACTGTCTGCACCGACTGCGGTGCCAAGTTCACCGACGAACGCTGGAAGGCGATCGAGCGCGTCGGCTGGGGCGCCCCCCAAGAGCCCCGCCCATCCTTGTGCGAGGACTGCGACCAGCGGTTCGTCACCGACGTACAGGCCCTGCCCGAGCAAAAGGCCGGCGGGACCTGGCTCTCCCGCTTCCGCCCCGGGCAAGCCTCCTGACCCGCCGGGCAAGCCTCCTGGGGTCCAGGCGGGCAAGCTCCGGTGATCGTGGGCAAGCCACCCTCGAATGGGGCTTGCCCACGGCCGCCGCAGCTCGCAGAACTGGAACTGCACCACGGCTATCTCCCGCGCTGCAGCCGCAGGGGGAGCCGGCCTGGCCCGCGCCGCGCCTGTGGTCGGGACGCTAGTCGGCCAGGCGTCGCAGCGCTGTTGGCCGGCGTGGAGACCTTGCCGGGGCCCTGGTGCGCGGGTGGCGGCCGGGCAGGCTAGTGCCGCGTCAGGCAACGTTCGCCCTGTTCACCACCTCTTGGAGGCGTTCGTCGGCGGCGTGCTTGTTCCGCCAGATGATGTAGCGGCGGA
>NZ_JBICZH010000038.1:0-34677 GCF_043201995.1 Streptomyces sp. NPDC048258
AGTTGCCTGCGTGTCACGACCACAGTCCTACCGGGTTCCACCCCGCGAAGAGGACAGAATCCCGGAACTGATCACGACATCACACAGGCCCTAGAGCCGCGGGCTCCGAAGCGGCGGCTCCGCCCCACCCCACGAGAAGGCATAGGGGTCCGCGCCACCCGAGTACGCGCAGGCGATCCCCGCATCGGGCAGGTCGAACTCCTCTCGCAGCCACCCGTCCATGGAGAGGGCGGCAACCTCCGGCCGGTAGTCGGTCAACGGGAAGTCGAGAGAGACGATCTCGAGGTAAATGCCCTTCGGATACCTGGCGCACAGCTCCTCCGCACGGAGCGCGACGGCGAAGGAGAGCCAGGCCAGGTCTTCCCAGTACATGCCCGAGCCCGGAAGCAGGAGGCGTACTCCTCGATAGATCCGCACGAAAGGAGCAGATGCCTCGCCCGGCGGCACAGTTCGGGCCGAGAGATCCGCCGCCAGTCCGCCGAGCGGACTCCTGAGCCGATACTTAAATGTTCGAATCATTCGCTCAATTCACAAACTTGAGAAGGTGGAACACATTCCGGCTGAAGTAGTTCTCGACCCCCATGCCGGTGGGACCGCGGACATAGTCGAAGTTGTGCGGCTGCGCCCCGGCCTCGCTGTAGAGGCGGCTGTGCTTCTCGAAGAATTCGTCCATCTTCTCCGGCGTCATCTTTGTGATGTCCGCCTTGTTCATTCTGGCGAAATCTTCCGCCGACACCTTGAATGTGAGGACCTCCAGCTCGATCTCCCCCGGCCCACCACGCCCGCGTATGCGCTCCGCATAGCGGACCGCCTCGTCCAACGTGCCCCAGGAATACACTCCCTCGCCCCACTGCCCTCGGGTGTCCGCCTCAGGCCAAGGATTTCCGTCACCTCTGAGCCGTGTGGCGTTGGCAGGGTCCTGCACCGTGTGGAACTCATGGTAGTCCGGCGCAAGCCCCAGGTGGTCGGTGGAGTGCAGGGGATTGGGTACGTATGCCGACGGATTCGGCGCAGGTGCGAGTCCGAGGGGGTCGGTACTCAAGTACCGGCCGATTTCAGGGTCGTAGTAGCGCAGGCAATTGTAGTGGATACCGGTTTCCGGGTCGAAATACTGACCGGCGAAGCGAAGGGGCGTGTAGGCGGACGCACCGCTGTTCCAGGCCGTGGCGCCCCAGAGCGTTGCCCGGCTTCGCCAGCAGATGGTGACCTCTTCGTCGATCAACTCCGTGGGAGTCCCGATGAGGTCGGTGACGATGGCGAAGAACCGTTCGTCGATCACCTCCTGGAGTGCTCCGCCGGATATGACGCGTTCCGTCTGGGCGAGGGGCCGTAGGCCGTCGTGGTCCCAGGTGAGAACGACCGATGGGGTGCGGGCCTCGCCCAGCGTCGTGGCCTGTTCGCACAGGAGCGTGCCGTCCCACGCGAAAGAGACCTGCTCCAGGACTTCGACGCCGTCGGGCGCCAAGCGCTGCTTGGCGGTGCGGCGGCCCAACGCGTCGTATGAGTAGCGCCACACCGTGCCGTCGGGCGTGGTGACTCTCGTCAGACGGTCTTCGGGGTCCCACTCATAGCGCCAGGTATCCGGTTTCCTGGAAAGCCGGGTCTTCCGGCGCAGGACGACCCGGCCGAGCTCGTCGTGCTCGTACCGGACGCTGCCCGCCCGGGTGAGCGCCGTGCCGGTGTACTCCCGCTGCCCCGTGGCCTCCCGGCCCGGATGCGTGGCGGCCAGGAGGCTTCGGTCTGGTTTCCGGTCGCGTCATAGGCGTAGCGCTCGGTCCATTCCGAGGCACGCACGGCGGTGACGCGCCCCGCCGCATCCAGCTCGAAGCGGCGGCTGCCGGAAAGCTGGTCGTCCATCGCGATCAGCTTTCCGTCACCGCGATAGGTGTAGGAGCGGTGCTGAAGACTGTTCCCCGCACCCGAAACCAGGTGGTCGGTGAGGCGGCCGAGTTCGTCGTACGTAGAGGCGAAGGTGAGCCCCTCCCCGATGCGACGGGCCGTCTCGCGGCCTGCAGCGTCCCTCTCGAAGGACAGCGTCCGGCCCGCGGTCGTCAGCTCCGCCCGCCGGCCCATCGCGTCGTACGCCCAGGAGCTCACCGCTCCGGACGGTGTCGTACGGGAGATCCGGCGGCCGAGCCCGTCATAGGTGTAGCTCACAGTGCGGCCGTTCACCGTCTCGGACCGGAGACGCCCGAACCGGTCACGGAGGTGCGTGACCGTCGCATCAGAGCCGACCGCTTCGGCAAGCTGCCCTGACAGGTAGTAAGTGAACGTCGAGCGGCCGCGCGGGCGAGGCGGCGCCGCCTCGCCCGAATCTCCGAGATCTGCGGAAATAGTGCTGTTTGCCCGTAGACTCCAGCCAGGTCTTGACCAGCAACAACGCGGAAGGGAACTGGCGATGGCGCAGCAGAGTGACAAGCGGCCGGGCGACGTCGAGGTTAACCTCACCAAGGAGGGGGCGCGGGTGTCCTTCACGCTGGACGTGGACGCCGTCACCAGGTGTCTCGAGAAGGACGGTGTACTGACCATCCGCTTCGAGGAGATCGGTTCGACGAAGCTGACCGACCTGCCCGACAGCATGGTCACTTCGAACTGAGTGCCGCCGGGAATCACGCTGCGATGGCACTCTTTTCCCCGGTCGGGCCGACGAAGCTCGGCCTGGCCTACAGCAGTTACGTAGGACCGTTCCTGGCGGACCATCCCGGGAAGATCGACTACGTCGAGGTTCCCTTCGAGCTTGTCCATTACGACCGCAGGCCGCTCGGCCTGCCCGATGGCATGCCGCTGCTGCTCCACTGCGCCTCGCTGTCCCTGGCCGGGGACGTGCCGCCCTCGGCAGAGATCGTGGACTCGCTCGCGGCGTGGGTGAGCAAGACTGGTGTTCCCTGGCTGAGCGAGCACATGGCGTTCGTCACCTCCGGGCCGTCCGCGGGTTTCGACGGGTCGGCAGTGCCGTCGTATGACGTTGGCTACTCCGTCAATCCGCCCTTGAACGCGGAAATCGCGCAGCGGGTGATCAGCGCTGTGGACTGTTACCGGCACCGGTTCGGTGTACCGCTGCTGCTAGAGAATCCGCCGATCTACTTCGCGCCGCCGGGCACCACGATGACACCGACGGAGTTCGCCAACCTCGTGTGCGCAGGGTGCCCGGCACGGCTGCTAGTCGACCTGGCCCACTTCTACCTCAGTTGCCGCAACCTCGGGCTCGATCCGGTGAGCGAGCTGCTGGGGCTTCCGCTCGACCGGATCGATCAGCTCCACATCTCTGGGGTGAGTGAGCGGGACGGCGCCTGGTGGGACGACCACACCGTGCGCGCCCCCGACGAGGTCCATGACCTGCTCTCGCTGGTGCTGCGCAGCACCCCGGTCGCGGCGATCACTCTGGAGTACAACTGGTCGGGCAACTTCCCGATCTCGGCCCTGCTCGAGGAGATCGAGCGGGTACGCGGCAGCCTGACCGTGGCCGGGGTGGTCGCATGACGACCGCGGCGGTTCAGCAGTTCCTGGCGCGCTGTGTCGTCGATCCGCCGTTCCTCGTGCTGGCCCGCAACGATCTCCAGGGCGCTCTGTCCGGGTTGGACCTCACCGGCCAGGAACGGCAGGAGTTCCTGAGCCTGGACCTGAACCGGGTGCGTACCTTCGCGGGCTTCGTCACCAAGGTGCAGAACAACACGCTGTGGCACACGTTTCCGTACACCCGGCTGCTGGTGGATCACTACGGTCTCGACCTCGAGCTGTTCTCCGCCTACCAGGCGCAGCATCAGTGCGACCGGGCCGACCAGGTCGACCGCACCGAGCGCACCCGGCACTTCGCCGCGTTCTTCCCCGGCTGGGTGGCCTCGATCGGGGCCACGCGCTACCCGGGCCTGCTCGACCTGTTCCAGCACGAACGCCTGTGGTTCGAACAGCGGCTCGCGCTGCAGGTCGCAGTGCCGGACCAGGGACGCCCCGTCGACCCGGCCATCCTCGACCGGGACGCGCGCGCCGCGGACCGGCTCGTGCCGCGGATCCGGGGTCTGCTGCTCATTGAGTCCTTCCGTCACGACCCGGACCGCGTCATCCAGGCCCTGCAGACGGGTCGGCGGACACTGGCCGATCTGACGGAGTTGCCGCGCCTGCTCGCCTACTGGGGAGACCGGGACTCGCTGCAGCTGCGCATCTTCGAGGTCGATGTGCACCTGTGCGACCTGCTCGACCGTGTCGACGGCAGGCACACCCTTGGGCAGCTGCTTCCCGCTGGCGACCCACTGCGGTCGGCGCTGCGAACAGTCGTACGCCGGATGGCCAAGGTCGGGGTGCTCACCTTCCACGAAGGGGACTGACGCGCTGTGCGGATCGTCCTCTGCGACAACGTACTCATCGACCAGGCTCGTCCGGACGCACCGTTCGATCTGCAGCCGCACCTCGGACTCCTGTCGCTGTCAGCCGTGGCCCGCGAGCACGGGCACACCGCGACGGTGTTCGATCCGAGTCTGGCGCTGCACCGTCGGCAGCTTCGCCTCGACGAGACGTTCTACCGCGGGCTCGCGTGGGCGCTGCTCGATGAGGAACCCAATGCGCTCGGTCTCACGACGCTGGGCTGCAATCTCATCTGCACCGCGAAGGTCGCCGGTCACGTCAAGCGGCAGCGACCGCACCTGCCGATCCTGCTGGGCGGTCCGCACGCAACGATCCTGCATCGCGAGCTGCTGCGGCATTTCGACGCCTTCGACATCGTCGTACGCGGCGAAGCCGAGGCGGTGCTTCCCGCCCTGCTCGAACGCTCCTGTGCCGGCGACCTGTCGGGCACGTTCGGGCTGAGCTACCGAGTGGGCGACGAGGTCGTGTCGACCGCGGACACCCCGCAGTTCGGCGACCTCGACGAGCTGCCCTTCCCGGCCTACGATCTTTACCCCATCGCAGAGCTGGGCCTGCACTCACTGCGGGTGGAGGCCGGGCGCGGCTGCCCGTTCAGCTGCACCTTCTGCTCGACCGCGTCGTTTTTCGGCCGCCGCTACCGCCTGAAGTCGTCCGAGCGGCTGGTGAGCGAGCTCGACCACCTCCACCGCACGTACGGGATCAGCGACTTCGCGCTGACCCACGACATGTTCACGGCCAACAAGCACAAGGTGCGCCATTTCTGCGAGACCGTGGCCGGGCGTGGATACACCTGGTCCTGCTCGGCCCGCATGGACTGCGTCGACAGCGACCTGCTGGCCACCATGTACGAGTCCGGCTGCCGCTCGATCTACTACGGCGTCGAGACCGGCTCGGCCCGGATGCAGAAGATCAGCCGCAAGCATCTCGATCTCGGCCTGGTCCACCCGACCCTCGACCTCACCGGCGATCTCGGCATGAAGTCGACCGTTTCCGTGATTACGGGGTATCCCGAGGAGACGAGCGAGGATCAGGACGCCACCCTCGACCTGCTCGGCGAGTGCACGGCGCGCTCACCAGATCTGATCAACCTGCAGCTGCACCTGCTGACTCCCGAGCCCGGCACCGCGCTGCACGACGAGTACGGCGAGCGCCTCGCATACGACGGCCACATCAGCGACTTCAACTTCCCCACGCTCGAACCCGACGACAGCCGGGTGATGAGCGACCACCCGCAGTTGTTCATGAACCACCACTACTACCCGACCGTCCTGACCCGGTCCCGGCATTTGTTCGTCGACCGGGCCTTCCCGCTGCTGTACGCCCTGGGACACTCGTTGCTGCGCCGCATGCTCCACGACTTCGACGGGCGGCTGAGTTCGCTGGTCCGCGAGCTGCACACGTTCGCCGACGCGGCGTCGGCGCCCCTTCCCGACGGCCCGCTGCTCGTCGACTTCGTCCGGCACACGTGGGGAGCGGCGCACCCGATCTGCTCGGCGGTCCGCTTCCTGGTGATGGGTGAAGGGCTGCGGGCGAAGACGCTGGCCGAGTCGGCGGACGAGGCTGGCGGGGCGGTCCCGTCGTGTCGGCTCAGCCCGTCGGCGGGGCTGCTGCGCGACATGCACGACGTGCCGTCGCTGCTGGCCAGCCTGCAGGCGGATCAGGTGGCGTCAGCCGTCGCTCCCATGGCGCCGGACCGCAACCTTCTGCTGTTCGTCGACGTGGCGCAGCCGGATCGCGTCCGGTCGTTCGACGTCGACGGCATCGCCCTCGAATTCGTGGCCTGGCTCGCCGCGCCCCGATCCGGCGAGGAACTGTCGCACTGGCTCTCCCGCGACGACGACCAGCACGGGAGCCTGCGATCCTTCGCCAGTGACCTGTTCCGCCTCGGCGTACTGCTCGACACAACGGAGCCCGCGCGGGCCTCACGACCTGATGCGAGCCCTGTGTGAACCCATTCGCGCAACCCCGGCCCAAGGCGTCGGTACTCGATGCGATCGAAGGCTATTACCTGGCCAGCACCCTCAACCAGCTGCACAGGGTCGGGCTGCTCGAGCAGTTGCGCGGCGGCAGCACGGTCGAGCGACTCGGCTGCCGTTTCGGCTACACGCCGGACCTGCTCGCGACGCTGCTGGAGTTCCTGGTACAGCGCACCGACCTCGTCACCCGCTCCGGTAACGAGTACCGGCTCGCGGAGACCTTCACTGACGAGTACTTCCTGGGCTTCCAGTTGGATAAGTTCATCGGCGGCTACGGTCCAGCCATCGCCAGCCTCGAGGAGAGCCTCCGCCGGGAAGACTGGGGCTGCTCGCTGGTGAATCGGGTCGTGGAGTCCGAGGCGTACGGCCGTTTCGGTCCACCTCCCAACCCCGTCGTGCTCGCCATCATGCGGACCCTGACCTCCCAGGCGATGCTCGACATCGGGTGCGGCCCAGCAACCACGCTCACAGCCCTGGCGGAACGTGATGCCGCATTCCGGGGCTGGGGCGTGGACGTGGTCGAGTCGATGTGCGACGCGGCGCGCGCCCGCATCAGCCGATTCGGCTTCGAGGACCGAATCAAGATCATTCACGGCGACGGCCGCGACCTCGCCGCGGTGCTGCCGGCCGACCTGCGAGAGCATGTGGAGGTCGTCCACTGCAATTCGGTAATCAACGAGTTCTTCGGCGGCGGCGACAGCGGGGCCGTGGCCTTTCTGCGCAGCCTCAGCGCGCTGTTCCCCGAACGGCTGCTGCTCAACGTGGACTACTACGGCAAGCTCGGCCGAGTCGACGCTATCCCGTCGCAGTATCGGCACACGGTAGTCCACGACGTCATTCAGGCGCTCACCGGCCAGGGCATTCCGCCTGAGAGCAGGGAGGAGTGGCTGCCGATCTACGAAACTGCTGGGGTACAGCTCGAGCACACCTTCGAGGGGGACGACTCCGGCATCGAGTGGTTCGTCCACGTCGTGCGGCTCTGACACCGAACAGCTCTCCTCGCCCACCCCTTGTCGATCGGGGTGCGGGGCTTGCCGATCGTCGGATGGCGATAGTCGAGGCGGTTTTGACTGCGGTCACTCCACCCCCACGATCGCAGTAACACCCCGGCTGCGAACCGCCCTTGCATACAAAAGCCGACAACGGCGAGCCCCTGGCGCTCAGGACCGCTTACGGCGGCGGGCTCGCAGCGGCCGGTAGCCGGCAGGTCGAGCTTGGCGAGCTCGGTGTCGACCTCCACGTTGATCGTGCCGAAGAAGTTCACGTTCTCGCTGTGGGCCGGGGAAATGTGCGCGAGGAGTTCGTCGTCGACCGCCCGGCCCTCGGCGCGCATCTGCGCGATGGCCAGCCCGTAGTACTCCGTAGTCCAGGTCACCACAGAGTTGGTCAGCAGCGTCAGGCACCACGCCTGCTCGGTCTGCCCGGACAGGTGACGGTGCCGGATCGCGCCCTCGTGCGCGTACAGCAGGCTGCGGCGAAGCGAGTGCAGGGACTCGCCCTTGTTGAGCTGCCGGGCGATCTTTCTGCGGTAGGTCTCGTCCGCCAGATAGCGGGCGGCGTAGACCGTACGGCGAAGCGCCCCGTACTCCTTCAAAGCCGCGGCGGGCGGCGAGCACGACCAGCTGCTCCAGCATGTCCAGCTCGTCGGGCCAACGGCCGCGCAGCTCGTCCCAGGCGGTGAGCATCGCCTCGCGGGCCTCATCCGCGGTCTCCACCGCGTGCACCCGCCCGCCGGCGGCGAGCATCTGGAGGGCCTGGGCGTGGTCGCCGGTCCGCCAGACATCGAGGGCCTGGCGCTCGGCCTCGTCCTGCTGGCGGCGGTTCTCGGTGAGGGTGGCTCCGCGGACCAGCCGGTGGACCTCGGCGAACCAGCCGCCGACGCCCACGGCCTGGGAGCTGCTTCGGGTCGCCGATCCTCGGCGTCGGCCGCTCCACCCTCTACCGAACCCTCGCCGCATACGACGAAGCCACCGCGACCACCGCCGACACCGTGCGCCCGGTGACGCCCACCGGGCCGACCGCATTGGAGAACGCGTGACCACCAAGCCGGCCGCAGAAGCGGGTGCCGGGCCGTACGATGCGGCGGGGCCAGCCGGTCATGGTTGGGCCACGGCCGGCCCCACCGCCATCGACCCCTACGTCCGCGAACTCATCGACCAGATCGTCCAGGCCGTACGCGTCGGCGACGATCCGCACTCTGTCGGGGATGCCAGAGTGCGCCAGAGCTAATCGCGTCGGTACTGCGCCTTTTGACATGGCACCCACAGGATGACGTCTGTCCTTTTGGGCTTGGCCCAGCAGTTCGTCCAAGGCGAAAGGGGTGGGTCGGTGTATCGCAGGATCAAGGTTGCGGCAGCCGTCATGCTGGTCTGTGTACTCGGGGCCTGCGGTGGTGGGGGCGGGGGCTCGGATGCTGCCGATACGCATGGCTCTCGGGCGCCGTCTGGGGACGCAAAGGCGACACCAGACGTGCCCCGACTTGCTGTGCCTGCCGCATTCGATGGGACGAAAGGCTGGGCGCAGTCACCCGCTCCGAAGGGAACCGTCGCTGTCGCGCCCACGCCCGGCTTAGCCGTTACCGTGACCAAGGCCGCGGACGGATATGTCCTGACGGCCAAGGACCTGGGAACCGGCGCGGTCCGCTGGTCCACGAAGCCGTGGTGGCCGTTCGACTCCGTCCGGGGCGAGCTGCCGCTCCCGCAGGTCGTGACCACTGGTGGCAAGGACTACGTTGCGCTGTCGATCAGTGGGACTCCCGGCGAGAATGCTCTGACCAACAGCAAGCCGACGGTCCGGATCGCGATCTACCCGGCGGACTCTTCGGGGGACGCGCTGGCCCCTGCCCGGACGATTGACATTCCGGCGGCGGAGCCGAACGCGCTACCCTCCGCTCAGGGTGCTCAGCTGGTCTACTTCGGTAATCAGCAGGCCGTCACAGTCGTGGACGTGGTCTCCGGCAAGACCACATCGTACGCCGATGATGCGCTCAAGGCCCCTGATGCTGGCGCATGTTGGGGTTGCGGGCACGGGATCAGAACCGTAGGTATCACCTCGCGCGGCCCGCTTGTCCAGGGAGACAAGCCATACCACTTCTGGGGGCCCGGAGCGTGGTATGGCGATTCCAACGTCCCTCCCGGCGCGGAGGCTCCCGGCAGCTTGAACATGGCAACCATCCTTAGGACAGTCGATGACCTGGTCATCGCTGGCTGGCCGGCGGCGGGCGACGAAACCGGCCCGCGCGTGTGGGCGGTACATGAAGCGTCCACAGGCAAGGTCAAAGCATCAGCGACCTGCGCCTCCGACGTGGGCAATCCGGGCGGCTCCGACCCGAAAGACATCCATCCCGCCCTCTCGGCCGACCACCGCTACCTCGTGGACGGGGTACTGACCTTCGACCTCACCACCGGCAAGGGACAGTGCTCGTCAAGTACAGCGGACAAGAAGGAGGCCGTCTTCACCGCTGTCGACAACGACGGTACTGCTTACGGGCATACGGTCGCGGCGAACGGACGCTCCACATCCCCGGTCAGCCTGTCCATCTCCACCGGGACGGCTGCCCCGCTGCCCTCCGGTACCAAAGCGCCTACCTTGATCCTTAAGGATCAAGCGGTCTATATAGGGGAGGACGGCGATGCGTACAGCGTGGTCGTGTACCCGCGCCGTTGAGCTCTACCAGGCCCACGAAGCGGTAGAGCTTCCTGTTGCTCCCGAGTGTCGTCAAACTACGGCGAGCTCAAGGGATCGACGCGCTTCTCCGCAACGGCGTCGAACGCGACAACATCCACGTCGACATCGCCAGCGGCGCGAAAGCCTCCCGCCCGACGCTCGGCCTCGTCATGCAGCTGAGTCGCGACCTTCCAGTCCGACGACAACTTCGGAGCCGGAATGGCCGTCATCATGTACGCGCCGCGGAGCCACTGACACTTTCGCTGTCGTAAGTACTGACGCTCCCCTGTCACCCGACACCGCAACCACAGGCCACCAACAAGCCAACCAGCCCCAGATCCACCCTCGAACCACCGGTCGACCAGCATCGACCCACGGTAGAGCCACATCCCCGGTTGACGAAAAGACAGCCCATCGGACGGGTAGATCAGCCCCTGGAACCCGCCCGGCGGGACACCTCACCGACCGGCCGACCATCACACTGTGTGCTCTTTGGCCTCGGCCACAGAAGGTGCGCCCACGCGAGACCGGCGGCCAAAGGCCGGTGCACGGGAGCTACTCCGCACCACTCCCGGTCCCAGCCACTGTGCTCGTTCTGACGATCAGGCGGCGTCCCCGGGGTGCCTCCCGGGGGCTGCTCCGCAGCCGTGGCGAGGACGTCGACCAGGCGCCGGAGCGAGTGCAGCGCGGGGTCATCTGTGGCGACATGGTGCAGCAGGATGTAGGCGCTTCCACCCTCCAGAGCGTGGACCAGCTTCCCGCCGAAGACCGTGTCGTCCGCGTCGCGCACGGCGGCCCGCATCGACTCCTCGGTCTAGGCCATCCGCGCGAGGCCGGCGGCGAACTCCAGCTCGCCCCGGTACGGGATCCAGCGGCGTTCCTCGTACGCGGCGAGCAGGGTCGTGGCGTCACGCTCCACTACCCGCCACGCGAGGTCGGCGGGTCCCATATCCGTCTTCCCCCGGCTGGGCCGGCCCGAGTGGCAGGACTCGCACAGGGCGACCCGGCGGGCGATTCCGGAGGCCGGGTGGAAGGTGACTGTGAGGGCCGGATCGGCAAGGACCTGGTCCTCGTCCGGGCACAGGTGGCAGCGCGGGGCGACGGCGACCAGGCGGAGCGCCCTGGCGCCGGGGGTGCGGGAGATCGGGGTCTTCACCGGTGCCCAACGAGGTCAGCGCACGTGCGTGACGCGGTGCCCGGAGAACGCGAAGAGGCCCCCGGAGCGCAAGGGCACCGACCCCGACGTCGCCGCCGCGGTGCGCTCAGCCCTGGGCGAGTGGGACGCCGCGCAGCGGAGCGGGGCTGCCTCCGGCCAGACGGCGGCTGTCTGACTTGCCGCGCCGGGGGGCCGTCGCTCCGACCACCCGGCTGGCCGGGACGCGTCGAGACCGCGGCCACGCGTGCCCGCTCAACAGCTCTATCCTGAGTGCGGCTCCTGGCTCTTCCGTCGCAGTTCAATGGCCAGGTCCGAAACTGCTCGTTGAAATTCATCGACAGGTACAACACGCCGGTGCCCGTTGTGCGCAGGCCAGAAGGCAACGTAGCAGCGGAGGCAGACGCTCGCCTCCCTCCATATCTGCATCCGGAACGGAAGAATCTCCTCGCTCTCGCGGGTGTTCGCTACGGCTTCCGCATTGGAACGGAACGCCAGGCGCAACACGAGAAGAACCAGGGGCAGGACCACGACCAGCGCCGCTATGGTGCGGCCGGTCGTCGTACCCTCATCAGGGCGTGCAATGAACAGGTACACCGGGATCAAACACACAAGCATTGCGAGGTAGCAGCCACAGCTGTTTTCATCCCGGTAGCTACGGGGAGGGCTGAACCGCGATGCCAGGTCGCTCTCGCTCCATCCGCTGTAGCTGCCGTCAGGGCCCCACGAACCTGACGAAGAAGATGTTCCTCCGAAGCTGCCGTTTCCGCTTTCATATACTGTGCGAACGCTTCGAACCTGGTCAACTCGTCCGCACCGTGCACACGCAGCCAAGTCCCCACCCCCACACTCGTCGGGCATCGTTTCCCGACAGTATGTGATGACTACCCGGCAAAGTCGTCCAGTTCACTGTGCAGCCCGAAAAAACGGCCGACACTCGAGCGCTCTGGCTCCAGACCGCGACGCGCCAAATCGAAGGTTGACGTCCGCCACCGGGCCCATCCCGCTCCTGCCACCACGCCGACGACTACTAGTAGGGCTTGGTCAGGTTCAGTCGTTGGTGGCGTGTCCGGATGATCGGTATGCCGTTGATCGGATATGACGTCTGGGGAGTTGGCTGGGGTCCGGTGTGACCTGGAGGATTTCGCGGCAGAGGTGTTCGAGCCATTCGCGCGTGCGGATCAGCGTCGGTGGGGGTCGGTCTACCTGCGCGGGCTGCTGACGGGCGGCGGACGCAAGTCGGTCGAGCCGATGGCCGCCCGGCTCGGCGAGGACGGGAACCGGCAGGCCCTGGCACACTTCATCACCTCCAGCCCATGGGACCCGGCCCACGTGCGGGCCCGCCTCGCCTGGAAGATGCAGGCGGCCATCAAGCCGACCGCGCTGATCATCGATGACACGGGGTTCCTCAAGGACGGCGACGCCTCGGCGTGCGTGACGCGGCAGTACACCGGCACCGCGGGCAAAGTCACCAACTGCCAGGCCGGGGTCTCGCTGCATTTGGCCGGCGACCATGCCTCGTCTGCGGTCAACTGGCGGCTGTTCCTCCCGGAGACCTGGGACCCGGCCTCGCCGAAGGCCGATCCCGCGAAAGTGACCCGCCGGGCGAAGTGCGGCATCCCCGAGGGACTCAGCATCGTCGAGAAATGGCAACTGGCCCTGGACATGGTCGACGAGACACGGTCGTGGGGCCTGGACGTCCCACTGGCCGTCGCCGATGGCGGATACGGGGACACCGCCGCCTTCCGCCTCGGCCTCGAGGAACGCGGACTGCACTACGTGGTGGGCATCTCCACCACCGTGACCGCCCAGCCCGGCGACGCGGCACCCTGCACTCCGCCCTACTCCGGCACCGGGCGCCGTCCCGCAGCGCAGTACCCCGAGACGGCCCAGAGCGTGAAGGAGATGGTCATCCAGGCCGGACGGAAGACTGCCCGGTCAGTGCAATGGCGCGAGGGATCCCGTCCCGGCACCGGCCGCAGCGGCGTCAAACGCATGTACTCGCGCTTCACGGCCCTGCGGATCAGGCCCGCCGGGCGCCAGATCCGCAAAGCCGTCACCGGGCCAGAGCTGCCCGCCTGCTGGCTGCTGGCCGAGTGGCCCGCCAGGGAGGCGGAGCCGGTCCAGTTCTGGCTCTCGAACCTGCCCGCAGACACACCGCTGACCACACTCGTGCGGATGGCGAAGCTCCGCTGGCGCATCGAGCACGACTACCGCGAGATGAAACAGGCCCCGGGCCTGGCCCACTTCAAGGGCCGCACCTGGCGCGGCTGGCACCACCATGTCACCCTCGTCTCCGCCGCCCACGCCTTCTGCACACTCCAGCGGCTGGCCAGAGCCCCAAAAGACACGGCGCCGGCCTGACCCTCTACCGGGTCGTCCGCGAGTTACAGACCCTCCTCGCCCTCTGGACCGGCGCCTGCCCCACCTGTCACCGCGACATACCCACACCAACACCAACCTGACCAAGCCCTACTAGTGTCCTGCGCCCGAAGTTCGTAGGCAGTTCTGCTGCGCCACGAACGGTCAAGACGCCTGGTCGGCTACTTGGATTGGGCCGGAGCGGCACGTCGAAACTACCGACGAATTAACGGCGCAGGACACTAGCTCGGGGTCGCCGGTCGCTGATCCATGCGATGACATACGCTGCCGCAAGGAGCGGCACGATCCGCACGGGGGAGCCGAGAGGTCGATGGCACAGGAGCCGATGACACACCGACGGGACGCCGGGTCGCCGGGGGGCGCTGCCGGTGGTACCTGGGACTCGGCCTTGCCGGCCGGGGAGTTCGCCGCGGTCAAGGGGGTCGGGTTCGAGCCGGTCGGGCAGGTGCTCGGTACGGCCGTCTTCAACATCGGGTACGAGGGCCTCTGGGGCTGTCCGGGCGCCTGGACGGTCACGGACGGGGTCAAGAAGCCTTCCCCGCCGATGGGTTCATCCTTCGCCCCGATGGTGGGGACGCTCTACGCGGCCCGTCGGCTGGCGCTGGCCCGAGCCGTGGCCGAGTGCCGCGCGCTCGGCGGCGACGGGATCGTCGGGGTGGACCTCCGGGTCGATAGATTCACGTCACACACAGTGGAGTTCACCGTGCTGGGCACCGCGGTCCGGGCCCGGTCGAGGATCCGGCCCCGCGCGCCTTTCACCTCGCACCTGAGAGGCCAGGACTTCGCCAAGCTCCTGAACGCCGGATGGGTTCCCACCGGACTCGCCTTCGGCATCGCGATGGAGACCCGGCATGACGACTGGTCCACCCTCCAGAGCTCCTGGACCGCCGGGAACCAGGAGGTCGAGGGCTACACCCAGTTGATCAGCCGGGCCCGTCAAGGGGCCCGTAAGCAGCTGGCCATCGACGTGGCGAAGCACGGCGCCGACGGAGTGGTCGTGGACGAAGTGGAGCTGACGGTGCACGGGAGGGAATGCCCGGGCGTCGGCGGGATCGGGGGCGGCGCGTATGCGCGCGACTGTATCGCGGAGGCGGTCTTCGTCGGCACCTCCATCGCCCGGTTCGGCCGCTCCCGGCGGCCCGCCGGGCCCGAACCACTGACCATCATGAGACTGGAGCGCGAGCACTGACATGACAGAGCGAACGGGACGGGAACCGGCCGGGGCAGCCGCGCAGCCGGTCGCCGAGGCGATATCCGAGGAAGCGATGCGGCGGCTCGCGCAGCTCCAGCCGGGGGAGAAGGGCTCGTTCTTCACCTCGGACCTGACGGTGAACGAGTTTCTGCTGGTGCGCGAGGCCGACTTCCGCCCGCTCGGCCTCGTCCTAGGCTCCTCGGTCTACCACGTAGGCATCCAGCTCGGCAGGTGGACGAAGAACCAGGAGCTGACCAAGCTCTCCGAGGCCATGTACCACGCGCGGGATCTGGCGATGAGCCGGATGGAGGCCGAGGCGAGTGCGCTGGGGGCCGACGGGATCGTTGGGGTGCGGCTGGACATCGAATTCAAGGAGTTCGGCTCGGACATCGCCGAGTTCATCGCGGTCGGTACGGCGATCAAGGCCGACGGCGCGGACCCGGGACCGGGCGGGACCTGGCTCAACAACAAGGGCAAGCCGTTCACTTCGGACCTGTCCGGCCAGGACTTCTGGACGCTGATCCGGGCCGGGTACGCGCCGCTGGACATGGTCATGGGCTCGTGCGTCTACCACGTGGCGCACCAGCGCTTCGGCCAGGCGCTGAGCACCGCGGGCCGCAACGTCGAGATCGAACCGTTCACCCAGGCCCTCTACGACGCGCGCGGGCTGGCGATGAGCCGCATGCAGGCGGAGGGCAGGGCCCTGGACGCCGAGGGGATCGTGGCGGTCCAGCTCAGGCAGCACTCGCACAGCTGGGGATCGCACACCACCGAGTTCTTCGCCATCGGGACGGCGGTGCGGCCACTGCGCGAGGACCACGTCATCGACCGGCCGACCACGGTGCTGGGCCTCGATGCCTGAGCCCGAGCGGGAAGTGGAGCTGCTGGCCGCGGCGCTGCGCCGGGACAGCACGGACCTGAACCTCTACGTCAACGTGCTGTCGGCGAACCTGGCGGACTCGTTGCCGCCCGGCGCCGTACGGATCAGGCGCAGGCGTTCCGTCGCGGAGCGGCTGGCCGGGCGCGAGGGTTCGGTCGCCGAACTGGACGTGGCCCTCGGGGATCAGCGGCTCTCGCTGCGGATGGACCGGGGGCAGGTGGCCGGGGAGATCAGCCACGAGGTACGGGGCGTCGTGCTTTCCCGGCGCCCCGCGGACCTGAACGAGTGGATCGGCGCCCTGGCCCGGTCCCTGGCCGGAGCCGCGGCCTCGAACGCCCGTGCCCGCGAGGCCGTCGAGCGCTTCCTGGCCTGACCCCGCCCCCGTGGTCCGTGCGCTAGGTTCTGTCTCTTTGGTCAGCGTCGTGCCCAGATGAGGATGGCGGCGAGGTGGAGTGCTGCCTGGTAGGCGATGGCCAGTTTGTCGCATCGTGTGGCCAGGCCGCGCCACTGCTTGAGGCGGTTGATGCAGCGTTCGACGCTGTTCCGCTGCTTGTAGATCTCGGCGTCGAAGCCGGGCGGGCGGCCGCCTCGGCGTCCTCGCCGCAGGCGGTGGCCGATCTGGTCGGACGGCTGCGGGATGACCGCGCGGATCCCGCGTCTCGCAGGTGTGGCTTTATTCACGAGTAGTGGTTCTGGCACAACTTCTGTGGTGACGAGCTGACGCTCGGCGCATCGTGTCGCCGACGCCGGGAACCGGCAGGTGAGCAAGTTGGTCCAGCGCCTACACGAGCAGGCGCGGCACAGGTCCACAGAAGTTGTGCCAGAACCCGAGTAGTGCCGTCGGATGTTCATGGGTTTGGGAGGCACCCGGATCCACGGTCGGGTGATGTTCACGAGTTTTAACTCGTGAATAAAGCCACTCAGCCCGCTGTCGACGCCTCTCGGTCAGGGCAACGCGCGCCGCGTTCCGGCACAGGCTCCTCTTTCAGGAAGTGGCGTAGATCGGTCATGCTGGTGTTGATCAGCCGGTCCAGGTACCGCCGACTTTGTAGGCGGGTGCTGGGTCTGTACGGCTCCTCTGCGGTCGGTTCCGGCAACGCGAGGGCGATCTGCGCGATGTCTTCGGAAGTCATGGTGGTGTCCTGCGTGTTGCCGCACAGGAACCCTGCCGGGCAGCGGGTGCTGCCCAGCAGGGTTCGTATGGTGTCGGTCGGTTATGCGGCGGGTGTGCCCAGGCGCACTACCTGGGGGTCGTGTGTGCCGTTGCGGTTGCCGGTCTGCGGGTCGATGCGGAAGATGCCGCTGGCTCCTTCGATGACGTTGGTGGTGGCGAAGAGGTAGAGCTGTGCCCTTACCGCGTAGACGGTGGGCGGGGTCTGGGGCGGGTTGATCGCGTGGCGGATGGCCAGGGCGGCGGTGACGACCGCATCGTGTGCCATGACTGCCCATCCGCTGGCCAGGTGGCCCGTGTCGAATGTCTGGCCGTGGTGGGCGCGGCCGAAGTCGTCGGCGAAGTCCCGGTAGAGGCTGTGGTCGGGGTTGGCGTCGGAGGCGAGCTGGCCGGGGTCGGCGAGGGGTACGTAGAGGACCGAAATCGGGGCGCCGGGGTCGTTGAGGGCGGGCAGCTTGCGGTCCAGGGTTGCGGCGTCGGAGCCGGTGACCACGGTGATGGGGGTGGTGCGGCACTGCCGCTGGCGCAGCTTCTCCAGGAAGGTGGGCAGGTAGGTCGCGCGGCCTGCGTAGACCACCAGGTCGGGTGTGACCTTGCCGCAGAGGTTCTTGCTGATGGTGTCCAGGCTGGTCTGTGCGGCGCCTCCCCGGACCTCGAAGTTGAAGGAGATGCCTCCCGCCTGGAGGTAGGGCAGGAGTCCGGTTGCCGGGTTCTGAGCGGCCTTTTCGATGGAGTTCGTGTAGAAGTCGGGCGTTCCGGTGGGGGTGGTCGGGGCGCTGACGAGGGCTGCGGTCTTCAGCTCGGGATGCTTGCGCAGTTCCTGGCTGATCGCCTGCAGCTGCGCGCTGGTGTTGGGGGCGACGCGTACCAGTCCCTCGATCCTGGTGCCGGCGTCGATGCTGCCTGTGGTGTCGAAGCCGTTCGCGGTGATCACGTCGCCGACCATCGGAATGGATGCCGCCGACAGAGACCGCGCGGCATCGACCGACTCCTGTTGGCTCAGGCCCATCCCGGTCACCGCGACGAGCGGGCCGGGTGGGCCGGTCATCTTCTTGAGCCGGTCGACGACGCCGGGCCAGTGCGATTCATCCGAGCCCATGTTCGCCAGTACCAGCCGGATCTTGGGGTAGGTGTTGCCCTCGTTCGCCTTCCGCACGGCGATGAAGGCTCCCTCGACCTGGTGTACGGCGCGGTCGCCGGTCAGGCTTTTGGGGCCCTGGGTCAGCGGCCCCATCAACGCCACCGTGACGTAGCCGTCCGTTCCTACCACGGCCGTGTTTTCGGCGTTGAGCGCAGTCAGGGCCGGCTCGTACCCCGGGCCGAAGACGCCGGGCCCGTCGCTGCCGTCGGTGATCCCGGAGCATTCCCCGCCCGCCGTGGTGAGCAGTGGGTTCGTGGTGCCGCAGTGCTTCTCGCGTTCCTGCGCGTCCAGCTGCTGCTGGTGTGCGCGCTCCGCGGCAGCCTTCGTTTTCTTCTGCTCTGTATGCCACCACTGGCCGCCGGCGATCAGAGCGAGCGCCAGCGCCACTGCGGTCACCGCGATCAGCCGGCGCCGGCCCGCAAACCAGGGCTGCCGGCCCGGACCGGCAGGGGGCGGCACGTCGGATCCGTGCACCGAGACCGGTTCGTCGGGGGGCTCCGGCGCTTCGGAGCCGTCAGCCGGGTCTGTTGCAGGACTGCCCTGCGCCGGAATCTCGTCCTGTCCCGGTTCCTCGGGACGGCGGTCCTGCGGTGGGAGCCCGGGAGCCTGCGCCGGGGGTCCGGCGTCTGCCGCTCCCCGGCTCGGTGTCGGAACCTCGGAGGCTTTCGTTTCGGCCGGCCGGTGGAGGGGCGCCGGGGATTCGGGTGTCGACACTCGTTCCGGGCGTGGTGCCGGGACGTCGCGAGGGCCGTCCGGCGGGGCCTGAAGGTCCTGAGGCAGGACCGCGGAATCCTGCGGTGGCCATCCAAGGGGGGCTCGCCCCTCGTCCAGGGCCTCCCATACCTCGGCCCAAAGGGCCTGGCCCGCTTCGATCACTCCGCATGCAGTCAGGGCAGTCAGGTACCGTCCCACGAACTTGCGGCTCGGAAGCTGGTCCAGGCGCAACGTCGTCGAGGTGGTGGCGGACGGAAGGTCACCCTTGGATGCGATTTCCACGTCCTTGTACGATTTTGTTCCCTTGAGGGCCACGAGTTCCTCGCGGAATGCTCTCTGGTCGCCTATCGCGCGGAGTCTTTCCTCCCACTTGTTCATTACGCCTGTCCTCCGGAAACAGAGGCGGAGGGCTGGCCCAGCCACGCGCTGATCTGGGCGGCTGCGCCGGCCGCGACCGTCACGAGCCCGAACGCATCGAGCATCGAGTGGCCCGACTTCAGCAGCACGACGACCACCGCCACGACCACGACGAAGACCACCACGCGCAGGCCGAGTGCCCCTGTCCCGCAGGACGGGGCAGAGGGGGCGGGCCGCAGGCTGCGACGCCGTGAAGACCGATGATTTTGCATGGAACGCCTCCTGGGCGACACGGGATTGCCGGGACGGGCCGAAGGCGCTTTACCGGAGCGCCGTGTACGGACCGTGATGAGAAGCAAGCTTCCTGTCATCGAAGGGCGGCTCGCAAGCTTTTGATCCCAGCGGAACGCGCTACCCCCAAATCCGTTGCGAGCACGAGCCGTTCCGCACTCAGCCGCACCGGATTCCTGCCCGGGACACGACCCGCCGGCCGGCGCCGCGCCCGCTGCCCCGCCGTTCCGAGCGGAGCCTCACCGCCCGTCGGCAAGGGTGCTGACCTGGCCATTGAGCATTCGGAACGCGACGGAACGGCCACGCGATCTTGCTATTGCCCGCCGGCCGTGGCGAGACTGGACATGAACGACCGCCCCGCGGCGGCCGCGACCGTGAAGCCCCGTCAAGTCCTCCTGGGCACGACGCGGACAGCACACGGAAAACGAGAGGGCCCCTGTTACCGGCAGGGGCCCTCTTCCGCACACATTCCGCGACCGCCGCCGGCATTCCGACCAGGCCCGGCAGACCCCAGCCGCCGTACCGACCGCGCTCACACCAGCAGACCCGACAGCCCCTCACGCCCGCGGGACGCCGGCCGCGCGGGGCCGGCCGTGAAACAACCAGCCCACCGCGCCCGGCAGTACGGCGCGCTGCATCCCAGCCGGATGATGCGGTCACGGCGCCTCACGCACGTCCGCCTCGCCGCCAGGCGGACAGCCCAACTGGGATACGGAAGGCTCGTCGCCCTGGCCAGCTGAAAGCCCACAGCTGCCGACGGCAGAGGCCAGAAGCTCGGGAAAGCCGATGCTGTCGACCGCGCCTGCGTGGAGGCGACGTGTGACGGCGGCCGATGCCCGGCCGACAAGCACCCCAGTGAGGGAGAACACCGACACGGCAGGTGCGCTCCTCGCCTACCCATCCCACCCAATCCGCCCGCGATGCACACCCACGACCCGCCCCACACCACCGCGAACCACCCACACAGACCCCATTACCGCGCGCGGCGGGCCGGCGCGGTGAGCGCAGGACCGCAGGCCTGCCAGTGCGGGGGCACCGAGTGCCGGACCGGGGGCAGTATCAAGGCGGGCCCGCTCCCACCCGGCGCATCCCACCGCAGGTCAGAGCCAGCGGGGATGCACCGCCTTCATCACAGCGCCGTCCACGGGGCGCAGTTGAGACCGGCCCCCTCCGGACCATCGCACCGAAGCCGCCCCCGCGGCCGCATTTCCATATCGAGAGCGAGCCAACCCCTGCTGGACGGCGTGACCGCCCAGCACGCAACCAGCGTGGTGCTGGAGGGGCGGAGGGTTCAGGTGTGGATGTGGCCGTTGCGGCCGTCGTGCGCGTCAGCGGTGTCGTCGTCGAACCAGTGGTCCCCCGCTGCCAGGTAGCGGAACGCGTGCCGCTGCCCGGAAGGCAGACTGACCGTCACGGCCCGCACTCCGCCCCTCCGGTCCTTGAGCTCGTGCGTGCCCGGGGTCCAGCCGTTGAAGTCCCCCACGACGCTCACCGGGCCCGGGGGAACGCCGGCGGGCAAGGTGAACGTCACGTCGGTGGAATCCTTGCGAAGCTTGCGTTCGAGCACGGGGCCGGCTCCCTGTTTCTCCGTCGGACAAGGCACAGGCCACCATGATCAACCCCGCATGCCTGAAGAGTGGTACGGCACGAGCAGTCCCCCCCGTTATGTTTTCCGCGGCCCTGCAAGAGGGCCGCTGGCCTCCGGGCCCGGCATGACTGTGTCCCCCTGTCGAACGGATGACCTGGGGGGTGGTGTCACCGGGCCCGGAAGGTGCCGTCGGAGACGCTGATGAGAGGTCCGGCCACCGTCCGGTCCGGCGCAATGCCGGACAGCTCGCGGACGGCAGGTCTGCATAACGTGAATGCGCGAGCACGACACCACCGCCGAGGCCGGCACGTTCAACTCCCTGGGAGGGGCGCGATGTTCGACACCGAAGACGTGGGCGGGTTCCTCGGCCTGGACGTCGGCAAGAGTGCCCATCACGGGCACGGACTGACTCCGGCCGGCAAGAAGGTCTTCGACAAGCAGCTGCCCAACAACGAGCCGAAGCTGCGGGCCGTCTTCGACAAGCTGGCCGCGAAGTTCGGCACCGTGCTGGTGATCGTGGACCAGCCCGCCTCCATCGGCGCCCTGCCCCTGACCATCGCCCGGGACGCCGGCTGCAAGGTCGCCTACCTGCCGGGCCTGGCCATGCGCCGGATCGCCGATCTCTACCCCAGTGAGGCGAAGACCGACGCGAAGGATGCCGAAGTCATCGCGGACGCCGCCCGCACCCTGCCCCACGCGCTGCGCTCGCTGGAGCTGACCAACGAGATCACCGCCGAGCTCACCGTGCTGACCGGCTTCGACCAGGACCTCGCCGCCGAGGCCACCCGCACCAGCAACCGGATACGCAGCCTGCTCACCCAGTTCCACCCCAGCCTCGAACGCGTCCTGGGCCCCCGTCTCGATCACCAGGCCGTCACCTGGCTGCTGGAACGCTACGGATCTCCGGCCGCCCTGCGAAAGGCCGGCCGCCGACGCCTCGTCGAGCTCATCCGGCCCAAGGCCCCACGCATGGCCAACCGGCTGATCGACGACGTCTTTACCGCCCTGGACGAGCAGACCGTCGTCGTGCCCGGGACCGGCACGCTCGACACCGTGATCCCGTCCCTGGCCCGCTCCCTCGCGGCCGTCCACGAACAGCGCCGGGCACTGGAAGCCCAGATCAACGCCCTGCTGTAGGCCCACCCTCTTTCCAAGGTCCTGACCTCGATGCCCGGCGTCGGCGTCAGGACCGCCGCCGTCCTGCTGGTCACCGTCGGCGACGGCACCGGGTTCCCCAGCGCCGCCCACCTCGCCTCCTACGCCGGCCTCGCCCCCACGACCAGGTCGTCGGGGACCTCGATCCACGGCGAACACGCCCCCCGAGGCGGAAACCGGCAGCTGGCCAGCCGGGAGAACGGCTCGGCGAACGTCCGGCGCGGGCAGTCCGCCGACCCGCAGACGAAGCGCCGGACCGTCAGCCGGATCACAAAGCTTTGTTCAGCAAGCGGAAGGTCCTTCAGCCTGCGCTGGTACCGGTCGTGGACCCGGCCCGAGAAACAGCCGCACCCCGGACACGCCGCCCCGGTCGCGCGGCCTCTCGCGATCACCTCGACCGCGCCGAACACGGCCGTAACCGCTTCGACATCCACATCGTCGATCCCGGCGAATACCAGTGAGTCCCAGAACGGTGCATCGGTCTGCATGACCAGCACCATCACCGTCCATAGCCGACCAGAGCATCGACCGGCAGGGACCTGAGGGAGCGTCACTTCCGGCTATCCGAGGGCACGGCGTACGCGGTCTCACGCGGACAGGCGCGTCGCAATCGAACATCGAGGTAACGCTCCGCGACGGCTCCCCAAGATCTGTGCCAGAACCCGTAACTCGCCGACAAAGCCAATGTTTGCCACCCTGCCGGGTGTCAGGCCCCAAAGTGGGTACAGAAGGAGGCTCCGAAGTGCCCCCTCAAGGAGCCCACTTCGGCTTACCCAGCCAGCACGGGTACGGGGCTTGCCCACGCCCAGCTCAGCAGCGTGGCCGGGCCGGCGGCCGCGGGGTCGCCTCGCAGCCAGCAGTGGATCGTCACCCTCGTCTCGTCTCCTTAGTTTCCGTCGCCAGCCCACGGGGGGCCGTGAAAGGAGGGCGTCGCGAGCACGAACGAACGGATGGGCGGAGTGGGAGTTCACCCTCGTGTCCCTCGCATCCACTGCAGCGAGGCGGTATTGGCAGGCTGCAGTCGGCAGGCGAGCTGCTGCGTTCTCCCAGGTGCCCGCCCTACGCTGTCGCCGACCGCATTCGGCCATTCCTGAGTCACCACACGTCATGGGTGTCCCCTGAGAAAACATCAGAAGTCGCCAAGACGCCTTCGCTCCGGTTTCCCAACAGGGTGTCGCCCCCTCAGTTGCCAAGATCAACGAACGGTAATCCGGTTACGAAGGATGACGAACCCACTGGGCGGTTTCTCCCGGTTTGATAGATCAGAGTCTTCAGGCCAGGTCAAGGGCTATTGGCTGGCATGGCATATGCGGTCTTGCCGACGATATGGCTGCGCAGACGACTCATCGGCTGACTAGCCGCTGCGTCGTGTCGAGCCCTACGGGCTCTCCAATTGGGGAGGGATCTTTCATGTACCGCATCGCCAAGGTTGCTGTTCTCGCGACAGCCGCCGTCGCCTTCAGCGCCCCCGGCGCGACCGCAGCAACGTCCTACATCTACAACAGTTTCAGTCAGGACCTCGAGCGCCATGGGGTGAGCTGGGCGTCTGTGATGGCGTGCGACGGTGACCAGGACGGGAACTGGGTGAAGGCTCACTTCTCGCGGGACAACGGGTTTACGAGCTACACCGCGACGACGGGCGGGCAAGGAACCTGCACCGAGAGTGGCGTCGACACCACCAACCGGGTCACGAAGCACCGCTCACAGCAGATCCGTGAATGGGCGACCGACCCCTACGGCCCCTGGCAGTACCGGCCCTGATCCAGCACGTGCTCATCGCGCGGAGCCGGAAACGTCAGGCGCATCCGGCTCCGCGCCGCCCGGCCAAGAATGAGGAAGCATGCGTACCGACCTGCACAGCCGGAAAACGGCCGCGGTGGAAGTGAGGGATCTGCACTACAGCATCGGCGATCGCCGTCTTCTGAACGGTTTGACCCTCGATGTTACGGCTGGGTCGTCCGTGGCTGTCACGGGTCCCAGCGGATCGGGGAAGACGACCCTTCTCTGCTGCCTCAGCGGTTTGATCGCTGCTTCCTCTGGCGTCATCCGCATCGCCGGCGTCGATATCTCCCAGGCATCCGCCGGGGAGCGAGCCGGCATGCGGCTGCGCACCGTGGGTACCGTCTATCAGTTCGGTGAGCTGATCCCGGAGCTGTCACCTCTGGAGAATGCCGCACTGCCGGTTCTCCTTGCCGGGGGCGACGCGAAGAAGGCGTATGCGGACGCGCAGAGCCTGCTGGATGAACTTGGAGTGCAGGAAGCCTCGTCCAAGCGCACCTCGTCGCTGTCGGGTGGAGAGCGTCAGCGTGTCGCCGTTGCTCGCGCGCTGATCGGCAGGCCTTCTGTAGTGCTGGCGGACGAACCCACTGGTTCCCTCGACCAGCGCACGGGCAACGTGGTCGCTGATCTGCTGTTCGGCCTACCGGAACGCTTTGAGTGTGCGCTGATCGTTGTCACGCACAATCCTCAGATCGCTGCCCGTGCCGACCGGACGCTTGAACTGACTGAGGGGCGTCTGATTGCGGACTCGGAGGAGGGCAGGTGAACAGGTACGTGTCCATGCTCCGGCTCGGGCACCGAGTTGGGATGTCCAGCGGCGTGTCCGCCCTGGTTCACCGCTTCGGACTGTTCGCAGCGTCCTTCTTAGTACTGTGGGTGGTCTGGAGCCTCCTTGCGGTGGATGCCGGCTTGGACGCTCGCCAGGAGCGACAGGACGCTCGTTCCCCTGTCATGACCCAGCAGAGTCGGGAAGCGGTGGCCCGCTGGCTGGAGCGGCCGGACTACGCCGACGGTCAGGCGATTTCGGTTGTCTTCCTGGAGCCGCTCCAACCAGGTGCCAGTCCGCCCCCGGGCCTTGAGAGGTGGCCCGAGCGGGGTGAATCGTTCCTTTCACCCCGGGCCGTCGAACATGCGGGCGGAGCGCTCGTCTCCCGCTACGGCACGATGGCCGGGATCATTGGACGAGATGGCCTTGCCGAACCTGATGAGTTGCTGGTGTACGCGCGGTCCCCCGTCGAGGGCATCTTCGACGAGACAAGCCACAGCACACTCATATCGGGCTTCGGACGTCCGGACTCGCAGTTCATCGACTACTTCACCGTAAGTCACCAGTTCGAACGCTCATCCGGTGACCTCTGGGTACTCCTCCTGCTGTTCACCGTGATGCCGGCCGCGGCCTCCCTCATGGTCGTGATACGCGGCGGCGCGGAAATGAGAGACCGCCGGATCTCGATGCTCGAGGCTCTGGGAGCTTCGCGCGCATCACGACTGCTGGTGGTCATCGGTGAGGCCGCTCTCCCTGTGCTGGCAGGCTCACTGCTGGCAGCAGCGGCAGCGTGGGCCACGACCGTTTGGGACACCAGCCTCCCCTTCACCAGGCACACCGTCTCAGCCGGCGATTTGGCACCACTGCGCGTGTGGACCCCCCTGCTGATCCTTGTCGCAGCTGCCCTCGTCCTGGGGATCAGCGCGCTGCGCTATGCCCGACCTCCCAAGCGAACCACCACCCGTCCACAACAGACCAAGGACGCGTCTGGTCGGACGGTATGGGTGCTGTGCGCGATGGGTTCTGTCCTGTGCCTGTACGGAACGTGGCGGGCAGACGGTCCGGGACGGGTCGTCTTCTTCTTCGGAGCCATGCTCGTCCTCGGAGTCCTCCCCAGCCTAGGAGGTCGCCTGTCCGGCTCTCTCGGATCCGCGATCGCCTCTCTTTCGATCCGCAGGGGCGATGCGGCAGGACTCATTGCCGGGCGGTGGCTCGCTGCCAGGCCTGTCGTCCTTGCCGTACTCAGCGCGGCCATGATTGTGGGACTCGGTCTGACGACACTGGGCCAAGTGGTCACCAGCCAGCTCGAAGGACCTGAAATTGCTGCCAAGCACTTGTCCGGCGCCACCAACCGCAACGCCGTCCTGATCAATGCCTCGGGTAATCCGGCTCGCTTTGACCAGCTCCGTCAACAGCTCCCCGACTATCCCTCAGCCCTCATGTACCGCGAAGGCGATCGCACGGTGCTGTCCGCCGACTGCAAGTCATTGGCGTTCTTCGGAACACTGCCCACCTGCCCCGAGACGACAACAGAACTGACGGAGGCGGTGAAGGACATCGGGGTCACGCCCCGCACGGCGCTGGCCGTCCTCGGCCTCGCACCGGACAGGGTAAGCATCACCTCGCGTGACCCTGGCATCACCAACCCTGAAAACGTCTCCCTGGTCGTCTTCAACACCTCTGGCGGGGCCGGAGCCGATCGGATTTGGGCTGCCGCCTACCGGACGCTCGGCTTCCCCATGCTTGAAGTGCCAGTGGAGTCGGGGATGCTCGGCGCGCAGGCCCGGGCCGACTACGTCAAGTGGGTGCTGGATTCAGCTCTGGTCGGTCTACTTGCTCTAGTCCTCGCCGGAATCGTGGGCGCGGCCTCCGTTTTCGACGACCAGGCGCGCGGCCTCGGCCCGATCGCTTCGTTCCGAAGCGACAGGAAGTTCTACGTTCGCGTGGCCCTCTGGAACCTCGCGGTTCCCCTCACGGTTGTGGGAGCGGGCGCCGGTGTGGCTACGTATCTACTCGGCCAGATGCTGCTCTCGATCGGCGACGGAGGCGAGCTCTCCGGCGGGTTCGTGGCTACCGGTTCACTCGGTATCGCCATTGGCGGTGTCATCGTCGCCGTCGTATGCGCAGAGATCGCAGTTCGGCGTAGCCGAACCTGGCTCCCTGCGGGCGACTGATCAATCCATCCGAACAGAGGAGCGCGGGAACGGGTACCGCTCGGGGCTTTCCCGTCGTCGTGCACACCGATTGTCACCCGGCGGCAGCCGGCGTAGTCGATCGCTGCTCGGATGCGATCGGACCGAGGTGGACGTAGGCAACGGACATACGAACGTGCCGTTCCCGCATTTCGGACGGCGAACAAGCCGAGTCCTCCGGGTCACCATCGCTCGCCGGCTTCCCGCTTGGGCGGTGAATCGCCGACAACCGGGGCTCCTACGGCCGGGGTGACATGGACACCGATCGCATCCGGCAGCTGGGGAGACTGGGCGCGGTCTGTAGCCACTTCGACGTAGCGTGGGGAAGGGGCCGGCGGCGGTGCGCGGAAAGGCCGCCGAGCACCGGCACCTCCTGGCCCCACTCGACGCGACCCGCTTGGGCGTGGTGGATGTCTGGCGAGGACGCCCCGGAACTGCCGTTCCTGCTGCTGCGCCTGCCCGAGGACATCGTCACCGCCGTTTCCGATGGCGCCGAGCTGACCGCCGCTCGCGTAGCAGCGCTCAGTGTCGCTTGAGCCACCTGTTGGCGAGAACAATCAGGCCGATCACCGCTGCGACAGAGATCACTGCCATGATCTTCATTCCAGTGTCCATCATTCCAATCATTTACTTCTCCCTGATTCCTGCGAGTGGGGTGGCTAGCTGCGTTGCCTTTTGCCGTACGAGTAATAATGTGTGGCTCGACACTTACGATCCAGCCTGGGCATCATTTCGCACCGGACCGTAGCTGAGGAGGTCGCCCGGCTGGCAGCCGAGCACTCGGCAGATGCTCGTGAGAGTCGTGAAGCGGATTGCTTTTGCGCGATTGTTCTTGAGGATGGACAGGTTGACGTTGGTCACGCCTACGCGAACGGCGAGTTCTGCCAGTGTCATGTCTCGTTCGGCGAGGAGACGGTCGAGATGCACGTGGATTTCGTGGGTCTCGGTTTCCCCGTCGGACATCAGACAGTCCCTTCGAGGTCCTCGCGCATGGTGGCCCCCACACGTGTGATCCGTGCGAACGTGAGCACCCCTAGGGCGGTCAGGACTGTGAGGTAGGGGAATGCCGACGTGTGGAGTACCGCTTCGGCCGAGAATGTGACGTTGTCGGTCAGCGTCGCGAGCAGGGCTGCGCGGGCGCCGGCCTCGATGACTTCCGCAAACACGCTGCCGAGCAGCAGCCACCAGCCCAGGAGGTGCAGCCTGGAGGCGGTTTGTGTGGTGTAGACGCCGTCTCGGGCGGCCGACTGCAGCAGGCGGTTGAGCAGGATGAGCCCGCCGATCAACAGAATGAGCGTCGGTACGCCACCGAGCACTCTCAGCAGATGCTGGTAGTTGCTGGGGTGTTCGGCGCAGTACTGCGGGACCGCTGTGACGTGCGCCCCGTTTCGAGCGCTGAACATGGCGTCAGCAGCACTCGAGCTGCCGGAGATCCAGTCAGCGGTGGCACAGTTGCCCGGTCCGCTCCAGAATGCGATGTCGTTGTTGAAGAGGCTCAGGACAACACTGATCGCGAGGACGCCGACCAGCAGGCGGAGTACGCCCGAGACCACTGTGGACAGGGGTTCAAGGAGCTTCCGGTCCTCACTCACCGCCACCTCCGGTATCGTTTATCGATGTTATCGATAAACGATACCGGCGGGGTGGGGGAAGGGGAACCCCGTCCTCAACCCGGGTCACTGCGGCGGCACAGAGCAGCCCGGGGGCAGCAGACGAAAGCACGGCAGGCGCGGCCAGGCTCGCCCCCGTGGGCGTCATCACTCCACGGGGGCAAGCATCCGGTTCCGCGCCTGCCGAACTGCGAGCTTGGTCAGCTCAGGGCCTACCGGCCGGCGGCTTGGTCAGGACCGCCGGTGCAGGTGCATCAGACCCTCTTGAGGTATCCGTCCTTGAAGCCGTCCTGGTCAGCCCACATGCGGTGACGGCAGGACCAGGTGCCGTACATGGCGAACTTGCCTGTCCATACGGTCTCTGAGTGGGCGTTGTTCCCCGGGTCGGCAGAGATCCAGTTCTTGATCGGCTCGTGGTCGAACGACAGGGCCGGCACCCAGTTGGTGTGGCTGGCCCAGCCGTTGTGGACGACCGTAACCCTGCTGCCGGAGACCCGGTAGTTGACGCCGAGCTTCACCGTCGTGACCTTGACGCCGACGATCGTGTCGGAAACGCTGTGCCAGGCGTTCATGTCACCGGCCACCGCGCTCGGAGAGTTCGACGAGTTCGACTCCTCCTTGTTGATGACGATGTCGCCGCCGGCCAGCACGCGCTGCTTGGCGGTGGGGCTCTGCGCGACGTCCATGAACGCCTTGAAGTGGTCCGGCTTGTTCAGGTAGCCGAGGAACTTCTCCTGCTTCTCCTTGGGCAGGGCCTTGAACTGAGCGATCGTCTCAGCCGCAGCCGGGTCCTGCTTGGCCTCCAGCCATGCGACGTACGCCTGCGGCGTGGAGGGCAGCGGCGCCTCTACAGCACTGGCCTGCGCGGGCAGAGCCGCCGCCAGCGTTAACGCTCCGACGGTCGCGGCCATCGCGCCGACGAATCCTCGGCGAGTGGTGTTGCTCATTTCAACTTCCCCCAAAACTTGTTCCTGCGTAACGCATACAGAAGGAGCGCACAACTGAAATCAGCCTGGCGCAGGAAAGGAATTTCCCCAGGCCCCCCAACCTTCTGCATGTAAGCGCCGTTGGTCATCGGCGCTTGACTGAACGACAGTCACATACGCCACAGCGCCCCGGCAACCCGCATTTGATTCTTCTGAGGTTTGTTTGAGGTTCGCGGCGAACTCCCGCTCGGCACGGTAAATACTTCAGGACACATTGGCGCACTTTTTAGCCATACCGAATAAGTGAAATGCACCGCTCCGTTAAATGTCGATGATGTCTGAATACGCCCGGCAAAGGCCAGAGCCGGCCGACACTCACAGCCTCAGCAGGGGTTCTTGCGACGGAGCTGTAGCCATGCCCTGGCAGCGATCGGCCTCCTCGCCTGGACCCGCCTTCTGCTGCTGAACGGCGAGCTGGCCGACACCGAGCCCAAGAAACTCCGCTACCGGCTGCTGCATGTCGCCGCCCGTCTCACCCACGGCGGCCGACCCCCTCCACCTGCGGCTCTCCGCCACCTGGCCCTGGAGATACGAACTCGCTGCCGCCGTCCACTGACTCGCAGCCTCGCCCCGCCCGGCCAGCTGACCAGCAACCCCCGACCCACGACCCGAGGAACCCTGGAGAACCCGACCACCGCGCGGGATCCCGCCATGCCCACCCACCAACACCGCCCCGAACAACCCCGCTCGGCCCCCAGCCGCAGCTGAAACGGCGAGGCTAAGCCTCAAGAAGGGTGACCCTGGCGGCCTGGTCACGGGTCTCGATCCGCTCGCGGGGGTCGCCTCCGCACGCTGTCAGCAGCATGCCGGGCAGGACCTACGCACCCAGGAGGCATAACTGATGGACTTCAGCCTCCGGGCGACGAGCGCCGCCGCGTTCTCGGCTGTCATCGACCTGGGCCTTCCGAACGCGGCATGTCGCCCAGGCTGGCGATCCGGTGCTCGACAAACCTCGCCCGCCACCGACCCGCCGACCCCGGACACCCACCCGACGAGCTTGACCAAAGGCACAGGGGCGCCCCGACCCTCTGCGATTGGACGCCTCCGTCGGTCGACGGCTTCACGGAGGAGCCGTCAGACAGCAAATGAGCTGTTGGGCAACGGCTTTGTCCATCTCCTGAGGCTAGTTTGAGCATCCAAGCAGTCCGACCGGCGCGGGTCTGCATTTCAAGTCATTTCTGGAATCGTTTCAGCCACGATAAACAACGCGCCTATATCGCCGACTCGACTGCTTCCAGAAAGAGAACCGTGCACCCTTCTCATGGTTCGGCAGGAATAACCGGAACGCGCACCCGGCTCGGGCGTACCGCATCCACCACTCTTTCCGGGAGCGCGCGGCGTCTAGGGTTCACAATCACAGGGGAGGATGGGCACGCCGCCTCCGCTTCAGGGCATGTGCCCCTACTGCAAGCGCGGCAGCACAGATGCCTGCCGCCAGCCAGGGAGCCGTGCGCTTGACCATGTCGGCCAGCGTAGGGGCAGGGTCGTGGCAGTCAGGGGCTGCGGGTTCCACCCGCAGTCGGGCCCAGTCCTTGGACAGCTTCCCCTTCTCTCGCCACACCACGGTGTAGAGACCCGGCTTCGCGTCGCACCTGATGCGGACGACCGCGGAGACCCTCTTCGCTCCGTGCATGACCACTGGTCGCGTGAACGCCGACGAGATCAACGTGACACCTCCGTCGCCGCCCATCTCCAGGCCATCGGTGGCCGTCATCTCGCCGCCGGCCCGCACCGACCGCACGTCCCACGGGCTCGCAGGCCACTCCACATCCGCAGGCCAGCGCTCCTCCTGGGGCTCAGGCGGCAACTCGGAGACCCGCCGCCCGCATGCCGCACGCTCCGTCGCTTCAGCCGGAGCCACCCGGACGCTCCCCCAGAGCCGCGTCACCTCGGAGGGGTTCCGGTCCCCACCTGATCCGATGCGCACCTCGTAGGACCCGGGCGCAGCGGTACAGGAGATCGTCATAACCGCGGTGACGTGCGGATCGTTCATCCTCATCCGGCCATCCGCGGCGAACGCTTCGGAGAAGACCCTGTCGCCGTTGCCGACGGCGTCCTGCAGGCCCACTGAGACGCTGACCTGCTCTCCAGGCCGAACCAACTGCTCGGCGCCACTTTGAAGCGGCAATGGCACATCCGTAAGCGGAGCGGCCTGCACGCCCTCCGCTCCGAGTGACATGAACAGCGGAATCGTCAGGACCGCCGCGCCGATCCATGCCCGTAATCGCTTCATTTGTCGCCTATCTGGATTCGTTGACGATCTTTCACACCACTGCCTACTCTGCCCTCTTCATCGAACTGACGCACTAACACACTGCGATGCCAGGCGTCATCACTGCGCTCAGGAAGCAAGTCATTGAGATCAAAATGGTTGACCGCACTCGCGCTCGGCACCAGCACCGTGCTACTCACCGCCCCCGCTGCCCTGGCGGCGTCGGCCGCTCCCTCTCCGGCCGGCACAAAGCTCCCTTCCCCCTCGGCCTCATCCTCGTCGTCGCCCCCCACACCCAGCCCTTCAGACTTACCCCGCTCCACGCCCTCCGCCTCGCAGCTTCCCCTTCCGGCCGCACCACCGGTATCCGCTCCCCCCTCTCCCTCCGCGTCCACCCCCACCTCACCCACTGCTTCCCCGGCCTCAACCGCGGACGAGCAGTACTGGACAGCTGAGCGGATGGCCCAGGCCAAGCCAATCGACGCCGCCCGCGGCACCGGGCCCACCAACGTTCCATCAGCACCCAACTCGACAGCCGCTGCACCGCGGGACACGCCCCACGCCGCGCATTTCGACGGCCTCCCGATGGTGGGGACGTTCTTCTTCGACGGCACGCCGGTCGGTGGAAACGCCACCTACTGCACTGGCAGCGTCGTACGTAGCAAGGGAAAGAGCCTGGTGCTTACCGCGGGGCACTGTGCGAACGGCCTGAACGCGGCCACCCACCGTGTCTTCGTGCCGCAGTACCAGTTCCTCAAGATCCCGGCCAACCAGCCGTGGGGACTCTTCGCGGTCGGCGAGGTCTATAAGGACCCCCGCTACCCCGACACGGGCCAGACTAGGGCTGCCGTTTCGGACCTGGACTTCGCCTTCGTCACCGTCGCCCCCAATGGCAAGGGCGCGGTCGAGGACGTCGTCGGCGCCCTCACTTTCACCACCTCGACGTCGTACGACCACAACGTGACGGTCGTCGGCTACCCGGCCCACGCCAGCGACAACAGCCAGCACAAGGCCATCCGCTGTGATGTGCCAACCCGTCGGCTGTATGGGTTCCGGCAGATGCAGATGGAGTGCGGCGGCTACTACGGTGGTGTCTCCGGCGGTCCTTGGATCAGGGGATACAACGCCTCGGCCAGGACTGGAGAGGTGATCGGGAACGTCGGGGGAATGGGCGGTGGCGGCGACGTCGACTGGATCTCGTACTCGCCGCTCTACGGCAAGGATGCCCAGGACCTTTACAACGACGCCAGCAACGGCATCGGACCGAAGAACGTCCATCGCGGCACCTTCCAGCCTCCGACGGACGGTCCGGTCCTGCCGGGAAGCGGCGAGACGTGGAAGCACGCCAAGCAGATTTCCGCCGGAGACTTCTCCGGCACAGGTCACAGCGATCTGCTCGTCATCTGGACCGACGGCGAAGTCACGCTCTACCCCGGTGACGGCAACGGCGGCTTCCGTCCCGAACGGCAGCTCCTAGCGCCCAACGCAGGCTGGAAGCCGGTCGCCACCATCACCGCCGGCGACTTCACCGGCTCAAACCAGTTCGACCTCATGGTCCGCTGGGACGACGGCAGGATGACCCTGCACGGCGACGTCGGCTCCAACGGCCTTGGTGCCGGCGTCGAAATGGCTCCCTCAGGGTCCATCTGGAGCCACGCCACCCAGATAGCCGCCGGCCGCTTCAACGCCGCCACCTACGTCACCGACCTCATGGTGCGCTGGTCCGACGGCGAGCTCAGCCTGTTCACCAACGTGGGCGCCGGCACCCTGGGCCAGGAATACAAGCTCAAGGACCCCAACAGCACCTGGAAGGACGCCACACTGCTGACGTCCGGGCAGTTCTCCGGCAACCAGAAGTGGGACCTCATGGTCCGCTGGTCCAGCGGCGAACTCGACAACTACGTCGGCACCACCACCGGCGGACTCGGCGGCGAGCAGCGCATCCACGGCCCCAACAAGACGTGGACCCACAGCGTCATCATGACGACCGGACAGTTCACCAGTGACGGTCTCACCAACGACCTCATGATCCGCTGGACTGACGGCGAAACCACCATGTACCAGGACACCCGCATGAACAGCCTCGGCACCGAGCGGATGATCTCCCCGCCGGCCTGACCCGCCCTGATTGCCCACTGCGAGCACACCAGGCACCACCGTGGGGTCCAGAACCAACCGGATCACCGGCGCACCCCTTTGAATGCTGGTGGCTTCGCAGCACAGGAATGCAGCAGCGCTGCGATTACCCCGTGAGTGCCACATGCGACGGGCTGGCCCGCCCACGCCGGGCCGGCCCCGCCGTCAATCCGGTCACCGCCCGCAACCCGCTCCCATTCTGCAAACTGAGCTTCAAGCTGACGTCGTGCACTCCGCGAGGATGTCGGGCATCTGTGCGGAGAGCGCACGGCATCGTCGACGTGCACCGATTGCACCGCGCCGGGTGGGATCAGCGGCCGGCTTCCGGACCGCGGTGTGGGTCGGGATGGGAGCGGTGTGCGCGTTGGTCGTCCTCGTGCACCGGACGCGGCGCGGTGGCGTCCTTGCGGTCGGCGTATCGGTCCATCGTTCTGCGGGCTTGAGCGGCCGCCTTCGTGAAGACGTCCTGGAGCTGGCGCAGCTGCTCGTCGGTGAACTCCAGGGCTTCGACGTCGGTGCGCGACTTCTTCAGGGCCCGCACGGCCGTCAGGTCGAGCACAGGCTTGTCGTCCAGGCGGTCCGGCTCGGCATGGGGATCGGTGTCCGGGAACGGCACGAGGAGCTGCTCGGGCATCGCGGCCTGCTGGTGGGCGGCGACGTCGTACATGACGCAACCCGTACGGCGGGCGGTGCGGAGCTGGGCGGCGAGCATGGTGGAGGCGATGACCGCACGGTCGTAGCGCAGCGGAACGCGGGGAATGTCCCACTCCCCCGTCTCCAGCGGCAGGTGGGGGGCGTCGGGGTCGCGGGGGCCGGCTGGTGGCTGTTGGTCCGGGTCGGGTGTGGCCGTGGTTTGCCGCCAGCGGGTGGATGGCAGGTCGGCCATGGCCAGGCGGGCGGTGTAGAGGCGGTAGTCCGACATGAGGCCCCGCACGGTCTTGGGTTCGCTGATGTCCACGCAGTGCGCGGCG
>NZ_JBICZH010000039.1:0-33471 GCF_043201995.1 Streptomyces sp. NPDC048258
CTCACGCCAGCAGAGTTCGAACAACAGCTGATCACACCACGTACGCTGTCACTCGTCGCATGAAACCCGGTGTCCACTCCCGCGGATCAACCTCAATGTGGCCAAGTGTGGGGTGCTGGCCTCTGGCTGTGGTCGCGGCCAGGGACTGGCGGGCGGTGTTCACCGTCCGTCCGGGCCGCCGAGCGGCGCGGTGAACCGCGGCCGCCAGCCTTCCTCCGTCAGCACCACCAGCTGGACCGCAGCCGCACGGGTGCGCAGAGGCAGCAGGCTGCCGACCGCAGCGCGGACATGGGCGGAGGCTGTCGGGTTGTCTGCACCCATAGCGACCGTGACATGGGCGGCGGGCCGCGCCCCAAAGCGGCCTCTGTACGGGCGCAACCCGGGCCACTGGGCGCGGAACGCATCAACGATCGGTTGGAGTTCCGGAACGGTGACAGCGACGAAGCCGGACGCCGTCACGAGCTCCTCCAAGAGCAGATCAGCTGCCGGAAGACTCGCCGCCAGGGAACGCACGCCCTTCTCGTCCTGACCTGTCAGCGCTGATTCCGGCACGAAGGGGTAGAGGAGCGAGACGTGCGCCGGCACCCCACGACGCACCAGAGCCGGGTCGATACGCCACGCCGCATCGAGGAGCGGGGCGGCATCGGGCAAAACAATGACGACGGCAGTGGTCCCTGGCTCTGGCACTCCATCATCATCGCAGGCCAGGTACGAGACCGGAGAATGTCAGACTGGGGTTGCGGGGTGGTTGGGGGTCTGGCCCAAGCTGCGTGACGTGGTGTCACGGAGCGTCAGGCCGGAAGGACGCGCGCCTGCCCGCCGGGCGAGCTTGCGCGCCGCCTGGTCGACACGACCTTGCGCGCCGAGACCGTGACCGGCCCGCCCGGTGCCGGTCTTCTGAGGCGGCCGCGGGCGTGGTGGAGGAGGCGTTGGCGGCGGTGGCCAGGGTGGATGCGGCGACGGAGGCGCCCCAGGTCGTGATGCCGGAGAAGGCGGAGAGCGGGTCGACGACCATCGATCTGCTGGACTACCTCTTCGGTCCGCGGGAGCGCGACGAGCACGTCGACCCTCACCTCGTCGCCGGTTGGGATCCGGACCTGCCGTGCCCGGCCCGCGACCCCTGGGCGGATGATGCTCGCGGACCTGGCGCTGCTCCCTGGACGCTCCCGCGAGGCCTTGCGCGGGCCGAAGAAGGCGGAGCACGTATGGCACGTCTCGGTCCGCAACCACGCCGACGACCGGGTCCTGTCGGATGCCGAGTGGAGCGAGGTCGCCGCCGCGATGGTGGCCGCCGCCGGGATCGCCGGCCACGGTGACGAGCAGGCCTGCCGGTGGATGCCGTGCGGCACGCCACCGACCACATCCACCCCCTGGCGACGTTGGCCCGGCAGGACGGCCGGCACCCGCGCGTGCGCGGTGACATCCTCAAGTTGCATGCCGAAGCGAGGCGGTTCGAGGCCCGTTGGGGCCTCACCCGATGTCACCCTTGAACCGCACCGGGCGCCGGCGCCCGGTCACCGGCGAGGCGGAGAAAGCCGCCCGCCGCGGCCTCACGGAGACCGCGCGGGAGTCTCGGCAGCGCACCGTCCGTGCCGCGGCCGCGGTCGCCCGCGGCGACGCCGATTTCCTCGAGCGGCTCCGCGACGCGGGCCTGAGGAGCCGTGCTGTCTGCGACAGAGGTGACACCATGCGGTGTCATGGCGGATGACAGCACCAGTACGTTTCAGGCGGGCCAGACGGGGCTCATAGTCCGGATCCCGGAGGCGGAGCCGTCCGTCCGTGGATGGCGTGAACGGCTCGACCCCTCAGCCCAGGCCGGGGTTCCAGCCCACGTCACCGTGCTTTTCCCGTTCCTCGATGAGAGCCGAATAGATGCGCTCGTCTACTCCGCTCTCGCGGACGTGCTGGGCGGCCACCAGGCGTTTGACCTGCGGTTCGAGAGGTGTGGACGGCTCCCGGAAGTGCTGTATCTCGTCCCCGAGCCTGACACGCAGTTGCGGCAGCTCACGGAGGCGATCGCTGATCGTTGGCCTGGGGCTCCGCCGTATGGCGGCCGGTTTGCCGAGATCGTGCCGCACCTGACCATCGCTCAAGGTCAGGAAGACGCCGTCCTGGAGGAGATCGAGGCCGACCTCGCAGGCAGGCTCCCGTTCACGTCTCATGTCGCGTCGGTTGAACTGATGGTGCACGACGGGGTGAAGTGGCAAGAGAGGGCGTCGTTCGCACTCGGAGAATGAAGCAGGTCAGAGGCACTGACCTCGACCCGCGACGACCGCGTCCACCCCGGCGATGCCCATAAAATGGCCGCGCGGCTGCGGGAGTTGGGGCATCCCGTCCTGTTCCACGAGCACCTCGGTGGCGGCTACGCGGGCGCCGACCACGGGCAGACCACCTTCAACGAGGCACTCGTCCACACCTTGCTGTGGGAGCGGCTGAGCTCGCGGAGGTGAGCGCCCAAGAGGACGGGCGCCCCGTCGGCTGCTGAGCGGGTAGCCAGGACGTCAGAACATTCTGCCGGTTGAAAGCGGAACCTTGACCTGCCGTAGGGGTCCGGAGTGCCGTCGCGGGGGCCGAAGCGTAGCGTCGTAGGGGAGGCGCCGCGCTGATCGTGCCGCTTGTGAAGAGGAGTGCGCGTTTCCGATCCCGTGACAGGAGGCGAGTCGGCACGATTCCGGGGGGCGGGAGAGCGACACCTTCCGACAACCCGAGGAGTCACCGTGTCCGGGGAGCTGCTCTTCTACAGGAGTGACGACGGCAACATCGCTACCGGTCGGCTGAAGAGCGACGGCATCTTCACCCCGCTCGCGACCGGACGGCTCGGCAGGGGCCGGACCGATATTGTGGCGGTAGGACGAGAACTCCTTTTCTACCGCGCCGGTAGCGGCGTCATCGCCACTGGCCGGCTGAGCAGCGACGGCATCTTCACCCAGCTCGCGGACGGACGGCTTGGCGATAGCTGGACCCACATCGTCGCCCTCGGCCGGGAGCTCTTTTTCTACCGCTCCGACAGCGGTGTCATCGCCACTGGTCGGCTGAGCAACGAAGGCATTTTCACCCAGCTCGCGAGCGGACGGCTCAACGCGGACTGGACAGACATCGTCGCCCTCGGCCAGGAGCTCTTGTTCTACAACTCCGAGACCGGCGGCATCGCCACGGGTCGCATAGACACCAACGGCATCTTCACCGGTCTCGCCGAGGGACGGCTCAACGTGAACTGGGACTTCATCGTCGCCATCGGCCGCGAGCTCTTGTTCTACCGCTTCGAAACCGGCGAGATAGCCACCGGCCGCATCAGCACCAACGGCATCTTCACTGGCCTCGCCGAGGGGCTGCTCAACGAGCAGTGGAGCCACATCGTCGCCCTCGATCGCGACCTCTTGTTCTACCGCTTCGACCTCGGTGCCATCGCCACGGGTCGCATAGACACCAACGGCATCTTCAAAGGTTTCGCCGATGGGCAGCTCGCCGTGAGCTGGGGGATCATCACCGGCGTCGTATGACCAGACCGCTGAGGGCATCTCGCCCAGCAGGCCTCGGGCAAGCCACGGCCCCTTGCGCGGGGCCGGGTCGATGGAGTCGGCCACCGCGTGATGGTGCGGTCGCACCAGTCGCACAGCACTGTCCCGGGCGGAAGCTGACCCCGCCGCACAGTGAGTCAAGGCCGAGCCGACCGCGGTGGTACACCCCGGATCGCGCCGTCCACGGCTCCGATCAACTGACCAGCCCACCAAAGAGACATGCTCAGGTCTCGCGGAGCGACTGGACCCGTGTCTCGATCGCGGTGATCAGCGCCTCGATCCTGGCCTGGAAGATCTGGTCCTCCGTCACCTCGGCCAGCTGGGTGCTCAGCCGGGTGGCGGTACTTACGGCTCCAGGAGGACTCGTCGGCGGCCCGGACGTCCGGGTCGAACAGCAGGTAGGCGGCGCGCTGGCCGACGTAGGCGAGGAGGGAGTCGCCGACCATCCGATAGTGGACGGCCGCCTCGGCTCCGTCGAGACCGGCTTCCGTCACCGCCCCGAGGATCAGCTCGACGACGCGAAACTCGTTGGGTCTGCGATTGGTCCTGCTGGCCATGTTCATGCCGCCGCGGTGGTCGCGCCGGATCGCCGCGTACAGCTCGACCTTCGACATCTGCGGCATGACCAGGCCCTTTCACCAGGAGCATCCCGATGCCGCCCTGGCAAGCACCCTGGTGACTTCTGAGGCTGCTCGGCTACCTCTGTGCGGGGCCGATGAGCGGACCCAACAGAGGGCCGCTGGGGAGTTCGTCCACCAGCTCGCATGCGACATCGCCGACCGAACCGGCAATCGGGATTCCGTGGAGTGTCTTGCAGACGGCTAGGTCCAACCCAGTGGCTGGTGCGGCGCTGGCGGGTGCAGCCAGGGCCCCGAGGAGAGCGGCGGTCCCGAGGGAGAGGGCGGTAAGTGCCCGGCTGGTGTTGTTCGTGCCCCGCCAACGATCTTCATCCCGCCGGAGTCACGCCCGGCTCACAGACGTCGCCCTGTGCGAGCCCTGACCAGGCCTGTGCGGTGCACGCTGGACGACGCTCCGCACAGGCCTGCCCAACGACGCCTTACTGATCATTTCAGAATGAGGTGCGGAGGCGTCTCAAGCAGATGATGATGCAGGCGAGTTCGAGGAGTCCCTGGTGGAGGTCGGCTCGTATCTCGTAGCGGATGCGGAGGCGTTTGAACTGGTGGAGCCAGGCGAAGGTCCGCTCTACGACCCAGCGTGTTTTGCCCAGGCCGGAGCCGTGCGGGGTGCCGCGGCGCGCGATCTTCGGGGTGAGATCCCGCGCTTGCGGATCAGGCGACGGTACTTGTCGTAGTCGTACCCGTGGTCGGCGAACAGGCGCTTGGGCCGGTGCCGGGGGCGGCCGCGTAGTCCCCGGATGCGGGGTATCGCGTTCAGCAGGGGCAAGAGTTGGGTGAGGACGTAGACGATGCCCCGCAGGCAACACGATCGTCCACCGGCTTCCGGCCGGGGAAACGATGCCGCCGCAGCGGCCGGGCAGGAAGCAGGGGGGCTATCCGCTCCCACAAGTCGTCAGGCACAAGATCAACAAACACTCGGCACAACCTGCCCGGCACGACCCTCCACGACAAGCCGACACACCCGATCCCATTCTGAAATGATCAGTTAGAGCGTGTCTCTTGGATCGGTTGGTCGGTTGACGCGTCCGAACAACGCAGCGAACCATTATCGACCACCCAGGCATCCTGGCTCTCTCGACATCGACCTGAGCCCGAAGATAAAGAACATCAGAACCTGACGACCCACGCCGAGAACCTCAGCAGACCGCGGACGGATGACGATATGGGCGCCTTGCGCGTCTACGGCCGGCGTAGCCCTGGATCAGGTCAGCCCCGTGACCCGCAGAGCCCGCGACGAAGACCACCCGATTGCCGCTGGTAGCCCTCTACGCCTGCCCGCATCCTGAGATCAGCGGACGGTCCGGACTTCCGCGGCGTGACCGTAGGCGAGGAGTGGCAGGTGGAACCCAAGAGCGGATCACTTGACGACGGCGAGATCACCACTACGTGGACGCCGCGACCCGACCGCTTCGGCAAGGGTGGCGGCGAGCTCCGTAGCGGTGCTGACGGCCATGACATCTATCACGACCTCGATGATCCCGAAGATGACGGGGACGGCCCCGACGTGACCGTGTGACCGGAAGGCTGACACAGACGTGCTACCGACCTTGACACCACTGCAGGACGACAGCGCATCGGTCTCGGGTTTCGAGGCTCTGCGCCGGTGCGTCGGCGACATCCCGCAATTCGTCGAACGTCACTGGGGTCGAGCTCCTCTTCACCGGGCGGCCGTGGACGGCGTGGGATTCGGCGACCTTCTGACCATTGGGGACGTCGATACCCTGATCTCCTCCGGGGGCCTTCGGCTGCCCCGCTTCCGCCTGATGCAGGACGGCAAGCCGATCGACCCCGCCGGCTACACGAAGGGCGCCGCGCTCACCAGCTCCACACGGCAGGTCGATGACCAGGCCGACCCGGGGCGCATTTACTCGTTCTTCGACGCCGGAGCCACCGTCGTCTTGCACACCCTGCAGGAGTACTGGCCCCCGCTGGCCCGCTTCTGCCGCCAGCTCGAATGCGCACTGACCCACCCGGTGCAGGCCAACGCCTACATCACTCCCCGCTCCGCGGAGGGCCTTTCCCGGCATGCCGACACCCACGACGTCATCATTCTGCAGGTCCACGGCCGAAAGCACTGGCACGTTTACGAGCCCGGCGAGGGTGGCGATGAGCAGGGCGCGCTCCTGTTCGATGGCGAGCTCGCCCCGGGAGACATGCTGTACATCCCCAGGACGTTTCCGCACTCGGCCCGTACGGAAAGCAGTGCCTCGGCGCACATCACCGTTGGTATCCTCGCCTATCAGTGGCGGCTCGTCCTGAAGAACGCGATCGACAAGATCGTCTACGGCCTCGACGAATCACTTCCCGTGGGCTTCGCGGACGACCCCGCGGCGCTGGCAGCCCTGGTGGCGGAACGACTCGGCGACATCAAGAACAAGGTGGACACGATCGACCCGGCCGCGCTTGCAGCCGCGACGGCGCAGCACTTCTGGTCCAACCGCCAGCCTCTCCTCACCGGCCAGCTGCAGCATCTGCTCGACCTAGACCGGATCGTCGAGCAGTCGACTTTGCGTCGACGTCCGGGCTCGGTCTGCAAACTCAGAGTCGAGGGAGACCGCCTCTTCGTCCTGCTCGGTGACCGGGAACTGGACATGCCCGCCCGTCTGGAACCTGCCCTGCGCCGGATCGTTGCAGGGAAGCCGTTCATGGTGAAGGACCTCGCCGATCAGCTCGATGAGCAGGGAAGGCTCGTACTGGCCCGGCGGCTCACCCGCGAAGGCCTTCTGGAGCTCGTCACTGCGTGAATACGCATCGCCGTTCACCCACAGCGCCGTCGGCGGGGCGCAGCCTGACGTCGCAGGAGGCAGCCTCCTGGGACATCTCCCTCAGGACCAACCTGCCGCAGGCCCGTGCGTCACGCATGTGATCTATGGCGGGTTATGTCCAGCCCAAGCCGGGCCGGACGCCCAGCCGGATCGCTGTGTAGCTCGACCAGAATGCAGCCCCCGCCGTCCAGCGGAATCCGGGTCAGAGGTGTCAACACGCCTCCGTCGTCTTGCGTGCTCGCGTACCTGGGATCTAGGCCAGCATGCCTTCCGTCCTCCCACGCTAGAGCAACACCTAACCCGAGGGCTGTGCCTGCCCCGAGTTGAGACCCGGCCACACCGGGAAGGGCGAGTCCCCGACAAGCGCCGATACGTCTACCTCGGCACCGCAACCGCCGCAGCCCTCGTCATCTGGCTCCGGACATGATCGCCCGGACAAGTCCTAGGCGTAGTAGTCGTAGACGGTCTTGAACGGCGGGATGTCGTGCAGGAGGTGCTCCCACGGGATTCCGGTGCGGTTGACGTAGGGGATCGCGTTCACGATCTCTCTCAGATCGTGCACCCGCGCTGCCGTCCCGGGCCCGGAGCGGGCAGCCCGCCAGGCGACGAACACCGGCTCGATCAACGCCCAGCGGGCATCAGAGACGTCACTGCGATACGCACGCCGAGCACTCATACCCCGGGCAACGACCACCGACGCTTGCAGTCACAAGAACATCCCAAAACACCAACTACCTAGATCAGATGCCATCTTAGGGGCGGTTCAACAGTTCCTCCCCGTCTTGTTGCAGCACGTCGAACGCGACGAAGTAGGCCGGCCACCGCGCGGCCAGGGTGGGGGCGGTCCGGCCTCGGGCGGTGGCCGGCGCTGCAGCGCCTCAAACGACAGCCGGCCCGCCTCGGCATCCCAGACCAGCAGCTCGCCGTCCAGGACCAGGCCGTGCGGCAGCTGTTCGGCGGCCGCCACCAGCTCTGGGAACCGGTCCTGAATCATCGACCCGCGCCGGGTCTGCAACAGCACCCGGCCGCCCGGCCCGGCCGGGGTGAACAGCAGCACCCTGTGCCCGTCGAACTGCTGCTCAAAAGCCAGCGGACCCAACACCCCGGGGCCCGGCACCGACTCCACAGCCTGCGCCAGCATCGGCTCCACCGGCGGTCTCAGCGCCACCCCGGGACCTCCTTCACGGCTTCGCTCCCCTGGCCGAGGTGTATTCCCCTCTGCCCGGCACCAGAGGTGTTGGGTTCACAAATCCCGCAATGTCATGAATGTCCTACCGAAGTCCGCCCAGCCCGGTGCCACCAAGGCCATGAAGGAGATCTACAACGCCGGGGACCGCGCCATGCGGAGAAGGCGATCGACGCGTTCGCGCGCACCTACGGCACCAAGCGGCCCAAGGCCGTCGCGAAGATCACCGACGACGCGGAGGAGCTGCGGGCGTTCTACGACTTCCCATCCGAGCACTGGTCCACCTGCGGACCACGAACCCGATCGAGTCGACGCTCTCCACCGTCAAGCTGCGGACCAAGGTCACCCGCGGCGCCGGCAGCCCCGCCCCGGCCCTCGCGATGGTGTTCAAGCTCGTCGAGTCCGCCCAGGAACGCTGGCGCGCGATCACCGGCGCCCACCTCGTCGCCCTGGTCCGCTCCAGCACCCGCTTCGAGAACGGCATCCTGGTCGAGCGCGCCGAGGTAGCGGCACGACCGAGCCCCTCACCCCCGGCAGCCACGTGGCGAAGTGGAACTGGCGATGGATCAGGTCACCATCGTGAACCCGGCCGAGGCCGCCGCCACCGTGCGCTGCATGCTCGTCTGGTTCGTTGCGGCGCCCGCTTCGACCGCATCCGCGACTCGGCAGAAGCCATCGACCTGGAACTGACGCAGATCCTTGCCTACGACCGTTCCGTCGAGCGGATCGCGTGCCGGCACCGTCCACCCGGCCCGGATTCCCTGCCTGAGCGCGAAGTACAGGACAGCGGCGGCACCCCCCTTGAACGGCAGCCACCAGGCGTGGAAGCTCCACTGACTCCAAGTGAGGCTTATGCGTTTGGGTCTGTCATGCTTAATTCCTTATACAGAGGCATCCGGTGACGAACGTGATGCCGCTCGGAGTCGATGTGAGGGGCGTGGCGATGAAGACGATCGGGCTGATCGGTGGGATGAGCTGGGAGTCGACAGCGGAGTACTACCGGTTGTTGAACGAGTTCACGCGTGACCGCCTCGGCGGACTCCACTCGGCGCGGTGCGTGCTCTACTCGGTGGACTTCGCGGAGATCGAGCAGTTGCAGGCCCAGGGCCGCTGGACGGAGGCCGGCGAGATCCTGGCTGCGGCTGCTCAGGCTCTCGAGGCAGCCGGCGCAGACATGGTGCTGATCTGTACCAACACCATGCACAAGGTCGCCGACCGTGTCGAGGCGGCGGTCTCCATCCCCCTGCTGCACCTGGCCGACGCCACCGCAGAGGCCGTACGGGCGTCGGGCCTGCACCGAGTCGGCCTACTGGGCACCGCGTTCACCATGGAGCAGGATTTCTACCGAGGCCGTCTCGAAGCCAGGGGACTCGATGTGCGCATCCCGGACGCTGACGGGCGCACGATCGTTCACCACGTGATCTACGAAGAGCTCTGCCTGGGCATCGTGCGGGAGGAGTCACGTGCCGCCTACCAGAAGGTCATCACGGACCTGGTCGCTGGCGGCGCGGAAGGCATCATTTTGGGCTGCACCGAAATCGAGCTTCTCATCAGTTCCGAGGACAGTCCCGTCCCGGTCTTCCCCACCGCACGACTCCACGCTGCGGCCGCCGTGCACGCAGCACTGTCCGGCACCCAGAACGACGGACCAACCGCATCCGCATCCCGCTGACAGCCGACTTGCCCCGCAGGCTCGATCGTCCGGCAGGAGCCACAGAACATGACTGGTCGTTTCAGCCGCTTGGTAATGGGGCGGCCGGCCGGGATGGGCCGGTAGCGGTCTGGGAACTGTCCGACGGCGCCCACCTCGTCGCCTTGCTCCGCGCTGGGGGCCGAGTTCGAGAACAGCGTCCTGGTCGAGCGCGAGGCCGCATACCTCTGTCCGTCTATGACGAACTGACCGGGACGACCACGACTGCGAACTCGCGGTCGGCGGAGGGGCTGAGCTCGGTGTCGAGGAAGCCCTCGACGCGCTGCTGCGCCAGAGGCCGAGGCGTGCACCCGCTGTGACGGCAGCGGTTCTCGTCCCACTGGACCGGCCTTCCGTGGGCGTCCGACGCTGGGCCCACGATGACGTCCCACTCGACCTCCAGGCCCTCGAACACACTCACGCACACGGCCTCGGCGCCGTCCTTCAGCACGAGGTCGACAGGGCACGGGCGGAGGTCTCCCCGTCGGTGTTGGCCATGTCGATCGTCTTCCCCCGCAAGCCGGAGGCAACGACCTCATGGAAGACGTCCCCGGGCTGCGCCCACGGCATCGGCAGGTCGGACGGCTGCCGGACCGGATTGGGGACGGCCTGGGGCAGTTCCGGGAAGGAGTAGTCCTGCGCACTGTCGTCCGAACCGGCCCTGCAGGCCGTGAGGAACAGGCCCAGGCCACCTATCGCCGCAATGATCCACTTCGTACGCATGCCTGAACCCCAGTCGGCCGCTACCCCCCGCTCGGCGGCCGCCGGGGGCCTGGCCTGCACTTCGGGCAAGCGTCCGCCCCCTGCTCTCCGAGCCGACGGCATGCCCGGCCGTGTGCAGCGCCCGGTATGCGGGCCAGGCCGCACGGGCCCAACCTCCTCGCACGCTCCGGTCCGCAAGATTCGGTGTCCGTTCGCAGAGGAGGCTGTTGTGACTGAGCGCGACACCTGGCCCGGATGGACAACACCAATGCTCTGAATCGGCCGACAGCCGACCGGGGCCCGGCCGCTCGCCGGGTCTGGGCACCCCGATGCGCGGGCGTTTCCACGGGGCGGGCCACGGGCGTTCCTACGGGGCGGGAGTCGCGGGTGCCTGCGGAGCAGGAGTCGGGGATTCATGCGGGACCGGCGGGTGGCATGCAGCGCGGGTGTCGCCTTCCTCCGTGCGCGGCCAGTACCGTCCTTCGAGGGCCTCGGCGCTGCGGTTGAGCCGGACCAGGACGTCCTCCAGCTCCCGTACTTCCTCAGGGGACCAGTCGGCGACCACCCGGGCCAGGCAGGACCGGTTGACCTCACGGTCTTCGGCGAGCCGGCGCCCGCCTTCAACGGTGATGGACAGCTTGCGGGCCATGCCGCCGTCCGGGTCCGCGACGCGCTCGGCCAGTCCGCAGCGCAGCAGCGCGGCCGTCTGGCGGTTCACGGTCGAGGTATCGAGCCCGAAGGCCTCCGCCAACTGTCCGATGGACATGGGGCCTTGTGTGTCGATCCGACTGAGCAGCAGGTACGCCGACCGCTCCAGGCGTTCGGGGTCGCGCTCGCGCCGGGCCAGCACCTGGTGCCGCGAGAGCAGCATCAGCTCCCGCTCCAGTTTTTCCAGCACTGCGCCTCCCGCTCCTTCCGGCGCTCCATTATGGCGGACCTGTGAACCCGGGGACCGGCGGACCCCTGCACGGCTCGGCCTGCGGGCGGCGCCGCACGACGGCCGGGCACAGCAATATGCATGATACATGGCATGTGTACTATGCACTCCTCGTTGTCACCCCGACGAGCCACAGCCTCAACCCGGAGGACCCGCATGACCATCACCACGTCCACCGCCTCCCGCGCGGCCGAGATCCTGTCCCGGCGCGTCAAGCTGAACGGCCTGACCGTCCCCAACCGCATCGCGATGGCGCCGATGACGCGGATGTTCTCCCCCGGCGGCGTGCCCGGCGAGGACGTACAGGCGTACTACGCCAGCCGGGCCGCCGCAGGTGTGGGCTTGATCGTCACCGAGGGCACCTACGTCGGTCACGACTCCGCCGGGCAGAGCGACCGGGTGCCGCGGTTCCACGGCGAGGACCAGCTGGCGGGGTGGGCGAAGGTCGCCGCGGCCGTGCACGAGGCGGGCGGCACGATCGTGCCTCAGCTGTGGCACATAGGCATGGTGCGCAAGCAGGGCGAGGCACCGTATGCCGACGCCCCCGCCGTCGGCCCCTCCGGCATCCGCGTCGACGGCACCGAAGGGACCGGCAAGGCGATGACCCGCGCCGACCTCGACGACGTCATCGGCGCGTTCGCTGACGCCGCCGCGGAGGCCGAGCGGATCGGCTTCGACGGCGTCGAACTGCACGGCGCCCACGGCTACCTGCTCGACCAGTTCCTGTGGGAGCGGACCAACCGCCGCACCGACGCCTACGGCGGCAACGCGGTGGCCCGTACGAAGTTCGCCGCGGAGATCGTGACCGCGGTCCGCGAGCGCGTCCCGGCCGACTTCCCGGTGATCTTCCGCTACTCGCAGTGGAAGCAGGAGGCCTACGACGCACGGCTCGCGCAGACCCCGGAGGAGCTGGAGGCGATCCTGGCCCCGCTGGCGGCGGCGGGCGTCGACGCGTTCCACGCCTCCACCCGGCGCTACTGGCTCCCGGAGTTCGAGGGCTCGGACCTGAACCTGGCGGGCTGGACCAAGAAGCTCACCGGCCGGCCGACCATCACCGTCGGCTCGGTCGGCCTCGACGGCGACTTCATCCGCGCCTTCGTCGGCGAGGGTGCGGCGCTAGGCGACATCGACAACCTCCTGGACCGCATGGAACGCGACGAGTTCGACATGGTCGCCGTCGGCCGGGCGCTGCTCCAGGACCCGCAGTGGGCGGCGAAGGTCCTCGGCAACCGCTTCGACGAGCTGAAGCCGTACGACGCGGCAGCGCTCAGGTCGCTCAGCCGGTAGCCGGAAGCCGTCCAGAAGGCGACAGGCCACATCCCGCTACCGGACGAGGACTGACGGGCCCGCTGGCGGTCGAGGCCTGAGCGCTGTATCGGCGCGGGCTGGCTGCTGGCCCGCGTCCATGCGGGGACTGCGGGGACTGCGGGGATGCAGGAATGCGCTGCCCGGCCCCGAGCAGCGAGGAGGCGCGCCGGGCCCCGGCCGAGGGCCTACCCGCCTGCCTGCACTGCCGGCCCGACGCCGCCCTCGGATGCATCACCCCGTGCCCGACCACCCCCGACGAGGAGTCGGCGGTGCACCGCACCCGGGCCTGCCAACACAGCTCCACATAAGCCCGGCCCCCGCTCGGACACCAGGACGCTGCCCATGACCGCAAGCGGCGCGAACCCCGGCGCGGCCAGCCGCTTCACGGCCATCCCATACCCCCTCCCCCAGCTCCACCAACGCCTGGCATCGCCCTCCTCCGCCCATCAGACTCAGGCTCCGCTTGGAGGGTGCTTCTGAGCGGTGGGGGTGGGCCTTGCGGACTGTGGGATGTCCGGCGGCGACCCGCTCGATGAGGGTCTGGTCGGCGATCGAGTCCTGCACACTCGCCGCGGTCACGAGGACGGCGAGCAGCAGGCCGACGGTGTCGATGACGATGCTGCGCTTGCGGCCGACGATCTTCTTCCCTGCGTCGATGCCCTGCCCGGCCGCGGGGACGTTGGTGGAGGTCTTGACGCTCTGGGAGTCGATGACGCAGGCGGAAGGTTCGGACTCGCGACCCTCGTGCTGGCGTACTCGACGCCGTAGCAGGCTGTTGAGCTGGTCAAAGACGCCTTCCTCCTGCCGGCGGGCGAAGTGGGCGTAGACGGTCGGCCAGGGCGGGTAGTCGTGCGGGAGGTAGCGCCAGGGAATCCCGGTGCGGTTCACGTAGAGGACCGCGTCCAGCAGGATCCGCAGGTCGTGGTCGGGCGGCCGGCCGACGTCCAGCCCCCGGCCACGACGCTCTGACCGCCAGGCAGCCGGCACCGGTTCGACCAGCTCCCAACGGGCATCGGACAGATCACTCGGATAGCGGCGACGCCCAGCGGTCATGATGCTTGAGTACCGCCCAGCCGCTCGCCGAGCCCAGGCGCGTGCACCGGCCGACAGAAGCAGAGGGTGCACAACGGCGCATCATGGGATGAGACAGGATCAGATAGGCCAACACGGTGCCGTCACCGCGACTTCTGCACCACGATGCCCAGCAAGCTCGGCAGCCTCACACGTCGAACAGGATCTGCGTGCCACCCACGTCCAGGACAGCCCCTCCGTCTTCGAAGAGGCTCAGCTGCCCACGAAACACGATGCGGTCGCCGTCTTCCCGCAGCTCAGCAACACCAGAGGCACTTGGCCAGGCGTTCACCGTCCAGGCGATGTCCTCATCCACGGTCCACTCGACGTGGTGTTCCCGCCCCACTGCCTCAGGAGCCCCCTGCCATAGCACCACCACGGTGCCCACCGCCGAGTGCACTCGGACAGGCATGGGCCTCGACGGGGCGGGCCGTACTGCCTCTACTTTGACCAACACCCCGCCATCATCCTCGACTGACTTACCAAACACCTTCGTCGGGACAAAACGCTCTTTTAGGACGCGTTGCTGATCGTCCGCCCTTCCCAGGTCGGCTTGCCCGGCCGGGGCCGACGCCGGAACCACGACGGCAGGAAGAGCCGCGAAACTCCCTGCCCTGCGGCTACCCGCTGCTGCCGGGCCGCTTCCCACGCCTGCTGCATCCCGCCGGTGCCGCCGGCCTCGTGCATCGCGACCTCAAACCGGGCAACGTCCTCATGGCCGCCGACGGCCCACGACTGATCGACTTTGGTATCGCCAAAGCGCTCGAGCCCTCACCAACCCTGACGACGCTCACCGGCGATCACGTGATCGGCACCCCGGGTTTCATGTCCCCCGAACAGATCACCGGCGCTCCCGTCGGTCCCGCCAGCGACATCTTCTCCCTCGGTGCCGTACTCCTCTACGCCGCCACCGGTCGTGCGCCGTTCGGTCACGGCACCGTCCAGACGCTCCTCTACCGGGTCGTCCACCAGGAACCCGACCTGAGCGCGGCACCGGCCGGGCTGCGCCGCTTCCTGGCCAGGTGTCTGGCCAAAGACCCAGCCCAGCGGCCGACCACTGACGAAGTGATCACCATCCTGATCAATGCGCCGGACACTGCGCCGCCAGCACCGCCGAAACCTGTCCCGGGCAACTCGGCGCCCACGGCACCCGCCACCGTCGACGATGGGGCATCAGAGCTGTTCTCCCTCACGACGAAGGGGCCGGCCGACATGCCCTCGGGCTGCGTGGGCGTTGCGTTCCTCGCCTCCGTCGCAGGCTTGTTCGGAGTGGGAATGTGGATCGCCACCTCGCTCGACGTGAGGGACAACGCGTGGGTTTTGTGGCTGGTGGGGATGTTACTGCTCTTCCCATCAACTCCGCCGCGCAATCTATGTACGAGGCCGCAGCGGGCACGGTGGATGTCGTCGTTCAGGTCGACCGGCAGGGGATACGGCTTCGCCGCGGTGAGGCCGTATGGTCCCAGCAGTGGCACAACCTGGGATCGGTCACGCTGGGCAATCCGTCCTTCCGCGGCGGTTCCAGGAGGGTGCTCATGGCGAACGCGCACCCGAAGGCTCCCTTCAGGGAGCCACCCAAGCCACTCAGCATGCCTCCCCGAGGTGTTGCCCTGCGACTCACACTGACACCCGAACAGGAGCGGGCTTTGGAAGGCGTCCTGGCACTTCACAGGCCGCGTCTCCGCGGAGCATCCGACGGCTGAACCCCGTGCGCACGCTCCGCCAACCCGACAGATCCACAGTTCAGTGCGGGAGAAGGCAAGCAGCGTCAACTTCGTAACCGGGGAACCGAACCTGAAGCCGCTGCGGTAACCGTCGCCGACGCCCTACACGTAGGCACCCGAGAAGGCGCGCCCATCGCTGCACCCGCGACTGGTACGTCGAGTTCGGCATGGCCGAACTCTCCGCCCCCCGCCCCCGCCCGCGGGACCCCGACGTGGCTTCGTTCACTTCAAGGGGTTCTGGCTCAGGTTGTGTGACCCGCGCACTGTGAGTGACGACTGAACTCTCCTTGGCGTATCGGGAAGTTGCCTCAAAACGAGCAGTGGCAGGAGTGACTGGGCCGACAGTTCGGGGCTGTGAAAGAGGTCTCGCTCCGGCTGGAGGAGTTGCTGTTCCCGTCGATCGCGGACGTCGCGGTGCTGGCGGTGGACGCGAACATCGCGATAGTGCGTGTTCATGTGCGGTGCACCGCCGCGGGTGCCTCGTGCCCAGGCTGCGGAGCGTGGTCCGGCCGGGTTCACGGCTCCTACCTGCGGTTTCCCGCTGATGTTCCGAGTGCGGGACGAAGTGTCGTACTCCGGCTGCGGGTCCGCCGGTTCACCTGCCAGAACACCGAGTGCGGACGTCGCACATGCGTCGAGCAGAGGCTCCGTGGTCCGGGAGGGCCCCGCGGCAACCCACAGAGAGCCACACCCACCTCTCCTGAACCCCACAACCCGACGAATGGCTGCAGCCGACCCATGACGAACAACGTAGGGCCCCCAGAGCGCTCTGGGCACCGGGCCCCACCCGAGCACGCCATCCGCGCCGGTGAGGTGAACCTGTACCTCGGATGGCGGCGGGCACGAGTGGCAGCAGTGGCAGTCCGCCGGATCGCACCCAAGACTCGTTGCCGGAGACGAACACGAGGGAAGGTCAGCAGCCAATGCCACAAGGCGAGGAGGAAGGCGTCACCGCGCGCCCGATCGGTACGGTGGATCAGCATCGGAGCAGAGCCGGACACCTGCGGACTGCGATCAGGCGAACCAATCTGCTACCGGCATTCTTGGTGCTCACGGTCATGATGGTGGCCCTATGGCTCATGGGCATGCCGTTTCTGCAGGCCCTGACGATTTCGACCGCAGTGAAGATCGCGATGGCTCTGCTCGAACTCCGTCGACTGCCCGGCCCTCCCAACAGCTGACACAGGCCCTGTCACAGCGCGCCTGCCGACAGCCCGTACCCCCAACAAACGGCTACTCGTGCGCCTGCCCGCGAGCGTTGCCCCCGGCGCTGCTCACAGATCCGCCGAGCCGCAGTGCGTCACCTGCCTGAGTGACCGACCCCGAGGCTCCTCAGGCCAGTTCCACGCAGCGGATCCCGCCGCCGGGGTGCCACTCCATCACCGGCTCGACGGCCATTCCGTGCTGCTCGCACCGCGCCGCCACGGCGATGCCGCCGCAGGCATACGGCGCGCACCGGCAGTCCTGCCCGGGGCGGCGTGCGGCCGGCCGTGCCGGACGACCCCCGCCTCCGAGGCAGCGGTGCCCCGGACCCGGCCGGTCAGGACACATCCACGTACTCCCGGCCCTGCGCCCCTTCTGCGCGCCGGTCACCCGGACCTTCCCCAGCCCGGCCAGGGGACCGACGCCGGGGGCGGTCAGCCGCTTCACGGTCATCCCCCACGCCGCCTCCCCCGCCGGGGCGAGGGCTTCGGCGTCGGCGCCTGCGGTCCAGTCGGACAGACGGTCCGTGCTTCCACCTCGTCGGCCAGGAACAGCTCCGGGTCGGCCGGCGGACCGTGAGCATACGATCTTCGGAGACGGACACGTGGCCCCTCGCCCGGCTCCCCCGGAACCTCGATCTTGCCGTGGGCAAGGAGCCAGGCCACCGCCACGTGGCGCTCGAACATGGGGCTGGTGTCCGTACCACCGACGGGGGCGGGGAAACCGGGCGGGCGACGTCGCCAGTACACCACCGCAGCCCTGCCCACCCAGGCGATCCGACCGATCCACCGGTACGAAGAATTGCCGCGCTGCGCCCTCTACCGCAGTGGCAGGATGCCCCGGACGCGGGACGATCGCTCGGGAGCGAGGCGGGGGACATGCTAGAAGGTCTGGACGCGGTGGACTGGCGCGGGTTGGAGGCGGCGGGGCCGGACCACCCGGCCACCAACGTGCCGAAGGTACTGCGCCGGATCGCCCGAGCGGACGCCACCACCAGGCCGGAGGCCGTGGAGCGGGCGTACGGCGACCTGCAGGACCTCCTCCTGGGACGGGTCACCGGCGCAGGCACGGCCGCGCTGCCGTTCCTGGCGGATCTCGCCCTCGACCCGGATACGGCCGCACGGCCGGACCTGGTCGAGGTGCTGGCGGACCTGGCCCACAACGGTGAGACCGGCGAGGCCGGGGCAGTGGACTCCGGATGGGAGGCGGGCGGCGGCAGTGGCCCCGCCTGCGGACACTGTTCGACGACCCGGATCCCGTGGTACGGCGGGCCGCACTGCAGCTGATCGCCAACCGGACCGCCCCCCTGCTGGAGCGGTGGCACCAAGAGACGGACCTCTCGGTCCGGGTGACCCTGTTGCTGGCACTGGACCAGGCCGCGGCCGCGGGCGCCGAGGAACCCACGGGTTCGACGTACGCCGAAGTACGCGCGGTGCTGGACAGCGTCCTCCACTGCGAGAATCCAGTGCTGCGAGTGGCGGCCGTGATCGCCACAGCGTCTCTGGACCCGCAGGCGGCGCTGCGTGCCTACCCCATGCTGTTGGAGCTCCTCACCGATCCCGCACTCGCCCCGGAATTCGGGAAGGTCTGGTACACCCTGGACTGCGAGTACCCGTACGAGCGCAACGACGTCGCAGCCCGGGCCGTGCAACTGCTATGGCTTGACACGGCGGTGGCGACCTCGTTCGTGGCCGGGCTCGCCGAGACCGGGAGCCGGATCGGCGATGCGGAGCTGCGCCGGTGCGCGCTGCACGAGGCGTGGCGGCTGCTGGCGGCCCGGCCGTCCGCGGCCGCGGCCGTGCTGCCGCTGGCGGCTGGGCTGCTGGCCGACCCGGACGACGACGCGCGCTACAAGGCGGCACATCTGCTGGCAGTGCTCGGCCACCGGGCGCCCCGTACGCCGACCGGCTCGCCGCCCTCCTAGACGACCCCGGCGAATCGAAGTTCTTCGACGCACCGTCGGTGACCACGCACGGTGGGCCCTGACCCGGATCGGGGACCTGCGCGCCCTGCCGGATCTCGTCGAGCGGCTCGTCGCGCCCTACCGGGACATGCAAGGCCGGGGCTACTGCCTCGGTGACCCGCGGCAGCCGGACGTCGCCGACGTACTCCGGCCCCTGCACGCACACGCCGGAGTACTGCTGCGCGCAGTACGAGAAACCCTGCGGGACGAGGTCGCCCGCGCTCCCGCCCCACTCCCCGGCCGGCGCCAGCTCGGTGCAGGCCCGGACGCGGCCGCGCGCTGACCGCTCGTCACCGGCCGGGGCGGCTGTCTGCTTGGGGCGGCCCGGCGGTACTGCCCCCGGGAACACCGGGCGCCGGGCCTCGCCCGCGCACGCCATATCGGCCCGCCGCCCGACCCTAGCCCCAGGGCGCGCCCCGGACAGCCGCCCCGAGGCACTCCACCACAACCCGAAGCCGTAGACGCCCCCCTGAGTGTCTTTCAGGCGGCCTCACGGCGGAGGGGCTGCGAAGCCCGCGGAGCACTCAGGAGGCGTACCGCAGCTAGAACAGGGCTGCCGCGGCCTGTGCGATGGGCTGCTGCGCGTAGACGGCCGACTCGGGGTGCTCCGCAGCCAACGGTTCGCGTCAGTGCGTCTTGAGCGGCTGGTTTGTTCCTGCACAGCGAGCCTGGAGATCGCCAACACCTACGCTGTGAGCTCACTCTCTCACTGGTGGTACGCGAGGCGCTGCGTCGTACCAGACCGCCCTCGCCCCGAAGCAGCAACATGGAATGATCAAGAGATGACCGAAACGCGCAGTACGGACGGCCGCTCCTTCCGGCGCGACAGACGTACTGCAAGGGCACCTGCGGACACACATGGCACCACCTACCCACGCCCGCCGAGAAGTCGTAACAGCGGCCGCTCCAAGCATTAGCCGGTCCGGCCGCCGGGAGCCGTCAGCAACCGTCGTCCGCGAGCGCGGTCACCCGCTGCCAACCAACCGCTGCCATCACACCACCCATTCACACCGCCGCAGGCCCAGGGCAAGGTCGGAAAGTACGCGAGGTCAAGCTCGGTGCGTTCATCTCGAACTGCCGTACCAGGATGTCAGCGACGAGCGGATCGCCCAACTGGATGCGGTCGGTGAGGTGGGCCGGATGAAGTCGTGGGAACCGAGCGAGGCGATGCCCGTCAGGCGGGCCGTCGACGGACAGCTGTACTTCGCCGCCACCGACGTCACGGGCATGCTCCGGGACATCGCCACCTCCATCACCCTCCACACCGGGGACGGCGACCTCCCTGGACCGCAGACGGCGAAGAACCCATCGCGTTGGACGCCGCCACCATGCGGACCGTGGCGCGCATCCTCACCGCACAAGCCGACCAGATGGACATCCAACTCATCACCATCGCCGCACAGCCAGACCTGTAGCACGTCGATGTCGGCCAGGGAGCGGCCCGGTAGCGCTCGTAGAATCCTCAGTGCGCGTAGCCCATGCTCATCAGCTGGCAGTGGGCCAGGAGCGCAGCAGTACGGCGATCTGCGCGGCGGTGCAGGTGGGGTCCAGGAGGAGGTCTCTCAGGGCGACGGCGTCGTCGCGGGTGGGCTTGACCGCGATTCCGATGGCTTCGAGGTACATGACGCCGGTTGCGGCGGCGACGGCGAGGTTGGAGCGCTCCAGCCAGCGGCACCGTCCCAGGGTGTGCACCAGGGCGGCTGCCTTGGCGTACGGGCCGTTGTAGACCGGCTGCTCGAAGAGCTCAGCCCTATGGCGGGCGACTGCCGAGACGGGGACGCCGTAGTCGTCGGGGGCGGGATCGTTGGCGCCGGCGGCCTGGGCGACCTGCAGGATCCAGGCAACGTCGATGTGCAGCTCCATCAGGCGGCGCGCTCTCCCCGGCGGGATTCCTGTGCGTCCTCAGTCTCGTCGAAGACGTCCTGGTGCTCGGCAAGGAAGCGGGCGGCCGCGTCCACGGCACGGGCCCGCAGACCGCTGGCATCGTCCTGGACGAGGCGGGCGAGGTAGTCCCCGATGCTCAGCCCTAGATCGGCGGCACGCTTCTTCGCAAGTTCTGCGACGTCCTGATCGACCCGGGCACCCAGCTGTGTTTTACCCATACGAGCACGGTAACAGCTGTTACCAGATCTAGGGGCGCTCCGGAGGACGACCAGCCAGCTCCGGACCTTCGGTCGGGCCGGCAGTGCGCAACAGAAGTTCGGCCGCCGCCGAGTCCTACGGTTCACCCAGCTGGGGCCGGCGGCCGGGTACGGAGCTCGAAAACACGAGTCCGAACCGCACCAGGCCGCGCCGCCAGGGTGGAACCGGACGACGACCGGGGCTCTCGCCGATGGCCCACCACGCCGGACGGCCGGACGCGGCCCGGCTGGCGTCAACGCAGCGATCCTTCTCGGTGACCCGGCGCTTGCCTGGTCGGATGCGCTCCTGCACACCGCGGGCCTCACCCCCATGCAGCTCGCCGCCGCACACGAAGTGGTCGACGCGATGCGCACCGAGCTGATGTACGGGCAGTACCTCGACCTCTGCGCGACCGGGCAGGTCTGCGAGGACGTGGAGGCCGCCCTGATGACCGCCCGGGTACAAGACGGCCCGGTACACGGTGGAGCGCCCTTTGCGTCTGGGGGCCGCGCTGGCCGGCGCCGGACACGGCGTGCGCGAGGCGCTGAGCGCCTACGCTCTGCCCGTCGGCGAGGCTTTCCAGCTGCGCGATGACTTCCTCGGGCCGTCACTGAACGATCTGCGCGAGGGCAAGCACACCGTCCTGGTCGCGCTGGCACTCCAGCGCGCCACACCCCCGTCAGCGGCACATCCTGCACACCCTGCTCGGTGACCCCTGCCGGGATGAGAGGGAGGCCGACCGCCTCCGTCAGGTGTTCACCGCCACCGGCGCCCGGGACGAAGTGGAGAACATGATCAACGCTCGGCGGGCGCAGGGGCTTCCGCGTGCTGGAAACCGCGCCCTTCCCCTCCGCGCCACCGCCAGCTTGCGCCAGCTCACCGACACCGCCTTGGCGAGGAACTCATGAACCCGCCTCCGCCACCTGAGGCCTGCGGCTGCGGCCGGGCGGGTGACCTGGGCAACCGGCGCATCACCGTCGGCGGCCATGTCCGCCCACTCGACGACCTCACCCGCCGTGCGGTCCTTGACTGGCTCGGCCACCGCCGCAACCGCTGGCCGAACACGGCCAACCTCCACCTGCTGATCACTCAGAAGACCGCCGTCGAACTCGGCCCGGCTGGCAAGCTCTGGACCACCCGGCCCACCCGCAACCTCACCGCCACCCTTGAACGGCTCCGCGTCGACCGCCAGCTCGAAGAGGCCCTCACCCACGGCCCCGACCCACTGCACCTCGCACTCGTATTCGGCATCGACGAGAAGACCGCCATCCGCTACGCGGACTCAGCCCGGCGGCTTCTCAAGACCGACCTCGCCGGAAATCCAGAGTTCGGGGTCATTCGCGCAGACCAGACAGCTGATCCGTCATCAGGCATGTGAGTCACATGCTGGGAATGCATCGGAGATCTAGCGTAGGGACGGCGGCAGCCCGCGGGCTCCGTCCAGCTTTGCCCCTTTCAGCTGCGCCCCCTTGAGGAGCGCGCCGGTAAGGTCGGCCTTCGTCAGGTCGGCCCCTGTAAAGTTCGGCTTGCGGAGGTCCGCGCGGACCAACATCGCGTTGGATAGGTTCGCGTCGATCAGGTAGGCGTCCGACAGGTCGGCGTCAGGCGCACGGCGTGGCGGGGGCGGGGGCGCCTGGGGGCGGGTCATGATCGGCTGCGTGAAGACTTCCGGACGTCTGGCCGCCTTCGCGGTCGCGGGCCTACTCGCCGCACTCCCCGCGTGCTCGGAGTCCGACGGCCGTGGCGGCGGTGGGGCGGGTGCCCGTACCGGCGCGGACACTGCTCGGACGGGGGCTGCTGGCACGGTGTTCCGGGGCGGGCACGCCGCTGCCGCAGGCGCCGGTGACCCGTACTTCCCGGAACTCGGCAACGGCGGCTACGACGTCACCCACTACGCCCTGACCCTGGCCTACGACCCGGGCAACGGCCGCCTCGAGGGCACTGCGGAGATCACCGCGAAGGCCACCGAGGACCTCAGCGCCTTCAATCTCGACCTCCTCGGCATGGAGGTGCTGAGCGCCACCGTCGACGGCCGCAAGGCGCGGGTTCGACGGGACGGGCAGGAGCTGACCCTGCAGCTGCGCGATCACCTCAGGAAGGGCTCCGCCTTCCGCGGCGTCGTGCACTACGCGGGCACGCCGGAGTCGATCACCCATGACCACGGGTGGCGCGAAGGCTGGTTGAGGACGGACAACGGAGCGGTCGCGTTCGGTGAACCGACGGGCTCCATGTCCTGGTTCCCAGGCAACCATCACCCCTCGGACAAGGCCTCGTACGACATCACCGTCACGGTCCCCAAGGGGGTGCAGGCGATCTCCAACGGGCGGCTGCGCGCCCGGCGCACCAGCGGCGACCGCGCCACCTTCCACTGGCACCAGGCCGAGCCCATGGCCAGCCATGTGGCGACCGTGGCCATCGGCAGCTACGACATCAGGACCTCCCGGACCCGATCGGGCGTCCCGGTCGTGTCGGCGATGGACACGACCGCGGGCGTGGACGAGGACGGAGCGGTCCTCGGCCGGTTCCCCGAAATCATGGAATGGGCCGAAGGGAGGTTCGGTCCCTACCCCTTCTCAGCCGCCGGGGTGATCGTCGATCAGGCGGCCGATGTGCCCTACGCCCTGGAGACCCAGACCAGGCCGACCATCCCGGCCGACATCTTCAACACCACCAACGTGGTGCACGAACTGGCCCACCAGTGGTTCGGCAACTCCGTCACCCCGCGAACTTGGCGGGACATGTGGCTCAACGAGGGCTTCGCGACCTACGCGGAGTGGCTGTGGACCGAGGACCACGGCGGGGCCAGCGCCCAGGAACACTTCGACCGCAACCACGCCAAGGCCGCGGACGACGACGAGTGGGACTTCCCGCCCGCCGAGCCGCCGAGCGCCTCGGACATCTCCGGCCAGCCGGTGTACGTGCGCGGCGCGATGGTGATCCACAGGATCCGCCAGACCGTAGGCGACGAGGGCTTCCGTACCCTGGTGCGGGGCTGGACCCTGCGCCACCGCCACGGCCACGCCTCCACGAACGACTTCACCGCGTACGCGGAGGCCAGGGCCGGCCGGGACCTCGACTCGATCTGGGACTCGTGGCTCTACGGCGACGGCAAGCCCGCGTGATGGGGTCGACGCGGTGTCAGGTCCTGATGCGCCGGCGGGCGGTCTCGACGAGCTTCATGTACTTGTTCCAGTTCCACGCGGTCCCGGGGTCGTCGTGAGTGGACAGCGGGACCTCGACGTGGCCCAGAATGTGGTCCCGGTCGACCGGCACGTCGTACTTCGCGCAGATCGTGGCCGTGAGCACGGCGGATGCCTCGTACATCTCGTCGGTGTAAACAGGCTGATCGGTCCAGCCTTCGTGCTCGATGCCGATGCTCCGGTAGTTGTACCAAACGCTGCCGGAGTGCCAGGCCACGTCGCGGTCGCGCACGCACTGGGCGATCCGCCTGCCGGTTGCGCTGATCACGTAGTGCGCGGACACCCTCTCGGTGGGGTCCTTGAACTTGGCGAACATGATCGGCAAAATATCCGTTGTCAGGTGAATGACGACGTATTCGATGGGATACGCCTCGGGTCGGTCGGAGGGCGTGTAGTTGGAGTCGGAGGCTTCGATCCAGACGGCGGGGGCGTAGTCCACCGAGGGGTCCGTTCGCCGGGCCGCAGGCGGCCCGGCGGCGACGGGGGCCTTGCGCACGGGGCTGCGCACGGGGCTCGGCAGCGCAGCCTTCACCTTCTCCTCGGGCCCCATCAGCCGGGGCAGCCCGACAGCGGCCAGAGCCGTACCCGCCGCGCCCGCAGCACCCCACAACAGCGCTCGACGGCTGAGCGGACTGTCTTCCATGGCCACTCCTCATGAGGTCGAGTAGGGACAGGACGACACGCCATGAATCATGGCATCACGACGCATAGGCCGCACATCCCGTAATCTGATCCTTCACCAGTGCCCGCACCCCAGCAAGCCGATCCCCCACCAATCGGCGCACACCCTCACCCCTGACCAGGCCCGTCCCCACCGGCAGTCGCCACCCCGTTCCACTGCCATACGGTCCTCAATGACCTTCGAGGGTCTTCTGAGGACCCCGCCCGCAACCCGCCGTGGGGCACCCGATCCCGGCGACAGCCCGAGGTGAGGCCGTTCTCATGCGGCGGGAAGGCACGGCCCTGACCTGCGGTTCTAGCAAGTGAAGCCTGGTTGGGGCGAGGGCCGTGCTGGCTCGGAGGTCATCTCATTCGGCGAGTCTGCGGTAGCAGATGAGTGTGCAGGCGGTACTGGTGAAGGCAAGGAAATGCTCGGCCTCGCGCTCGTAGCGGCGGTGGAGGCCACGGCAGCCGGCAAGCCAGAGCTCTTCACCAGCGCGCCCGCAGACTGCGATCCTCGCCGGCCAGCTCGTTCACGGCTACTGAACAACAGGGGTATTACCTGGCTTTATCTCGGCGATCGGGAAGCCGCCAAGGCGGACTTCACGGCAGTCATCGAGGACGGGTACGCCGGGGACGAGGGCTGCACCTGCGCGCTCAACAACCGAGCTGACATCCATGACGATGAAGACGACGCGACTGACGCAGTCGCGGATCGAACGGCGGTTCTTGGTCTCGCCGAGACAACGCACAACCGGCGCTGCATTGCGCTAGGTCGCCGAGCGCCGGCCTACTGGAAGCAGGGAGATACTCCAGCTGTGGTTCATGATGATCCGTGGGGCAAAGTGGGGGCATGACTACGTACGAGACGATGCGGTTCCACCTTGAGACCGAGCGGCTGATACTGCGGCCGTGGGCCGAGTCGGACGCCGCTGAGTTCTGCGCCCTCCTCTCCGAACGCGGCAAGGGGACCCCCACGGTTGAGCACATCCGGACGTCCATCGCGGAGCTGCTCAATGCGACGGCGGCTACGGGGATCGCCCTGTTGCCCATCCAGCGCCGTGACGAAGGCGACTTCATCGGCTACTGCGGGCTGATCATCGGCCGCTCCACCGTAGAGGAGCCTGAAATCGCGTATGAGCTGTTCCAGCGCGCACATGGGCGTGGCTACGCCACCGAGGCGGCCAGCGCGGTGCTCGATGCCGCTATCGCGACCGGGCGGAAACGGCTCTGGTCGACCGTCGGTGCGTGGAACACACCGTCGCTCCGTGTCCTTGAGAAGCTCGGGTTCGAGCGGGATCACGTTTCGACGGAAGACAACGGTGAAGTGGTCTGGCTCACACGCTCGTTGCCGTGACGCGAGAGCACGCTCCCGGGGCTTCATACTCACATGATCGAGTGCGCTCCGGCGGAGCGCCAGACATGCCGAGATCGGCTAGTACTCCAGGTGTAGATCGTGATCTTCATGTCTGGGCTGGGGCTTGTCGACGGTAATGGCTGGCCTGTGATCGTGCCTGATGGCGGCGTCGCGAGTCGGACCAGTCGATCCGGTGAGCGAGGTCGTCCAGTGGCGGGACGGCGATGGTGAGGAATAGGTGCTGGATCTCGTTGCAGGTCAGCGGGGCCAGGTCGTCCGGACCAGTGCGTCGTGCGTGCTCATCTGCGCGGACGACGGCGAGGAAGACGTGAGCGAGCATGGCGAGGGTGACCCAGCGGCTCCAGGACGGGTAGCGGCGGACCTGGTGTTCATCGAGTCTGGCCAGCGCAGCACGTCGGCGCGGAACCTTCCCGCACCGGTCGCCACTTCGGCCGAGCAGGCAACCGCGAGGACATAGCCCAGACCGCGTTCTTCCAGGGCCGCCCGCAGTTTCGGGTTGCCGCCGTAGACCTCATCGCCCGCCACCCAGTCGATATGGTGCCCGGCGTCCGGAAGCCGTTCGGTCATCGTGCGGGCCAGCTCCGGCTTGGTCGCGAAGACGGCGTCCTCGGCCAGCCCGGCCGCCCGACAGCGGTCCGGGTCCGAGGTCCATGAGCGTGGGACGTACAGCTCCCGGTCCACGGCCGCGCGTCCCCGTGCCCCGGCGTAGACGAGATAGACGGCGACCTGGGAGTTCTCGATCCTGCCGGGGGCCCGTATTTCAATAACTGTCAGTGACGGGGTTCCGCAGGGGTTGTTCGGGCGTGTAGCTGTTCCAATGTGCGGGCGGGCGATCCGGGTATCGGCGTGACGAGGATCCGGTGCAGGTCCAGGAGCCGTTTTGCGTCCTGGTACTGGATGGACAGGTTGGTGCGGTTGACGCCCAGTAGTTGGGCCAGGAACGTCATGGTCACCGCTCTGCGGCGGCGCAGGATGGGTGCCAGGAGCCGGTGGGTGTGGTCCACGCTGCTGGTCTGTGGGTGGCGGTAGCTGCGCGGGCGGTGGAAGCGTCGCTGGAATGCTGCCTCGGCCAAGGCGTCCCAGAAAGGCTCCGAGACCGCCACCAAATACTCGAAGGCGGTTCGTGACATGCTGGTCAGGGCCGGATCGGTGAGCATCGCGGTCAGGGCCGGGTCGGTCCGGTGTGTCGTCGTCGGCGCGTCTGGCGCTCGGGGAGGAACGGGAGACAGTGTGTAGTTCCAGTCACCGTGGAAGGCGTTGGGTGTGATCGGAAGGGCGTGGAACTCGGCGGGTGTGACGCTGATGCCGAGGTCGTAGCTGCCTGTGTCCAGTTCGGCCCCGATGGTCAGGCCGGTCTTGGTCGTTGTGGCGGCGATGGTCTCGAGGACGACCTGGTAGCTGGTCAGCGGCCGCCCCCGCCAGTTCGCGGTGATGTGACAGAACATCCGGTGTTCTATCTTGTTCCACTTCGAAGTCCCCGGCGGTAGGTGACAGACCGTGATCTCCAGGCCGCTCTCTCGTGCGAAGGTGGCAAGGTTGCTTTTCCAGGTCCAGCGGCGGGGGTCGTTGGAGCCGCCGGAGTCGGCGGTGATCAGGAGCCTGCCGGCGTTCGGGTGGTCCGCCCGTCCGCGGTGCTGCCACCAGCGTCGGATGGACTCCACCGCGAACTGGGCGGTGTCGTGGTCGGTGCCGACGTTGACCCATCCGCTGTTGTTGGCGATGTCGTAGATCCCGTATGGGATCGCCATGGGCTGGTCGTTGGTGGTGAACGTGTGGCAGTCCACCTTGATCGCGTTCTTGCCCGGCCGCCAGGTGCGTCCGGGCCGGTCGCGGTTGCCGAGCCATTCCTTGGCCTTGGTGTCGACGCTGATCACCGGTTGGGTGTCGTTGAGGAAGGCGGTGGCGGTGGCATTCAGGTGGGTGAACTGGGCATCGCGGTCCGGATGGCTGATGCCCTCTGTTGTCTTCGCGGTTCCCTGCAGGCTGTAGCCCAGGGTGTGCAGCAGGTGTCCGACGGTTGAAGCGCTGATCGGGTGGCCCTGTGTGGTGAGGGTTGAGGCCAGGGCCCGTACCGACAGCGTGGTCCACCGCAACGGGGAGACGGGGTCGCCGCGGGTGTGCGGCTCGATCAGCGACTCCAGCGCGGGCAGCAGACCAGGGTCGGTGTCTGTCAGACGCTTGCGGCCCGCACCTGGAGCCCGGACCCGCAGGGTCGGTGAGGAGCAACCGGCCAACTCGGCCATACCTCGCGCGATGGTTGCAGTGCTGGTGCCGGAGGCGGCGGCGACCCGGACGATCCCGCCGCGGCCGAGGGCCGTCGCCTCACTGGCCAGGTACAACCGACGGCGGCGCTCATCGAAGTGCGGCAGGATCTGATCGAACTTGGCCCGCATAACACGAGCGGCAACGCGACCTGACAGACACGGAGTCATATCTCAGGCTCCCACCAACACCCCTCTGCCGAGCACTTATTGAAATACGGGCCCCGGCGGTTCCGGTGTACTGGCGCTGGACCCCTACGGTGCAGGTGCCCTTCTTCACGTCGCCGGTCTCGTCCACGACCAGGATCGCCTCCTCGTCGTGGAGATGCTCCACGACGTACTCGCGTACATCGTCACGCACCGCATCGGCGTCCCACGACGCCCTGCACAGCAGCCCCAGCATCAAACGCCCGGCCCGCAGCCGGGGTTCGACCCGGGCGACGCGGCCCGCGATACGGCCCATGGCCACCTCGAACGCATCCCGCCAACGGCCGGATCTATGCTGTGACCTGCGGCCACCGTCTCATCGTCAGTCCGCACAACTCACGATGATCAACGGTGGCCGCACCCGTATCCGCACCGGCTCCGACCAGCAAGCTCACGATCTACAGCTGGAGTATTGGGCGAGCCTACCGGCCTGCATTGGGTCCGGCACGGCCTGCCCAGTCTCGACGAGTATGCGGTCGACCTCCTTCCTTGACGGCGGCCGAGTCGTGGGGCATGTGGACATTGGTCAGCACGGAGACGGCTTGTGCCTGCTGGAGCAGGGACAGGGTCTGTGCGAGCGAGGACGCGTCCTCGCTGACCGAGTCGCCGAACGCGATCGTCGGCCGTTCGGGCACGATCCGCGGGGTGAAGAACTGCCGGTCGAGCAGCAGCATCACGAGCAGCATGTCGGCGACCGGCCGTCATCCGGCCGGTACCGGGGCGGAGTTGGGTGGCCGGGCTGCCGTCCGGTGTCGGGTCGGTCCGCCAGCGGGCCCGGAGTACCCCGTCGGGGCCGGGCAGGCCCACGGTGTGCAGAGCAGGGTGCGCTCGTCGGCGTACGTGGACACGAGCCTCGCAGCGATGGCGTCGAACGTCCGAGCGGTGAGCGCCGGGAACTCCTCGCTGTCTACGACGGCGCTGTGGATGCGCCGGCCCGCGTCCCGATCGGCGTCGGGCCCCGGCCGCACCGAGACCATCGAGATCAACTCGTTCCTGTAGCGGCCGCGAAGGGGCGGTGCGCCGTGTGGCACACCGCCCCTTCGGCGTGCCCGCTGCCGAAAGGCCGCGGGAACCCCGGGCCGGTAGAATGGTGCCATCAGGCCCGCGCTGGCAGCCGCAGGGGTGCACCGCCCGGTCGGGGCCTTCGCGAGAGTGCTGGGCTCATCTCCCGCAGACAGCACACGCACAGGTCGAGCCGGACACCAGCCCCACCGGGCCGTTGGTCCTCGTCGCGTGGACATCGTCGCACCCGGAAACGGGTAATTTCCTTCGCTGACACAGGAGTTGGCGCCATGAGCAATGTCCTGACCCGGGCGGCGGCCATCGCTTCCGCCGCCCTCCTGGCAACCACCGGAGCCTCGGTCGGCGTCACCCAGGCGTCGGCCCTGCCAAGGACCCCGACCTGCCATGTGGCCGACCTGGATCTGGCGGTCGGCGAGCCGGAGGGCACCGCGGGGTCGCTCCATTACCCGATCATGTTCACCAACACCTCAACCCACACCTGTGCGTTGCGCGGATACCCGGGCGTCAGCGTCGTAGATGCCCGGCACCACCAGATCGGCACCTCGGCGATCCGCACCGGCGAGCCGGTGGACACGGTGTCCGTCTTCCCGGACGACACCGTGACCGCCGTCCTCCGCACCAACAGCCCGGCCGTGGTGCCGAGCTGTCGGCCGACGTCGACCTACGTCAAGGTCTACCCGCCGAACAGCTTCCAGGCCGTGCAGATCCCCTACCACCTGCGGGTGTGCGGAGCCTTTGAGATAAGTCCGGTGCAAGCCTCGGAATGACGGCGGGAGAGAACCTGCATCGACACCCTGCCCCGCCAGATGGCGCGCTCCATGTCCTTTAGCAGCCCCCGTGGGTCGGACATCACACGTCTCCGGGCGGACAGCGCTTCCAGCGCGATCCGGGCCTGTTGCCGCCATCCGGTGCCCACGGCGTACTGCCAGCCGGCGGCTCCCGCCGCTCGTTGGGCAGCCGTGAACTTCACCGCGTCGTCCGGCTGGATCAGATGCGCCGGCCGGACGTCGATCAGCAGCGCGGTCCCTTGCGTCAGCACCGGAGAGTCCGGCGTGTGCCGTACGGGGCGCTGGCGCGTTGTGCACGCACCTCAGCGTCCGCCAGTATCAGCGGCCAAACGGAGACGTCATCGCCCTCTTGGTGATCGCTCCATCCAAAGGCGAACGGGAACGCGTCATCCCGATGTCTCCCGATCTCTTCCACGCCATCGCTCAGGTCGTCCGCCGCCAAACCCGAAACCGGCGGACCATCCCGCTCGTCAGCCGATACGACTCTCAGGAACGACTCTGGTCGGACCCCATGCCCTTCTTGTTCCAACGTCAGCTCGGAACAGCCCACGGCGTTCTCGCAACACGCACCGTCAGCGGGATGCTGGAGCGGAGCTGCAACGAGATCGCGCAGACGAACCCGGCGTTCGCCGACACGAAGTTCACCCCGCACGACTTCCGTCGGATCTTCGCCACCGACATCGTCAACGGAGGCCTCCCGATCCACATCGGCGCGGTCCTGCTCGGCCACCTGAACCTGCAGACCACCCAGGGTTACGTCGCGGTCTTCGCCGAGGACATCGTCCAGCACTACCAGGAGTTTCTGAACCACCGCCGAGCCTTGCGGCCCGAGGGCGATACGCCGACGTCACGGCGGCGGAGTGGGCGGAGTTCGAGGAGCACTTCGGCAAGCGTAAAGTCGAACTCGGAAACTGTGCTCGCCCCTACGGATCTCCCTGCCGACACGAACACGCCTGCATCCGATGCCCGATGCTGCAGGTCAACCCGAAGATGCTGCCCATGCACGCGGACATCGAAAAGGACCTGCTCCTCCGCCGCAAGCGTGCCGAGGAAGAGCAGTGACTCGGCGAGATCGAAGGCATCGACATGACCTTGGCCTTCGTCCGAACCAAGCAGGCTGACGCCGCCCGAGTCACCCAACGGACACCCGTTGCCCTCGCTATCCCGACGACCCGCCGGCCCGAATGAGACCCTGAAGCTCACCAACTTGTTCGCGAGCCTGGGAGGCAGCAGAGGGCGGGACTGTGGCAGAGGGGGTGTGAATGCGTCTCGGGTCGCGGCCGCCTGAACCCGTTCCAGTTGGGCTGGACACGACCGCTGCCTGCCGCTGCCTCCCGGGCGGTCGTATTCGGGCTGACCCTGTGAAGTCCCTGGTTACTGACGCTTGAGGCTACGCGTGACACCGGCCGCGACGGTCGTGGCGAAGACCCATCCCGCCGCGACCAGAAGCTGGGCGAGCCACTGGTGTGCGCCGGTGGGCGCGAACGCCTTCTCCTGACCGAAGTCGACGACCGCGAGCAGCAGGTCTGCCGCGTAGGCGAGGGCGTTGAATTGCGGCCCCTTGCCCGGTTCGGCTCGTGGAGGCCGTAGGTGACGGCGCCGACCAGTAGCAGCGCCAGTAGCCAGGTCACCGCGCGGGCGGGCCGGAAGCTGTAGCCGACGGTCACGTCCTGGATGTGTCCCCACAGCCTCGCGGGCCAGGGCAGGTTCCGGCGGTGTCTGCGCTGTGCGGCGAGCAGTACGGTCCGTGCCTCGCCGTCCTCGCCCGCACCGTGGTAAGTGTGGGAGTTGTTCGTAGCTGTTCGGTACGAAACCGTCCTGGTCGTGCTCAAGCAGGGACAGCCGCCGGGCTGCGGGTAGCCGGGGTGAGAGCGACTCGTAGACCAGCCCCTCCAGTCGGACCGCGTGGGGCCACACCGCCGGATCGGCCTAGATCGCCTTGAAGGTGGAGTGGTGCAGTCTGACGTCGCCCTTGATGGGCGCCGCGTCGCGGAGGGTGAGCTGGCGGGCCTCGCAGCTACTCAGGCCCAGCGCGACTCCTCCGCGATTGTGAAGCCGTGCCTCGATGAAGGAGATCCAGCCGCCTGCCCTGGTGCCGGTGAGTCTGACCTTGCCCTCGGCCCTGAGGCCACCCGCGTTGAGGACGGTGCCGAGGCTGAGGCTGGGCGCGTTGAGAGCAAGGGCTTGCGGGTTGTGCAGCCGGGCATCCTCGAGGTCGAGGGCACAAGCCACCTGGGCCGCCTCGAGTACGACCTCGCCTTGCGCCATCAGGCGCGGGGCACTGATGTTGCCCTCGACGCGGGCGTACCCCAGTTGGATCGGGCCGGACACCCGGCAGTGGGCGAGTAGGAGGTCGCCCTCGACGCGCAGGCCTGTCGCGGTGAGCGCGGGCAGCCTGGACGCGCGCAAGTCCAGCTGGCGTACGCGCGCTTCGCTCAGATCGGGCGTGTCCTCGAAGTCGCAGGCCATGAGCCGGATCGGATACGGGATCTCGGCGTACGCCAGGTCGAGTCGGCCGGTGATCGTCACCCCGCGCAGGCGCAGCGCGGGTATCTCGCCGTCCTCGGCCGGGCCGGAGAGCAACAGTCCGCGCAGCACCGCAGCACGTACGGATGGCCCCGCGACGTCTGGAAAGTCCGCGGCCCCGTGCTCCACGTCCACCGCTCCGCCCCGTGCAAAGGCATACCGGATGCGGGATTCGAGAGGGGTCAGGTCAGCGATTTCCACATACGGGACGCTACATCCGCCGGCCGCTTGGTCCCCCAGCGGGCTCATGACTGCTGTCGCTTCTCGCTTCTCGCTTCTCGTGAACGTCTCAGGAGGAGCGCCTGCCTGATGCTGCCGAAACTCACGGGCAAACGCTGTCGCTGGACGTGGACAAGCCAGACGGTGGTAGCTGTCTTACAGACAGCCCGACCACCGTTACCCCGACCTCGTCCTCATCCCCCTGCTGGCCGTCATCCTGCTCGTCTCCGCGGTCAAACTCGCCCGGCACGACTGACTCCCAAGAACCACACGAGCGTCTCGCCTTGACTAGTGCCGCATCAGGCAACGTTCGCCTTGTCGCGACGCGTCGCTCGGTTTGCTGCGCCGGACGGCATTGGATGGCCAGAATGATCTCGTGGCTG
>NZ_JBICZH010000040.1:0-31785 GCF_043201995.1 Streptomyces sp. NPDC048258
GTCGAACGCCTGATCAACAAGCTGAAGGCCTGGCGAGGAATCGCCACCCGCTACGACAAAACCCCGGACAGCTACCTCGCCGGCCTCCACCTCCGTGCCGCAATGATCTGGATCGACGACCTGCTGAAGACCGCGGAATGATCACGACATCACACAGGCCCTAGTAGTCCACGCGGTGGAGGGCGTGGCCATCGATGGTGATGGTGTCGTTGGCCTTGATGGTGCCGGTCAGGTCGGTGAGGTTGCCGTCGAGGTGGATGGTGTTGCCGTCGGTGCGGTACGTGCCCTTGTTAAGGCCGATCTTGAAGACGGGGCAGTTCTTCTGGTTGCAGACGTAGTTGTTGATCTGTTCGAAGCGGCCGTCCGCGGTGAAGGTCAGTTTCTCGATGTACTGGGTGATTCCGGGGCGGTTCTTGTCGACGGGCTCAGACCAGTGACCGATCAGACGTACATCGCGGGCGGACACCGAGGTCTCCCCGACCCTCGCCGCGGACGCGGACGCGGACGCGGAGACGGACACGGGGGAGGCGGCGGCTTGCCCTACGGAAGTCAGAACGGTAAGGAGCAGTAGCGCGGTGGTCAGCCCTGCACGGGTTTTCGTTGTCGTCGTCATGGCGGGAGAGTCTCCTGTCCGTGGTGGTGGCGGGTGCATCCCCGCCGGAGCTTCACCCGGTCGCGCCGCATCGCTGCCGCTCGGGGCGTGGGGAGGCGGGGGCCGTGCTGCTGTCGGACCCGGCACGGGTGCCGGCCGACACGGCCGGGGTTCCGGCAGCGGGCCAGGCTCTTGCGAGAGAGGTGGGTTCGCCCGGGGCCGGCCGGCGCCGGTGCCTGCGCGCCGGGGCGGTCGGGTTTTGCGGAGCGGCCTGTCGCAGGCCGGGTGAAAGCCCAGGTCAGCCGAGTGTGTTGTCCTTCGGGTGCGCCATGTGGTTGCCGGCGGATGCGGCATTGAGGAATTCGACAGGGTGGTTCGGTTCGATGCGTGCCGGTTGGGGTGCGGGCTCGTCGCCCACGAGATACCTCCGTGGTCAAGGGGGAGCACCGACCGTAGCCCTGAACCACCCCGGGCTGTATGCCCGCGCCCGCCGTCACGGCTCGTTCCGGGTGCCGTTCGGATGCCGAAACCGGCTCCACCGAGGCGCTCTCACCTGCCCACTCCTTCCCTTCGGCGGGCCGGCGGCGCCTGTTGATGATCGGCTGGAGATGCACCACTCGTCCGGACCAGTCCCCGCCGAGGCGGTGCTGGTGCCCCATAGCCGTCTCCTGACGCTCCTCTACGCCGGGGCACCGGCGCGGCGCGGCCCGCCTCAGCCGTGCCTTCACTGGTGCCCATTTCCTTTTCCTTCCAGCGCCCCGAGATGCCCGGAGGCCAGCGCGCTTTGGCCACCGCCGAGGCGTGAGCGGCTGGCGCCGGCGGGGGTCTCTCAGCCGATCTGATCGCCCTGCGTGCAACCAGCGGCGTGCGGTACCGGGCGGGCTGCCGCTCCCCGCTTGCCGCCCTTGCCCCTCTCGTCCCGGGCCGGGACAGGCCGTTGCTGGCGGAGGTGGCGCGGATTGCTCGGGTGGAGCGGGCCGCGGTGGCGTGCTGGCGCCGCTGGCACTCCGACTTCCCCGAGCCGGCCGGCGGTACGGAGGTGCATCCGGAGTTCGACCGGGGCGAGGTGTTCGTCTGGCTCCTGGCCGACGACAAAGATCGAGGTCCCCCACGTGGGTGCCGGCGGCCTGGCTGGTGGTGGCCGGCGGCGGGGGCGGTACGCACCGGTTCCGGCTCGATGACCCGTGGCTGATCCTGGCGGGCGACGCGGAAGGGGAGGACCGGTTGTTCGCCTGGTCCACCGGCGAGGACGCCGATGCGTTGGCCGAGTTGGCGGCCGGGGAATTCGGGGTGTCCGTGCGCCGGCGCACCGCGCCCGGCACTGCGTCGCTGGCGGTGCTCGGCGAGGTGCGGGTGTCGGAGGTGTTCCGTTGCCGGTCCGACCCGGCAAGGGTCTGAGCCGTGTGCCGCGCGCGTCGCGCGTCCGCCCGGCCGTGGCCTGCGCCAGCCCTTGCCCGCTACCGGTGTGCGCCCGTGCCTGCGCCCGGATCCCGGTCGGGGCCTGGCGGGGGAAGGAGTCCCTATCGATGGTGGATTAGGAGCGAGGCCGTATCGCCGCCGGCGGCACCGGCATTGTCCCCCCGGGCCCGGGCATGGCCTCATGCCCTCATCTTTGGTCAAGGGAAACGGGGCTGCGTTGGATCGGGGAGCCGGGCAGCATGGCGGTGTGGCTGATCCTCTGTGGGATGACGTGAGCTGCCTTCTCGGCCCGGACCTGATGAGGTCGCTGCCGGACGTGCGTAGCGTCCCGGATTTGTGCACCACCTCGACGCCCAGGAACGGCTGCGCCGCGACCCCGGTCTCCTCGCGACGGCGGTCGACGAACTCACCCCAAGACCTGTGCCAGAACCCAAAACTCAGCAACATCGCTTTCACGTGGAGCGAGGCGATCCCTGACCTGTGCGGCCGACCGGACAGGTCAGGCGTAAACCGGGAACGCCGATTGGAAGGCCAGACGATGGCCGGCGTCCGACCCGAGGCGGGTGAACAGGTCGTCGAGCGCGAGGTACTCCTCCCAAGGCTCCCGCCCCGTCGCCCCGGCCAGCGCCCTGACGAGCCTGTCCTCGAGGTCGGGGACGCGCTTGTCCTTCCATACTTTGTCGGCCGTGCTGACCAGAAGGTCCTCGATCGTCACCGCGGGGTCGTCCCACCTGGCGTGGGTGGCGGCGAACCGGGCCAAGGCAGGCGCGAAGCCGCGGCTCAGAAGCAGGTCACGGCCGGTTTCCTCGTGTGCTGATCCGGGCCTGGCGAGCTCCTCGGGGTGCAAGGTCTTACCCACGTCATGGGTCGCCGCACCGAAGAGGACGCCATCACGGTCGACGGCCGGCTCCGGATAGCGGTCCCGCACCCAGTCGACCAGTTCGACCGCAACGTCGTGGACCGCGCGCAGGTGCGCTGCCAACCGGGGCGGGGCGCCCAGGGAACGCAGAAGTTCCGCCACCACGGGCGGCAGCGGCCGCAGAGCAGGCTCGCCCGGGGAGTCCAGGGCGCGGGACAAGGAGTCCGTAGGTGTCGCGGTCATCCCGCAGACATTACCCATACGGTCGGCCCGGCAGGCAGTAGTGGTGCCGAAGCCCCGGGGCGAGTGCTGCCGCATCGTCCTGAGATCAGTGGCCCCGCGCGCCAACTGAGATGCATACCGGTGCCAACTCAAGTGCACAGGTGCCAACTGAGCTGCTCAGTCACAAGCAGGGCGTCGGGTTGGAATCCTGCCACCCTTCGAGTAGAGCATCTGGCCGTGATGCGCAGCATCGAAGGTGACTTCCTCCTCAAGACGATCGCTGGGTGGTGCCGGTAGTCGGGCACCATTGCCGGTCCCGGCGTCGAAAGCACCTTGAGCCCGCGACTCTATGTCCGCAACCTCCCGATGGGGCCCGGCGACTTCCAGATGGTCGAGCAGTTCACCGCCTCCGACTCGGACTTCGGATCTGTCTACGACGGGGGTGGCGTGCACGCCATCCCTGCCCTGCTCGACTACGACGACCCGGCAGTCGGCCCTGTCACCATCACTAGCGAGCCCGTACGAGCGCAGGGAGAGGCGGGCCGGGCCTCCGGCCAATGCATTGCGTGGGGCGGGCCCGGAGCTCAGGTGTGCTGGTGGCATGGCTTCTGCCTTCGGCCTTGGTCGGTCGTGGGGGACCGGCGTGGTCCGCGCCCGGTCGGCGTCATGGGCGGAACGTAGCTGAAGAAGGTACGCCGCAGTCAGCGCAACGGCACGGTCCTCGTCATCCGATAGCTCCTCAAGGGCACATGCCGCCTTCGTCCCCGGGACGGCAGCCAGCGCCTGGGCCAGCCTTCCACGTGCAGGCGCTTCAGTGGTGTCGTGGGCGAGGCGGTCAACGAGCCTGGTCGCGATCTGATCCGCCATCGAAGTGTCGCTCGCCATCACGCTCAGTGCATCGGCTGCATCGGTGTCGTTCATTCCTTCCGCGATCATGTCGATGAGCGTCGGAACCGCATCGGCCACTCCACGTGTCCCGAGCGCCAGAGCCGCATACCCGCGGACCACGACGTCGGGGTTGGCGAGGGCCTGCCGCAGCTGCGCGGTAGCCTCACCGCCGATCATCTCGGCGAGGGATCGAACGGCACGTTCCCGCACCGCGGCCACCGGTGAGCCGAGGCCCTCCGCCAGCAGTGCCGGGCCGCCGTCGCCCGACCGTGCCAGCGCCCATCGAAGGGCTCCGGCGACGTTCGGCTCCGTCTCGCTCAGTGCCGCCTCGACCAGGGCCTCCACCGGTACCGGAACCTCGCCGACCGAGGAAAGGGCCGCGCGCTGGCGCGCGTTGGCGCTCTTCGAGCTCAGTGCCTGGAGGAGCGCAACGACTTGGAGGACGTCCTCCCAGCCGGCGGGCTCCGCGGCATCGATCCGGCGCAGCCGCGTGAGCAGTTCGGTCTCGGCCGCGATGCGTTCGCGCGTCTGACGGATGAGGTCGCCGAGGAGCGCCGAGGGCGTGAAGTTGGGATCGTCGAGCGCGCGCCCGATCTCACGCAGCGACAGCCCCAGCGACCGCAGGCTTTCGATATGGAAGATCCGCCGGATGTCCTCCCTGGAGTACTCCCGATAACCGGAGCCCGTACGACCGGAAGGCCGTACCAGGCCAAGCGACTCGTAATGCCGGAGCATGCGGGCACTGACCCCAGACCGTCGCGCCACCTCACCGATCAACACGTCCTACTCATCCCTCCTGGCCGGGCCCGCCGAGAGCCACGACGCGCTTCGCTTCCTCGATCGCGAACTCGAATCCGGCGTCCGGGTCGCGCAGCAGCCGTTGTGTGGCGAGCGCGTGCACTCGCACGTGTGGGTCAGGGACCGTCGTCGCGGCACGCAGGGCCGGCGCAACTACTTCACCCAGCGCGACCAGTGCCTGGCTGAGACTCAGCTGCACCTCCCGCTCACCGCGCCCAAGCTGCGTCGCCAGCACCGCGGCCAAGGCGGACTCCTCGCCTTCCGGCACGAGCACGACCGCGGCCCGCCAGGCGCTCCGCGCCACTTCGTCGTCGGCGTCGGACAACAGTGTCCGTGTGATCGCCGGCCACGCCTGCCGGTCCCCGATCTTGGACAGCGTGTGCAGCGCCTGGCTCCGTGCCTGCGCACACTCCGAGCGGACTTCGCGGACGAGCTCGGGGAGCGTCACGGACACCGGGTGGCGGGTGAGCGCCCAGGTCAACATGTCGCGGACGAAGAACTCGGGCTCGATCGCGCATCGCTCGATGAGCTTGTCGACGAAGTGCGGGTCAGGCGTCGTGCCGACCGCCAGAGCAGCTCGCAGTCGCACGGATGAACGGCCGTCCTCCAGCGCCTGGAGCGCTCGTACCGGATCTGTGTCCTGTCTCGTAATCGTCATCGAGACCACCTCCTTGGCGAGCAGTGAAAGCCCTGTCACCGTGTCAAGGTCAAACAGAGCCCGCTGCACGACCAGCTCGGCCAAGCCGTGATCCAGAGCACTCGCACTGGCGCGTCTTGCCGAGTTCTCGCTCAGATCAGCGAACTGGCCAGCTCGGCCGCTCCACCACCCTGAGTACACCCTTGGCCAAGCGAGCCAACTATCGCGCTCAGTCACAACGGGTGTGACTGATTCCCAATCGTGCCACCAAAATGGGAGTGCAGGGCCCGCCATGGGAGTTCGGGGCACTCCCCGACGATGTCCGCTCGGCCGTGCTGGAGTGGCTGGACGGCATGGCCCGGTGCTCGAACCACGGGTACGGGTGGCAACCGGATCAGGTCATCCCCCCGTGCTGGCTCAGCACCCCGGGCTGGCCCTCGACCTCGCCGGGTTGGCCTTCGGCCGCCTGGAACTCGCGCACGAACCGGCCGACGCGCTGATCGTCTGGCACGAGCGCTACGAACGCGCACTCACCCGCTGGAACACGGCACTCGGCCGGACGGCCGACGACTGCAGAGCCGGCCGTCACGAAGCCCGGCCTCGCCCACGGCAAGAACGGCCAGGCCGCGCCCCCACCCCGTGATTTCAAGTCGGACCAGGATCCGGCCCAGTGGCTGCCGCCGTCGGCGGAGGCGCTGTGCCGGTACGGCGCAGAGTGGACGGCGACGAAGCTGCGGTGGGGTCTGGCGGTGGATGAGACGGAGCGGGACCGGCTGCTGGACATCGCGGGCGGGCTGCGGCGGCGCCGACGTGGAGTTCACTCCCGCCCCGTAGCCGCAGGACAGCAGGGCAGAGGGGCGTCACCCGTCAGAGGTGGCGGCCCGGTGGCGGCCCTTACGCATGCTTGGAAGCGGTCCTTTGCCCGCCCGGGCCTGGTGGTGGAGATCAGCGCCGACAGGGCCGTTGACCGGGGCGTTTTCCGTCACCCGCCGGGTCGAGGTCGCAGCGAGCTCTCGTGTGCTCCTCCTCGGCACCCGTGCGGCCTATCACCTCACAGAGGGGCGCCCGATCGACGCCTGTTGATGCCGGGACACGTGTGCGCGCCGTGGTACGGGATATCAGAAGCCAAATCGGCCTGTGATCGCGAAAGGTGCCGCCTATGTCTCAGGAGCAACGTAAACCGGGGCAAAGACTGCGGCTGCCCGTGAAGGCGGCCCTGCCCGGCCGCCACCCGCACGAGGACAAGGCGCCCGTCACCGACCGGGTGGTCTTCGGCGTGACGGCCGTGCTGACCTTGGGCTTCGTGATCTGGGGTGCCACGGCCACAAGCGCGCTGGAGAGCGCCTCCGACACCATGCTGAACGGCCTGATGCACAACGGCGGCTGGGCGTTCGTCCTGGTCGCCTCGGGGTTCGTCGTCTTCGCGCTCTGGCTCGCCATCAGCCGGTACGGACGGATCGAGCTGGGCCAGGAGCACGAGAAGCCGGAGTTCAGCACCGTCTCGTGGGTCGCCATGATGTTCAGCGCCGGCATGGGCATCGGCCTGATGTTCTACGGCGTCAGCGAACCCCTCGCGCACTACACCACTCCGCCGCCGGGCACCGACCCCGCCGACTCGGCGGACGCCATGCAGACGGCGCTCGCCACCACGCTCTTCCACTGGACGCTGCACCCGTGGGCCATCTACGCGGTGGTCGGCCTGGCCATCGCGTACAGCACCTTCCGGCGCCGCAGGCGGCAGACGATCAGCGCCGTCTTCGTCCCGCTCCTCGGGAAGACGCGCGCCGAGGGCGCACCCGGCCGGGTGATCGACATCCTGGCGATCTTCGCCACGCTGTTCGGCTCCGCCACGTCCCTGGGACTCGGCGCGCTCCAGATCGGCAGCGGCATGCACGAGGTGGGCTGGCTGAGCAAGGCCGGGACGGGGCTGCTCGTCGCCATTATCGGCGTGCTGACCATCTGCTTCATCTTCTCCGCCGTCTCCGGCGTGGAGAAGGGCATCCAGTGGCTCTCCAACATCAACATGGTGCTGGCCGTCATCCTCGCGGTCTTCGTGTTCATCGTCGGCCCCACCATCCTGGTCCTCGACCTGATCCCCACCTCCCTCGCCGCGTACTTCGACGAGCTGCCCCAGCTGATCGGCCGCACCGAGGCGTCCACCGGCGGCGGTGACGTCGCCGACTGGCTGAGCAGCTGGACGGTCTTCTACTGGGCCTGGTGGATCTCCTGGACGCCGTTCGTCGGCATGTTCATCGCCCGCATCAGCCGGGGCCGCACGATCCGTCAGTTCGTCGGCGGCGTCATCCTGGTGCCCAGCACCGTCAGCCTGGTCTGGTTCGCCATCTTCGGCGGTACGGCCATGCGCCTGAAGGAGCAGGGAAGCCTCGGCGACGCGACCACGCCCGAGGCGCAGCTCTTCGGCGTGCTCCAGGAGTTCCCGATCGCCGGCGTGATGAGTCTGCTCGTGATGATCCTGGTGGGCATCTTCTTCGTCTCCGGCGCCGACGCGGCGTCGATCGTGATGGGCACCCTCTCCCAGAAGGGCACCTTCGAACCCGCGCGGTTCATCGTCGTCTTCTGGGGCGTGGTGACCGGTGGCGTGGCGGCCGTGATGCTGCTCGTCGGTGAGGGCAAGGGCGACGCCCTCGCGGGCCTGCAACACTTGACGATCCTCGTCGCGGCCCCGTTCGTCCTGGTGATGATCGGCATGTGCTGGGCCCTCTTGCGGGACCTCCGCCGGGACCCGCTGATCGTCCGCGGCCAACTCGCCGAGGAGGCGGTGGAGGAAGCCGTGATCGCGGGCTACGAGAAGTACGCGGGTGAGTTCGAGATCCGCATCGGCCCGGCGCAGGACGAGGCACCCGGGGAAACGAAGGACGACCGCGACCGCAAAGACCCGGGAGACCCGCCCCCGGCCTCCTGACGGGCACACCCGCCATACGCCGCACGGCCCGGCCGGGCCTGGCGCCGTCGGCCGGGTCGTGCGGCTCGGCCCCGGTGATCACGTGTTACAGCGTCCGGGGTGGCCTCCGTCGTCCTTGGGTCGGACCCTCTTCCCGTCCGGCCCGGACCCCAGGTCCAGCATGGCGAGGAGCGAGGCCAGGTCGTGGGGGCTGGTGGTACGGGACGAGACCGCCTCGTGGGCTCGCTCGCGACGGCCGACGGCGCCCGCAGAGGTGTCCCGGCGCCGCGGCCCGCCCGTGACACCCGATCCGGACCCACCCTCCCCGCCGGAGCACGACCGGTGCTCGGAGGCGGTCACGCAGATGGCGGCGATACCTGCGCCACGGCGGCGCCGGGCGCTCCGGGCGACGACGGCCAGAGTCTCTGTCAGGAGACGCGGGCCGAGCGCGGTCGGCCGGAACAGCGAGCCGACGGGTACCCGCCGGGCGGTGCGACGGGCGTCTGCCATGTCGTGCTCCTCCTCGTTCGGTTAGGGCCCTGGACCGGGCGGCGGTCAGGACCCGGATGTCGTGCGATCCGTACGGCTGCCGGCCGGGGGACCGCGGTGCGGCAGCCGTTTGGCCCGCCTCAGCGGGAGCCGGCGAGGAAGGCCGCGACCGCCTTGGCGCGGTTGGCCGTACTGGCCGCGGCCGCTTCGACGGGGCGGCGGACGGCGTTTACCGGGTGCCGGTGGTCGAGCGCGTGGCGGGAGCGGTAGGCGAGTGAGGGCTTGCCGTGGGTGTCCGCGGCTGCGATGAGGAGCCCTCCCAGTGCGGAGAGGTCAGTCAGGAAATGAGCGCGCTGCCGTGCGCGCTCCTCCAGGTCCTCCACCGTCCCAAAGGCATGTGCGGTAAGGGAGGTCGGCACCAGGGTGGCAGCGAGCGTGAGCGCGGCCAGGCGCGGGGCACGCCCCGTTGCGAACAGCAAACCCGCTGCGGCCTGGATCGTGCTGGTGACGCGTACCAGCTGCAGCGGATCCCCGGCAAGGACCGGGACACGCTTCCCGACCGCCCGGACGACGGGTTGGGCGACTTCCCCGACGGCCTCGGGTTGGCCCAGGGTGCGTAGTCCGCCGGTGATGAACGGGGTGGCGAGCAGGGGGCGGACGAGCTTTCGCAGGGCAGCCATGTCCCGCTGCTGCCCAGACCCGGCCTGTCCATCCGCTCCGAGTCAGTCCGTCTGCCGCCTCGCCCGGGAGCACATCCCGGCGAGGGATCGGGCCGTGAGTTCTCGTCCGTGCCACAGGGCCGACGCGGCGCCGACGACCAGGGACGGCGACCGACGGGCCCGGCTCGTCCTGTGGCGAGGGCGGCGGCGGTTACGTGCCGCGAGCTGAAAGAACCTCAGAACTCACCGTCGACACCTGTGACCGCCGGAGGTCCCAGGGGCGCGTCCTTCTCCGAGAACCCCAGCTCCTCAAGGGCACCGGCCAGCAGGCGGACGGCGTCGTCCTCGGCCGTGGCCCGGCATGAGGCCTGGACTTCGAGCCGGACGGAAAAGGTACCGCCCTCGTGGACCGTGAGCAGTTCCACGTCTTCGGTCTCGCTCAAGTCGGTGTGGTGCGAAGCCAGCCTCCTCGCCAGCTCGGAGCGTGCTACATCGTCGACGTCCCTCAGGAACGTGCCGGGCACGGTGATGACGTAGGTGGTCACTGCTGCCTCCTGTCGGCTGGCAAAGGCTGAGCCTCGTTGTGGGATGCCCCGGTGCCGCGCTTCGAACCCCTCAAGCTCGACAGATCAGATTTTGCCGGTTCCCGCCCCGAAGCCCCGCGTGTCTGGGCTGCTGGGCCAGGTCAGTGCTGCGACCGTTCATCGCTCACAGGGACCTCTTCCGGGTGCGCCCGCGAGGGCCGTATCTGAGTCCACTCGGAGAACCACCAGGCGCCGGTGACCACGCCGGCCCACACCAGTCCGCTGAGGAAGGCCGACCGCCACGGGGCATGTTCGACCACTCGCTCCACACCTGTCATCACCACGCAGCTGATCACCAGGACCACGGCTGTACGCACACCTCGATGGTTGAACATGCGACCCACCTACCCCAACCGCACGCGTTGAACAGGAGGCCGTGCCCCGCCAGGGCGAGGAAGAGCCGGTAAGCGGTAGGCCCAGCGCTGAATAGAGCCGCCGGTACCGGCCAGGAGGGTGGGTAAGGATTCGGACGAACTGGATGGAGGATGACGATGAACTGGCGCCACGAGGCCGCCTGCCGGTGGGAAGATCCCGACCTCTTCTTCCCGGTGGGCTCCAGCGGCCCGGCCCTTCTCCAGAGCGAGGAAGCGAAAGCGGTGTGCCGCCGTTGCCCGGTAAGGGAGAACTGTCTTCAGTGGGCCCTCGAAGGAGGGCAGGACTTCGGTGTGTGCGGCGGCATGAGCGAGGAGGAACGTCGGGCCGCCAAGCGGCGGGCGGCTCGGGCCCGCGCACGATCGGCAGGCTGAGCCGCGTCTGGCAGACACGCTCGCGGCCCGTATGCCGTACATCGCGAGCGGGCCGGAGGACGAGCAGGGCCTGCGGAACCGGTTGAATGCGGGGCCGATGGAGGACACGACCGGGCACCAGGGCCCGGCCTCGGAGCTCGCCGGGCCGCCTGCTCGACGCCACCTTCCGCGCCCCCTCCCGCAGCACTGAGAGGCCCACCTCGCCTGGTCACTCATCACCCTCATGACCAGACGCATCACCCGTGGTGGAAAGCCCCGCAACGACAGTTGGAAGAAGAGGGCGGCACTCGCTTCACCGCAGGATGACTTCGACGCCGTGGTCACCGAAGATCTCTAGAAGTATGTCGAACAGGGTGACTGTGTCCCCGTGAATCGTGTCGTGTTTGATCAGGCGTGACCTTGCAACCTCCGAGTGGTGCCACTCCAAGGTGAAAGGGGGAGCGACACCCCAGCGTCCCCTGAGGCAGCCGTCCAGGGCACTGAGGTACCACCCGAAGTATCCGCCGGGTCCATTGACTGCCTCACCGAGCGCACAGTAGAAGCTGTCCTCGTCCACCACTTGTTGGCCGTCCAAGGCGAACGTCTACCCGGCCGCCGAGTCCCCAGGCCTCCCACGGTGCCGGTATTGGTGGGACCAGAGGGCAATCGAGGGAGGCCAGTAGCCCACTTAGGCCGTTCCCCGGCATGACCTGCTGTCTTCATTGCCACCCCCATGAGCCGTCGATCCTGCAGAGGCCATGCCAGGCAGCGATCAACAGGCCGACAAGCGCCGCACAACCTTCAAAACACTCACTGAACCCCATCTGGGCAATGCAGTACGGGGCCGACGTCGCGGAGCGCCGGTGTCGCGGGCCACTGAGTGCCTTATTGACGGCTTCTCAAAGGGCCTGGTGAGAGGGGGTTTCCCGGGAGTTTCCCGTTTCCCGTCGCGATGGGCGACCCGCGCTTCCTCGACACGGAGGGGTGACGGGGCACAGTCTCGGAGTGCCCGGCGGACGGCCGGTCCGTGCTCCGTACGACGAGCACGCCGACGAACACCACGACGAGCACGCGACCCGCGGGACACCGCGACGGGGACGGGGGACGGACATGGCGATGCGGAGAACGGTGGGGGCGGCGGTGGCGGCGGTGACCCTCCTGGCGGCGTGGGGAGGTGCTTGCGGCACCCCGGCGGCCGCGGCAACGGCACCGAAGGCGGCGGGGTCGTGCGACGTGCTCGCCCCCGGGGCCTCCGCGGTGGCGGAGGGGGCCGTACGGGCCGCATGCGAACAGATCGGCGTCTGGTACACCTGGGGCGGCGGCCACGGGCCGCAGCCGGGGCAGACGTACGGTCAGGTCGACCCGAGCGACCCGGACAGCGCGCACGACCCGGAGCGGCTGGGCTTCGACTGCTCGGGACTGGTCCGGTACGCCTACGCCCGCGCGGCCGGCGGCGACCCGCTGCCCGGCAACTCGTACCACCAGTTCCACTCGCCGCAGGTGAAGCAGCGTTTCGCGGCCGCCCAGGGGACCGCGCCGCTGCTGCCGGGGGACCTGCTGGCCTGGGGGTCGGGGGGCTCCATCCACCACATCGCGATCTACCTGGGCGCGGGGAAGATGGTCGAGGCCCGGGAATCGGGCACCCGGATCACCGTCAGCGACGTACGGCTGGGCGGGGACTACGCGGGAGCGGTCCGCATCGCCGCGGCGGCGGCTCCCGGCACGTTCAGCACCTGGGGCACCGATGTGTGGACCCACAAGGAGCCGTCCACCACGAGCCCGCGGGTGCACCGGTTCCCCGGCCCGACCACGGTGCGCGTCGAGTGCCAGAAGCACGCCGAACCGGTGACGGCGGAGGGCTACACCAACGACGCATGGTCCTACCTGCCCGAGTACAGGGCGTGGATCACCAACATCTACGTCAAGGGCGCCGCCTGGCTGGACGGCGTACCCACCTGCCCCTGAGCACCACCCGCACCACTGACCACGCACACCCATCACCCGGCTCCCGAGGGAGCCCTTTCGAGGAGGAAGCATGTCCGCACGCAAGAAGATCGCCCTGGGTCTCGCCGCCGCCGCACTGGCGGGCGGCATGGCCACCGTGACCGGGCCCGCCGAGGCGACGCCCGCCACCGGGAAGAGCGCGGCCGCCGAATGCGGCGTCCGCGCCGACGGCAAGCTGTGGTGTGGCAACCGGGTCGGCGCCAAGGGCTACGAGCACCGCCGGTACAACTCCGCGGTGCGTGGGCCGCTGAACACGAGCCCCAGCTGGTTCCAGTGCTGGGGCCGCGGTGACCAGCACGCCGGCGGCAACAACGTCTGGTACTGGACCCAGCTGGACAACGGCCAGTGGGGCAACGTCGCGGCCGTGGACGTCCACACGTCGGTCGACCCCGCGCCGGGCCTGCGCGAGTGCTGACGCTCTGAAGGCCGCCACCTCCCCGCTGGGAGGTGGCGGCCTTCGCGCATCGCCCGCAACCCCCGCCGCCACATCTGCGGTGTCCCCGCCTTCGACCGCCCTGATCCCTGTTGCCCGGGGTCCTCCCGGCGGGTGAATCAGTGCTGTTCAGGCCTGGGCCGGCTTGGGGGAGTCTGCGGGCAGGGCGAGGCGTCGACCGACTACCCGCGCGACCGCCTCCACGCCGTGCTCGACCTGGCCGACGCCGTCCACCAGTGCGGCGAAGGCGACAAGGCACGAGACCTGCTCGATCAGGCCGAAGCCTCATCGGCACAGTCAGCTCTCAGCGCATGTTCCACCGGCACCAGGCCCTGTCCTCGGCCGTCGCCGCGCAACTGCCGGGCGACGACCGGGGGCTCGTCCGGCCAGCTCAGTCCTACAACGGGCCGACGTCCCGAAAACGCGGCCGCCCATCTGATCACCCACTGTTCCCGCGTTGAGGGGCTGTGGTCATAGTGGGCTCATGAGTAGATTTGCGGAGGTCATCGTCCTGGCTCGCGGAGCCGAGGAGGTGATGGAGCCCCTGACCCGCCCCGACGAGAACCGGGAATGGCACCAGTGCTTCACACGGGTGGACGACTGGGTGTTCGCCGGACTGAGCAGGCCGTCCGAGCGGTGCTACACCTGGGTCACCCAGTTCATCCGCCACAACTGGCACGGGCTGCTGAGCCACCTGGAATCTCTGGACTGGCCGAACCCGCACTCCGTCCAGGTCCTCGTCCGTGACGAGGACGACGACTGCTTCGGCCTGTGGATGATCTATGACGGCAAACTGACCGAGGTACCGCTACCGCGCACAAAACGAGAACCCTTCTCCGCGTCCCTCACCGGGGTCCTCTCCCGGACCGACCGCTACCCCCTGTCTGGAGAGCAGGGCTGAGACCTGCCAAGGCGGGGATGCACACACCTCTGGCAGCGCCGGAGGTGTGTGCATCCCCGCCGGCCTCGCGGACTGGCGAACATCGACCTCGCCTGTGTCAGCGGTCAGTTCGAATTCCCCGTCGGCTGCTCACCGCGCCGTCGGCGGCCAAATGACGGGAAGTCACCTGGCCGCCGATGACTACTGAACGTGAGGGTTGACGTCCTATCGCCGGGCAACGCCGGTCCTCGGGAGGCAGCAAGACAGTCAGGCGGGCGAGCCTTCGGACTCAATCATCTTGACCAGGTTGGTGACGTCCTTGTGGAAGGTGAACTCACGCAGGAGCGTGGTCCATCGGCCGTCTTGCCACCGCCAGACGAAGTTGTAGAGCACCGGGACCCCCTCCTTGACCCGGCGCATGATGATCGACCCATGGCCGTCGTACACGCTGGTGGCCAGAAGACGGACGTCGTCGAGTGACTCACCCACCTTCAATCCCTGGTCCCGCAGAGCACGGAAGCGCCCCATGAACTGTTCCTTCGTCAGGGTCACTACCTGGCCTTCTTCGTCGAACCGAATGTTCTCGAAGCTCGGGTCGTAGAGGGCATCCAGCCCCTCCACGTCCATGGCCAGGCCGGCGTTCAGGTACTCCCACATACGATCCACGAGCGACTGATTCACGATCGGCTCTCCCCCATCACTGGTTCCGCGCACACGGGTCATACGGGCGGTCGTGGACGGCATGAACGTTCATGGACGCCACCGACCGCATCCCCAAGGTCGCAGCCCCCACCGACAAAGTGCCGACAGCTCGTTGTCCACCACCGACAGACGTCCGACACCGCTGTAGCAGCCACAGAGGGTGACGTCATAACTGGCCGTACCGGGGAAATTCAACTGGCCGCCGACACTCGCCGCTGTTCGTATGCCTCCCGCAGCCGCGAACAACTACTGCTGACAGTCCGTGAACAAAGCCAACCCTGATCGTCACGAAATGTGGGCCACAGCCCTGAATTTCCCCACCCCCTGCTTGCCCGTTCCTCAGACTTGCTCGCCTCGATTCCCCACCTCGTACCAGCGTGAACAGGACAACGGCTCGCTCTCCTAGCCTGCGGGCCGTTGCCGATCGGGGCAGGTCAGGACCATGGGTCGCAGTCATCGTGGGTGTCAGGTGCGACGGGGCGCAGCATTCTGTGGAGGCATCGGTGCAACCCGTTGCCATCGCTGTCCTCGACCGACGCATCCATGGCAGCCGGGCCATCAGACGGGCTGTCTCGTCGGTGGCGAGGTTGTCCGAGTCATCTGTAAATCGCTGGCGCGGCATGCAACCGCGGTGGATGATCCGCAGGGTCCGGGGCCGCCGAGAGCCCTCTCCTCCTGCTTGAGAGGAAGTTGTGATGACCGTTGCCGAGTCCAAGCCGTCCGGGTCCCGGCCCGAAGTCCGCGTGGCGGCCGGGAGGCTGCGCGGCATCCGGGAGGCGGGTGTGGCGGTCTTCCGTGGCATCCCGTTCGCCGAGCCACCGGTCGGCGTGTTGCGCTTCGCCGCGCCGCGACCGGCAGGGGGCTGGAGCGGGGTGCGGGAGGCCCTCTCGTACGGCCCACCGCCCCCGCAGGGCGGGCATTTCGGCATGGACGCGCTGTCGCAGGACGCGGCGGGCGACGACTGGCTGACGGTCAACGTCTGGTCGCCCGAACCCGACCCGGGCGCGGGGCTGCCGGTGATGGTGTGGATCCAGGGCGGCGCCTACGTGATCGGCATGTCCGGCCTCCCCGAGTACGACGGTGGTCGGCTCGCGCGGGACGGTGGCGTCGTCGTGGTGACGTTCAACTACCGCGTGGGTATCGAGGGCTTCGCGCAGATCGAGGGGGCTCCTCCCAACCGGGGTCTGCTCGACCAGGTCGCCGCACTCGAGTGGGTGCGCGACAACATCCGGGCCTTCGGCGGCGACCCTGACCGGGTCGCGGTTTTCGGGCAGTCGGCGGGTGGGGGATCGGTCGCCGCGCTGCTGGCGATGGACCGTGCGGCCGGGCTCTTCCGCCGGGCCGTCGCGCAGAGTGTGCCGGGCACGTTCTTCTCGCCGGAGCTTGCCGCGGACATCACTGCGGCCTGCGCCGCCGAGCTGGGGCTGCGGCCCACGGTGGCCGACCTGTCCGGTGTTGCCCCGCACCAGCTGTCCGCCGCCGGTGACACGGTAGGCGCCAAGATGGCCCAGTGGGCGCAACGCTGGGGCCTGCCCGCGCACAGAACGATCCCCTTCTCGCCCGTCGTCGACGGCGAGGTCCTGGCCGTCACACCGTGGCAGGCCCTGACCGACGGCGCCGGCCGCGACATCGAACTCCTCGTCGGCCACACCCGCGACGAGCAGCGCCTGTTCACCGCCATCAACGGTCTGCTCGGTGAGGTGAGCGAAGAGCAGGCGGCGAACGCCCTCCATGTCTTCGCACCCGGCCCGGACGGCGCGCGCCGCTACCGCGACGCCTTCCCGGCGGCGGGCCCGGACGAGCTGTACGAACTGGTCCATTCCGACTGGCTGTTCCGCATGCCGTCGCTCCACCTCGCCGAGGCCCAGACGGCTGCCAGCGGCCGCGTGTATGTCTACGAGCTGGCCTGGCCGGCCCCGGGCATGGGTGGCGCCCTCGGCGCCTGCCACGGCCTCGACGTACCACTCGTCTTCGGCAACCTGGACCGCGGCCAGCCTGCCATGCTGATCGGCGAAGCACCCTCCCCGGAGGCAGAGGCCCTGTCCGCCCGGATGCGCGCCGCATGGGCTTCGTTCGCCGCCCACGGCGACCCCGGCTGGCCCGCGTACGACACCGGTCAACGTCTCGTTCAGCGCTTCGACACCCGGCCGGCCGTCACTGCCTACCCGGAAGAGCCCTCTCGCCTGATCTGGCAGAGCCACACCTTCCCCGTGCTGCCGCTGATCAGCCGGTAGCGCGGACTGGAGGGACCCCTCTCCTATGCGGAGATGGCTGAGGACACCGCCGCCTTCGTCGAGTCGGTCGTCGCGGGTACGGCCGATCTCGTGGGGTGGAGCGACGGCGGGATCGTGGCTCTGCTCGTCGCCATCGCCCGTCCCGACCTGGTGAGGAAGATTGTGGTCATCGGAGCCAGCTTCCTCCCGAGCCCGCAGCGCGCGGTGGTGCCGGAGATGCTCGACCACGTGGAGCCCGGCGGCCCCGAACTGGCGATGTTCCGCGAGATGTACGAGGCCGTGTCACCCGACGGCGCCGACCACTGGCCCGTCATCGTGGGCAAGAGCGCCGACATGCTCCGTACGCAGCCGAACATCCCCCCCGCAGGACCTGGCCCGTATCGGCGCGCCCGCACTCGTCCTCGTCGGGGACGACGACCTGGTCACGCTGGAGCACACGATCGCCCTGTACCGCGCGATCCCCGACCCCGAGCTGGCCGTCGTACCCGGAACGTCGCACGCGCTCATCATGGAGAAGCCGGAGCGGGTCAACCGGATCATCCTCGACTTCCTCGGCTGGGAGCCCGTCCCGACGCTGCTGCCCATCCGGCGCGCACGGCAGTAGGTACGGGGATCACAGCCAACCGCGGCGCTGGGCCTGGAGGGCGAGCTGGAAGCGGGTCGTGGCGCCCAGGCGGGCCATCAGGACCTCCACACGGCGGAACAGAGTGCGGCGGCTGATGCCGAGTTCGCGTGCGATGTCCTCGTCCGACACCCCGCCCGCGAGGAGGGTGAGCATGCGGCGGTCGGCGGGCAGCGGGCGCTGCGGTGGGACGGTGGCGCCGCGCGGGGGCGGTGTGCGGGAGGCGTACAGCGGCAGCGCGCTCTGCCAGGTCTGCTCGAACAGCGCCACCAGAGCCGAGAACAGCCCGCACGGGCGGACGATGAGCAGGGTGTGGTGCACGTCGACCTCGTGGATCGACAGGGATACCAGTGCGCAGGCGTCGTCGATGATGATCAGCTTCACCGGGACCGAGTGCACGACCCTGGCCTGCTCGCCGGCGGCGATGCACGGCTCGATGCTGCGGCTGAAGTTGCCGGGGTACTCCAGTGACTCCCGGGAGTACACCACCCGCTGGGTCACGCCCCGGGCGAGGGTGGCGAGGGCCTCGTCGGTGGCGGTGGGAATCGGGAAGTACGGCGGGGAGTCGAACTGGCGGATCTGGCTGCAGGCGCCCGCCCAGGCCTGGCGCAGGCGGGGGCCGATGTCCTCTCCCGTGACGACCTCGACCAGGTCGTTCTTGAAGGCGGCCGGGCGTCGGCGGCGGGAGGAGTCGAAGGCCCCGGCGACGGTGATGCACGAGGCGTCGAGTTCGGCGGCCCGGAGGCGGCCGAGGAACTGCAGGCCGGCGGCGGGTGGCAGGGGGGCGACCGCCTCGCTGTCGCCGACTGCGGCGCTGCCGAGTCCTGCCTCGACCAACTGGGCATAGCCGGCGGCCAGTTCGGGCCCGTCGAGGCCGGTGGCGGCGCCGAGCTCGGGCAGTCGTACGGGCGCCAGCTCCAGCAGGGCCAGATAGAGCCTGACCGCCCCGGCGCCGATGCCCAGTCTTCGCAGGGCCTCGCCGACTTCGCCCGTCGCCATGGACGGAAGGTACCAACGCGGTGCGGCGGCCGCACCACCAAGGCCGGAGAAGGCCGGGTGGTGCGGCCGCGCGGGACCATGCTTCGGCTCGGGTCCGGGCCCCGGCCCGGACCCGCGTCAGTAGTCGATCGTGTTGTGGTAAAGGCAGGACAGGGCGCCCGCACCCACGTCGTGGCCGTCAGCGGCGCGGTGGCTCCAGAACTGGTTGAAGCTGCCGGAGACGTGGCTGAGGAAGGTGCTCCACAGCGGCCCCGCCGGGTTCTCCGCGCAGGTGTCGCCGGGCTCGTTCGCGGTGTCGGACAGGTCGATCATCGCGCCGAGGACCCGGCCCTCGACCGTGTCGCCGTTGTCCCAGCCGGAGGTGCCCCAGGTCGGCCCCTCCAGGTCCTGGGTGCGGCCGCCGGGCCAGCGGAAGGTGGGATCGCCGAGCGCCACGACGCCGAACCAGGTGGCGAAGCCCTCGGTCCAGGCGCAGCCCGCCGAGCTGGTCTTGGTGATGTAGTGCGGGCTGCAGTTGGGGGAGGAGGGGAAGGCGTCCTCGTAGACGTCGTCCATCATCGCGTGGCCGAACTCGTGCAGTACGAGCACGGGGGCGTCGGGGTCCTCGGCGGCGAGATGTACGGCGTTGCCCTGGAGCGAGTAGTACGTGCCGTCGGTGGAGTCCGGCGCCCAGTTGACCAAGCCGCGGCGGCAGGTGGTGTCCCGGGCGTCCCAGCAGCTGCCGGGCTTCCAGTTCCAGCCGGTGTTGACCGTGTCGAAGGCCTCGACCCCGCGCATCAGAGCGGCGTCGTCCGGCTGGAAGGCACCGATGCCGGTGGTGGAGCCGGTGGGTACGTTGGCGTGGACCGGGGTGGCGAAACGATACGGCTGGCGGGACTTGCCGTTGCGTATCACCCAGTGCTGGTTCTCGGTGGCGAATTGGACGTAGACGTCCTGGCCGCCGCCCTCCTCGTCCGCGTTGTCGAAGCAGAGCGTGAAGCCGCCGTCGGCTCCCGTGACACCGGTGGCGAGGAGATCGTCCGTGCCGCGCGCGTCGTCGTCGTAGACGGCCACACGGGCGTTGGCGGAGACCCGGGTGACGCCACCGTGGTCGACGTAGTTCCACGAGCCCGTCGCACAGGCCGTACCCGCCGCGGCTGCCGGCGCCGCCGGGTCGGGGGCCGGCTCGGCGGGGCGGTGGACGAGGCCCGGGCGGGCGCGGCTCGCGTCGGCGGCCGCCGGCGCCGCGGCGCTGACGCTCCCGACCGGGATGCCGAAGGCCGACTGGCGTGCGCCGACCGTGAGGAAGACGCTGCCCGCGTCGGTGTCCGCCGGGTCCGCCGCCGAGGTGGCGGTGGCGCGGATGCCGACCGGCCCCTCGGCGACCGCGCGTACGGTGCCGCTCAGCCTCCACGGGCGCTGCTGCCCCGCCCGGCCGGTGCCCTCGGCCCGGTGCACGCGGCCGCCCTGGACGGGGACGAGCGAGGCGGCCGTGGAGGTGCTGAGCCCGGCGGGCGCGGTCACCCATTCCAGACCGGCGGGGAGCTGGACGTCCAGGCGTACGTCCGTGTCGCCGCCGACGGTGCCCACCTCGATGTCGAGCCGCGCCGAACCGCCGAGGACGGGGGCCTCGGACAGGTGCAGCGTGACGGCCAGGCAGTGGCCGCGCTCATCGGTGCGGTCCGCGTACGTCTGCGCGGCCGGCCGGCATCCGGCGGCGCCGCCGGCCGCGGCCGCGGCCGGACTCCCGCTGGGCAGACCGGCGAGCGCCAGCAGCAGTCCGCACACGGCGGCGCGCACCGCGGTGCGGCCGGGGCTCCGCCGACGGTGGTGTCTACGACTCAGGTGCATGGGGGTCCTCTCCGGTGGGGGAACTTGCTGCGGCAGCGCGTTCTACCGGATCCGGACCCCGCGCGGTGGCCGATCAGTGTCACCGGCGCGAATCGGCACGTCCCGCAAGTCGCAAGCACGCCAACCTGGTTGGCGTGGCTGCGGAATTAGGTGTCAGCGGAGGGCCCCGGGGTGCTGCGCCGCGCGCCGCGCCCCGCGGCAACTGCGGCCGCTACGACCTCTTTCGGGCGCACCACCGAGCTCGCCACCCACTACGGGGCACTGGTGGACCCGGCCCGCGCCGCCCGGCCCGAAGACAAGCCGCGGGTCGAGCGGCCGATGCCCAAAATTCGGGACTCATTCTGCGGGGGCGGGAGTTCACCTCGATCGAGCACATGCAGGCAAGGCTGTGACCTGGAGCCAGAAGGTGGCAGGCGTACGGCAGTGCCGGCCGTTGCAGGGAGCCTCTCCGATGGCGGTGCTCGAGGCCGTCGAAGCCGAGACCCTGCGCTCGAGTAGTTCCTCGGCAGCTCGGCCGGGCTCTCGCCGGCCACGGTCACTCGGTTGACCGGCCAGTGACAAGCCGATCACAGGGTTTTCGGTGAACGTGACCTGACGGGCAGCGACTACGTCTACGTGTGGGCCGACGGCATCCACCTGCGGATCCGCCTGGCCCGAGGCCAAGTCCTCCGTCCTGGTTGTCATGGGCGTGCGCGCTGACGGCACCAAGGAGCTGATCGCGATGGCCGACGGCTACCGCGAGTCGGCGGAGTCCTGGGCCGATCTGCTGCGCGACTGCGCACGGCGCGGGATGCACACCCCGTCTCGCCAACGCGGACACCTCGTCGAACGCCGCGAGACCCTCGCGGCATGACCGGCCTCAACCACCCTCACCTTATTGATGGTTACCTACGTGAAGGCCCGCGTATGCCTGAGCGTGGAGTCGCGTCGCTCGCCTGTTCCTACAGGTCAGCAATGACAAGCCGGTAGCCGATGTCGAGTGTTTCGCGGTTGAGCAGGTCGGCATGGCGTTCGTGCCACAGGCCGGAAGACAGGTCGTCGGACAGCCGGGCCAAGCCCGGACGGAGTACCTCCTCGCCGGTCTGGGCGAGCATGGATATGCCGGCACGCACTTCCGGATCAAGGTAGGCCTCGGGTCGGCGCCAGAAGGCGGCGCCGAATCCGGCGGTGCAGTCATGCGGGATCGGGACCGTCTCGATGCGGGCGCCGCCCAGCAGCGCAATCAGCCGGTCGATCGCGACGGCCCGCGTGTCGTCGAACGCGGCTACCTCTGGCAGATACTCGTCCACCAGCCAGAACCGGCGGAGGATGATCTGGCGGATGCGCCGAATTGCCCAGCATCTGGCACCGGAGCTCGCGCCGCGCCTGCTGGGCGAGCAGCAGGCCGGAGCCGCCGAGGCCGAGCTCCAAGCCCTGGCTGCTGAAGGTCTGCAGGAGGCCTACTTCAAGGACGCAGGCCGTCGGGCGGGGGATCTGCTGGTGGAGTTCACGGACATCGACTAATCGACATCTCCTACTGAGACCGATACCCGAGATCGCCTCACGCAGCCCCGGGTTGAGCCGAAGCACGACAGCTGACAGAAAAGCAGGCTTGTTGTCACCTGGCGAGCGGCCGTAGTGAGGACGGTCGCCCTTTCGGGGTGGTGCCCGGGTCGGCCGCCGACCCGGGCACCCGGTTCACGCCGCTACTCCATGAACTGGAAGGTCCACGCCTGGTCTTGGTCGTCGACGTCGAGTGGCCTGAGGGCAATGCGGGGCGGGAAGATATTCAGCAGGCTGAGGTCCAGGCCCAGCTCCTGGCCGTCGATGGGGCCTCCGGGGACGACGACGTGGAAGGTGTGCGGCTGCGTGCTCTGGTAGAGCGCCCACTCGCGGGGCTCGGGGAATCCGACGACCGGCTTGTTCATCTCCGGGTCACCGTCGAAGGACAGGTACGTTTCGCTCCTGAGATTGCGGATCGTGCAGTTGCCGTTGCTCAGTACCTCCAGTTGCCATTCCTGCTCGCCGGGGGTGCCGGTGGGAGGCAGCAGCACAACGGGTGTCTTGGGCTCCGACGACCCTCCATCCATCGTGAGCAGCTGCTCACCAGGACGGGCGATCGTGTAGGTGCCGTTCGGTACAGATGCCAAAGCCGAGTCCATTTCTGACGTGCGGTGCCCGCGTGGGGCTTCGCTGATCTTTTGGGCCGACGAATCCCTTCCCCGCCAACACGCGACAAAGTTCGGAAAGGCTCTGTGTCACCCTTCAGGACTACAGCGAATTCGTCTTGCCGTTCGATCGACTCGTTGAGGTGTACTCCGGTGCCTTGAGTGACGTGCCCGGTGGCAGTTGCTCTACCCATCCCATTGTCTGACAGGCAGCGCGCCGATCGCGGCGATTACGCCGCCGGTTCGCTGCGTCGATAGCCTGCCGGGATGAGTGAGCAGGTGGGGCGGGGCGGGGCTCCGGCAACGGTCGAGCAGGTTGCCACGGCGATGGCCGTGTAAGGCGGGGATGGCCTTGCGGCGGTCTTGCCGGCGATCTCCGTGACCATGCCGATGACTAAGCCGGTCACCTCGTCGAGCTCGGGCCCGCCGCTGAATCCGGTAGTGAGAAGCCATCCGCATACCGATCGATGGGGCTGTCGGTTCGAACGGGGTTCCGGGCGGTGTGCAGCCGGATGACGCCGGAGGCCGGCGGACTGGGCACCGCGGGTGAAGGAGCGGTAGACGTCGCGGCCGATGCCACACAGATCGTAACCGGACGATCACGTGCCCTCTGGCGGATGGCACTCCTGGTGAGTGCGGGCCTGTGCGGCAAGCGGGTGGGACGGATTCCAGAGCCGATCGGCTTCACCGCGGGCGACATGGTCCTCGTAGATCCGCACCTTGTGCCGCATCACATCCAGGGTGTCCTGCAGCTCGCGGATCTGCGTCTCCACGTGGTTTTCGTGTCGGCGCAGCAGCTCAAGACGCTCGTGTTCGGTGCCCGGGCCCTGACGGGCCAGCTCGATGTACTGCCGGATCACCGCCAGGGACATGCCGGAGGAGCGTAGCTTCGTGCAGATGGCCAGCCACTCCAGGTCTTCTTCGTGATAGATCCGGCGGCCGTTGGACAGGCGGCGCACCGGGTTGGCGAACAGGCCCTCCCGCTCGTAGAACCGCAGCGCGTGCACGCTCAGCCCACTGCGTTGTGCCACCTCACCGATGCTCAGGTCCATGAGCGCCCCTCCCTCACATAACTGTTGATCTAGACCCGACTCTAGGTTCTAGCGTCGGGGTGTCGGCCCATCGGGCCATCGGAACAGGGGAGAACATGAGCGTTTGGTTTGTCACCGGGGCATCGCGTGGGCTCGGCGCGGAGATCACCCGGGAGGCGCTGGACCGAGGGCACAGCGTGATCGCTACGGCGAGGGATGCGTCAGCGGTGCTCCGGGCGTACCCCCAAGAGCCGGACGGATTGCTGGCGGTGAACGCGGACGTGACCGAACCGGAGCAGCTGATGGCTGCGGTGGAGGCCGGCCTGGCAAAATTCGGCCGGATCGACATCGTGGCCAATAACGCCGGTTACGGCCTCATCGGCGCGATCGAGGAGATCTCCGACAAGGCCGCCCGGGCGCTGTTCGACGTCAACGTCTTCGGCGTGCTCAACACGTTGCGGGCGACCCTGCCGACGTTGCGCGCCCAGCGCTCCGGACACGTCCTGAACATTGGCTCCGTGGGCGGCTTCGCCACCGCTCCGGCGGCGGGCTTGTACGGCGCGTCGAAGTTCGCCCTCGAGGGCGTCTCCGAGGCGCTACACGGCGAGCTGGCCCCGCTCGGCGTCCGCGTCACGATCGTGGAGCCGGGCGGGTTTCGCACTGACTTCCTCAGCAGCTTGAGCATGCAGGTCGAACCGGCCTCCATCGCTGACTACGTCGCCGGCGCGGGGCCGGTGCGCGAGGCACTGGCTAAGAACGACGGCCGCCAGCCAGGCGATCCGGTGAAGGCAGCGAAAGCCATCGTCGACATCACCGAGGTCGCCGAACCGCCACTGCGCCTGCAGCTGGGCGCGGACGCAATCGAGCGCGTCGAGGCGAAGCTAGATCTGGTACAACGCGAACTTGACCAATGGCGCCATGTAGCCCTCTCCACCGGAACCTGAGAGGCCATCCCCGGTTTGAACGCGGTTGCCTGATCAGGTGATTACACCGGGGCCAACGCATGAAGGAAAGGGCCTCCTCGGTAGCTCGGAGTTGCGAAGCTCAAGCACCGAGGAGGCCCCGTTGCCACAGTCTTGCGTGACCATGCCTGTCGCGTCCAACTCCCGCGTTTCGCCGTGCGATTGCCTCGCGCACCGGTTCGGCAACGCCGCGGACCGGCCGGATCGGACTGCGTGCTACGGGTCCGACATGAGCGAGGCGGAGTGGCAGATCGCCCGGGAGGCCCTGCCGGTTCCGGCCCGGTTTGAGGGCCGGGGCGGGCGGCCGGAGGGCTACTGCCATCGTGTGATGCTGGATGTGATCCGCTACGTCGTCGACAACGGGGTGAAGTGGGCCAACCTGCCCCGCGACTTCCCGCCATTTCGGCGGGTGCACGCCTTCGCGCGACGCTGGCAGGCCACCGGGCTGCTGGCCGAGTTCCACGACCGGCTGCGCGACCGCGTCCGCATCAAGGAGGGCCGCTCGGTGGATCCGACGGCCGCGATGTCCCACCCCAAGCCCGCCAAGATCTGCTTCACCCGCATCCCGTCGGCGGCCTCCGGAGCGGCGAGCACCCGCAGGATCTGCTGATACTCGGGCGCGAGCACCTTTATGACGGCGTCCCTGGCCCGGTGCGGAACGACCGAGCCGGCGACCGCACTGCGGGTCAACCTGCCATCCTGAACGGGCTGTTCACGAAGGACATCGGCCACCGTTTCCCGCGCATCGGCCAGCCTCGCCAGGGTGTTCTCCGCCGCCGCGAGCGCGGTCTGCACCCGCTCGGCTTCCTCCCGCAACCGCGCGACCTCCTCGCGGGCCTTCTTCTCCCGAGCCTCCAGCATCCCGAGCACCGACGGCATGGCCACCTCCACGGACAAGATGAGCGGGCAAACTGCCTCCACTCTCCCGCCTACAGACAGAGTTCACGCCCCTCCTTCCCGAACCAAGCGATCACGTTCGGAAAGCGGAAGCCCTCTGAGATCGTTGGCCGCGGTGAGCTGCAGGTGTGCGCTCCTGCCGCCCGAGCCCGGCAGCAGATCGCCGGCCACACCGAAGCCGAAGTGCCCTTCGGGCGGAGCCTGCGCGGGGAATCCGAACGAGCGCACATGGTGGCCGCGGCACTCCTCCGCAGAGCCCAACGGCAGCGTCCGTGCATCTGCCGGCATCCGGCTCAGCCGGATGAAGGCCACGTCCTCGTCCTCACTGGCACGCCACAGGTGGCCGGTGACCGACCCCTCTACCCGGTCCGCACCCCTCACGTGGGGGAAGGCCAGCTGCACCACAGTCTCCGGGCCGCCTCCAGCCGCTTCGACGACATGCGCGCAGGTGACCACGACCCCGTCGGCCACCAGGAACCCCACCCCGGCCACGCCTCCGTCCGGCCGGAGGACCTGAACAACGGCGGCGAGCAGGTCCGATGCGTTGCCCTCACCCGGCTTCTTCTCCGCGCTGCTCACCGGGATCAGCCCGTACTCGTGTAACGGTCACTTTCAGGTGGCAGCTGGCCTGGCTCTTGGTGATCACAGTCCCGGCCTCGAATGCCAGGTCGACGCCGAACTCGACGGTGATCTGATCGGGATGGGCCTTGCGTAGCTGGCCGAGGATGGCGCGGGCGGCCTCGGTGACCGGCTCCAGGGCCCCTCCAGCGTCACTGGCAATTCGCGTACGGCGTCGCCGATGCGGCTGGCCTTCACCGGACCGTCCCACTCGGCGTGCTGCTCGACCAGAATGCAGCCCCCGCCGTCCAGCGGAATCCGGGTCAGAGGTGTCAACACGCCTCCGTCGTCTTGCGTGCTCGCGTACCTGGGATCTAGGCCAGCATGCCTTCCGTCCCCCCACGCTAGAGCAACACCTAACCCGAGGGCCGTGCCTGCCCCGAGTTGAGACCCGGCCACACCGGGAAGGGCAAGGCCCCACCCCGCGTCGACACCAGTGCGACCCGCTTTCAGTGGCTGACGCTCCCGCCGGACCGGCACAACCCCCGAGGTGGGAGGCGGGGGGTCTGGGGGTAGGGGGTTACGCGGTACGGGCCGGGAAGGTGAAGGTGTAGCCCTGGGCCGAGAGCCAGGGCAGGTAGTGGGCCAGCGCGGCGACGGTCTGTGAACGGTCGCCGCCTCCGTCGTGGAACAGCACGGTCGGTTGGGCGGGCAGCCCCTTCTCGACGGCCGAGAGGATGGAGGGCAGGCCGGGCCTGCTCCAGTCCTTGGGGTCGACGCTCCAGCCGAGGGGCCGCATTCCGCTCGCGGCCGCGATCTGACGGCTCGCGGGGGTGAAGGCACCGCCCGGTGCCCGGTAGTAGTCGACGGGAACGCCAGGGGCCGCCTTCTCGATCATCTCCTTGGCCGCGAGGATCTGCCGACTCTGGTAGGCGACGGGTTTGTGATCCATCGTGACGTCGTGGTCCACGGAGTGGTCGCACAGCCGGTGTCCGGCCGCTGCCACCTGGCGGACCAGCTCCGGGTGCGCCTGGGCCTTGGTGCCGATCATGCAGAAGGTGGCCTTGACGTTGTTCCGCCGCAGCACTTCCAGCACCTGCGGGGTCCAGCGGGGGTCGGGGCCGTCGTCGATCGTGATGGCGATGTCGCGGCCTGCTCCCTGAGCGAGGCGGGATATCCCGACCGGCACCTGCGCGATCGCCGCCTCCGGTGCCTGCGGCCGCGCCTGTACGGATCCGGAGCGGGAAGCGGCGGGCGGCTGCCCCCCGTTGCCGCCGGTCGCGGCGAGCGCCGGTGCGCCGGCTGAGGCCAGCAGGCCCAGTACGGCTGCCGTCACGGTGCAGCGCGCCCGGCGGCGGCCTCCGGAGGTGGTGGTGCTCATGGATGCGTTCTTCCCTTGCCCTCGCCCTTCGGACTCTCGTTGCTCGTCCAGGCTAGGCGGCCGACGGTTTATCCCCCTCGGCCGAAAGGCCCCTTTTCGCCGTTCGGGGCTGTGATGGTGGTCACTCCGGCAGCGGGCGAAACGGCCGTGTGCCATTACGGGTGGCAGGTCGGGGGAGTATCTGGAGGGGTGGGCGTGTCAACGTTCTCTGAATTTTGCCCCTGGCGAGTCTCTGAAATTTGACCCTGGTGTGGTTGGTCGTCGACTGCCCTGGCGGTGCCGGCAGGACTGTCAGCCGTGGATGCCGGAATCGTCGGCATGCCACTGTGCGATTACTTCTCCGCCACTGATGATCAGGCTGCCGTCGCGGTGCTCCAGACTCCTGGAGGGCCGGGGCAGGCGGAACTCGACGTGGTCTGCCTCAAGAACATCGACCCGGTCGTCGCGATCGCCCAGCTCGAAGCCATCATGACCGGCTGCAGCTATGAGGAGGCCGGCGAGCGCCCGCGGTCCGGCCAACTGCTGTCCGGGCCGGAGGACGGCCCGCCGTTCGTGGTCAGCCTGACAGACACCCTGATCGATGCCCTCGCCACTGCATCGCCGGACGACCTTGTCCGCTCTGCCGAGCCGTGGTCGATGACCGACGAACTCCGGCAGATCGGGATCAGGGTCGAGGACACGGCCGATGTTCTGGAAGCCCTGGCCGGACTGGCTCAGCGCGCTCAGGCTTCCGACCAGCGGCTGTATTGCTGGTGGGCCCTGTGACTCTCCGGCGTCGGGCGCCGTTGTCCTTGCCCAACAGTTCGCGTCGCTGGCGGGTGCAGTAGGAGTCTCCGGTGAGGGTGAGGACCTCGGCGTGGTGGACCAGGCGGTCGATCATCGCGGCCGCGACGTCGCCGTCGGAGACGGTCTCTCTCCCCAGCGCCCGAAGGGCAGGTTCGATGTCACCATCACCGAGCCCTGCTCGTAACGCGAGGCTATGAGCTGGAAGAACAGGTTCGCTGCGTCCCGGTCGAACGGGATGTAGCCCACCTCGTCAATGATGATCAACTTGTAGCGGCGGATCTTCTTCAGCTCCGCCTACACCCGGCCCGACTGGTGGGCCTCGGCGAGGCGGGTGATCCAGTTGCTGGCGGTGTCGAACAGGATCGAGTAGCCGGCGTGGGAGGCCTTGACGCCGAGGCCGATGGCCAGGTGCGTCTTTCCGATCCCGGGTTCCCACAATCCTTCCGGCACCAGCCCCTCAACGAAGGACATCGAGTACGCCCACCTCCGCCTGTGTCCGACGCACTGGTTCGTCGCCGGACTGCAGGTGCGCCCCGAAGCGCGCCACGTAGTGCCACACCCGCTTGAGTGCCTGCTCGTCATGGCGGCCGGCGCCGGCAGCGCCCCCGATGATACGGGGATCGAGCCGCCCGTCCGTTGCAATCTCTACGCCCAGGTCGATGTACTCCTGTCCGCGATAGTCGGGGTGGCGCCGGAGTTCCTCGACCGCGAGGCTGAATCCAGGGTGCCATTCGACCGGACAGGGAAGACACCGAGCCGAGGCTTCCACGTCCGTGCCGCGATAGCAGGGGTCCAAGACCACAGCCTCCACGTCGCGGTTCAGCCAGACCGGCCCGTGCACCTGCGCCTCGATGTAGTCATCGAGTGAGTCCTGACTGTCGGCCTCGGCAAGCTCGATCAGCGGCATGCGGGCTGCGACGCCGAACGCCGACGGTTCCAGGAAACTGTCCGGATAGCAGAACGTGGTCCTCGTCAGCGTCTCGGCGGCCAGCCGAAAGTGGGCGGAGCCGAAGCGCGGTGCCCCACCGCCCAGCTTGCGACGGAAGTTCAGTGCCCCATAGACCGGTCGCTCATCTGCAGGCGCCTCGTCGTACGCCCCGCCGAAGATCCGGCTCTCCCAGCGCCACCGGTCACCGCCGGGGTGGGCGGTCAAGCCCCCATTGCTCGTGCCTGTGACGAACTGCGAGCGGTATACGCCGTCCTCGGCCAGGACATCCAGGATCGGCGTGCCTCGCACAAGGCGGTCCGGATGGAAGTTGAGGGTCACACGCAGCGACGGATCCAGGGGACCTCCAGACGACTGCTCCGCGACATGGTGGAGGGCCTGTTCGTACGGCGTCGGGAAAGTTCGGGAGCTCATCGATGCAGTGTCGCTCAACCTGATCAACCAATGCACTCGCATTACCTCCACAGCCCGTCACCCTGAGCGGACCTCGTTGATCACCAATCAAGACGATCTCTAAGAGGCCCTAACAGAAGTAGTCGATCATGTGACTTTCAGCTTGGGGTGTCGTTGGTCCAGCCGTGGGGAAACGTCAGTCGCGGCCGTGGATCGTGTCGGATGAACTGTGATGGAACGGATCCGCGTCGGTCGGCCGGGCGGTGGACACCCGCGCACCCGGCCCGATCATCTCGGCGGCGCTAACTGATCATTTCAGAATGAGGTGCGGAGGCGTCTCAAGCAGATGATGATGCAGGCGAGTTCGAGGAGTCCCTGGTGGAGGTCGGCTCGTATCTCGTAGCGGATGCGGAGGCGTTTGAACTGGTGGAGCCAGGCGAGGTCCGCTCTACCACCCAGCGTGTTTTGCCCAGGCCGGAGCCGTGCGGGGTGCCGCGGCGGGCGATCTTCGGGGTGAGATCCCGCGATTGCGGATCAGGCGACGGTACTTGTCGTAGTCGTACCCGTGGTCGGCGAACAGGCGCTTGGGTCGGTGCCGGGGGCGGCCGCGTAGTCCCCGGATGCGGGGTATCGCGTTCAGCAGGGGCATGAGTTGGGTGAGGACGTAGACGATGCCCCGCAGGCAACACGATCGTCCACCGGCTTCCGGCCGGGGAAACGATGCCGCCGCAGCGGCCGGGCAGGAAGCAGGGGGGCTATCCGCTCCCACAAGTCGTCAGGCACAAGATCAACAGACACTCGGCACTTCCGGGCTGTGGCCACGAGGTTCGACAAGCGTGCCTGTGCCTTCCACGGCATCGTCATCGTCGCCTTGATCCGACTCAGGCTCCGCTCGTGATCCGCCGATTGGCTACTCGTCCGAGTCCGCAGCCGACGGCGGCACCTCGAGGACGAAGAAGAGGAAGCAGGTTTTGGTCGAAAGGGCATGGAATTCATCGGGGAACAGCTCACGGGCGGCTGGGTCGGGCTGCGGCTCGCTGATGACGGAAAGACGGAAGCCGGCGGCGGTGAAGGCATCAGTCATCGCGTGCAATGGCTTGCGCCAGAACCTCATCGGGACGGACTGCCCGTTGAACGTCCAGTCGAAGGTATAGCTGGTGGTCGCAAAGTAGTCGGGCCGAGGATCCTGGATGGTGTAGGCCACGAAAGGGTGGTCCACCGACGCGATCAGCCGGCCGCCGGGCCTGAGCACTCGCCGCAACTCGGCCAGCGTCGGCCCCCAGTCCTCCACGTAGTGCAGCACCAGCGACGCGACCACGTCGTCGAACGCGCCGTCGGCGAACGGCAAATGGTCGCTCAGGTCGACCACGTGCAGGGCCACGTCGTCACCCAGCCGCCGTCTTGCCAGCGCCAGCATCCCGGCGCTGGCGTCGATGCCGGTGACGACCGCACCGCGGTCGCGTAGCGCAGCGGACAGGGAGCCTGAGCCACAGCCGGCATCCAGGATCCGGCGGCTGGCCACGTCTCCGGCGAGGGCCAACATCGCGGGCCGCTCGTAGTACGCGTTCACAAGGTTGTTCTCGTTCTCCGCCGAGTACGCCTCGGCGAAGCTGTCGTAGTCGTTCACCTGGGCCGGATCTGCAGGCTGAGCGAGACTATCGGGCAGGTTGGTTAAGCGTTCCATCGTCGCAGCCTAGTAGTCGCATGATCCGCCGGACAGGCCCTAGTAGTGCTTTGTTAGGTGGTGTCGTAGGGCTGCCATGGGGTGGGTTGTCGGCAGGTGGGGCAGGCGCCGGTCCAGGTTGCTAAGAGGTGTTGGAGGAGGTTCAGGGCCTGGTAGAGGGTCAGGCCCTGGCAGGGGCTTTTGGGCTCCTCCGCTGTTCGGTCAGGAACAGCTCCGCCATCGGCTGCATCGACTTCCGCCTGCCGTCCAGCAACAACCCTCGCAGATACAACTGGCCCTTCGCCCGCTGGTCCCGCCGCACCAGCGGCGCGAACACCTCCCCGGCGAACTCCTCCAACCGGCCCCGACACTCAGCAAGCTCACCCACCCTCACACAAGCAGAGAACTACCGAATACCCACTGTGACAAGACCAGCTAACAAAGCACTACTAGTGCCGCGTCAGGCAACGTTCGCCCTGTTCACCACCTCTTGGAGGCGTTCGTCGGCGGCGTGCTTGTTCCGCCAGATGATGTAGCGGCGGA
>NZ_JBICZH010000041.1:0-31022 GCF_043201995.1 Streptomyces sp. NPDC048258
CCTCATGAGTCGACGCCTCACCCGCGAATCCACACCGAACTGGCGCGACAGCTGACCCCTTTACCAAACACCATCGACAGGACAAAACGCTCTTTGACGGCTCAGCCAGCCGCGGCGTAACCTATCCGTCGCGGCGGACGGAGCAGAAGGAACGCCGGAGGCTGGGCCGTAGGCCGAGTCAAGGAGGCACGCAGTCGGCCTCGTCCGGGTGGACCGCGACCCGATCGCGAACGCGCCGCGCCAGCGACGCGTCCGAGGGGGCATGAAGCCGATTGACCCGATCCATCTCAGCGAGCCCGGCCTGCTCGTCCTGGACATCACCGGCACCGACGAGGCCACCCGTGCACGCCGCAGCGGCCGAGCTGGGGCGCTGGTGAGCCACCTCCGGCACGCCTGACATCCACCGCGTGCCGGGCGAGCCCGGGGTGACCGCACGGCTGTACGCCGATTTGCGACGCAGCGGCGAGGATCTCCTTTAGCCCGCCCCACTCCATGGAGCCACCGTCGCGAATAGGGGCGACGGCTGAGCCATTGGACCTGTGAGCCCCAACCCGTCCAATGAAATGCACTCTTCATCCTCGCCCTTCCCCCAGCTGCAGCGCGGGTATCAGGACGGCGGCCGCACCGCAGTCATGGCACGCCTCGACACCGGGCCGCAGCAAGGCATCGAGGGCGTCCTCCGTCCTGAGCTCCTCGCCGGACTCTTCGGCCAGGGGACAGTCACTCTCGTGGATGATCGCCCTGCCTCGGCGGCCGTGGACAGGGCGGATCACCCAGCCCCACTTGGTCGGCGCCGGGGGTTGCACCGGCACTTTGTGGGCGGGGATCGTGTCGTAGGCGACGCAGCGGTAGGGCTGGAGCACCTGGGCGGTGACCCAGGTGGTGAAGCCGACGGCCTCAACGCCGCCGTCGTACTGGTGGAGAGGCAGTATTCCGATGCTGCGCTATTCCTTCCTGCGGTCTGCCCTTGTGGGTCTGTTGGTCTTCGGCTGGGTGGACGGGTCACTGCACGGCGGCCGCCCGCCAAGGTGATCACCCTGGGTGACGGCCAGGCCTGGCAGTCCTCCCCGTTGTTCGCCTCCGGTCACTCCGAGATGATGTTTCAGATGGCGATGTTGTTGTGCCTGGTAGGCCCCCGCCGACGCGGATCGTCGGCGCACCCTCAGGAAGGGCCGGGGCCAGTACAAACGAGCCTGGAGGCCCCGCAATGGGCAGGTACCGTTTCCGGTCGTCAACGGTGAACTCGAGATCCAGGGACCAGCGCTGCGCTGGACCAGGCCGCTTGGCATCCAGGACGAGGCGCAATTCGATCGTGTCGCCGCGGCCGAGGTCCAGTTCCAGGCGCTCGTCCGTGCCAGCCTCCCCGAAACGGGTGGTGGCGCCGTTGGCACCCAGGGTGACGTCGAGCCACTGCCTTTCGTGGTCGCTGAAGTCGACGTAGTCCCGAGGGCATTCAGCACTGATCTGGGTACGCGTCACGGCCGGGGGGTGGCCGTGGGCGCGGGCGCGAACACCAGTGATCGTCAGGCTCTGGGTGCGTTCCGACACAAGGAAGAACCTGATCTGCAGGCCGGTCGGCGTTGCTCCCAGCCGGCGCAGCCACGTGCGTACCGCAGGCTGGCAGGCATCGCGAGCTGGAGGGATGCCTGCCTCCTCAACGGAGGTCGGCACCACCCATTGCCCGTTGGCCATCACAACCACATCACGTACCACCACCGCCGGGTCCGGTGCGCGGCGCGGCCACCGGTCCTGCGGCCACGTGCCGACAACCCATCCCAGGAGCGCACCCAGGACAGCCAGGGCGCCGATGAAGCAGACCGTGCGCATACGGTCCCTGCTGTCATGAGCGGTCATCGGGCACCCGCCTTCCTTCCTGCCAAGTGAAGACGGGCAGACCGCTGGAGTCGGTGATCTGGAACGGCTTTCCGTTGTCGTCGATCACCGTCGTGCCGGACACCTTTCCGTCGGTCCAGCGCAGCTCCACCTTCCACGCGCAATGGCACTTGCCGGGGTTCACGTCGATGAGCAGCGTGGCCGGGTCGGATGCAGTGGCTGTGTAGGGGAACCTCAGTTCGTCCTTGCGGAAGCCTTCCATGAAGTCGCCGACCGGCACCCAGTAGGGCGGCCTGGCAGCGAAATTGACGCGTCCCACGTGGTAAGTGGGGCTGTCGCCGCAGCCTCCGGCCAGGCTGATGTGGGTGCCGCGGATCGGTGGACGGCGCTCCACGACCCGGAAGCGGATGTCGTGGATGATGATCGCGCTCTCATCCCTGGCAAGGGCGCTGATGTAGAGGGTGACCGGCCCGGCGGGGGCGGCGCCGAAGGCGGGCGGGTCCTGGTCCCAGGTCTTACCGTCTTTGCGGATCCCCGTGCCGGGGATCGTGTTCATGATCGGTGCGGCGGGGGATTCCGGGTACACCCAGCCGGGAGCGTTGCAGCCGTCCCCGTCACCCTGCTGGACATGCACGCCGAGGATCGGCCCCTTCTCATCCTTGATGATGACCTCGCGGTTATCACCAGAGACGATACGGATCAGGGACTTCCCGGCGTCGGTGAAAGCATCCTTCATCAGGTCCGTCACGGCCCCGAGGACAGCCGCGAGAACCAGGCCCCACAGCCAGGCACTCACCCGCTTCCACGGCGGCGGCCGCGGGGCATTTCTCTCGGCCTGCTCGTCGGGAGCCGGCGTATTCGCGTTCATGGGCAACCGCCGAAAGCCGTCGGACCCCGCACGGGCCCATCCTGGGCCGTGCCCACGTGCCGGGCGACGTGGGCGCGGCCAAACGGGTGGTCACCGCTGTTGAGGGGACAGCCGCTCTCGACTCGCCACCGTGCCTGCAGGCTTCAATCAGGTAGCCGATGTGGATTGGTCGTCCTTGGTCTCGTGGGGTGTCGGTAGTGACAGTCGGCTGCCGTGAGGTGCCCTCATTTCACTGGTGAAGAGGTAGCTGCGCAATGTGCCGGGGGCGGCGCTGACGCGCGACGCGCGCATACTGTGCGCCGACGAACCGTTGGACAAAGCCACGTCTGAGCAGAGGCGCCCCTCCTACGGCTCCCATTCCGGATAGATGCGCTCACCGTTCTTCCAGAGCTTGCAATGGGGTGCCTGCTGGCCGCCAAATACGTTGTCTTCCTTGAGCTCTTCCCGTGCCGTGAGGTTCCGGGTCCGCCCGCTCGTCTCGTCGACATACCGCTCCACTGCCACCCCGTTGAGCAGCTCGTCGAGCTGCTTGAGTGTCAACCCCTTCGGCCAGCATGTGCGCGCGTTCACTTTCGTCCCCGAGAAGGAGGTCTCCCGGCCAGTGACAACCGCGTGGCTGAGGTTCGCGCTGTGGAGGGAGGCTCGACCCAGGTCGGCGTTCTCAAGGCTTGCGTCCTGCAGATTGGCTCCGACCAGGTTCGCTTCCCGCAGATCAGCCCCCGTGAAGTTTGCCCCGGTCAGGTCGGCGTCCTGAAATTTTACGCCACGCAGATCAGCGTTGGTGAAGTCAGCATTGCGTAGCGACTTCCCACTGAAATTGATGCCCTTGATATCGTGGCCGGCAACGGTCAAGCCGGGGATGCTGTCTGCGCTCTCGACGCTCGCCCGCCATGTCGCGTTCTCTTGGGACTCGCGGATCGACTCACTCAAGAACAAAGCGGACAGGCCCACGGCGATTCCGCACACCAGACCTCCCCCGACACCGGCGAGTACCTCAATCCTCGGCTCCGCCTCCGGTTCTCTGACGGCCATCCACCAGGCGCGAAAAGCTAGGAGACAGCCAAGTACAAGCAGCACGGAGACCAAGGCCCACTGCCATGGACCTGCATCGGGCATGGGAGCCTCCCCAGCACACATAAACGGAGAGAACTAGCGAGAGGACGCCCTTCTTCCTCTATACGCCTCACCAGGCGTGCCCGCAATGTGAGCACGAACTGGGCCATCGTGCGGCAAACGCGGTGGACCTGTATGAGCTGGCTCGGGACTCGAGCAGGGGGCCTCTCGAGGCCTTGACCAGTAGGCGAGGATGGTTTCTCACCCTGAGGGCAAAGCCCCAGCGCCGGCCAGTACTTCCTCCTTCTTGCTGATGAATACTGATGAAGGGGCAGTATTCGAGACCTGCGCAATTCGCCACAGCCGCAACGCTTCCTGCCCTGACGCGGCAGATGCCGCGCCTCCCCCACCCCACCGCTCACACCACTACAACGCCCCAGGATCCAACCGTTCCGTGCGACCGATGCCCTCCTGGGTTCCACAGATGATCAGCATGTGGGCATCGTGAAGTACAGGCAGGGCGAGAGCCCCTTTCTCGACGGCCACGGTCCGCAACGCCATCAAGGGTGCGGTCAAGCAACTAGTGTGATGCGCCGGAAATCTCAGGGTTAAATCTGTAGCCTGTTGCTATGTCTCCGGGTCCTCGTGCCGTTGAAGTCCGCCTGTCCGATGAGGAACGCGCGGAGTTGTCTCGTTGGGCGAATGGGGCGGTGGCGCTGCGGTTCGCGGAGCGGGCGCGCATCGTGCTGGCGTGTGCGGGCGGGGCGCCGAACGCACGGGTGGCGGTGGAGGTCGGCGTGACCGCCGCGACGGTGAGGAAATGGCGTGGGAAATTCGCCGCTGAGGGGATGGCCGGGCTCGAGGATGCCGCGCGCATCGGCCGGCCGAAGGCCAATCTGGTTCTGAGCGAGGCCGAACGGGACCAGCTGATCCGGTGGGCCAGGCGCGCGAAGACCGCCCAGTACCTGGCGCTTCGCGCGAGGATCGTGCTGCGTTGTGCGGAAGGCGGGACGAACAAGCAGGCCGCGGCCGAGCTTGGTGTCGACACCTCGACCGTGGATCGCTGGCGCGGTCGTTTCATCGCTGACCGTTTGGACGGTCTGGCCGATGAGCCCAGGCCGGGTCGGCCGTCCTCGATTCTCCTCGACCAGGTCGAGGACGTGATCGTGGCGACGCTGGAGTCCACTCCGGGCCGGGACACCCACTGGTCACGGGCCTCGATGGCCGCTCGCACGGGGCTGTCGAAATCGACGGTCGGCCGGATCTGGAAGCGGTTCGATCTCAAGCCGCACCTGCAGGATTCCTTCAAGCTGTCCACCGATCCGCAGTTCGTCGACAAGGTCGTCGACGTCGTTGGGCTCTACCACAATCCGCCGGAACGGGCAGTGGTGTTATGCGTGGATGAGAAGAGCCAGATCCAGGCTCTGGACCGCTCGCAGCCCGTGTTGCCGATGATGCCGGGCATGCCCGAGCGGCGCACCCACGACTACCTGCGACATGGCATCACCAGTCTCTTCGCCGCCTTCAACATCGCCGACGGCACCGTCATCAGCGAACTCCACCGCCGTCACCGCGCGAAGGAGTTCAAGAAGTTCCTGGTCACGATAGACAAGGCCGTGCCCCACGAGCTCGACGTGCACCTGGTCTGCGACAACTACGCCACCCACAACACCCCCGAGATCAAGACGTGGCTGGCCAAACACCCCCGCTTCCACGTCCACTTCACCCCCACAGGATCGTCCTGGATCAACCAGGTCGAGCGGTGGTTCGGTCTCCTCACCGACAAGCTCATCCGCCGCGGCGTCCACACCTCGGTGAAAGCCCTGGAAGACGACATCCGGGCCTGGATCGAGACCTGGAACGAGGACCCGAAACCCTTCACCTGGACGAAGAGCGCCGACGAGATCCTGAAGTCCCTCGCCGACTACCTCACCAAAATCACCCCATCAGCCACCAACAACCAGCCACAGACTTAACCCTGAGATTTCCGGCGCATCACACTAGCGCAGGGCGAAACTCGACCCATGCGTTCTCCGACAGTCGGAGGATCGCCGGGGACTTCTTCCCTCATGCCTCGCCGGACTCCTCAGGCGGTGAAGCCGACGGCTTCGACGCCCCCCGTTTAGGCGAATGCTTCTGACGGGCTGTGAGGTAGTGGGTCCAACTGTCGTTGGTTTCGGTCCCCCGGGGGTGAAGGTCATCGAGACGTGGAAGCGGACCGCCGGCAGCGGGGGTGTGCTCAGCATGGTGTCGTCTACCGGCCGTGGGTGGTCTCGAAAATCTCGACAGCCGTGGCTCCGGACTGCGCGAGTTCCTGCTGCCGCTGCTCGGCGGAGGTCCGGTCGTAGTGCACGGCCGAGGTCTTCTCCTGGCCGTCGAGGACCCATCTCACCTTGAAACTCACCATCGCCATCGCCGGACCTCCGTCACGCTGCTGAGCGGCCGCCGCGAGAGCACGGAGCCTGCCGTTTGATGCCAGCTTCTCAGCCACCACTGACAATCCCCCGGGCAGCGCCGGACCGGTGCCAGTCCAGGGTCACGCGCAGGACGGACGGCTGGCCGCCGAAGGCCGCAGCACCGCTCCACGGGCCCGGTGTACGGGCGGACCGGGTCAGCCCTCGGGAGCGCCCTCCGCATTCTTTACCGCTGTCACCAGGGCCTTTTCGACCTCGTAGCGGTTCTGCCCGGTCGCCTTCGCATGTTCGGTGACCGCGTCGTGCACCACTGCGGCGGCCTCCAGCCACGGCCGCCACGCCTCCGCGCTGTACGGGCCGGCCGTCGCCCGGGCCCGGACCTGATCAGCCGCACGCCGTAGCTGGATAAGTTCGTCGGTCAGTTCGATTGCCACCGCGAGATCCTAAGGGCCGGACCAGCCCGCCAGTACACGCCGCGCCCTGTCCTGTGCCAGGGCGCCTGGTACCTCTCTGCCGGTACTCAGCCGGCCGCCGCGGCCGGGCACGCCCTCAACCGGGGAACATCGTCGACCGTGACGTCCAGGCGCAGCCGTTTGAAGCGCACCGGGTGCCGGTAGACGCCGCCCCGGTCGACGGCTGTGTCGGCGCTGATCTCCGCGACCAGGTCCGGGTGGACCAGGGTCACGTCCAGGACGTCTCTGCTGCCCCATGCCGAGGTGAACCGCAGGCCCGTCCATGGGTGTCCGGGGTCGGCCGCGGTCAGGTTCCCGCCGACCAGGTGCGCCGCTTCGGGGCGCAGGGGGGTGGTGCGGCCGATGGGGCGGAGGTGGTTGTGGGGGTCGTGGCGGCCGAGGAGGAGGAGTTGGGGTCGGGTCAGGGTGCCGGTGATGGCGCCGATGATGGCTTCGGTGGTGTTGCGGCGGCGGAGTTTGTACCAGCCTCTGTAGCCGGTCCGGTAGGGCTGGTTCATGGCTTTGACGACGAGGCCCTCGACGCCGGACATATCGGTCCAGGACTCCAGCCATTCCTGCGCCTTGTCCAGGTGGGTCGTCATGGGACACAGCGTCCAGGGGGAGGACAGCTGATGCGTGGCGAAGAGGGTTTCCAGGCGGGCGCGGCGTTGCCTGTAGGGGTCGTTCAGCAGCTCGGTTCCGTCCTGCTGCAGGATGTCGAAGGCGATGAAATACGCGGGCAGGGACGTTGCGAGCCCGCGGGCGGTGCGGCTGCGGGCGGCGGCTCGGCGCTGCAGTGCTTCAAACGACAGCTGGCCCGCTTGCTGGTCCCAGACGACGAGTTCTCCGTCGAGGACCAGGCCGGCGGGCAGTTGCTGTGCGGCGGTGAGGAGACCGGGGAAGCGGTCCTGGATGAGCGTCCCGCGCCGGGTCTGCACCAGCAGCCGGCCGGCCGTCCCGGTGGGGGTGAACAGCAGTGCCCGGTAGCCGTCGAACTTCTGCTCAAATGCCAGCTCGCCCAGCACGCCAGAGCCTGGCACCGACTCGACGGCCTGCGCCAGCATCGGCTCCACCGGCGGTCGCAGCGTCACCCCCATAACCTTCTTTCGCGCTCACGTCCGGGATGAGGTCAGGGCTTTGGCGAGGTCGTCGCGGGTCATGTGGGAGCGGCCGGGGATGCCGGCGGCGGCGGCCTTCTTGTAGAGGTCGGCCTTCGTCAAGCCGCTCAGGTCTTCCTTGGGCGCGGAGCGGATGCGCTTCTTCGCTCCGGGTTTCTGCTTGGCGGTCTTGCCGGAGGTGGTGGCCTTGCCTCCGGTGGTCTTTGGGCTCCCGGCCCGCTCGACGCTGGCGCGCAGGGCTTCCATGAGGTCGACCGCGGCGGTCGGCTTCGCCGCCGGTTCGGCCTTCTCGACCGTCTCGCCGGCCCGCTTGGCCTCGATCACGGCGGCGACCTTCTCCTGGAAGGTGTCGTGGAACTCCCCCGGGTCCCAGCTCATGCTCAGGGCGTTGATGAGCTGCTCGGCCATCTTCAGCTCCTTGTCGGAGGCCTTCGTTGTGCCGGGCAGGTTGTCAATCTCCTTCTTCGGGTCTCTGATCTCATCCGCCCAGTGCAGGGGTGTGGAGGGTCAGGACGCCGTTCTCGGCTTTCACCGCCACCAGGTACTCGTGCTGGCGCATCACGAAGGTGGCGATGCCTGCCTTGCCTGCTCTGGCCAGGGCCTGTTCCAGGAGGCTGTAGACCTTGGTGTTCTCGGCGCCCCGCGGACCCAGGTAGTACGTCGTGTCGAAGAAGATCGGGTCCACCTCGTCCAGGTCGACGAACCCGGCGATGTCCAGCGACCGGGAGCGGCCCGGTGCGATCTCGTCCAGTTCATCGGGCTCGACCAGGACGTACTCCTCGCCGGTGTCGTAGCCCTTGACGATGTCGTCCAGCTCGACCTCGTCACCGGTCCGCTCGTTCACCCGGCGGTTGCGGACCCGGTCCGAGGTCCCGCGCTGAAGCTGATGGAAGTGGATGGTGTGGCTGTCGGTGGCCGTGTAGAGGCCTACCGGCAGGCTGACCAGCCCAAATGACAGATTCCCGGCCCAGACCGGACGAGCCACGGCCACCACCGCCTTACGTTTCCCTCGTACCTACAGCTTCAAGTCCTCGGGCACGTGATCGCATCCCTACTCCGGCGTAACGGATCGCGCTGTTCGAATTGCGTTCGATACCTTGGAAGGGAGAGATTCAGCCACATCGGCTGAAAACGGGCGGTGATCGGAGGTGGGCCATGGACTGCGGCGTCCACTTGCATGTCGCCAGCGGCTTCTCCGCCCGCTACGGCGCCTCTCATCCCCGTGACCTCGCGCAACGCGCGGCCGAGCGCGGAATCGGCACGCTCGCGCTGACCGACCGGACGACGCCTCCTTCTCGCCGACCACGTCGGGGCGTGCACACCGCACACCTGGTCAGAGGCCGTTCGCCCACGCGGTGGGCGTGGGTTTGAACCCACGATGACTCGCGCCACGACGGTATTACAGACCGCCCGACGGACTGAATCTTACGAGGCCATGATCATTCGCGCCAAAGCAGCTCCAGCCCAAAGCCGCTCCGCCGACCTACGTATCGCTCTAAAGGTCAGCGGTAGCTGTACACCCATCTCTCGATGGTGGGACGGATCCCAGACTCAGTCCTTACCTCAAGTATCCATAATAATATCTTGACCGTGATTTCCGCGATTGCTCACGTTATACCAATCGCCAAAGTCCGATGCGTCGTCTCGAATATGCCCGGACTCACGGGGAAGTGAGGTACGTGAGCGCAGTGCGTTCTGCAGGCGTTCGGGGAGTTCACTTGCCGCCCCGGCTCTTGGAGGCAAGACGATATGCAGGGTATCCGGGGTGTTCTCCCAGAATCTCAAAGTTACGCCCTCGAGGGGGTCCGACTTCACGGCCTTCGCTCGGTCCGAATGGGACCGGACTTCGCTGACCAAGTTGTCTGTATCGTTGAGGAGACGCCGTCGCATCTCGTCGCTACCCATCGACAATGCAGCCAGTTTCAACAGAAATTTACTATCATACCGAGGGTCCTGCCAAGACAAACCGTCGAACCAGTTCCGCAGCGCCAGCGCATCGTCGTCGTTCATAGCGTTATAACCGGGAGTCGACTCCGGATTTGCTCCCGCCGATCCGTTTTCATCGTCACCCTGACCGCTACCCATCAGCTGCCTCCTTGGTTTGCGGGGTCGATTTGGAGCAGGCCCTCACCAACGAGCCTACTCACAAGGTCGAGCTTTTCCTGAGTATTTAGCACCCCAGGGATCTCCTGCACTGCGAACTGGTGACGTTTTGCGATAAAGTCGAGTGCCGACTCCAAATGCGCTGGCCCGGCAACAAAGTTGGTTGCGAACTCAATTCGACTCTCACTGGACGTCGACCGCACTCTACAGAACAGGCTTGGAGTGCGAAATACCACCGACTCTGCATTCAAGCTTGGAATAGAATCCAGTGAGCGAAAATGCCCTGATCCGACCACTTTTGCTTCCTTGAACAGCTTGTCACCGAGACGCATTTTCACTCGTTCGGCGAGCGTTTCATTCCGAATAGCATCCGCGAAACTCCCGAAAACCTCTGAAATGCGCTCCGTTCCGAATGAGCCGTCGAGGAAGCCGGGCGGAAGTGCTCCTCTGAGCTTCGCATCGTCATCAGCCATCACGCCGAGGGCTTCAATCATGAAGTCGACCCAACAATAGGCGTGGATGCCAACCGTCAAGTGAAGAGACGAAGAATTAGACGTGGTTGCGTCATGGGGAAAACCGCGCGGCAGGTAAAGGACGTCACCCGGATTCAATGTGTAATCCGAATAATCGATAAGTTCAACAGGCCCTTGTTTCGCACCCGGGGGTTGAAGATCCTTCGGCGGTGTTCCTACACGCCAATGCTTGACACCATGCAGCTGCAGAATGAAGACGGCATGGGTGTCGACATGTGGGGCGAATCCCTGACCGCCCTGTGGTGTGAGATACAGGTTTGCGCCAACTTGATGATGGAGATCCCCTTCAAGGTTGCGGCTGAGGTTTGCAACGGCCGCAGACCTGTGATGAACTCCGTTGATGACGACGGAGTACCCCTCTTGGTAGGCGCGATAGATAGCCTGAATATCCGGGGTGCCATTGCCGTGCAGTTGGGTCCCCAGCTCGAAGGAACTCCCTCCTCGATCGCTGCGAATGATGCGCATATCGGCTCGAGTTCGAGCCTTCCCGCCGCACGTCGCGGTAATCAGCTCATCAACTGCATTCAATCCCGGTAGATTGACGAAATAATCAACATTATCTCTAGTGACTAGAAGAGGACGACTTTCCCAATTGCATTGAAAGAAGTCCGATGGAATGGCTGGATGCAAAAGCCAATCGAGGTTGAAGTGTCGCGATACAGACACGTCACGGACTGTCATGTGCAGAGGTTTACGGGCAGGTTGTACTGATTACAAGGACCCAGCAGTCCAACACGATGCAAATCCCCCTGACGGGTGACCGGCCCGCTCCGTGGGCCGGACTCCACCTCGCAGCGGAAGGTCAGCGCTTGCAGGAAAGCTGGTCGAGCTACGGGGTGGCGCAGCAGAAGAAGAAAGAAGCTGAAGCGAAGGTGCGGAGGCTTAGAAGTCATCTCATTTGGCGAGTCTGCGGTAGCAGATGAGGGTGCAGGCGATGCTGGTGAAGGCGAGGAAGTGTTCGGCCTTGCGTTCGTAGCGTCGGTGCAGGCGGCGACAGCCGGCGACAGCCGGCGAGCCAGGACATCGTGCGTTCGACCACCCATCGGTGTCGGCCCAGACGCTGCGAGGACTCGATGCCCTTGCGGGCGATGCGGTGCCTGATGCCGCGTCCGCGTAACCATTTCCGCAGGTGGGCGTAGTCGTAGCCCTTGTCGCAGTGGAGCTTGCCGGGTTTGCGCCGTCGGCGTCCGCGACGCGAGCGGATGGGCGGTATGCCGCGGACGAGGGGCTCGAGGGCCTGGCTGTCGTGCAGGTTCGCGCCCGAGATGCCGACCGACAGGGGCAGACCGGTTCGCTCCGTGATCAAGTGGATCTTCGACCCGAACTTGCCCCGGTCCACAGACATCCCACGCGGTTAACGCGTCAAGCGGCCTGGGCGGGAACCTCCAGTGGGCTCGGGTTGGGGAAGGCCTTCGACTCGTCGTAGGGCTGGTGGTGCTGGAGGCAGAAGAACAACATGCCCATGAACCGGTTGAAGAGGTTGCGTTGTGCGGCGGTGTGCCGGTCTCCGACCGCTCGGCGCCGGTCGTAGTGGGCTCTGGCGCCTGGTGACTTCGTTAATGACGAGAAGGCCCAGACGTAGCCCACGGCGGCCAGGCGCTGGTTCTTGACCTTTCGACTCAAGACCACACAGCTCTTGCCGCTGGCCCGGGTGACCGGTGCGCTTCCCGCGTACGCCTTCAGCGATCCGGCGTTTGCGAACCGGGACCGGTCGTCGCCGATCTCGGCCAGAACCCTGGCTCCGGATAAGGAGCCGAGGCCCGGGAAGCTGGTGATGACGGACGCGTCGGGATGGTCGTCGAAGGCTTCGGCGCAGGCGGTCTCGAGCTGGTCAGCGTTGCGGCAGGCCACGTCCAGCTGGCGCACGAGCGCGCTGGTCTGGTGGCCGAAGGCCACTTCGACCTGGGGAAGGTGGTGCATATAGTCGCGCCGGAAAACCTCGTGGAGCCTTTGGGCCTCGGCCTCAATGCCACGGACGCGGCCGGCGCGCTTGAGCAGGGCCCGCAGCTGGCGGAGTGTGAGCTGGGCAGCCACCTTCGGCGTCGGGGCGGCTGCCAGGATGGTGCGGGCCTCGATGGAGCACAGGCCGAACCGGTGCTCAGCGAAGGCCTCCAAGATCGCCGGGTAGAACTCGCGCAGCTGCGAGCGGAGTCTGTTTTGTGCCTGTCCCCGGTCCCAGACTGCGTCCTGCTGGGCTCGTGCAAGCACTGCGATGGCCTGGGCCAGTTCTGAGTCAGCGGGCAATGGCCGGTGCTCATCCATGTCGACCCGCAGGATGTTGGCCAGAGCCGCAGCGTCCACCGAACTTCCGGCGCGCGACACTGTGGCGGTCCCGGTAGCGGGCGACCGCGAGCGGGTTGATCGCATAGACCGGCCGTCCAGTGGCCCGCAGGCAGGCGACCAGCAGCCCGCGGGACGTCTCGATCGCGACGGGGATCCGATGGTCCTCGCGGTCGCCATGCTCAGCCAGCAGTGCGATGAGCTGTGTGAATCCGGCCGTGTCGTCGCTGATCCGCAGCTTGGCGAGCTGCTTTCCGCCAGCGTCGACGACGGCGATGTCGTGGTGGTCCTCGGCCCAGTCCACCCCGCAGAACACCGGTGTCGGTAACCCGGCCATGTCCATCTCTGCCTCCCTCAACCTGATGTCTTTATGCAGGTCAGAGCCTTAGCAGGGTGCGCGTGCTCCCTAATGGAAGTGCTCAAGGCACAACATCCCACTAGCCGTTCGCAACCCCAGCTGGCCGCGTGGCCCTCGGTCTTCGGCAGGGCTGGACGCCCATGACTTGGGAGAGGTGATCCACGCGGTCGGCTCAGGCCACGACCAGCGAACCGGAAACCGCTGATCAGGAAGGTGAGGAGTCCGGCAGTTGTACCTGGATGCGCAGGCTGTGGCTGGCGGGGCACAGACACGGATCGGTCTGTGGCAAGAGCTGACCACCCGGATAACAGGAAGACCTCGTGCCCGTGCCCCCTGAAACGGGACCTGCGGCCTGTCGAGAGAGCTCTTGGCTCCCGATTCGGATAGCAGTGCCCCGCTTCAAAGCCCATTAGGATTCGGACCCGTCAGGTCCCCCTTTTCAGGGCCCGCATGTTCACCGAGTCGATCACGCAACGCGACCAATCCAGCTCGCCGCGAGCGCCGAGCTCGTCGAGGACCAGGCGGTGGAGCTTGGCCCATACCCTGGCCTTGCTCCACTCGGAGAACCGCCGGTGAGCGGTCGCCCCCGACGGCCCGAACGACGCCGCCGGCAGTTGCTGCCATGTGCACCCCGACGTGGCCACGAACACGATCGCAGCGAGCAATTCCCGGTCACCGTGCCGTCGCCGGCCACCCCCCTGAGGCCGCGACGGCGCCTCTGGCACCACCCGCTGGAACAGCTCCCACAACTCATCCGGCACCAGCCGCTCAACAATCCCCACCACAATTGACAGCCTACCCAACCATCCAAATGAGATGGCTTCTTAGGAGGAAGAAGTGAGCTGCTGGGCGGCCTGCCTCTGACATCCATGGACGGCATCAACGCGGTGGACACTTGTCGCCGTGGGCCGGAACCGCTGGGCGCGCTCTGCGCGGGCACGGCGCAGAGCGGCGGCCTCGGTTGCCGCAGCGAGGCGGCGGCGCTGGGCACGGGCTTGCTCGATCGGGGCTGGCGCATCGTCCGGGACGGCGTCGGCCTCGGGGAACGCGCGACGGGACAGCTCCCGCATCGCGGCGGTCTGCCGCTCCACCGCCTCCGCGATGCCCGGGTCCACCCGGCGCGGCGGGGCGACCTCCTGGTGCGCGGCGAGCGCACGGCGGTGGCCCTCGCACGCCGTCTCCCGCGTCCTCACCGGGCCCACGGCGACGTCGGCCGGGGCCACCGCAGTGACGTCGGCCGGATCGGGCGCGGGCGCGGCGCCGGGCGGCAAGATCCGCAGGGAGCTCACGACGGGGCGGCCCGCCGCCTTGTTGGCGGCCGCGATGACCCGGGTCTGCTCCAGGCGCGCCTTCGTCGCCCACGCCGACGAATCCGGGCACACGGTGAGCCGGCCGGAGTCCGGGTCGAACGCCACGGCGGCGATGTGCCCGGCGAGGTCGGGGGCGATGGCTGCCCACCGCTCGCGCAGGGAAGCGCCGACGGCCGGGAGTTCCCAGGCCCGCTCGGTGACCAGTGTGCCGAGCGCGGCACCCAGGCCCATCGGCTCGCGTCCGTCGCGCCGTACCGTCGCGCCGGCCTGCGGCTTCTTCTTCGCCTTCTGGCCGCTGCCGTTCTTCCGAGCCGCCTCCATCGCGGCCCGCAACGCAATCCGGGCCAGATCGACTCCGGACACCTCGCTGCTGCTCACGCCTGCCCCCAGGTGGTGTAACCGAGGTCCAGGTGCCCGAGGTCGGCCAGGCGCTGCACCTGCTCGACGAACGCCCGGGTGAACAGGCGCTGCGCCGAGAGCTCGCCGTACCGGTCGATGTGGTCGAACACCAGCTGGTGGTAGGCGGCGGCGCGGTTGCGCCAGTCCAGGACCTGCTCCCGGGTGAGGCCTCGAGGACCAGGTCCTGGTCCTCCTCGGCGTCGGCGAACTCCGGCTCCGGAGCACGGTGCGGGCCGCGTTGAACTCCGACCGGCCGGCGCCTGTGTTCGAGCGGGCCCCGCGGGGGCATGTCGCGGACAGGTTCGGGCCCCAGATGCGGGCCCTGTTGCAGGAGTGGCCGACGATGCCGGCGCCGGTGATCGCCGAGCGGATCGGCTGGCCGTACTCGTCGGCGCCGCTTCGCAAGCGGCTGGCGCTGATCAGGCCGGAATACCTCGGGATCGACCCTGTCGACCGGGTCACCTATGAGCCCGGCGAGGTCGCCCAGTGCGATCTGTGGTTTCCGGAGAAGAAGGTCCAGGTCGGTGCCGGGCAGGAGCGGGTGCTGCCGGTGCTGGTCATGACCTTGGGTTTCTCCCGCTATTTGTCCGCGGTGATGATCCCCTCGAGGCAGGCCGGTGACATCCTTTCGGGAATGTGGCAGCTGATCCACGAGATCGGCCGGGTCCAAAAGACGCTGGTCTGGGACCGTGAGGCAGCGATCGGCGGCAACGGGAAACTCACCGCGCCGGCCGCGGCGTTCGCCGGAACTCTGGCCACCAGGGTCAAGCTGGCGCCGCCCCGCGACCCCGAATACAAGGGCATGGTCGAGCGGAGCAACGGCTACCTGGAGACCTCGTTCCTGCCGGGCCGGGAGTTCGCCTCCCCGGCGGACTTCAACCAGCAGCTGCAGGAGTGGCTGGTCAAGGCGAACTCCCGCACCGTCCGCTCGATTCAGGGCCGCCCGGCCGACCTGCTGGAGCGGGACTACCTGTCGATGACGCCGCTGCCGCCCCTCGAGCCGCCGACCGGCCTGAGCTCGAGGATCCGGCTCGCCCGGGACTACTACGTCCGGGTCGACACCAGCGACTACTCGGTCGACCCGCAGGTCATCGGCCGGTTCGTCGACGTCACCGCCTCCCTCGAGGAGGTCGTGGTGTTCTGCGACGGCCAGATTGTCGCCCGGCACGAACGGTCCTGGGCCAAGCCGGCCGTGGTCACCGATCCCGCCCATGCCGCCACGGCCAAGCGGATGCGCCAGGCCCTGGCAGAAGACCGGCAACGACGCCAGACCTCAACCCGCCGGCACCCCGACGGCCACGCCGTCGCCCTTCGGGCCCTGCCCGACTACGACGCCCTGTTCGGCGTCGACTTCGACCAGCCGTCAACGAAAGCAGAGTGACACGTGAGCTCCACCGCCCTGACCACGGCGACGAAGGACGGCCTGCCGTCCATGATCGCCTACCTCACCCGGGTCCTGAAGACGCCCACCATCGGCGCCTGCTGGGAGGACCTGGCAGCCCAGGCCCGTGATGAGAACTGGTCCCACGAGGAATACCTGGCGGCTCTGCTGCAGCGGCAGGTCGCCGACCGCGAGTCCAAGGGCACCGTGATGCGGATTCGCACCGCCCACTTTCCGCAGGTCAAGACACTCGAGGACTTCAACCTCGACCACCTGCCCTCGATGCGCCGGGACGTCCTCGCGCACCTGGCGACCGGGACGTTCGTCTCGAAGGCGGAGAACGTGGTCCTGCTCGGCCCGCCCGGGATCGGCAAGACCCACCTCGCCATCGGCCTCGGGGTCAAGGCCGCCCACGCCGGCCACTCGGTCCTGTTCGACACCGCGAGCAACTGGATCACCCGACTCGCCACCGCCCACCAGGCCGGCCACCTCGAGGCCGAGCTGAAGAAGATCCGCCGCTACCGACTGATCATTATCGATGAGGTCGGCTGTGCGCCACGAGGCGCTGATGGATCTCGCGGGATGAGAGGCCCGCCGCCAGTCCTCGCAGGGACTGGTTGAAGCTGGAGGCAGGTGGCAGACGATATACGACCGGCATCGCCGCTGGTCGGCGGACGGCACATGGGAAGTGCTCCTGCGAGCCGTGCAAGCCGATGCCGATGCGCAGCGGCGAATCGACTGGTCAATGGTGAGCGTGGACTCGACGATCTGCAGGGCCCACCAACACGCTGCGGGTGCCCGTCACCGGGCCCCGACGGTACCGGGCAGACGAGCCCGGCCAGCCCACCACCGGGACGATGAAGGTCTTGGCCGCTCCCGCGGCGGCCTGACCACAAAGATCCACGTGGTGGGTGAGGGCGGCCTGCGGCCCCTGGCCCTACTGATCACACCCGGACAATGGGGCGACGCGCCTCAGATGATGCCGGTCCTGGAGCGCATCCGCGTTCCGCGGCCGAAGGGCGGGCACCCGCGCACCCGCCCGGACCACCTCAGCGGCGATCGTGCCTACAGCTCTCGGCGCAACCGCCGTTACCTGCGGCGCCGACAGATCAAGCACACCATCCCTGAGCCGGGGAATCAGCAGGCCAATCGCTTGTGCCGTGGGAGCCGAGGCGGCCGGCCCACCAGCTTCGAGAAGGCCCGCTACGTTCGCAGGAACGAAGTGGAGCGGCTGATCGGAAAGTTGAAGATCAACCGGGCGGTTGCCACGAGGTTCGACAAGCGGGCCTATGTCTTCTACGGCACTGTGACCGTTGCGGCCATACGCCTGTGGCTTCGTGCATGACCCGTCAGATGGAACCTAACCGGCCCCTTGTCTGCCTCCCCGGGTGCCCGGGGAGGCAGACCCGCCGCCTACGGGGTGATGATCACCTGGTACCACTCACTGTCGAGGATGCGGTCGGCCTGCACCGCCCGCCCCAGCTCGCCACCCGCAGCGGTGTTGTCTTTATTGTCGACATGGGCCCGGATGCAGGGTGCGTTGGGCGGGGTGCCCCGGTCGACGGTGACACCCGCGACGTCCCATACACCGCCGATCTGGCGCGGGGTGATGTCAATACACTGCTCACCGTCATTCCCGCCCTGCCAGGACCTGGCGAAGGGGTATTCGTCACAGGAATCGTTGGGGACACCGGTGGCACCCCGGGGGAAGGCATACGGCCCACGGTCACAAGTCTTGGCACGCCTCTTTTTGGCGTCCGGGTCAAGAGGGTCGACAAACCGCGACAGCAGGTGGTCGGCGTCGCCGAATCTGCCCGTGAGGTTCTTCTGCGCCCACTCGTAGGCGACGGCCGCCCCCCGGTATTTCGACTTCGAGAAGGTCACATTGGGCGTGTGCCCCATGACGATGCAGCCGGGGATGGGACTGGTGTCGCCGATCGTCGCGTCACAGCGCACGGTGGGGCCGTCGAAGATCGCGCTGTCATACCCGGGAACGCCGGTGGCGCCGAGGGCGGCGCCGTCCACAAAGTAGGTGACATTGATGTGGGAGATGTCCGTCTTGGCGGCGACACTGGACCTGTACGTGATGGTGCCCTGCACAATGTCACCCCCCTTTTCCACGACCGCGTGCGCGCCGCCCCAGGCCGGCCCCGCCGTGCTGCACATGCCGCTGCACGTGGCATTCACGGCCACATCCACGGCGGACACGTTGTCGTCCATGTCGCCGGGGACAGCGATGATGTTCTCGGTCCACTGCCCCGTGTAGGAGTCGAGCGTGCCCACGGCATCGACCACGATGTGGGCTTCGCCGATCTTCACGTTCTTGTCGTTGAGGAGAGTGTATTTGAGGGGCATCCGTGTGCAGTAGGCGTGCCGGTTGGAGACGACACGTTTACTGGAGTGTTCGAGGCAGAGCTTGAGCGCCTCCCCCGGATCGGAGGGGGCGAAGGAGGGGGCGGGGGCGAAGTCGGCGACGGGGTCCGCCTCGACACAGGTCCACGCCGCGCCTTGGCTGCGCGCGGCGGATCCGTCGGCCGCGGCCGTGCAGTGGCCCTGGGGGGGCACCCAGCTCGCGGGGGAGGCTGTGGCCGGTGAGGTTCCCAGGGCACACAGGGCTGCGGTGAGAACGAGCGAGGCTATCGCCGCCAGGCCGCGTCTGACGTGTTTCAACAGGTGGTCCCTTCCGTCGGTGGCCCCTTTGCGGGCACACCGAAAATATGGAACCGGTCAACTCCCTTTCATACCAACCGAGAACGGGACAGTTCTTGATCCCATTTGGCCAGTTGTGGTATAGACCTGCCGTCCCCGGCGGCGCTAGTTTCACTCACACTCACCTCACAGACCACGCACAGCAGGGGGAAAACAACGATGCGCCGCACAAGGACCCGCCTGGGTAAAGGGCTGGGAGCACTCATAGCCACCGCGACGGCCGCCGTGGGCCTGGCCGCCACCCCGGCCGCCGCCACCCCGGCCGCCTCCGGGCAGACGGTCCAGCCCGGCCAGACCTGTACCGCAGCCGATCTCGGTACCCGCCACCCGATCATCAAGAGCGCCGAAGTCACCCCCACCATCACGCACTTCAAGGGCTGGTACGTCACCGAAGGCTCGACCGGCAACCAGAGCGTCAACACGAACACCACGGAGACCATCTCCGTCTCCGTCGGTCTCAACGGCAGCGTTCAGGGCAGCTTCGCCGTCGAGGCCCTCGGCTCCGTCGGCGCAAGCCTGGGCTTGAACGTCCAGGTCAACTACACCCACACATCCAGCACCTCCCAGTCGATCTCGTGGAACTTCCGCCAGCCTGGCTACTACGGCCTGTACGAGGGAACGAAGAAGGTCACCGGCACCTACGGCAGCCTCAACTGCAACCGCTCGGATGCGGGCGGCCTGAAGTGGACCGAGGGCCCCGACACCGGCAGCTACACCACCTTCACCACCCTCGAAGAAGGCGCAGTGCGCTGCGAGGACAAGGTCCCCGCCAACAGCATCATGCGCAAGGCACAGGGCCTGTTGGACTGCGACTCCCCCGCCGCCACCACGAAGCACCCGGCAGGGCCCATCCCCTCGGCCAAGGCCGACCAGGCCAAGCACGACGCCGACAACGCCGCAACAGCCGCCAAGGCCGCCCAGAGCATGAAGGCCACCCCGGCCGCCAAGCCCGCCCCGCGCGCCGCCCTGAACTGCCAACCCGGCGCCTACAAGATCGACGTCCCCGGCAAGCCCCTGAACTGGAGCGCACCGCTCCTGGCCAACGACGGCATCCGCCTGCGCGAATCCACATTCTTCAGCGCCCACCTGGACAACTGGCGGCTGTGCAACGTGACGGAGCACAACGGGGTGATCGAAGCGTCCCTGTGGAACTGGGGCAACGGCGGATGCGCGACCATCCCGGCGAACATCGCCAACCAGGAGCAGGCCTACCTGACAACGACCACCTGCGGGGAGGACGACCTCCAGCGGTTCTACATCTACCGCGACGTACCCGGCAGCTCGAAGATCGGTCTACAGAACAAGTACACCGGCTCCATGATGGGCCACGACCGGTACGCGGACGGGGAGCTCATCCGCCAGTACTCCAGCGGCAGGCAGGACGGCACGGGTACGTACACCCTGACCGGAGTCTGACAGCCCCCACCCCGTGAGCGCGGCCCCGCACGTGAACCCCCGGCCTCCCGGTTCCGTGCGGGGCCTTCCACGTCTCTACCCCGAGCCCGGCCTCGGGGACCGGTGCCCGCGGCTGAATATCCCCTGTTGGACGCGGCGAGCCCCTGCCAAGGTGGTTCGCGCTTCAACCCGACGACAGAATCGATGTCAACTCATGTGTATACGAGTCCTGTTGACGGTGGCCAACGAGTTCTCGTCTCGGTTCGTCACCGACCCATCAGACGGGCCCTAGTCGACCGTCGCCCTGGCCGTCTGCCCGACCGCGGCCGCCCGTGCGGCCGACAGGTCGGTGCAGCGGATCCCGCCGCCGGGGTACCACTCCAACACCGGCCCCACCGCGTCGCCGTGCTCGGCGCACCAGGAAACGGGAACCACGCCGCCGCAGTCGTGCCGCCTGCACACGCACCCCTCGCCCGGACCCGAGTACGCGACGCCGTGGCGGACCACCCCGCCCGCCGGCCCTTTCCTCGGCATCGAGCCCGCCAGCAAGGACGAGGAGCCGAAGCCGCGCACCAGCCAGGCCGACAAGTGGGCCACCCCGGAGCGAGTCGAGCAGCTTTCCAAGGTGGGGATGCGCTGGGCGTAGAGCGCGTCGTCGTCCTTGTAGCCGGTGTCTCTCCGCAGTGTCTGCCCTGAGGGACGGGGACGGGCTACTGGGCTGGGCAGGGTGATTCTGCCCAGCCCAGCGGCCTTCAGGTCAGCCGAAGTCGAATGTCTCCTGCACTGGGAGCGTCGGGCCCGGGCGGGGCGCTGGCACGCCGTCCGGGTGCGCCGTCTTCCAGCGCGCAGCCAGATCGGCCTTCCAGCCCTTCGGCGGAGGCCATGGAACGCCCCAGGCCGCGAGCTGTGCCCTGCTGTAGCCGCCCTTGGGCGAGCGGGCGGCCTCGACTTCTTCAGGCGACGGGAGTTCGGTCATGGATGTTGAACCTTCACATGTGGGAGTGGTCCCTCGATGCTGTGCTGGAGGCGGGAAAGGTCCGTTTCCTTGTCCAGCCGCAGCCATCCCTCAGGTAGCGGGGTGTTGGCATGCGACGGCGGTTCTGCACCGACAGGAGCGAAGAACATCTCGGCGGGTTCTTCCCACGTTGTCGACGTCAAGGCGACCCGCTCGTCGAAGACCTCCTGCCGGAGTTGCAGAAGACCGTCCTCCCGCAGGGCTCGGATGTAGTTGAGGAGCTCGATCGTTCCAACCATGGCCCATGCAACCAGTGGCACCGCAGCCCGGAACCGGTCTTGTAGCCCGAAGGCGTCGCCCTCCTGCCGCCGCTCCGTGTCGTGGTGCACCACGTCCCCGTAAATCCAGGCCATGGCAAGCCTGTGCTCGTCGAGATCGTGGTCCTCACCTGTAGCCGTGTTAGTGACCATGACTCGGTAGGCCGCTTCTGCTGGTGTAGAGGGGGCCACCCGTGCCCGCCACTCAGCACGCGCTGTGCGTACCCATGCAGCGTCGTACGGCGATGCTCGGCAGGAGTAGCCCAATGCGTTCAGCGCCTTCATGTGGAAGCAGTCCTCGGTCTCCAGGAGGATTGGCCGGATCCGCGCCGCAGCGGACTCGACTACCTCCTCGGGCGGCAGCTCGTGCCGGATCCTCACTTCGCCGTTGGCGAAGCGGCGGACCTCGATCTTCATGCGGGTGAGGTCCACGAGTGCATCCCAGTCAGCTGCGAGGGAGTGCTCTTCCACACGCCGAGCACGTACCACGTACGCCTCAAGCCAACGTTGCTGCTTCCCCTCAAGGTTCTCTGTCTGACCGCGTCCCACGTGCCCCCCTCACATCCACAACAGCATGACGCGGCGTTCCCCATGCATCCACCCAATTCGGCAGAAGCGCCGCCGTGAGCTGCTGATCAGGGTGTGTCGCCGGACCAGTCCCAGCGGTTCCGCTCGCCGGGGCGCGGGTCGTACAGGGCCCGGCCGCCGGCGCCGAACTGTCCGAGCTCGGTCATCAGCGCGGCGCCGGTCTGGATCTCGTCGGCCGTCCAGCCGGTGATGTCGAGGAGCAGCCCGTCGAGCGGGCCGCCGACGAGCTCCGCGCAGTCCCGGCCGGGCCTCCCGAAGGTCGCCCACACAGCGAACGGTCCCCCGTACGGGCGGCTCGACGGGCACCTGCCTCCGGACGGCCGGAGGATCAGTGCGGGGACACGCGACGGGAGCCGATCAAGGATGCCGAACACCGCCGGTCGCTCGAAGAGGGCGCGCATCGTCCTGTCAGGTGTGCTGCTCCTCGCCGGGGTCGTCTCGACCGGGTGCAGCGGCGAGGCCCGCGACGCCGGGCAGGGGCCTGGAGCAGGGCCCCGCCCCCAGGCGGCGCGCTCCGGCAGGGTCACCGTCGTCTACGAGGCCCAAACGGTCAAACCGGAGGACCGGGAGGCCGTGGCACTGATCCGGAACTCCCGCGTGCTGGAGCGTACGGCCGACTGGGTGAACAGATCACTCACCCTCCCGCACGACATGGTCGTGAAGGTCACCGACGCCGTGCCGCCCGGCGTCACCGACGCCGTCACCCAGCCCGACGGCAGGACGATCTTCGTCCCGCCACCGTTCCTGACCGAGATCGAGAAGGCCCTCGCCGACGTCGTGAAGACCGTCGAACGGCCCGCCCCGTTCCCCGCGTCCGAGTACAACACCGACGACCTGACCGTGCTGTCGACCGAATTCATCTTCGGCCACGAGATGGGCCATGCCCTGCAGCGCCAGCTCCTCCTGGCCAACCTCGGTCTCGAAGAGGACGCGGCGGACGGCTTCGCGTCCTTCTATACCGTCAACGAGGTCGGGCCGGGCCCGTCGCTGGCCGCCGCGATCCTCTTCGACGAGATCGCACGCAAGGAAGGCACGCCGACCCTGGAGGGCATGTCGAGCGACCACCCCGTTACCCAGCAGCGGGCCTTCAACTTCCTGTGCTACCTGGAGGGCAGCGACCCGAAGAAGTACCAGCAGTCCCTGGTCGACAGCGGCTATCTCCCGAAGACCCGCGCCCCCCTCTGCCCACAGGCGTGGGCAATGCTGGACTACGGCTGGTGGACCCAGCTCCAACCCCACTTCAGCGGGGCGTTCAGGGCCCAGGGTGCCGAGGAGCAGAAGAAGGCGCACGGGCGGCTGGTCGCGGAGACACAGGCTCTGGCGAAGCGCATCGACGAGATCCGCAGCGGTCAATGAGGTAAATGACGCGTACCCCGTCGATCTCGTCCGCGTAGTCGCGCAGCAGGGTTCCGGGGACTATCGCGGGATCGGCGCCGAGGCGGTGTACAAGGCTCCACCAGCAAGATCAATATCCGCACACCGGCGCCGAACGGGGGAACAGGGGAACAGGGGAACAGCGAGTGTCCGAGACTTCCGTGTCCATCAAGTCCAACAAGGCCGTAGCCGACGGCTCCAAGATCACCATCTCCGGCATCATGCGCGGCTACTTCGGACGGCCCGCCCGGATCGTCAGCATCGAGGTCACCGCCGGGCAGCACGGCACCGGTGACAACGCCCCCGCCGGAGCCGCCCGCAAGGACGGCTTCAAGGTCACCGCCGACGCCCCCTCCAGTGACTGGTCCGTCACCATCAACTCCAACAACAACACCCGGCCCGGCACCTTCACCCACGGCGCGGCGGTCTCCGTTCAGGTCAAGGTCATCGACGCCGACGGAGACGAAGTCGGCGGCGAACAGACCATGCTCCAGGTGTACGGCCCCGCCGCCGCCGAAGCCGTAGCAAAGGCCAAGGCGGCCGCCAAGGCTGCCCAGCGGCGCGTGGCCCTCGCGGCGACGTACAGGCTCAACGAGGAGCAAGTAGCCAAGCTCGCGGCGATCGACGACGAGGCCCTGTCCTGGACCGAGGTAGGAGAGCCGGCGTCGACCTCCACGCGGTCGGACATGTCGCTGCTGAACGAGATCGGCGCAAGCACGGACGGTATCGACGCGTTCACTTTCACGCGCTGAGTACCGCCTTCCATGCCCGGTCCGGCTACGCCGTCCACGGCACCAGCAGGCTGTTCTCCCCCGAACTCTCCTGCCTGCCGTTCCGAGCTCGGCGCTCGCCCCTGCAAGTGCCTGCGCCGCCGGCGGCGCCTTGACCAGAACAGTGGAGCCCAGATCAGCCTTGGGCTGATAGCGGCACCCGAGACGGACCGGTGGGTGGGCGGTCAAGGAGCGTGGCGAAGAAGCTGGCGAGCAGGGGCTGGGCGCGGTCGCGGTCGCGGAGTTCGTCGTGGCCGAACCGGAACACTTCGTAGCCGCGGAACTTCAGGTCGCGGTCCCCGGACATGGTGGCGGCGTATTTCGCGCTGTCGGGCTCGGTTCCGCGGTTGCGGGTGTAGTGCTGCATGCCGTCGACCTCCAGTACCACCCGCCGGGTGCCCGGGAGCAGCATGAGGAAGTCCATCCGGAGGTTGGGCCTTGACCCCGGATTTTGGACACCGGAGAGACTTGGATCTTGATGGTCCAGGAGAACGGAGTCCCCGTGGGGATGAAGCACTACCCCGCCGAGTTCAAGGCGGACGCGGTCGCGTTGTACCGGTCACGGCCAGGAGCGACGATCAAGTCGGTCGCCGCTGATCTCGGGGTGAACACCGAGACGCTGCGGAACTGGATCCGGGCCGCCGACGGCCGCCGCCCCGACACCCCGATCGCCATCCCATACGGCATCTACGATCTGGGGCGCGACAGTGGCTGGGTGAACGTGGGCACCGACCGGAACACCGCTGCCTTCGCAGTGGAATCCCTGCGCCGCTGGTGGACGGTCCAGGGGTGCCTCGACTATCCCGGAGTGGACCGTCTGCTGGTGACCGCCGACTCCGGCGGGGCCAACTCGGCCGACTCCCGCCTGTTCAAGATGGGCCTGGCCGGCCTCGCCGATGAGTACGGCCTGATCATCACCGTCATGCACTTCCCACCAGGTACTTCAAAATGGAACAAAGTGGAACACCGGCTGTTCTCCCGGATCACCCACAGCCTGCGCGGGCAACCTCTGACCAGCTACGAAGTGCTGCTGGAGACCATCTCGGCCACCCGCACCAGCACCGGTCTGACCGTCGCGGCCGCACTGGACGAGAACGCTTATCCCACCGGCCGCGTCCTCTCCCGGGCCGAACGCACGAGCGCCGACCGGCGGGTCAGACGCGACGACTTCCACGGCGAATGGAACTACACCATCGTCCCACAGGCCACGGACCAGCATCTTTCAGAAGGCCTATACGACGAGTCGGGACCACCGGTCCCAGCCGAGGCCACCCTTCTCCTCACCCACCCCGCCCTGACCGGCCTGACACGCGAAAGATTCGACGAGCTCGCCCTCAAGCTCGAACCGTGCCGCCAGGTCCTTGCCGAAGCCCAACGCCAAAGGGAGGGGCGAGACCGGCGAGGCCGTAATCCCGGCTTCGGCATCCTCGACCACCGCCACCGCATCCTGGTCGCTCTGCTCAGAAGCCGCAACACCGTCACCCTGACCCTGATGGGCAAGATCCTCGGCTACGACCGCAACACCCTGAGCTACCACGCCACGACGAGCAGGCCACTGCTGGCCTTCGCCGGAACCGATCTCACTCCCGCCCTCACCCCACGAACGCACCCGCCCCGCACACTCGAAGCCCTGCAACACGTGATCGAACACCACGACAACAACATCAACTCACGCAGTAGTTGAATTACGGCTCCTCACCAGCGCGTCTCTCCCGCGAAATACCGGGCCGCCTTGCGGAGGATGTCGCGCTCTTCCTCCAGCTCGCGAATCCTCTTGCGGGCAGCGGCCAGCTCCGCCTGAACGCCGTCACCGCCCGCCCGCGCAACGGCCGGCGGCGAGGAGTGCGCGCCGGGGCGGTGCCCGTCGGCGGCCCGGATCCAGTTCCGCAGCGTCTCGGTGTTCACCCCGAGATCAGCCGCGACCGACCTGATCGTCGCTCCCGGCCGCGACCGGTACAACGCGACAGCGTCCGCCTTGAACTCGGCGGGATAGTGCTTCATCCCCACGGGAACTCCGTTCTCCTGGACCACCAAGATCCAAGTCTCTCCGGTGTCCAAAACCCGGGGGCAAGGCCCCAACTGGGCTGCCCCATCGTGTGATTGCCTCGCTCACCGGTTCGGGAACGCGGGTGATCGCCCTGGACGTGCACCGCGCTATCCGTCGGACATGACGGACGCGGAATGGGCCCTCGTGCGCGACTGTCTGCCGGTGCCACTGTGGCTGGAGGGGCGCGGCGGGCAGCCGGAGGGGTACTGCCACCGACAGATGTTGGACGCTGTTCGCTATCTGGTGGCGGGCGGCATCACCTGGCGAGCGATGCCGGGCGGCTTCCCGGCGTGGGACCGCGTCTACGCCTTCGCGCGGCGGTGGCGTGTGAGGGCTTGCTCGCGGAACTGCACGACCGGTTGCGCGGCCTGGTCCGCGAGGAGGCCGGCCGCGATCCGGAGCCGACCGCGGCGGTGATCGACGCGCAGTCACTGCGGGCGGCGGCCACGGTGCCGGCGGCCACCCGCGGCTACGACGGGGCCAAGAAGGTGCCGGGGCGCAAGCGGCACATCGTGGTCGACTGCCTGGGGCTGCTGCTGGCCGTGATGGTCACCGCGGCGAACGTGACGGACCGGGACGCCGGGATGCCGCTGCTGGAACGTGTCCGGGCCTGCTATCGCAGGATCGTCCTGGTGTTGGCCGACGGCGGCTACGCGGGTCGTCTGGTCGGCTGGGCGAAGCAGCAACTGGGGCTCGCTCTGGAGATCGTCAAGCGCAGCGACGACGCCTCGGGGTTCGTGGTACTGCCCAGACGCTGGGTGGTGGAACGCACGCTGAGCTGGCTGATGCGCTCGCGGCGCCTGGTGCGCGACTACGAGACGCTGCCCGCCGTGCATGAGCAGATGGTGCTGTGGTCGATGACGATGCTCATGAGCCGCCGGCTGGCCCGGCGGCGAGCGTGAACCGTCCCGAGGTGGGTTCGGGCCTTCATCCGTGAAGGCCCGAACCCACGATCGAGGGCGTCATACAGCACGATCTGGTTCGCGGAACGGTTGAGGATCCGCAGCACGCGATGCCCACGTGGCGTCCCGGCTCCCCCCGGACACATACGCGCCGAATACAGAGGTATCGAGATCCTTGAGGGACTCCAGTACCAGAGTGGCAATCGCAAAGCGAGGATCGCAGCGATCAGCGGCCTCGGGAACGGCGACGACCGTCATCTGGGCTGACACGCCAGCGAGGACGCCGTTGAGCGAGTCCTCGATCACAATGCATTCGTCGGGTGACGCGCCGAGGGCGGCGGCTGCGCGGAGATAGGCGCCCGGGTGGGGTTTGCCGTGTTCGTCGCCTTCGGCCGAAAACACGGCATCGAAAGATCGGTCAAGGCCGGTGCTCGCGAGCGCATGCCGAATCACCGACTCCGGCGAAGATGACACGACGGCCATCGCCCTCGATGCACGCGCGCACGCCGCGACGGCGTGTTCGGCGCCGGGTTTCAGCGCCACTCCCTCCAGCCCACGGCACACGGCGGCCACGATCTGCTGCTCGACGTCGTCGGGGTCGGCTTGAATGGTGGCCCGATCGAACCAGTAGGCCACCATGTCCCTTTGCCGCAGTCCGCGCGTCGCCGCCTGCATCTCCGTTGTGAGGTGCAGGCCAAGCGGACCGAACACTTCACGCTTTGCCGCGTCCCAGATCGGCTCGGAGTCGATCAAAAGGCCGTCTAGGTCGAATAGGACAATCGGTTGCATTGGTTGCTCTTTCGTTGGCGGTCACGCGAGGACGAGACCGAGTCGCTGCCCCGCCGTGCATGAGCAGATGGTGCTGTGGTCGATGACGATACTCATGAGCCGCCGGCTGGCCCGGCGGCGAGCGTGAACCGTCCCGGGGTGGGCTCGTCGGCCCAGCCCCGGTCGGCCAGCCGCTTCATCTTCGACCGAACTCCTTCCACACTTGCCGGAACCGGCTCCAGTCCGAGTACAGCAGTGATCTCCTGACAGGACATCACTGGCTTCCCGCCGGATGCTTGTTCGGTGAGCGTGGCGAGGATGCGCTGGTAGTGGGGAGCGAGCGCGTCCATGGAAAGCGCGGGACGCCACACCGGGACGATCGAGCCCGATCGCGCGGCCCTCGGTAGGGGAACCTCGGCGGGCGCGTTCGTCGCGGGCTCCGACCCGGAAGACTCACCGGCTCCCGGGCCAGCTTCACCTGCCTGTCCGGGCCGCGGCCCGGACAGAACCTCGCCAACGCGCTGCCGGGCGATCAGCCACTCGTGCCAGGCCGTCTCCGCTTCGGCGAGCTCAGCGAGTACCCGGTCCGCCACCTCCCGAAGCTCCTCCACGCGCTCACGCGCGGCCAGCTCCCGCTCCTCCAGGAGACCCACCACCGACGCCATCCCGGCACCTCCACCAACGAGACAACCCAACGGCCTGAGCATGCCTCGCCATGCCGGCATCATGCCTGAACTGCGGAAACCTGCCGATCAAGTTCGGTACGACAACGGCTTCTCATTCCTGGCGAGCGAATCGGTCGAGTGCCTTGAGTACATGGGCGCGGGTTGTGTCGCTGCCCAGATGGCCTGCGTTGCCGACGATGGTCAGCTCGGCATCGGGCCAGGCGCGGGCGAGTTCCCATGCGGTGTCGAGCGGGCCGGCCAGGTCGAGTCTGCCGTGGACCAGCACGCCCGGGATGCCGGCCAGCCGGTGTGCGTCGCGCAGGAGTGTGCCTTCTTCCAGCCAGGCGCCGTGGGAGAAATAGTGGGAGCAGATGCGGACCAGGGCCAGTTGCGCGGTCGGCGGGCGGTCGCCGTAGGGGTTGGAGGTGCCGTTCGTTTCCCCGGACAGGACTGCGTCCTCCCAGGCGCACCAGTCGGCTGTGGCCTTCTCTCGTACTGCGGGGTCGGGATGTTCCATCAGGCGTGCGTAGGCCGCGACGATGTCACCGTCACGCGGTGTGCCGCCAGCTCCCGCTAGGAAGCGTTCCCACTGCTCGGGGAAGAACCGGCCCGCCCCGCGGTAGAGCCAGTCGATCTCGGAGCGCCGGGTGGTGGTGACGGCGGGGATGACGATCTGCGACACCCGCTCCGGGTACGTCTCGGCGTAGGCCAGGATCAGGGTGGAGCCCCACGAGCCGCCGTACAGCAGCCAGCGGTCGATACCCAGGTGCTCCCGCAGCCGCTCCATGTCGGCGATCAGGTGCTGAGTGGTGTTGTGCCGCATGTCGGTCGTGGGATCGCTCGCGTTGGGGGTGCTGCGGCCACAGCCGCGCTGGTCGAACAGGACGACCCGGTAGCGGTCCGGGTCGAAGTACTGGCGCGCCCCGGTCCCGCATCCTGATCCTGGACCGCCGTGGACGACGAGTGCGGGCTTGCCGTCCGGGTTGCCGCAGACCTCCCAGTACACGAGGTTGCCGTCGCCGACGTCGAGCATCCCCTTCTCGTACGGCTCGACCGGTGGGTACAGCTCGCTCATTTTTCGGATCTCCTGGCAGCTAAATGTGGACAAGGCCTTGTAGTAGACAACACGGCCGAGGTGACTCCGGCACCTGCACGATCGGCGGGGCTGGGCTCTCGGCCAGCGCCTACTGACACGCCTCATGTGGCTGACCACTGACAGCTCGTGCCGTTAGCCACTGACGTTCTGGTGTCGTCCGTCAGAGGAACGGGCCGCAGCCCCGGCAATCCATATCCCCAAGATCCACAGGGACGCCCCTGTCATGAACGGCTCAGGAACAGGTACTGAAAGAGCGTTTTGTCCTGTCGATGGTGTTTGGTTCGAATCTGGGTGGGTGGCTGAGGCGGCTGGTTGTGGTGTTAAGCGTGTGGCTGGTGACGGCTGCTGCAGGTCTGTTTCGGTCCCTTCGCTCCTGTCTGATCCCAAGGCGCCCCCGCTCACCCCTGTTTGCGCCCTGTCTTGGGCCGTCGGCCGGCAGTACTACCGAAACATGCGCCAACGACCGCGGCCTTATCCCAGTGACCTGTCCGATGCCCGGTGGGAACTGCTCGAACCGATTCTGTCGGCCTGGCGGGCCGAGCGGAGAGGAAAGGGCCTGGATATCGGCCGGCCGCCCGAGCACGGCCTGCGTCGGATCATGGACGCCGTCCTCTACGTCGATCGAACCGGGATCCCCTGGCGGTACCTGCCGCACGACTTCGCCCCGTGGGAGACGGTCTACGGCTACTTCGCCGCCTGGCAGAAGGACGGCGTGTTCGAGCAGCTCAACGGCCTCCTCCGCCGACTAGTCAGGGAGGCCGAGGGCCGGGATGCCGAGCCGACCGCTTGCGTGCTGGACGCCCAGAGCGTCAAGACCTCCGCGAACGTGCCCGCCACCGGCCAGGGCATCGACGCGGGCAAGAAGATCGCAGGCCGTAAACGCCACATCGGCGTCGACACCCTTGGCCTCCTCCTCGCCGTCCTCGTCACCGCCGCCAGCGTCTCGGACAACGTCGGCGGCATCCACCTGCTCTCGAACATCGCCGCAGCCCACCCCCGCATCACCAAGGCCTGGGCCGACACCGGCTACCGTAACAAGGCCATCGACCACGGCGCCCGCCTCGGCATCGACGTCGAAGTCCTCCACCGCGACCCCACCCAGAAAGGCTTCAAGGTCATCCCGCGACGCTGGGTCGTGGAGAGGACTTTTGGATGGCTCATGCACCACCGCCGGCTCGCCCGCGACTACGAGGCCCACCCGCACCGCTCCGAAGCCATGATCCACCTCGCGATGATCGACCTCATGAGTCGACGCCTCACCCGCGAATCCACACCGAACTGGCGCGACAGCTGACCCCTTTACCAAACACCATCGACAGGACAAAACGCTCTTT
>NZ_JBICZH010000042.1:0-29355 GCF_043201995.1 Streptomyces sp. NPDC048258
GCTACCTCGCCGGCCTCCACCTCCGCGCCGCAATGATCTGGATCGACGACCTGCTGAAGACCGCCGAATGATCACGACATCACACAGGCCCTAGGTCGATGTCGCGGTCCAGGCGGCCGAACAGGGGGATGCCCGTACCCAGGAGGACCGGGGCGGTGGTGATGATGAGTTCGTCGAGGATGCCTTCGCGCAGGAACGTCTGGACTATCTGTCCGCCATCCACATACACGTTCTTCGCGCCCTCGGTGGTCAGGCTTTTCAGGAGTGCGTCCAGGCTGCGGTAGACGGTGACGTTCGCGTCATCCGTCGTCAGCTGGGTGCTCAGTACGGCCACGCGCTTGCCTTCGTAGGGCCAGAAGCCGAAGGTGAGGACCTTCTCGTAGGTGTTGCGGCCCATCACCAGCGTGTCGATGCCGACCATGAACGCCTCGTACCCCATGTCGCCGGCCTGCGCGCCGCGCTCGTTGAGCCAGTCGATGTCACCGTCCGGGCGGGCGATGAACCCGTCCAGGCTCATGCCGATGTAAACCAGGGTACGGAAGGAACGCTCAGCGGCTTCGGGAGTGGAGGAGGTAGTCATGATGGTCTGGCTCCTTGCCGGAGAAAGGGAAACGCAGGTCACTGGGCGGGGCGATGGGGGGCGAGAACGGCGTCCAGGGCGGCGCGCTGCCGTTCGGCGAGGGCGCCCTGTCGGTCGACCGCCCAGAGCACAGCGACCCCCAATGTCGCGGCCTGCACCGTCGCGGCCAGGGCGGTGGTGTCCGTGTCCGGCCCCAGTTCGCGCGCGTCCTTGGCGTGATCCAGCAACTCGCCGATCCAGTGGGACTACGCCTGCTGGGAGACGAGGGCGCAGTCACGGAACTGCGTGTCATCAAGATCCGCGCACAGGAAGGCGAGATGGTTGGCGAACGCCTCGGGGCTGGTGGCCGCCGCCCAGGTCTCGACGACCAGTGCCGCGAGCGCCGCCAGCGGCGAGTCATGTTCGGCACGTACGCCCTCGTACAGCGCGCAGGCGTCCTTCGCCGTGTGCTCAGCCAGTGCCAGCAGCAGACCGCGCTTGGAACCGAACCGCTGCACCAACGTGCCCGGCACCAACCCGACCTCCCGCGCCAGCAGGGCCAGTGTCAGCTTTGCCGGGCCCGTGCGGCCCATGACGTCCACCGCTGCCCGCAGGATCGTCGCGTCATCGATACCCCTTGGGCGCCCTGCCACGACCCACACCTCCGATTAATAAATGGCTGTTCATTTATTAAAGCGGAGCGGCGCACGCACGGCAAGCCATTGGCGGTCCGTCAGCGTCCGGGACATGGGTGCCGGCGAACTCGTCCACGAGGAGTTCGAGCGCGTCACGGAAGGCCTGATGGGCTTCGGCGAGCCCTGAATCCCGCCGCAAGCCATCCAGCGCATCCTCGGCGCCGTGCGTGAGCTCGGCGGGCACCCGGTGCAGGCATCCGGCGGGACAGCGTGGTGAGGCAAGCAGCGGTCCCAAGGGACCGCTTCGAGGACCCGGCCCGCCTTGGCTCGGTCAGACTCGGCTTCCGTCATCGTGCTCCCCTCCCCTGCGGGCCCCGCGAACGAAGGCGTTGAGCGCCCCGTCCACGGCCCTTGCCGTGCTGTTCGAACGCTACGGCGTCCACGGAGGCAAGAGCCTCTGAGGCTGCACCAACGGAGGCTGCACCAACGCGCGTTGGGCGGACCGGTGGTACTGCCCCCGAAGGTCCGGGCGCCGGGCCTCACCCGCGCACGCCAATTCGAACGGCAGTGAAACCGCACAGCCTCAACGCGGAGGCCTGAGCTCGCGCAGGCCATAGTCCGGTGGCAGCCATCCCTTCTTCCGCCTGTCGATGGTCTTTCGAGTGTGCGGAGGCGGGTACGGGCAGCCCTGCATCAGATCCGGTTCAGCCCTGGCCCACGCAAGCCCGTAATGGGCGGTGCACACAGGCCAGATGGTCTTCGCAGGCTCCTTCGGAGCCGGCACCGTCCCTCGCCGAGTCCGGCGCAGCTTGGGGCGGGGCGGCTGGGGCGGGCAGAGCTTGCATTCCTCGGCAAAAGCCGTCAGGGACGGTAGCCCCTCGCTTCCCAACGGATCGCTGAAGAGCGGTCCGCTGGTGCTGGCCCCGATCCGCCAGAGGACAGCGGCCGCCCTCAGCAAGGGACGGGCCCAGACGGCAACAGGATGCGTCATGCAACCCCGGCGCAGCCCGTGGTCGTGAAGCGTGATCGTCGTACCGCCCGGAGCCATATCCCGGACGTACGCGGTGCCAAGCTGGGTGGTGGAAGCCGCGGTGACGCCCGCCCCATCCGCATGTCTCACACACCACGGATACAGTCACCCACCCACACCCATCAGGAACTTCGCAACGATTCACCCCAACGAGCTGAAGTCAGTAACGCCCGCCCGCCCCGGGCACCAGTGGACGGGCATGTGGTGCTCCTCCGCATGGGGCAGCACGAAACCACTCGAGGCGACCCTGGTCCACCCTGACCTCGTTGCCGAGATCAGTGCGGACATCGCCATCGACCGGGCGGCGTCCACCGCCGCCCCCTGCGCCTCTTCGGCGAAGGCCCCGCCACCGTTGCCAGGTGAGCGGCACGGCCCGTTGTAGCCGGGCGGCGCAGTGTCGTTTCGGCAGTGAACTCGCCCACCCGCCCGGGTGAGTTCTTGGCGAGCCCCCTGTCCCGGTGATGTCTGGGCCAGCTACAACCCTGGTCCGTGATCAAAAATCTGCTGCGTGGCGGTCTGCCCACACTCGCCCTCGCTGTCCTGCCCGTCCTTGCCTCTGCGCCCGTCGCGCACGCCGCCCCGGTGCAGGGTGCCGCAGCAGCACCCGCGGCGCCGAGCACCGGCGTTCGGGTGCCGTTGCCACTGTTCGAGGCGATCGGCCAGCTCACGGTGGACGAAGAGCAGCGCGAGGGCTACGTGCGCACCCTGTACAAGCACTGGAACAAGGGCCTCAACGCCGGCGACGGCTGTGACACCCGTAAAGAGGTCATCCTGTCCGAGGCCGTTGAGGCGCCGCAGGTCGCGGCGGGCTGCAAGCTGACCGGCGGCAGCTGGCGCAGCCTGTACGACGACGTGGTCGTGACCGACGCAGCCCGCCTCGACGTCGACCGCTTTGTCCCACTGACCGAGGTCCACGATTCCGGCGGTTCCGCGTGGGACGCTGCCCGGCGTGAGGCGTACGCCAACGATCAGGCGTCCCCGGACACCCTGATCGCGGTCTCGGCCGCCTCCAACCGCAGCAAGGCGGATAAGGACCCGGCGGAATGGATGCCCACGGACGGCTCCTACCACTGCACATATGCCGCGACGTGGGTGGGGACGAAGCTCCGTTGGGGCCTGGCCGTCGACGAGGCGAAGCGGCAGGCGCTCCTTGGCCTTGCCGAGGACTGCCCGACCACCACCGTCGTCTACGAACCAGCGGCCTGATCGGCTTCCCCGCGAACGCCGTGGTCCTCCAACGAGGCGAAGGGCTCGAGGCGCCCTGAGAGGATCACGAAGGCAGTGCCTACGCCACGTGAAGGGCACCATGAACTTCCAAAAGAAGGACGGCTGAACCTGTGGACATGCTCAGAGCCGTGGCCCAGGTCCTCGGACAGAACGATGAGGCGTGCGGGGCCGGTTTCCTGGTCGCTGAGGACGTGCTCGTCACCTGCGCGCACGTCGTCCGTGCTGCCGGCAGCGGGCCCGGGCGCAGCGTATGGCTGGTCTTCCCGAACGCTGACGGTGCAGGCGTCGTCGAGGGGATCGTCCTGGAAGAGCCGTGGCGGGAACCCGAGGCCGAAGACGTCGCCATGGTGCGCCTGGGTGTCGCCGTGCCCGGCACGCACGTACCGGCGCTGGGTTCCGCGGCAGGCTCCAGGGGTCACGAGGTGCGCTCGTTCGGCTTTCCCGGACAGGCTCCGGAGGGCGGGCATTTCGGGTACGCGACGGCTGGTGACCTTCTGCCTGCGACCGAGCATCGGGCCGAACACCTCCAACTGACCGGCGCCAACGACCTGACCACGGGTTTCAGTGGCGGCCCGGTCGTCGACGAGGTGACCGGTCTGGTCATCGGCATGCTCACCGAGATCACCAGCCCCGATGTATACGGGAAGGGGCAGGGCATCGCCTACGTCACCCCCGTTCAGGTGCTTCGAGCGATCTGGCCTGCCCTGGCCGTTCAGGATGTATGCCCTTACCGGGGGCTGGAGCCGTTCACCGCGGACCAGGCTCAGTGGTTCGAGGGCCGGCAGGACGCCGTGAGCCAGGTTCTCGCGCATCTGGACGAGCAGCGGCGTGTGGTCCTGCTGCTCGGCCCGTCCGGCTCGGGCAAGTCCTCCCTGATCCAGGCCGGGGTCTTGCCCGCACTGGCCGCGGGCGAAGTGGCGGGCAGCGATCGGTGGCTGCCCGTACGGGTTCGACCAGGTCAGGGCCTCTGTGCCGAGATCGAACGCGCAGGGCTGCCCGGGGCCAGTACCGACGGGATCCCCGAGGCCGTGGCCCGCCGACTCGCGACCCAGCCCGGCCACCAGCGCGTGGTGCTCGTCATCGACCAGTTCGAGGAGCTCCTCACCCAGCAGGAAGGCAGCCTCGCCGCCGCGGACCGGCTCACGGCCGCGATCACCTCGCACGCTGCCCTGAGCGTGATCCTGGTCATGCGCGACGACTTCTACCCGCAGCTCGCGGCCCTCTCGCCCGAGTTGCTGGAGGCAGCGATGCCGGGCCTCCTCAACATCCCGGGCACGCTGAGCCAGGACGACCTGCACGACATCATCACGCTGCCCGCCCACAGCGTCGGCGCCCGCTTTGAAAGCGGGCTCCCCGAACAGATCGTCACCGATGTCCTGGCCACTGCCCCGGAGGGGGCGGCAAGCCGCAGGGCTCCGGTCACGATGCTGCCCCTGCTGGAGCTGACACTCAGCGAGCTGTGGCGACGGCGCCGCGACGGCTTCCTCACCCACGACGCCTACCGGCGCATAGGAGGAGTGACGGGCAGCCTGACCACCTGGTGCGACACCGCACTCAACCAGCTGCCTCCAGACAGCCTGCCCATCGCCCAGCGCATGCTGACCTCGCTCGTGCGCCCCGCTGACCCCCGTAACAACATCCCCGCAATCCGCGCTCAAGTCCCCCTGACGGATCTGCGCGAGCTGGCAGCCGGCCCTGCCAGCGATCCGGACGACAGCGATGCCGTCGGCACGGTTCTCGCCGCACTGACCCGGCACCGCATCATCACCACCCGCACACCCGACGCGCCGTCGGCACAACCGGTGGCGGAGCTGATCCACGACGCACTCATCCGGGACTGGGGCCGCCTGCGCGAGTGGGTCAGCGAGGACCGCCGGTTCCAGGAATGGTTCATGCGCGCCCGCGAACAGCAGGCCCGCTGGGCCGACGGGAACAACCAGGAGGACCTGCTCGGGGGCACAGCTCTGGCGGAGGGCCTCGACCTGGCGCAACAACGCCGACTGCCCACAGACATCACCGAGTTCCTCGCAGCCGGAAAGCCGCGCCAGCAAGCCGCCATCCGCCGCAGCCAGCGGCTCAACGCAATCCTGGCCAGCCTGCTCGTCGTCGCCCTCCTTGCCGCCGGTGGCGCCCTCTGGCAGTGGCGGACGGCTGAAACGAGGCGGCAGGAAGCCCTGTCCCGTCAGCTCGCCGGCCAGTCCGACACCCTCTTCCCGCGCAACCCCACCCTGGCCTCGCTGCTCGCCGTCCAGGCCTATCGCACCAGCCCCACGACCGACGCAGCCCACAGCCTGCAGAACGCCGCGGCGATCCCGCTGCGGCGGAGCATGCCCGGCCACAGCGACCGGGTGGGCAAGGTGGCCTTCAGCCCCGACGGCCGCACCCTGGCCAGTGCCAGTTCCGACCGGACGGTACGCCTTTGGGACGCGCGCACCGGCAAACCGGGGCCCGTACTGAAGGGACACACCGATGAAGTGTGGTCCGTGGCCTTCAGCCCCGACGGCCGCACCCTCGCCACCGGCGGCTTCGACGGTGACGTCCGAATGTGGGACGCCCACACCGGCGCACCCCGCCGTACCCTCCAGGACCACGCCGACGCCGTGATGTCTGTGGCCTTCAGCCCCGACGGCCGCACCCTCGCCACCTTCGGCGACGACGCGAGCGTCCTCCTCTGGGACCTCGGGACCGGCAAACCCCGGGCTGAGCTGGAGGGGCACGTGCGGTCCGTCGTGTTCAGCCCAGACGGACGCTTCGTCGCGACCGGAAGTATCGACCACAACGTGCGCGTGTGGGACGCCGTGACCGGCAAACTCCACACCGGCCCGCTCAAGCACACCGGTGAGGTGCATGCCGTGGCGTTCAGCCCGGACAACCGCACCCTCGCCGCCACTACCGACGCGGACTCGGGCGTGCGCCTGTGGGACGTCGCCAGCGGCACGGAGAGCCGCAAGCCGCTGGTGGGCTATGGCAACACCTCGGAATCGCTGGCGTTCAGCCCGGACGGCCGTACCCTCGCCACCGGCACCCAGGGCGGCGCGGCGGTGCTGCGTGACGTGGCCAGCGACACGCTCCTCGCCGACCTCACCGGCCACACCGACACGGTCTGGTCAGTGGCATTCAGCCCCGACGGCCGTACCCTCGCCACCGGCAGTGATGCCACGGTGCGCACGTGGGACGTGGCTGCCGGGGCGAACCGGGCCACGCTGACCGGCCACACAGACGCGATCTGGTCGGTAGCGTTCAGCCCGAAGGGCCGCACCCTGGCCACCGGCAGCGTGGATGGCACCGTACGCCTGTGGGACGTGGCCAAGCGCACCAGCCAGACCCCCCTGAGGGCCAGCGGCCCTGTGCGAGGGCTGGCGTTCAGCCCGGACGGGCAGATCCTCGCCTCTGGCAGCATGGACGGGAACGCAGAGCTGTGGGATGTACACACCCATAGGAGACGGGCGATCCTGCCCGAGCATGCGGGGTCGGTCGAGGCGGTGGCCTTCAGCCCCGACGGGCGCACCGTCGCCACCGGCGGCGGAACCACCGTACGGCAGTGGGACACCAGCACCGGCAAGGAGACCCACGAACCCCTGGCCGCGAGCAACTCGGTGAGCGCGGTGGCCTACAGTCCCGACGGACGAACGCTGGCCGTGGCAGACACTGACAACCTCGTCCATGCGTACGACGCTGCGAGCGGTGCCCGCGGGGCCGTTCTCAAGGGGCACAGCGGATCAGTGTACGCGCTGGCATTCAGCCCCGACGGGAGCACGCTGGCCTCGGGGAGCGACGACACCACCGTGCACCTGTGGGCCATGCCCGGCGGCAAGAGCCTGGCCACCCTCACCCGACACGCAGGCGCGGTGATCTCCGTGGCGTTCAGCCCCGACGGGCACACCCTCGCCACCAGCAGTACCGACACCACCACGGTGCTGTGGGACGTGCCCTCCCGCAATGCCCGCGCCACCTTGGCCGAGTTCGCCAAAGTACAGTCGGTGGCGTTCAGCCCCGACGGACGCACCCTCGCCACCGGCAGCGAAGACCACAACGCCCGGCTGTGGAATGACACCCTCCCCCCGCCCACCGAGGCGATCCAGAAGATCTGCCAAGCCGTCAACCGCAACCTCACAGCGGAGGAACGGGCGGCATACCTCCCCGACCAGAAAAACGCCCCCGTATGTCCCAGCGGCTGAGCGCAACACAGCCGGGCGAACAGGTCCGGGAAATGCTGCTCGTACTCGCAGATCCCCCATCAGCACCATCACGCACCGACCCGATCGAGCTCGTGGAAGCAATCGCCGAGCTTCCCGTCGCCAAGGAGGCCAAAGGCCCCGGGTCTGTACGGTCAACGGCTCTGTCTCACATTCGGTGGTAACGCTGAGTGGCGGAGGTCGTTGTTGTCGGTGTGATGGATGTCAACGAGCTTGTGCAGATGGTGTTTTCGGGGATATCCCCGCTGGTCATTGAGGATGTGGTCGATGAGGGCGGGCAGGTCGTGGTGAGGGCGCGGGCTCCGAAGGAGCCCGCGCCCTGCCCGGTGTGCGGGGTGCCGTCGGGACAGGTGCACGGCTATCACTGGCGGAAAGTGGCCGACGTACCGGTCGACGGCCGGCGGGTGGTGCTCCGTGTGCGAGTGCGACGCCTGGTGTGTCCCACGCGTGGGTGCCTCCAGACCTTCCGTGAGCAGGTGCCAGGGGTGTTGGAGCGCTATCAGCGGCGCACTACCCGTCTGACCAGCCAGGTCAAGGCGGTGGTGAAGGAGTTAGCGGGCCGGGCGGGAGTCCGTTTGCTGGCGGTACTCGCCATGGGTCTGTCCCGTCACACGGCCCTTCGTGTCCTGCTGGGCATCCCCCTGCCGCCCGGGCGGGTGCCGCGAGTGATCGGGGTGGACGACTTCACTCTGCGCCGGCGGCACCGCTATGCCACGGTGGTGATCGACGCCGAGACACATGAACGGTTCGATGTCCTGCCCGACCGCACGGCCGGCACGCTGGAAGCGTGGCTGCGTGCCCATCCCGGGGTCGAGGTCGTGTGCCGTGACGGATCGACAACCTACGCGGAAGCCAGCTGACCGCTGCCTGCCCCGAGATGACCCACCTGTCCGCTGCCGTCCGGACTTTCGCCCCGCTGCTGAAGCCTCAGCCCGAGAACGCCGACGCGCTCGAACTCTGGATCACCCAGGTCCGTACTACCGACCTGCCGCACCTGCACGCCTTCAGCCGCGGCCTCGAGCGAGACCGTGACGCTGTGATCGCCGCGGTCACACTTCCGTACAGCAACGGCCCAACCGAGGGAATCAACACCAAAACCAAGCGGATGGCCCGCCAGATGCACGGACGAGCAGGCTTCACCCTGCTCCGCCACCGCATCCTCCTCGCATAACACCACCCTGCGTCACCACCGAATCTGAGACAGAGCCGTTCACTGGACAGACCCCCCACAGGCGGTCGGCGTCCCGTGTGATGAGGTAGGTCCGCGCGAGATTGCAGCGCACGTACCACAAGGGGGCAGAAATGCAGAGCACCGTACGACGAGGGTCGTGGCGGAAGGCGGCGGGCGTCACCGTCGCAGCGCTGGCGGTTAGCGCAGGATCGGTGATGCCTGCGGCAGCCGACACGAACCCGCCGGACTACCTCACGGTCATGAAGGCTCAGGAGATGTGGAAGGTCGCAGACGGCAGCGGCATCACGGTGGCCGTCGTCGACAGCGGCTTCAAGGAAGTCCCGGGCGTGCGGAGCGAGTCCGTCCTGCCAGGCGTGTCGGTCATGTCACCGCCGATCGAGCAGCCGGACAAGACGTACCCGGCGCACGACGATGTGTACGGGCACGGGACCACGATGACCGCGGCGATCGTCGGCGACGGCTCAGGAGGCGGCCCGAAGGGTCTGGCTCCCGGCGCCAAGGTCATGCCCGTCCGCACCAGCCTCGGCACGACGATGGCCTTTGCCGCAGGCGGCGAAGGGGCCAAGGGGATCCGGTACGCGGCCGACAACGGGGCCAAGATCATCAATGTGAGCTGGGGCGACTACTACGCCTTCGAGAGTCTCAAGCCGGCTGTCGAGTACGCCCAGAGCAAGGGGGCACTCGTCTTCGCTGCCATGGGAAATGAGGGGGAGCGCAACAACGCGAGCAACATGCTCGCCATGATTCCGGGAGTCATCGGCGTAGGAGCCGTCGACGAGAAGGCCATGCCGCTGAAGCTCTCCTCCTATGGGCCGGATACGGACTTGTCCGCCTTCGGCGGCAAGGCCCCGATCCGCTGCAAGGAGAACACGGGCTGGTGCGTGGCTGACGGAGGCACCTCCTACGCCACTGCCCTGGCCTCCGCCTCCGCCGCGCTCGTATGGTCGGCTCACCCCGACTGGACCGCAAATCAAGTCGCCCGCGTCCTCATCGAGACCGCCGGCGGCCCCGTCGACGGCTCCAAGCGCACCGACCGGATCGGCTACGGGGTGGTCCGGCCGCGCATGGTGCTGCTGGAGAAGGCAGGCAACCCGGGGGCACCTGACGTCGACCCCCTGGCCCCGGCCCCCACGAACACCCCCGCCCCCAGCCAAACAGCTGCTGCTGCTGCGCCAGCGGAAGCTGCGGCTGCGGAAGCGGGCCTGCCCTGGCAGTGGCTGGCACTCGGCGCCGTCGTCGCCGCGGGCCTCGGCCTCGCCGGCACGCTGATCGTCAAGCGCCGCCGCAGCTGATCCTTCACCCAGATCCCCGAAGGCCGCCGTCGGCCCCGCGAGCAAGCCCCGGCGGCGGCCTGACGCCCGGCCGATACCCTGACCGCTGCCTTGTCGCACTTGGCCTCTCTCACACCCATCTCCTGGATCCCCTTTCCCGAGGTGGCTGGCCACGATGGCGGCCGCCATCGCCGGGCTGGTCGCCGGAGCAGTCGGCGTAGCCATGGTCTTTACGTGAAGAAGGCCGGCGCCCGACCGGCAGGCCCCGACTGGATGCCGGGTGGGGCCTGTCCTGTGCGGGGGCCGGGGCCGATGCTGGGGGCCATCACCGATTGCGGCTGGTGACACGGTTCTTACCGATGCGTCGGCCGTGGGTTCAGCGTGACTGAGGTGCTTTCACTGGGAACCCACGGCGTCTTCGGCAGGCAGGCATGAAAGTGCGGTGGGTCCGTTGCCGCTGAATCGGCAGGTCCTTCACCACTGGGCTCACTCGGCGCGCTGTCCGACACGGAGGACGCTCAGGTATCGGCGTGATGCTCGGTCGCCCATCCGCGTGCGGATGCGCTCGGCGATTGCGTCGAGCAAGGGCTCACGGACGTCGCGGTCGAGCCTCCGGTACAGCGACAACGAGCGAAGATGATCGGCAAAGCCGTCCCCGTCGAACCACTGAACGGTCGGGTACCAGCGCACGATCGTTGAGCCGAACAATCCGCCGGGATCTTCGACTAGTCCCCAGCCCTCGTCGGTGGTGCGCACGTCGTCCTCCAGGGGCGGATGACCCCAGCCGGGGTTCCCCGGGCAGAACCGCTCGTGGAGATCGGCGGTCTCGGCATACACCTCCGGCTCCCCCACTCGGCGGACAACGACGTTGCCGAGCAGTGCCATCCAGCCTGCGGGATGGAGCACGTCGTGCGCTCGCTGCCAGCCGATCGACGGGTCGACCCAGTGCCACGACGACGCAGCCACAAGGACATCGAAGCGTCGACCGCGGTCGTCCCACTCCTCAAACGTCGACGTCTCGCCTTCGACGTTGCCGAGGGTGGCAATCCGCTGGCGAGCGAGGGCGGCCATTTCTTCGCCCGGCTCGATGGCGGTCACTGAGCATCCGAGCGTTGCCAGCGAGCGCGTCGCCTGGCCGGTACCGCAGCCCACCTCCAGCACCGACGACCTTTCGTCCATGCCGGTGACGGTGACAAGGTCCGCGAACAGTTCGTCGGGGTATCCCGGCCGGACCCGGTCGTAGAGTTCCGGCACCTCGTTGAACACCCGACCGAGGTCATGTCGATTCGGGCGCGTCTTCGGATCATCTGTCACGAGCGCACAAGCTACGAGGCTCGTCCACGGGGACGCCACTGGTTTAACGGCAGCCCCTCGACAGCAGCCGTGCCGGTCTTTTCTGTCTGCTCCGCCAGCATCGTTCGGTCGGAGATCCCCTTACGGGCAGCCGTCAAGAGCGCCCACTCTCCCTTCCGACCGCATCTCGGCGGACTCCCGTCTGCTCGTCGAGCAGGTTCTGGGCGATGGTCGCGTAGCGGCTCGCGGCGGTGTGGGACAGGTTGAAGACCAGGGCGAGATGCAACGGGTCGGCGCCGACGGTCAGCGCTTCGTTTGAACAGGCGGAAGGTGTGCTCGATGTCGAAGCGTTGATGCGGATCCCGAATTTTCCCCAGGGCTGCTCTTCGTTCCCCAGTCGGTCGCTGCCGGCAACCATGGCCGGGACCGCCCGACCGTGCAGTGTGCGGGCCGTGCCGACCGGTCAAGGGCGCCTTCGGCGGCGCTCCGCGCTGGGCTTCGCCCACCCTGGACAGCTCGACCCGCCCCTGGACCTGGCTGGCTATCGGGCGGCCCCTCCGCTGTGGCGCCCGCCCGCAGGTCAGCGCCCAGCGGGTGGGGAACTTGGGTGAGCAGGTCTGTCCCACCCCCGAGCGCGGGGTGGGGAGATTCGTCGAGCCCCATCAGCGTCGCAGGTCTGCCTGCCAGAGCCGGTCGGTGTCCGCGGCGTCTGCGTCGGTGCCTGACCACCACAGCCAGACCGACTTCGGGGTGGCTCCGCTGGGCAGATGCTCGGTGTCCAGGCGGATCACGGTCCCTTCGACGATCGGGAGGGTGCCGTCGGCTATGGCCCAGGACGATCGGTGGGTGAGCTTGGGGTGGAGCCGGTCCCAGGAGCGTGCGAGGGCGGCGCCGTAGAGGCGTGTGCCGGTAACGGCGTGGGTGTCCGGTGCCCCAGGTGTCGGGCTGCCCGAAGACGAACTCAGGTCTTGGGGCGCGGTGACGGGCCGGTCAGGTTGAACGACGCCGGGGCGGGTTGTCGTAGGGGCTGACGATCGGTGATCGTCGCGGTATGCCGGGTCGCGGACGCCGGATACGAGGAACTGGTCATCTCGCCGCTGACGGCGCAGGACATCCCGTCCGAGGCCGAGGAGCTTCACGCCGAGCTGGAGCGGATGCTGCCGAACGTGCCGATCGCCTCGCTGCTGGTGGAGATGGACCGGCACACCGCCTTCCTGGACTGCTTCGTTCACGCCAGGCGGCAAGCAGGCCCGCTCTCCGCAGCTCAAAAAGGAACTTGATCGCCTGCCTGATCGGGCTCTCCACGAATCTCGGGCTGAACGGCATGGCCGCGTCATGCGGCATCCCCTACGACGTGCTGGCGTGGACCGCGGAGTGGTACATCCGCGAAGTGAGGCTGATCCCGGGGAGTGGACACCGGTTGTCATGCGACGAGTGACAGCGTACGTGTCGTGGTCAGTTGCTGTTCGAACTCGGCTGGTGTGAGGTAGCCGAGCGCGGAGTGGCGACGGCGCCGGTTGTAGTAGGAAAGCCAGCGGAACAGCTCGAGCCGGGTCTGTGCTTTTGAGGTCCAGCGGCGTCCGTGGAGCAATTCGCGTTTGAGGCCCTGGAAGAACGACTCGGCGAGGGCATTGTCGTAGCTCGAGCCGACCCGGCCCATGCTGCGGCGGATGCCGTGCCGCAGGCAGACGTCGGCGAAGGCGGCCGCACTGTACTGGGCGCCTCTGTCGGTGTGGAAAACGACGCCGCGGACGCGGCCGCCGCGGGCAGCTACGGCCATCTCGATCGCGTCGGTGACCAGCGAGGTGCGCATGTGGTCCGCGATCGACCAGCCCACGACCTTCCTCGAGCAGATGTCGATCACCGTGGCGAGGTAGAGCCACGTCGAACCGACGGCTATGTAAGTGATGTCGCCGCACCACCTGGTGTTCAGGGCGTCCGCGGTGAAGTCGCGCATTACCAGGTCCGGCACGGGCACTGCGGCCATGTCCGCGATCGTCGTCCGCTTCTTCCTCCGCAGGTGCCGGCCGACGATGTGGTTGATGCGCATCAGCCGGGTGACACGCTTGCGGTGATACTCCGTCCCCTCGCCCGCAGTTCAGCATGGACGCGCGGTGCCCCATACGCCCCTTGATGTTCGGCATGGATGGCGCGGATCTCGTTCACGGTCCGCTTCTCCTCGGCCCGGCGTTCTGCGCGGTCCTGCTCAGTGGCCAGGTGCCGGTAGTAGCCGGCTCGGGATGCCCCGAGCACCCGGCAGATCCGCTTGACGCCGAAGTCGGCGCGGTTCTCGGAGATGAAGTCCCAGCGGCGGGGTCTCACTTCACCTCCCGGGCGAAATAGGCTGCTGCCCGGCGCAGAATCTCGCGCTCCAGCTGCCACTCCTGCTCGGCCTTGAGCAGCCTGGCGTTCTCCGCTCGCAGTCGGGCCAGCTCGTCCGTCGTGCTCACGCTGTCATCGCGGCCCTCGGGCGCGGCCTGGGCCTCGTCCTTGCGCACCCACGTCCGCAGCGACTCCGCGGTAACACCGAGATCCGCGGCCACCGACGCGTACGTCCGCTTCCCAGCCGCAGCACGATAGAGCGCGACAGCGTCCTTCCTGAACTCCTCCGGATACGGAGACCTGCGTCCCACCTGGACATCCCTCCCTGGACCATCAAGATCCATTGTCAGGGTGTCCACTCCAAAGGATCAGCCTCAGTCTGGTTTAAGGAAGTTGATGTAGACACGCCCTGTTCGTGGATGACAGGGCGGGCATCACCGTTCCGGAGGATTATCGAGGTTCGCGAGCTACAGCAGCGAGCGGTAGCAGAGCGCAGCAACCGCGCTGAGGGTGGCGACGGGCCGCCCGGGCCGGTGATGCGGCAGCGTGTTGCCGGCCAGCACAGTGAACCCACGTGCGGGATAGGTGATACGCGTCCCACCCAGACGGTTCCATTGCGGATCGTCTTCGAGTGCGCCCAGTTCGGCCATGGTGCGGCCGCGCAGTTCCGCCCGAAGGTGCAAGGGTCCTACGCTGCCAAGCACGGTGGTGAGCAGCGTAACGTCGCACTGCTCGGAGTCCAGGTGCAGGAGAGTCTCGTCGTTCGCCTCGTAGTAGCCGTAGGCGGAGAACGTGGGTACGACGAGCCGGCCGGACACGGCCCGTACGGTACCGGTGAGGGCGAGGTGAAGGTGGGTCAGCAGGGGTCCGGTGGCGGCCAGCGTCGGGCGGCGGACCATGCGACTCTCCACCACCGGCGTCTGCGGGCCGGTGTCCGGAACCTCGGCAACGTCGAACCGGGCTCGCGCTTCAGCAGCTAACGCTTGCCTGAACTCCTCGGTCCACATGTCGTGCAGGTTCAGGTAGCCGTGCGCATGGTACGCCTGCCGTTCGGGTAGGCGTACCGGGCGCGGCAGCAGGCCGTCGACGTCGAGCGTGACTGTTGTGGTCATGGCTCTCTCCGCTACCAGATGGACTTGAAGTGCAGGGCGGCCACGGCGCTGGGCGAGCGTACTGGCCGTCCCGGGCGGTGGTGCGGCACCATCCGGCCCCGGTGGGCCACAATCCCCAGTGGCGGGTAGGCGACGGGTGTGCCGCTTGTGTCGTTCCATGAGGGAGCCTCGTAGACGACGTCCAGTTCGGCCTGGTTCAGCCCTTGTAGCTGCGGGTGCAAGTGCAGAGGGCCGACCTCACCCAGCGCGGTGGCGAGGATAACCAGGTCGGAGTCGTCGACGTCGACATGCAGCCAAATTCCGTCGTTGACCGGGTAGAAGTTGTACCAGCCACAGATCGGCACGAGCACCTGTCCGGTCAGCGCTCTGGCGGTTGGCAGCAACGCGAACTGCAGCCACGACAGCAGCGGCGCCTCCGCGGCGGTGGCCTGCGGCGGCGGCCCCTTGACCTGGTGGGCCGGTACCGCCCGCCGGATGAGGCGTTCGGCCTCGACGGCTAGCGACTGCGCGAAAGCGCTGGTCCACAATGCGTCGACAACCGCATACCCGTGGGCCAAAAGGTGACGAGTGTGTTCCTGGCTGACGACCGGCTCGATTCGTACCGGCGATGTTGCCTGTTGCAGGGTCACCGCATACCCTCTGTGCCGCAAGCCATGGCTACGCCTTCTCCGGACCGGAGATCACCGGCTTGTCCAGCATTACCATGTGCGTCGGGTGCTGACGGCCCGACTCGGTCACGGCGTGGGGCCAAGCGACTGACGGGGTGAAATGAGTCCACTTGCTCTCCTCCGGCAGCGCGATGGTGCCTAGGCAGGTGAACGCCTGATCGCCGGCCGAAGCCTGCTCCAAGTAGCTGTCCACCGCAGCGTTCGCATCCCGGTCGACGCGGGAGACCTCGATAAGTTCGCGGGGCAGTACGTAGTAGTTGCCCTCGGTGTCGCTCACGACCAGGGCATCCATGTCGTTCGATGACACTACGCCTCCTATGTCCATTTTGGGCGAGTTGGCAGGACTGTACCATCTCTGGTGACGCCCGCCGCCGTATCGCGGCCGCAATCGCGATGCTCCGCCTATGCATGCAGTGGCCCGGCGCGGGGCCTGCCGGTCGGCGGCGTAGGAGGACACCGGAATCGGTGCGGCGCAACGATCCAAGGCCCGTGAAAGCCTGCGCCGGGTACGCCCGATCCGCCGAGCGCGCCGCGCACCTCGCCTCGAGCCGCGTCCGCGCTGGGCTGGCGGCGGAGGGCTCCGGCGAAATCGTTAGCCGATCTTGAGGAGGTCGAGCGTGCGGCGGCTGTCGCGCGCGTGGTGCCGGTTGGCGGCGGCGATGTTGGTGACGCCGGCCAGGCGTAGAAGGGGTCCGAGTAGGAACGGACCAGGAAACCGGTGTTGCTGTCAGAAGATTTGACGGGCCGTGATCCAGGCCGCCAGATCGCCTTCCCCGGCTCCCCTCCCTGTCGTCAAACGATCGAATGACGACAGGCACGGCAGGCGTCCAATGAACCCGGACGTTCCGGGGCTCGACGGCGGCGGCGATCCAATCAGATCCGATGGCGGCTGATGACTGGGTTTGCTGACAGCTGGGGTCGAATGCGACCACCACATCGGGGAGCGGCATGGCCAACCTGGTCTACAAGCGGGCGTCGACCGACCAGCAGTCGACCGACCGTCAGAACCTCGTCCTGGACGAGGCCGGGATCGAGGACAACCCGGTCGTCTTCGAGGAGCAGGCCGGCACCTCTAGTGACCTGGTCCGGAGATCCTGTCGCAGCGCGGCCGGCCTGGAGCCCGCCGAGCGCGCGACGCTCGACCAGGGCGTGACTGTACGGCGCGGTCAGGGCTACACCCTGCGCGTGAGCGCCGTGCCTGCGGTCCACCGTGCTCTCCTCGACCTCTGCCAGCCACTCGATGGCGCCCAGGGCGCCCCGGCGGTCCCGGCACAGCGCAAGGCCCGCCGCGAGTACGAGAACCGCGTCAACGCCCTCACCACCGCCACCCGTCGCTGATCCCGTCAGACGTTCAAGATCATCCCGTGGCGGGTTTCTGGCGTACCTGGGTCATGCCCCTAGAAGGAGATCAGCGCGGCCAGTCTCGCTTCCAACGTCCCGCACTCAGGGACCTGTTCGGGCTCGACCAGGGTGTGCTCGACGATGCGGCCGTTGCGCAGCCAGGACAGGAATCCCGCGACCGTCGGGACCCCGAGATCGCCCCACCTTCCGGTCTCGTCGCGCTGTTCGAGGAACGTCCACCACTGGGCCAGCGAGGTCGCATAGCCACGGACCGTGTTCGGCGACCACAGCTGACGGTGGGCCTCCAGCCAGTCCTCGATCGGCGCGACGGTCCTGTACTTCTCGTCAATCACGGTCCACGTCCGCTGCCCGTTCGCGGGCCGGACCGCCAAGCTGTGCGCCACTGATGCCGTTCCGTCTTGTTGAAGAACTCCCATTGATAGCAATGCATCAACGACGCAGAACGCTTACGGTGACGCTCGTTGCAGACAGAGAAGAGAGGGGCTCAGCCCCCGTTGATAACGCCGGGAGTAGGCAAGACACACATCGCCGTCGCTCTCGCAGTCGCGGCCTGCCGGGCCGGGTACTCGATCTACTTCACCAGCCTCGACGACATGGTCCGAAACCTCAAGACAGCCGAGGCCGCCGGACGGCTGACCAGCAAGCTCGGCAGCTACCTCCGGCCTGCTGTTCTCGTGGTCGACGAGGTGGGCTACCAGCCCCTCGAACGTGCGGAGGCCAACCTGGTCTTCCAGGTGATCTCAAAGCGCTACGAAAAGGGCTCGATCATCCTGACCTCGAACAAGACCTTCAGCGAATGGGGACAGGTGTTCGGTGACGAGGTCCTGGCCACCGCCATCCTCGACCGCCTCCTCCACCACTGCGACGTCATCTCCATCAACGGCCCCAGCTACCGGCTGAAGAACCGACTCGCCGCCATCGAGCGTGACACAGACGCAGCCTGAGCCTGTCACGCCTTCGCCCTGGCTGTCAGACCCTGCCTCTAGAGTGCGGCGGGATGGGGCCGGTTCCGAGGCCACCAGCACTGGAGAACGGCAGCCTCCCTGGTCTGCACGGGGGCGGTTTCGGCCTAACCGGCGTCCAGGCATCGTCGAGGGCCACGAGTGCAGCCTGACAGCCCGGCCCCATCCCACCCGACTTCACCACGACTGGTGCACGTATCTCCGTACTCCGCGGTGCACTTTCATAAGTACGCCGACAGCCACCGCCCGGGCTCGGGGATCCACGGACGGTAGGTCCGCCGCTTGCCGGCCTTCCACGCGGTCTTCGCCGCGTTCACCGCCCGTCGGGTCGAGCGCGCGCTGCCACGGAAGCCCATCTTCACCAGCTTGTCGTGGACCACGTCGGCGCGGATCGTCCCCTTCGACTGCTCGACCCACTCCTCGATCTTCTCCAGGAACGCGTCGATCATCTTCGGTCGCGGCTCGCGCTCGAACGGGTTCCGCCCGCTGGCACGGGCCTCGACATACCGCTTGACCGTCTTCGGGTCGTGCCCCGTGAGGGCGGCCGCCGACCAGACCGTCTCGGTCAGGTCGTACGCCTCGAATATCTCCATGATCTCTCTGTCAGACTTCGTCACAGGACCTCTTCGACCGATTCGCTGATGCTTCGCAAACACCAGCAAACCGGACGAAGGGGTCTCCCTCGTCTACGGAAGCGATCAGGAACACCGCAGGCCGGACGGCCGTCCACCTGGAATTCTGGTGGCCAGCAGCCGGGACTCAACTGGCCGCACACCTGGACTCTGCCACGGCCGCCGACAAATAGCCGGGGCGACGGAAGAGCGGTCCTTCAGGATTGCTGACACAGGCCGTCCGCCAACTGCTCGCGCGTAGCCCAGAATCACCACGTGCGCTCGTGCGGGCCGGGGCCGTCGGCCCCCATACGGTTGGCGGCGCGCAACCGCTGTTCAGGACCGGAGGAAGATCCTGGGGTCCATCACGGGTCATATGTGACGCGTCGGAGTCGATCACGAAGTCCCTCCGCCGGGCGTCTTGGGTGGCCAGCGCGGGGGGTTCAGGGTGTGACGTCTTGGTGGGGGTCCGGCGAGGTGGCGTTGGAGGTCGAGGTGGCGGAACTGGTACACCGCCCCTACTTGTCGTAGTACGCCGCGGCATTTGTGGGCGTCGGCCAGGAAGGCCATGAAACGCCAGGGCACACGTCCGAGTACTGCCAGTTCGATGCGTGCCGACAGGAAGGCGAGCCACACCGATTTGGCGCGTCCGAACTGCGCGAATCCGATCCCGATAAGAGCTCCGAACGGGAGCCCGAGTATTAGTGCCTCGGTGAACCGCGCTCCAGATAGCCGGGTAAGGAAAGCGATGATGAGACAGCTTACGATCCCGGTTGCGAGCGTGATGGTCCAGAAAGTACGGCGGTCCTGAGCAAGGACCGCGCCTGGTCCCACTGCCTTGTTCAGGTCAGGCTGTAGTGATGTCAGACCGCTCAGGAGCCCGCCCGCGACAATGCCGAGGAGTCCGCCGACGAGGCTGAAATGTCCCACGCTTGGATACGCGAAGAGCCCGAACCCGAGCCCCAATACAGCCGCGGGCGTGAGCGCGCGTACCCAGAAACGTCCTTTCCAGCTCCATCGGATTCCCTCTGTCGGGCTGGGTTCCGGATCAAAGATGAGCAGCACGATTCCCAGCAATCCATATTGCATACCTGCCAGCACTCCAACCGTCGGGTCGGCGAGGAGGCCAAACGTAAGGCCGAACAGGAGTCCGAGTGGCAGCCCGGGGATAAGGGCGAGCGCGAGTGTGGGTAGGGCTTTGTGGAGCTGCCACCAGGCGAGGTCAGGGGTGCCGTGGAGAGTGTGTTCGAGGTGGCGGGCGAGGAAGGTGAGGGTGTGCTCGGCCTGTTTGCCGGTCCATGGGCTGGGATGGCGGTGGTGGGGACTGTAGGCGGCGGGGATGAAGATCCGGAACAGGTGGGCGTCGACATCCCGGCGGGTGGGAAAGCGCGTTTGGTCGAGGAGTTCGTCGGGGTGGGCGAGGCCGGCGGGATGCTCGTCGCCAGGGCGGGGGTTGTAGATGCTGCGGGCCAGGAACAGTCCGAGGGGGGTGCTCAGAGCCTGGGCGGCTGGGGTGCCGGTGCCGAGGGAAGCGGTGACCCGGCCCCAGCGGGCCGCGGCCGCGATGTGGGTGCCGCCAGCGTCCCGTAGCAGGTAGGCAGCTGCCTGTGCGGCGTTGAGCGGGTCGAGTCGGATGCCGGCGGCTCCGTTCAGGAGCATGGGGGTGCCCGCGGGCGGGGTCAGAGCGCTGCGGTACTCGGCGGTGCGGCTGGAGAGCACCAGCGGACGCCCGGGGCGTAGCGCCTGGTTGATGGCATGCAGCGCGCGGGGGCGGGCTGCTTCGGGGAGTTCGTCCAGCCCATCGAGGATAGGCACGATGAGCTGGCCTTCAAGCAGGGCGCGCGCCCAGGTACCTGGACTTGGCTGCGGGGGTCTTGCGGGGGCTGGGTTGTATAGGGCGGGGTGGTCTCGGGCGAGTTGGTCGGCCATCCACGTGTACAGGTCCTGTCGCGCTGGATCCCATGAGGCCAGTGAGAAGAGGGCTGGCACCGGGCCGCCGGGCGGGCGGTGTTCGAGCTGGGTGAGAAGCAGGCGAACGAGCAGCATGGTCTTGCCGGCACCTGGCTCGCCGAGGACCACCAGGCGGCGCGTGGGAACGCGCTCGAAGACCTGTCGGATGTCAGCCCACTTGCCGGCCAGCGCGCCGGGGCTGAGCGCCCACGCGGATGCGTCGTCCGGCAGGTCGTCTGGCTTGGCCTCGGCGAGATTCAGGAGAAGCGGCCACGACTCGACCAGATCCGCGTCGGCCGCCTCCCATTCGAGGGGCAGCGGGTAGGGGTCGTTGAGGCGGCGCACCCGCTCCTCGTTCTCCCACTGCTGGCGTATCCCTTGGGCCAGCTGGTCGACCACATCCTCCAGCCGGGCAGGAGGCGGCCCGCTCGCGCCGACGTTGTGGCGCACGGCGGCGATCACCACTGCGGGCAGCCCCAGCAGAGTGATGAACACGGTGAGTACGGTGTTTAGATGCTCCAACCCGTCATCGCCGAAGTGCACAAGGTACGCGGCTAGAGCGCCCACAACTACTGCCGCGTACAGCAGTCCAGCCCACTTCAGTGAACGTCTCACACCGTGATCATGCGGGATTCCGGAAGGACTCCCGAGGATTGGCGTGGCCAGTGTTCTGGACGCAGTCGCGACGTCCTGGACCCGGTCCTGGCCTGGCCGGGGCGCTGGTCAGCGCGGACTGGGCTGTCGACCGGGGCGGAGTCTTCCGGCACCACTGGCACACATTCCGTGAACGATCTTGCTGGCTCTCCGCCAGCAAGAGGTGCGCACCACCTGCGCTGCGCGGATTGGATGTCACGGGAGGCTGGGTGGCCCCCGAGTCGAGATCGTTCACGGAATGTGTGCCAGAACCCCGTTCTCGCGTCCACAGCCACGCGAGAGGTGGTCAGGCGGCTGCTTGTGTCATCCGGTGCGGGGTGGGGTGGACGTGACTGGGGCTCAGGGGTGGTTGTGGGGTGCCGGATTCTGTACGGCCTGACCGGGATCAGCCGGCGCTGGGCCGGGGCCGAGATTCCGGCGGCTGGCAGTGGGCGGGGTTGTGGGTGCGGTTTCTGCGGGGGAAGGTGTCTGGGTGCCTTCGGCCGCGAGGCGGGCCCGGCGGGGTTCGGGGGCGTCGGCGGGTGTGCGGGGGCCGGTGCCCAGCGTTCTCTCGCATGTTTTACCTGTTGTTTGTGGTTCTCGGGGGAGGCATGGTTCTGCAGCTCATGCCGTATCGGGTGGTGTCTGTTTTCCGCAACAGGTCGGCAAGGACTCTGCGGGCCGTTGTGCCGAAGGGGGTAGCGCCGAGGTAGGGCCAAAGTCGGGGGCACGCGACCTTGGTGCAGCTGCGGCGGGTTCTGCGACCGCTGCTAGCCTGCCGTCCATGATCAAGAGCGGACTGGCAGGCCGAATAGGCCGCATGGCGGGGGACAGCAGGCCGGAGCGCGTGCTGATCGCCGCCAGTTTCGTCAACCGGGTCGGCAACGGTCTGTTCAACGCGGCGTCGGCGCTCTATTTCACCTTGGTCGTGGGCCTGCCCGCGGTGCAGGTCGGCGCCGCACTCACCATCGCGGGGCTGATCGGCTTGTGCGCGGGGATACCCGGAGGGCACCTCGCCGACCGGCGCGGGGCCCGCACGATCATGATGGTGGCCCTCGCGGTCCAGGCACTGTCGATGGCGGCCCTCGTCCTCGTCGAGAGCTGGACCGCGTTCACGATCATCGCGACGGTCGACCAGATCGCCGCGGCGGCCGGTGGGGCGGCCTGGGGCGCTCTGGTGGTCCGGGTCGGGGGTGAACGCCCCGCCCTGTTCCGGGCGAGGTTGCGCACCTTCGTCAACCTGGGCGTCATCCTCGGAACGGTGGGTGCCGGGGCGGCACTGGCCGCGGACACCCGTGGCGCCTACGTCACGCTGATCCTCGGCAACGCGGCGAGCTTCGCCCTGTGCGCGGCGCTCCTGCTCCTCCTGCCCCGCTATCCGGTGCTGCCGGCGCCGCCTCAGCAGCGTCGTTGGATCGCCTTCGCGGACCGCCCGTTCCTGACGTTCACCGCCCTCTACGGAGCCATGGGACTGCAATACCCGGTGGTATCCCTGCTCCTGCCGATCTGGATCTCCGAGCACACCGAAGCGCCGCGCTGGACGATCGCCGCGCTGTTCGCCGTCAATGCCGCCTTCTGCGTGCTGATGCAGACCAGGATCGGCTCCCGTATCGAAACCCCGTACGACGGCGGCAGGGCGTTTCGCATCGCGGGGCTGCTCTTCCTCGTCAGCTGCCCGTTGATGGCGCTGGCGGCGTACACCCCGGTGTGGGCGGCGGCGGGACTGGTCCTGGCAGCGATCTTCGTCCACAGCCTGGCAGAGGTCTGGGAGTCCTCGGCGGGCTTCGCCCTCGGCTTCGGTCTTGCCCCCGGCTACGCCCAGGGCCAGTACCAAGGACTCCTCGGCCTCGGCTTCAACGCGGGCCAGGCCCTTGCCCCGGCCATCCTGACCACGGTGGTGCTCGGCCTCGGCACCACGGGGTGGCTGCTGCTGGCGTCGTTCTTCGCGGCGCTGGGCGCTGCCGGCCCCTCTCTTGCCCGCTGGGGCATGCGGACCCGGCCGCAGCCGGGCGTTGCCGCGGAAGTGACGGGATGACCAAGGAGCAGGTGTGTCAGGCCGCCTGGCCGTAGCCGTCCACGCCGGGGTCCTTCGGCATGATCAAGGCAGCCCGGTTCACTGCCTCACGGTGGCCCAAGGAGCATCGAAAGCCGGAGATCTCGTTCAAGGTCCACCGCGTGCTCGCACACATCGAGGACGCAGAAGAGCGGTTCACCGCGATTTGCACCCCGCCCGAGGGCAAGACCCGCTGGACGGCCGATGCCGCCAACCGCCGGGTCGGCCATCAGGTGGTGAACCCTGTCACGCCGGAGGAGAAGGTCAGCGCGATCCATGCACTGGCCCGCGACGAGCAGGTGGCAGCGGCCGTGACCACCGAGCTCCTGCGCCGGCCGACCGTCGCCGCGCAGGTCAGCGCCGAGGACAGGGTCCGGGTCATCGAGGAACTGACCCGCGATGAGGGAGTCGCCGCGGCGGTCACAGCCGGTCTCCTGCGGCGCCCGGCGGTGACCGCCCAGGTCAGCCGGGAGGACAAAGTTCGGGTCGTGGAAGAGCTGACCCGTGACGAGTCCGTCGCCACCGAAGTCACCACCGGCCTGCTGCGACGCCCGGACGTCGCGTTCAAGGCCATGTCCGATGACCGGGCCCGGCACGAGGTCAATCACGCCCAGGTCGAGCGAGGCCGCCAGGCCCGCGAGCACTTCGAACGCACCAGTCCGGTCGCTCCGGCGGTCCGCAAGATCGAGCGGACCATGGAGTTCATGGACCTGGTCACGGCCTGCCACTCGTTCGTGGCCTCCGCCGGCCGCACCGTTCCCAGGCTGCGGGACCGCCAGCTTGGCGAGGACGAACGCGCCATCATCCACGAGAACGTCGCCCGCGTGAGGGCCACGCTCGACTGGATCGAGACCGCAGTCGACACCGGCAATGTCGACGTCGACGGCGAACTCGCCCGCCTCCTGAGCGGCCAGTAACCATGCCCCGCGCGTCACGGCGCCGGGGCCAGGCCGCAGAGCGGCACGCCGACACACTCCGCTTCATCCTCTTTGAGGCCCGCCCCGCGGGCCTGCTCTTCCACCAGATCGTCGCGGCCAGCGAACTCTCACCCAGCCAAGTACGGGCGGGACTGGCCTGCCTGCGCGACATCATCGCCGCCAACAACTGGCCGCCACTGATCTGGACCAGGGCCGACGGCTACCAGCTCGGAGCCGAACGAGCAGCCCTGGAAGCCTACGAACGATCCGTGATCAACGAGAAGCTCACCGCGTTCCGCCGGTTCATCACCGGCACCGTCGCACCCCACGCGGCCGCCCACCCGGGCGACAAATGGGTCAAGCACATCGTCGCCCAGCTGAACTCCATCGAATCCACCCTCGACCTGATCGCGACCGCCTGACGATTCCCCTCGGGGCGGCGGGGCCGGCCAAGCCGGGCCCGCCGCCCGTTTCGAGGTCACCCGGGAGACCCCGATGCGCGTCCGCCGCTATCCCTCGGACACCACCGACGCCGAGTGGGCCCTGCTCGAACCCCTCCTGCCCACCCCGGCCTGCGAAACCGAGGCCGGCGGGGCCCCGGAGAAACACCCCAGACGGGAGATCGTCGACGCCATTCGCTACGTCGTCGACACGGGTTGCAAGTGGAGAGCCCTCCCCGCCGACTTCCCGCCCTGGCGAACGGTCTGGGGCTTCATGGCCCGCTGGACCGCCGCCGGCGTCATCGGGCAAATCCGTGACCACCTGCGCGGACGCATCCGTCGTGACATGGGCAAGGGCCCCAGAGCGGTGGCCACCGTGATCGACTCCCAGAGCGTCAAAGCCGCTGAGACCGTCGGCAAGGATTCCCGCGGCTACGACGCGGCGAAGAAAATCAACGGCCGCAAACGGCACATCGTCGTAGACACCCGCGGCCTCCCGCTGCTGGTCATGGTCACCCGGGCCGACATGACCGACCGCGACGCCGCCAAGGAAGTCCTCTTCCGACTCCGCCTCATGCACCCCGAAATCACCATCGTCTGGGCCGACTCCGCCTACGCCGGCCAGCTCGTCGACTGGGCCAAACGGCACCTCCGACTCATGATCAAGACTGTCAGCCGCCCCAAGGACGCCTCCGGATTCGTCGTCCTGCCGCGGCGTTGGGTCGTCGAACGCACCCTGGCCTGGCTCATGCACGCCCGCCGACACGCACGCGACTACGAACGCCTCGTCCAGCACAGCGAAGCCCTCATCACCTGGGCCGCCATTACCCTCATGACCCGCCGCATCACCCAGCAGAAGAAGGGACTCTTGCGCCCGCCGACCACCACACCAGCCCTTACTCAGGCAGCCTGAACTTGCCGATACTCAGAGCGCGGCTGGTGGGCAAATCGCCCGGCAGGCCTCGGCAGGCCATGGCCCCTTGCACGGGGCCGGGTCGATAGGGTCGGCCTCTCGCGTGATGGTGCGGTCGCACCAGTCGCACAGCCTGCCGCGCGGGCGGCGATTCCGGCCTCCACGGGCCAGCTGTCCGTGAACGCCTTCCGTCCACCGGGACGTTGGCGTCCACGAATACGACCCGGGCCAGCCGGTCACCGATCCGCTGGGCGGCCTGGCCGACCGGAATGCCCGAGTAGCTGTGGCCGACCAGGACCACCTCGCGGAGGTCGAGGCGCTCGACCTCGTCCGCGATGTCCCGAACGTGGGTCTGCTGTCCGGCCGGCACGCCCTGCCGCTCGGCCAGGCCGGACAGCGTCAGCGGGTGGGCGTTGTGGCCCGCTGCGCGCAGGTGCGCGGCCACCTCTTCCCACGCCCACGCGCCGAGCCATGCGCCTGCCACCAGCACGAAGTTCGCCATGCCCGCACCGTAGCGGGCGGGTCTGCCAGTCCCGGCCCGGCGGAGCTCCCGGTTACGCCTCAGCCACGTCAGCGCAAATGGCATGTGCCCGCAATGTGGTGGCGGGCGCGGCGCTCAGACGCTGGATTCTCACGAACCACCCCGAGCCATCGGCAGTCGGCTGATTGTCAAGAACCTGGAAGGCGTTCTGACCTAGATTGTCATAGTTGAAACCGCCGCCCGTTACGCTCGTCCCCTCGGGGCAATTGGCAGTGACGAAACAGAAGAAGACGTCCTCGGCGCACTGGCTCTCCGCCGGCACGATGATGTAGCCCGTGAGGCCACCGCCGTTTGACGGCGGCGTAGTAGATGCACCGGTTTGATTGCAGTTGACGGTCTGATCACCATGGGAGGTGTTGTTGTCGCCGTTGTTCTGGTGTACCGCACCACAGAGCAGCGGAGAAATCAGACCGGAGAGAATCGGAACCGGATCCTGCGCATGAGCACTACCGGCACCGATGACCGACGCGCCCAACACAGTCGCCAGGGTTGCAGCGATTCCAAGGCCTCGCTTCATGCTAAATCTCCATCATCGGTGTGGATTGCAGATGTGGTGGTCCGTGGACGCACAGCAGTCAACACTTCTCCGACTACTTCCTGCACACCGACATAACCGTCTTCACTCATTCAGCCTCCGTAACGACCCGAAGAAGCCCTCAAGCACTCCGCCAGACTCGAGGCCGCTGAAGGAGGGGGCCGTGCGAAGTGACCCGCCGAGGTGAGGCCGCTACTGCATTGGGTGCGCTGCCCGGTGCTGTTCGCGGGTTCGCTCCCTGCTGCCCCCGGCGCATCTCCGCCGATGTCTCCGCAGTCGCCGGCCCAGCGACCGGCATCGCCGTCTACACCACAACTCCCACTCCAACCCTCGAGACGGGCTGGATGGCAGTCGGCGACACAGTGTGTCCTCGCCGCTGATCGCCGCCATGTATGCCCTGGCCGGCACGCCCGGCCCGACCGACCGGCCCAACTCCTACCCCTACGCCCACCGCCTGAACTTCTGGGACATCGACCGCGGCCGGTCGGCGTCGCCTGCCCCAGCAACACCTACCTGTGCAGAGCGGTCCGCGGCCTACGACGCCCCACCGGCGTCGGCAGCCCCCGTGGCATCCGTGGCCGCCGCTGACCACAGGCCCGACGGCCAAGAGGCGCCCGGCCAGGAAGAGACCCTGGCTGGGCGCCGAGTTGTACCCTTCTCGGCTTTATCGGTTCACCGATGCCATCCGCTGGCGAGTCCGTGCTGACCGCCGGTGGTTGATCAAATACCAGGTCAGGCCACTATTGGCAGCAGATGTCATGGACGGATCAGACACAGGTACTTATGGTCAGTTGAAGAGGCGCTTACCGGCTTGACCAGGTTGGTTGCTCGGCGGACATGTCTTCCACGCGGCAGAGGGAGGGGTGCGGGCCTCCTCCCTCTGCCTTCGGGAGACGTCGAGGTTGACTTCGTCTGCTATGAACGGGTCGCGCCGTCCCACAGTTCGGTGCTGTGGGCATCGTTGAGGGTGCTGATGTGGTTCAGGACGTCGCTGACCGGCTGCGGGCTGAGTCGTCGACCGTCACGCAGACGCAGTGCGACGAGGTTGTCAGCGGCTTCCTTGGCGCCGATGACGGCTTGGTAGGGAACCAGGCGGGCCTCTCGAATGCGGGCGCCCAGACTGCCGCGTTCCGGACCGGCGATTTCAGCACGCAGTCCGAGGTCGGTGCATCGCTGGGCAAGCGCTGCGGCGTTCGGTAGTTCGGTGTCGGAGATCGGGAGGATCGCCAGTTGAGTGGGGGCGAGCCAGGCGGGGAAGGCACCGCCATGTTGTTCGATGAGATGAGCGACGGCTCGCTCCACACTGCCGATGATGCTGCGGTGGACCATGACCGGGCGGTGTTTGGCGCCGTCCGCGCCGATGTAGTGCAGGTCGAACTGCTCGGGCTGGTGGAAGTCGACCTGGACGGTGGACAGGGTGGACTCCCGGCCGGCGCCGTCGGTGACCTGGACGTCGATCTTGGGGCCGTAGAACGCGGCCTCGCCCTCGGCCGCCTCGTAGGACAGGCCAGAGCGGTCGAGGACGTCGGTCAGCAGGGCAGTGGACCGTTGCCACTTCTCGGGCGCGGCGACGTACTTGCCACCGGGGCCGGGGAGGGAGAGCCGGTAGCGGGTCGCGGTGATGCCGAGCGCCTCGTAAGCCCGGCGGATCATCTCCAGCGCGGCCTGCGCCTCCTCGGCGACCTGGTCCAGAGTGCAGAAGATGTGCGCGTCGTTGAGGTGGATGGCCCGGACCCGGGTCAGCCCGCCGAGCACGCCGGAGAGTTCGGAGCGGTACATACCGCCGAGCTCGGCCATGCGCAGGGGCAGTTCGCGGTAGCTGTGGGAGCGGGAGCGGTAGATGACCGCATGGTGAGGGCACAGGCTCGGCCGCAGGACGACTTGCTCGCCGCCGACGTCCATCGGGGGAAACATGTCGTCGCTGTAGTGCGCCCAGTGCCCGGAGATCTCGTACAGCTCGCGCTTGCCGAGCACCGGTGAGTACACGTGCTGGTAGCCCGCTCGCCGCTCGGCGGCGCGGATGTACTCCTCCAGGGTGTGCCTCACGGCCGCGCCGTCGGGCAGCCAGTAGGGCAGTCCGGCGCCGATCAGCGGGTCGGTGTCGAACAGGTTCAGTCCCCGGCCAAGTTTGCGGTGGTCGTGCACGGTGGTCATCGCGGTCTCCTTGCTGGTTGCGGAGCAAGTGACCGGGCCTACGACGAAGCCCCGGGGCACTTGCCCCGGGGCTTCGGATCAGGTCGTCTGTCAGCGCGCCGGGACACTCTCCGGCGTCGTCGTCATGGCAGCGCGCTTCATGTCGATCACCGTAGCAGGGCCCCGGTCACCTGACGGTCATTTTCGGCTGTGGTGCGAGGAGTTCAGGAAGGGACGTCGGACGGGGCCAAGCGGGCCGGCAGACGGTGACAAGATCCCCTTCGTCGTATCTCTCGCCCGGCTCGCATCGCGTCTGGGATCGGGAACAGCCGACGAGACCCCCCGCGTGGGTGTGAATGCCGTGAGGCCGGCGACGGCCGAGCACAGGTCGACCGCGGCGGCCAGTGCGTCCTCGAGGCCGGTTCCGGCGTGATGGTCTTCTGGGCGCGGCGCAACGTGTACGCCGACGACAGGGCGCAGTACAGCCTCGTCGCCGTCGGCCAGGTGGGACCGGTATCCGTACGCCAGAACCGCTTGCGTAGGTGTCTACGAAGAAATCGCAGGAATAGCTGTTACGAGGCCTTGAACCCGTTCGGCGCAGGGGCTGCCGGCGGCAAAGAAGTCGGGCGCCGGTGAGGCGGGACGCTGCGGTCCATGGGCCTCCTGGGTACGGGTCGGACCTGCCGCTTTCGAGGGTCAATGCGGCCTTGACGCATGTCCCTTACAAGGGAGGGTTACGGACATGTCCGTATTAGGCAACACGCGCTGCTTTCGTTGCTTTCAGGCGTGATTCGGGGCCA
>NZ_JBICZH010000043.1:0-26838 GCF_043201995.1 Streptomyces sp. NPDC048258
TCCTCCGGATACGGAGACTTGCGTCCCACCTGGGCATCCCTCCCTGGACCATCAAGATCCATTGTCAGGGTGTCCACTCCAAAGGAGCAGCCTCAACGTGCGGCTTGCCGCACCGGCGGACCCCGTCCGGACACGGGCAGACCGCCCGCAGGTCACAGACCCAGAACTCCAGGGCTCGATAGCCGGAGATGACACGAAGGTCGCCGATCTTCGCGATGACGTGCGCGGGCAGGTTGTTGCTCCTCGTCCACTGCGTATCGCTACGGCGCGCGTAGTCTGCCCCCATAGCAATGCGCTACTCGTGCACCCGGTCGACCAGGTACCCGCTCGGTCGGCGTGGACGCGGTCGCCGAACACGTCACCGACCGCTCGACGGAAGCACTGATCCGCACCGTTTCAGTCACGCAGAGAATGAATCACGTCACCAGGCCACTGCTTCTCGCCATTCCATTCAATATCCAGGCATGAGCTTCGATCTCCCGCCCGCAAAAACAGTTTCGATTTCAATCGAAGCAGGGGCGAATTATTGGTTCCGGCCGTCGGCCCTGGAGGAATTGCCGGATTGTTTGCGACAGGCTGGCCGATACCGCAGACAGCGTGGGCCAGCTGGATCTGCTGGACCCGGCAGGCGCATGCTTGAGTGAGCGTCAGCTTGCACAACGCAAAGGGTTCCGCGGCGTGTTGCCCATGACTTGTTCGCTGCTCGTCGATTGATCAAGCACGGAGCTGCGGGATACGTTCCTTGAGCACGCCCCGGCCAGACCAACCGGGTCGGTATTCGGGGAAATCAAACGGGGAAGAAGACCGCGAGGCGCGGGTTTTGCTTGGAACCATCGCCCGTGCTTCTGCATGTCTTCTTCCCCGGCTACGCACCTAGGAGTGTACGTGAAGCGCACTACTCTGCGCGCCGCCGGTGTCTCGGCGCTCGCCGCTGTTGCTTTCGGAATAGCCGCGCCTGCGGCGAGCGCTGCCGCGGCGCCGGTCCGGAGCGTCGCGGTGGTTCAGACTGCCGATGTCCAGCAGTCGACGGGCTCTTCGTCGCTGTCCACTGCCGGCGTGACCACGGTTCCGGCCGTGGGTGGCCCCTCGAACGGTGAGGCGTCGGAGGCCGGCGTAGGCAAGGCGGTCAAGGCCGCGTGGGAGGCCATCAAGAGGGCCGGCCTGGCGCAGAAGGCGTGGGAGGCGGCCAGGAACGGCTCCGCCGCCTTCATGGAGTGGGTCAACGGCCTGTCGAGCTGGAACCCGGTGAAGTGGGTCATCCAGGCCCTGCCGGGGGTCGCGGTGCAGGAGCTCGTTGAATACATCCTGAACAACTATACCGGCTGATCCATCCCGGCCCGTCTGGTGGGTGTCCCCCACCAGGCGGGCCGGGCTTGCCCCTTTTGAAAGGTGAACGCGTGGCCCTGACCCGTGAGACAGTCGTGCGCAATCTGTGGGCGTCTTCGGCGCTGTTCGTCGCCGCGGCCTTCATCGCCTTCGTCGTTGTGCGTTCGGACGCAGCGGTCCGTGTCGGCTGGATGCTCTACTTCGCGGGCTGGCTGCCACCGCTCGCGGCACTGGCCGTCTGTGTGGCCCGCAGGGACAGGCCGGGTGTCGGAGGGGTCTTCGCACTGGTCGTGCTCGTCGTCTTCGGCCTCCTGTTCTGGCTCAACCATGCCTGACCGGCCCGGCCCCACCGCACCGGACACCGGCCGGCCGGACGCTGTGCGCGCCGAAGGCCTGACGTGGCAGCACAGAGGCAAGCGGATCGTCGACGACGTCCACCTGAACGTGCCGGCAAGGGCGGTGACCGGCTTGCTCGGGGCGAACGGCGCTGGGAAGACGACCACGCTGCGCCTGATGCTCGGGCTGACAGCCGGCCGGGGAAGCACAAGGTACTTCGGGCGTCCCCTGTCACAGTGGCGAAACCCGGCCAAGGTCGTCGGCGCAGTCATGGGAGGTGTCGCAGGGCATCCCGGGCACACCCTCACCGCACATCTGCGCATGGTCGCGGCCGGCGCGGGAGTGCCGGACAGCCGTGTGCGGGAAGTCATCGAGAAGGTGGGCCTCACCGGCACCGCGGACAAGCGCCTCGAGGCGCTGTCGTTGGGTATGGCGCAGCGCGCCGGGATCGCGCAGGCGCTGTTGGGCGATCCGGCCGTGTTCTTCCTCGACGAACCGGCCAACGGACTCGACCCCCACTCCATCCGCTGGTTACGCGACACGCTCAGGCAGCTCGCGGACGACGGCAAGGCGGTACTCGTCTCCAGCCACCTGCTCGCCGAGATGCAACAGCTCGCCGACCGCGTCGTGGTCCTCGCCCGAGGACGCGTCGCGGCGGAAACCTCGATCGACGACCTGGCCCGTCCCGGTACCGAGGTCACCGTTCAGAGCCCGCGCGTCGACGAACTCACAGAGCCTGTAAAACTCCTGGGCGGCACGCTCCAGTTCCTGGGCGAGGGCAGAGCCAAGATCCTCGGCATCAACCGGTTCCAGATCGGCGACCTCGCCGCCGAACGAGGCATCCCCCTGCACTGGCTCGACGAACGCGCACCCTCCCTGGAGGACTACTACCTGTCGGTGGCCGAAGAGGAGTTCCGCATCTCATGAGCCCGACGACGCCAGCCTTGGACACAACCGTCATACAGGCCACCCGTGCCACCGCACTGCGGCGCGCATTGCGCTACGAATGGCGCCACGTCTCCGCCCTTCGTTCCACCTGGATCCTCCTGGGCGCCGTCGCGGCCCTGAGCCTGGTCGCCGGCCTGACCTCGCCCATCGGCCTGGACCCAGGTACGGCCCCGTCCTCCTGGTCGATGACGACCGCGTTCCAGATGGACGCCATCTCCATGCAGATACCGCTCAGCGCCCTCCTCCTGCTGCCTCTGGCAACGGGCCCGGTCGCCACAGAGTTCTCACGTGGAACAGCCCGTACGACATGGCTCACCCTGGCCAGCCGCCGCACCGCGTTCGCGGCCAAAATCACGCTCGGCGGGGCACTGGGAGCACTGAGCGCACTGGGTGGAACGGTACTGGTCGCCTCATCCGCAACGATTGCCCTGGCGGTGAGCGGAAAAGCACAACCGAACTGGGCGCAGACTCTTCCCGGACTCCTCGGCTACACGATCTTCATGACCTGCTGGCCAGTGATCGCGGCATCCGTCGTCGCCCTGGTCCGCAGCCGTGTCTCGGCCGCACTCCTGTTGGTCCTGTGGCCACTGCTCGGCGAACGAATCGCAGGCGTCCTGCTGCGCCTCGCACCCGGCTTGGAAGCCCTCGCGGGCCGGCTTCCCTTCGGCGCCGGCCGGGCAGCAATGGCGGCGCGCGTCGACACCCTGCCCGAGGCAGACCGCGCCCTCGTTGAAGCTTTCGTCGGGAGCGACCTGTCAACCGGCACAGGAACCGCAGTATTCATCGGTTTCACCACCGTGATGGCAGCCCTCGGAGCGTGGTCGTACGTCAAGAGAGACGCACGCTGAACACGGCGTGCTTGCGGGGGCACCCCCGTCACGGTTCACCGTTCGTACGGCTTGAACGGTGAACCCGGTGTACAGCGCGGATCCGGACTTCGGTAACCCGGACTCCAGAAACCCGGAACTCGGTGGCCGCAAGAACGTTCTGCTTCGCGCTGTTCTCGTGGACAAGGTCGATGTCCACACCAAAACCCCAACGGCGGTCTTCCCTGATCGCGGGCCAGCCGGGATGGAACAGGAAGATGGTGATGGGCTCAGGTTCCCAGGGCCAGGCGGAGACGGCGCCCAGCTCGCAGTCCCACGTCGTCAGCAGCATGGGCGAGCGGGACTTCATCGCGTTGATCGATGGCGTCCATCAGCTGGTCAGGGCGCCGACCGTGCTGGTCTGGGACCGCCTGAACACCCACGTCTCCCGCAGGATGCGAGAACTCGTCGCCCAGCGGGCGTGACTGACGGTGTTCCTGCTGCCCGCATACTCACCTGACCTCAACCCAGTCGAGTGGGTATGGGCGCAGGTCAAGCGCAGCCTCGCCAACCTCGCAGTCATGGCCCTCGACCGCCTCGAAGCACTCGTCCGCAACAGGCTCAAACGCCTCCAGTACAGGCCCCACACCCTCGACGGCTTCATACCCGGCACCGGCCTGACTCTCCACGACCCACCAGCGCTCTGACGAGCTCAGGTCAGTAAGTACCGCTTTCGGTGGATCGCGGTGCGTGGGCGGCTCGGTCGGGGCAGCCTGGACTTCGCGGACCGGCCACTCGGCCGGCCCGTTCGCGCTCCGCCGGGGAGGGGTTGATCGTCGTGGACAGGGTGTTGCAGGCATTGGGGGCCGCGCACGAGGGGTCGGTGGGAGTGCTGCTGGCCGATGGCAGTGAGCCGGGCCCGGTCTACTTCGACGTGGGTAGCGGGTCGGACGTGCCGTCGTCGCGGGAGTGGCATGCCTACGACGGCCGGTTCGGCCGGCCCCAGGCCGCAGTCTTGCGGGGCAGCTGCGCCTGCGGCTGGCGGGGGATGGCCGAGTATCCGCTCGACTGGACCACCCTGCCGGAAGACAAGCCGCTGTACGAAGCGGACGTTGACCTGTCCGGGCCGGTCGCGGACTACGAGGCGCACCTGTCGGTGATCCGGGATGCGGCCGTACCACTGCCCGCGGATCTCACCGAGCTCCTCACCGAACTCGTCCGCCGGCTCGATGGCCTGGCCGTCGAAAATCCACTGGTCGGGCTGAAGGCCCTGACCGACCTTCGCTACGTCATCGCCCAGGCCGGCCAGGACGCGGCGGAAGAGCTCCTCGCCGGGGAGGTTCCGATCGAGCGGGTGGCGACCGCGCTCGGCACAAGCGAGGCCGCGGCCCGCACCTACCTCAGGAGCTACCTCCACCCCTGACCAGGGCACACCCCATCCCGTCCGACATCGCGGAGTCGCTTCCGTTCCAGCGCCTCGGCGACTTCACCGCGGGCCTGCCCGGTGTCACGGCCTGCGGCGGCCGCCACTTTCAGGGGCGTCGGCGCCTCGATGGCCGGCTGGCTGGGCTGTCCCGTTCAGGTCCTGTTTCTTCCGTATACCGTTTCGCAATTGATCGTTTTTGTCATGCACGAATGGGGCCCTCCGGATCGCTATATGAGTGGAGGCGGGCGCATCTGACGCCGTGGGGGGAGGGGGACGGCGTCTTCCAACGACGAAGGGGTGGGACACGTGCGGCTTTCTGCTGTAGCGATGGTCCTCCAGATCGCACTGGCCGTCCGGGTGTTCGGACCCGACACAGTCCGCTGCTGCCGACGGCTCCTCGCCGCGGGCGTACGGGTCGGCATCGCCGGTATGACGGGTGCCGCCCGGCACCCCGCCGCGGCGCCAGACGACTTCCACCTCGAGGTGGAGCAGTGACCTATGAAGAGCCGTTGGACACCGGTGATTCGGAGCATCCCTCCGATGCCTCAGCGCAGCATCCCGCCCTGGCCGGCTGGAGCACTGCCGATGAGAGGTCGTTCTGGGGGTTCCACGACGACCGGTACAAGCCGTTCCTGCACTTTGCCTACAAGCAACTGGGATCTGACGCCGATGCGGAAGACGCCGCCGACAAAACCTTCGATGAGATCATGAACAACTGGCAGCGGATGCTGGGCATGGAGAACCTGCCCGGCTACGCGTGGAGCATCCTCAAGAGCCGTATCAGCGACCAGCGGCGCAAGCGCGACAAACGAGCGTTGCCGACCGATCTCTCCGCGTTTGCTGAAGGTGCTGGCCATGCTGGTCTCGGAGGAGTTCGCCAAGACCATCGCCGACGGAAGCATCTACGTGCCCGGCCCGGCGCTGGACCGGCTGTCCTCGCCCGGCGGTACCGGCCTCCAGCTGCAGCACACCCTCGCGCTCGCCCGGGACAGTGTCGGAGCTGCCGTCTACCTCAGCCGCTATATCGACGGCGAGGTCCACATCACGCAAATGGCAGACGGACCGGTCACCCCAGCCGTCAACGAGTGGGTGGACTTCCGGTCGGCCGCCCACGCGAGCGCTGTCGGGAAATGCCTGCTGACCCAGCTCGACCACGACTCCCGCACCGACCACTTCACCCGGCACAAAGCCGCCCGGCTGACCCGCCGGACCATCACCAACCCCCGCGCGCTCTTCGAGCGCCTCGACCGGATCACCCCTGACGACCCCGTCTACGACCTGCGCGAGTACTCCGCGCACACAGTCTGCTCGGCCGTCCCCATCACCATCGGCACCGAGGCAGGCAGCCTTGCCCTGTCCCTGCCCTACAGCAGTGCCGGCCGCCTCCCGGCCGCGACCCGGGCTTTGGCCCGCAAGGCTGTGCCCGTGCTCCTCACCCTGATGCTGGCCGGGGCCAAACTGCCGGACGCCGGCCCCGCCCCCGGGGAACCGGCTGACCCGGACGCCAACTCCAGTGTGATCAGCTCGACGAAGTTCGAGCAGCTGCGCCGCCTGTTCCGCACGCCCCTGGCAGCGGACAGCGCGATCCACGCGATCGCGTACTCACCCGCTCCCGGACCTCATCTGGTCACTGAGCCCGGCAGCGACGCGCTCTACCTCTTCGCCACCGCCCCAGCACCCACACTCATCCGGGACAGCCCCCAGCTCACCCTGCCCCACACCTACACCACCGACAGCTCAGCACCCCTGCACCCAGGACAGGCAGAACTCGATTTGAATGCGAACGCCCTACTCGTCTTCTCCACCTAGGCGTGTGGCCAGATCACCTCAGGCCCACGGCAGCAGGGGCACCAGCGCAGGGGCCGCCGGACCGTAACGGGTCCAGTCGGCCCCTGCGGTGTTGACGGCTGGCTTTGTTCACGAGTTGCGGGTTCTGGCATACATTCCGTGAACGATCTTGGCTTGGGGGCCACCAGCCTCCCGTAACATCGAATCCGCGCAGCTCACGTGGTGCGCACCGCCCTGCTGACGGAGAGCCAGCAAGATCGTTCACGGAATGTGTGCCAGAACCGACTCACGACAGCAGTTGTTCGCGGCTGCGGGAGGCACCTGCAGCGCCGAGGTTTCGTTGTCGACGGGTTCGGGAGGCACCCCGCCCAGAGCCACTCAAGAATCGAGCACGGCGGCGACGGCCTCGATCTCGACGAGTTGATCCTTATAGCCAAGCACAGTGACACCCATCAAGGTGCTGGGCACAGCATGGTCAGCGAACGAGTCCCGGACTACCTCCCAAGCGGCCACCAGATGCTCCCGACGGGCGGATGCGACGAGAACCCTTGTACTGATGACGTCCTGGGGTGACGCACCCGAGGCAGTGAGAGCAGCCTGCATGTTCTCCATGGCTTTCACTGCCTGGCCTGCGTAGTCCCCGATCGCTGCCGTGGAGCCGTCGTCGTTCAGGGGACACGCCCCGGCGAGGAAGATCAAGCGTGACTCGGCGGGCGCCGTGGCCGCGTAGGCGTACTCGGCAACGTCGGACAGGGATGTGGAGCGGATCAAAGTGATGGCACGAGCCATGGCCGTCGGGTCCTTTCTCATCAGGTGTTGAGCGCGGACATCCTGCCAACGGCTGTTGGCTCCCGCCTCCCCTTTTTCTCGCCGGCCTACGACAACGCCGTCACTTCTGCTCGACATTCACGAACCGGGTGATCACAACTGACTCCGGAACCCATCGAGAAACGCTGCTCCTGGAGATCAACGAAGCCCACTCGGCCATCCCCCGCCAGCCGCAGGAACAGCTGCCCCGGAGGGCCGCGGCCCGGGGTCGGCCGAACCGACCGTCGTAGGCATGCCACTCGGTCGAGGACGGCACGTGCGACCCGCTGCCCACGTCGAAGTAGACCGGGCCCGGCTCACTGAGCCTTTTCCAACCTCATGTTGAGGCGTGGTGAAGGACGAGGACTGCCTTCACGATGTCGGTGATCCGGTTCGTGCTGCAGCGGAGTTTCCGCAGTAGGCGCCAGCCCTTCACTCTTGGTCGAGAACCCATCTACCAGGAGCTTCGTCGTTCCGTACAGCCCGCACTGCCAACACCACGGCCCCACGGTCAGGTTGGAAAAGGCTGACCGATACCCACGGCGCCTCCATCGTCGGGTTCGCGTTCGCGCACATGCTCGGCTTCAACCTGCTCCCCAGGCTGAAGAACGTCGGATCGGCCCGGCTATACCGCCCCGCTGCGGGCGAGGACGACCAGTGGCCGCAGCTTGGTCCGGTGCTGTCCACCAAGACGATTGACTGGGAACTGATCCGCCAGCAGTACGACCAGATCGTCAAATACACCACCGCCCTGCGCCTGGGCACAGCAGAGGCCGAACAGGTGCTGCGCCGGTTCACCCGCGGAGGCCCCAAGCACCCCACCTACCGGGCCATCGAGGAGCTGGGGCGGGCCGTGCGCACGGCCTTCATCTGCGACTACCTCGCCGACGCCGGCCTTCGGCGGGAGATCGGCGAGGGCCTGCAGGTGGTCGAGAACTGGAACAGCGCGAACCACTACCTGTTCTACGGCAAGGACGGCGAACTGACCGGCAAGGACAAAGAGGGCCAGGAGATCTCGATGCTCGCCCTCCACCTCCTCCAGTCGGCCCTGGTCCACGTCAACACGCTCCTGGTCCAAGAGGTCCTGGCCGAGCCGAAGTGGGCGGACAAGCTCACCCAAGCAGACCGGCGCGGCCTGTCCCCGCTTTTCTGGACGCACGTGAACCCCTACGGCAGGTTCGAGCTGGACATGAACCGCCACCTGCCCCTTGGCCCGCTCCTCCCGCAGCAGCGCACCCCGCAGGACCACTCCACGCGAACCTCGGACGCGATGACGCCTTGATCCCTTCAGTTCCGTACCTGTTCAATCAGCAGATGAGTGAGGCTGCGGGCACGACGGGGCACCCCGGTTTCGGCGTGATGCTGGCGTGGTTGCTGGACAACAGAGGGCTCAGTGTGCAGGAGCTGGCCAGTCGCGCCGGATTGACGGCAAACGAGGTCCGAGCGGTGCTCGCGGGGGAAGCCCCTAGCGAGGGGCGGCTCCGGCGGATCGCGCCTGCCGTGGGTTTCCATGCCGTCGATCTGTTCATCCTTGCGGGGCTGGCGGTCCCGGACGATATGGCGCCGTTGGACGCCGCGGCCGAGCGGTGGGCACCGGACATCGTGATGGATGCGGTGCACCTTTCCTCTGCCGAGCGGCGTGAACTCCTGCAGCTCATCCGCTCACTGCCGCAGGAGGAACGACCTTCCGTCTTCGCCGCGAAGCGGCTCGCATCCCATGCCGGTCCGGGCGGTTGGGTCATCCGCATGCTCCAATACCGCAATCTGAGCTGGATGGGCATGGCGCAGCTCCTGGCGGTGGTGACGCCCACATACCTGTCGGCGGCCACCTACGGGGTGATCGGCGACGGTCGCAAGGAGTTGACGCCCCGCTTAGTGACGGACTTCGCAGCCCTGCTGGGGGTCAACGCCCGAGAACTGGCCGCGCTCACGGGCATCCATCTGCGTGAGGTGCCACCGCCGGTGCCGCCGCCTCCGGCCCCGGAAGCGGTGGACGCTGCGGTTCTGCTGTGGGAAGCCCGGCGCCTCTCCGCCGCCCAGGCAAAGCGCGTCTCCGAGCTGGCGCGCTCCATGCGCGGGGACTCCACCAAGGGGTACTTCATCAACCTGCCTGGGTCCTGACGCCTGCTGGGCACACTTCCGTCGGTGTACGTTAGAGGAACCCCCAACGAACAGTGATGATCTTGACCGACGGGAGAGGTTGATCTGCGCTGACGGCGTCTCATTTAGGGTGTCCGGTGATCTGTACGGTCAGCGGGGGCTTACCGTACGCTCCGGGCATGAGCGAACGCGTCGGCTACGCGAGATGCAGTCTGGACAAGCAGGACCTCACCGCCCAGCACGAGATCCTGCTCAGCCTGGACGTCCCGGAGGACCGGATCTACCTGGACCACGGGCTGACCGGAACCAATCGCGACCGGCCCGGCCTGGCCCAGGCCCTCGCGGCGGTGCGCGCCGGCGACACCCTCGTCGTCCCCAAGCTTGATCGCCTCGCACGCTCGGTACCCGACGCCCGCGACATCGGCGACTCCCTTACCGCCCGTGGCGTCAAGCTCTCGCTCGGCGGCACCCTCTACGACCCCGCCGACCCGATGGGCAAGATGTTCTTCAACATCCTGGCCACCTTCTCCGAGTTCGAGGTCGACCTCCTGCGCATGCGCACCCGCGAGGGCATGGCGGTGGCGCGGGCCAAGGGCAAGCTCAAGGGGAAGCAGCCCAAACTCACCGCCCGCCAGCAGACCCACCTGGTCCAGCAACACCAGTCCGGCGAGCACACCATCGCCGACCTCGCCGAGCTCTTCTCCGTCAGCCGCGCCACCGTCTACCGCGTCCTTGAACGCCACCAGAACGCACCCGCGCCGTCGACCTCCGGCGGGCAGTGACGTGCTGCCCTACGTCTACCGGGTCACCAAGTACGACCCCGCCGACCGCGACCAGCACGGCCACTACGTCGGCGCTGAGCCCGCGACCAGCGACCACGGGCCGTTCGAAGCCGCCTACCTGCAGGCCGTCACCGCCTTCGCCGAGGACACCGGCGTCGACCAGCTGGCCATCCGCGAGCCGCAGCTCGGAGGCTTCGCCCACTTCGGCCTGGAGCCACCGGTCGACGGCTACGGCCTGGCCGGCCTCTTCCCCGCCGGCCCCGCCGGGTTCCACGACGGGGCACTGGTGCCGATCGGTGTCGGCTTGGAACTCGTCCGAGCGATGCTCCGCGACAACGGCGCCTGGTGCCGCCTGGAAGCGGAGGGAGAGTTCACAGTGCACGTCGGCTGGGACCAGTACCTCTACGTCAGCAGCAGCCGGCCCTGCGAAGCCGCGCTGACCCGCACCCGAGCACTCGGCCTGTTCACGCAACGCCTGGACGCATCGCCGTACGACTTCGCCCTCGACGACCCCGCATACGTGCAGCGCCCTGCCGACGCCGACTTCTGGGCCCGCCTTGGCTGGACCGTCAGCGCCCACCGCGCCACGTTCCTGGAGGAGACCTTCGCCCTCAACGCCTCCCGATGGCACCGCCTGAGCCGCGACAACATCAAGACCGTGCGCTCCCAGCTGACCCCACGCGCACAGTTGTCCGCCTGGCCGGACCTGCTCACCGACGTCGACACGGCCGTGGCCGCCCTGCCCGACGAAGGGCTAATGGAGATCATCTGGGAGAAGGAAGACGGGCAGATCACCAGCACAGTCGTGGACGAGACCCAGTTCGAGGACGTGACCTCCCAGCTTGCCAGCGCGAGTGCTGCCGGCGTCGTATCCATGTACGCCGGTGAAGATCTCCCGCTGTTCACCGCTGTACTGCCCGACAGCGACGGGGTACTCCGCGCGCGCTGGCAGACCGAGCCGACACCCAGCGACCGGGACTGGGCGTTCCTGAAGACCCTGCGGCGCGGCCAGGTCGTCACCGGCACGGTGACGACCATCGCCAGTTTCGGCGTCACCTTCGTGGACATCGGCGGCTTCACCGCGATGATCAACATTCCGGAGCTGTCCTGGCGTCCGATCAATCACCCGTCCGACGTCGTCAGCGTCGGCCAGGAGGTGACAGCTGAGGTCCTCGACGTCGACATGGTCAGGGAGCGAGTGCCGCTGTCGCTTCGAGCAGTGCAGGAAGACCCATGGCCGCAGGTAGCGCAGAGGATCGGCCAGGTGGTCACAGGGCCGGTCACCAAGATCGTGCCGTTCGGTGTCTTCGTCCGCATCGAAGACCGAGAGGACGGCTTCGAGGGGCTCGTGCACACCGACGAACTGGATCAATCGCCACAGGACGTCATCGAGGTCGGCGACGCTCTCACCGTGAAGATCATGGATGTCGATCTCGTACGGCGCCGCATTGCCCTGTCACAGAGGCAGGCCGACCGGTGACGACGTGGATGCAGTGCTTCTGGGACGAGGAAGCCATCTGGTTCTACTTCGAGGTCGACGCCGGCGGCTGGGTGACCCGACAGGTCGAGCTCCAGGGTTCCGAGCTGACCCCGATCGCGGCTGCGTCCCTGGACGAATGGCAGCGTGCCCAGCAGGCAGGGAGTCTGGCCGAGTACGAAAAAATGTTCGGGGTTACCGCTGGGCTCCCGGTCTCACAGTGGGAGGGGCACGAACCCGATCAACTGACTGCGCAAGAATTCGAGGCGGTCTGGGATGCCGCCCGTCGTGCGATCACAGCCCGCTAACCCGGTTGACCAGGGGCAAAACGCTGAGACCCTGACAGCAGCACGTCAGATCGACTACTGAAAGCTACTTGTCACTTCGTGGCAGCTTCGGGAGTACAGGGCCGTCATCCATGCAGCCGACTCCGGAAACTGACACTGGCCCTCGCGCCCGGCTCAGCCGCGAGCATCACCCTGCGCTACATGTCCGTTTGCCGTAGCTATACGAGAACAGGGCCTTCCCCGTAGGACACCCTCCAAGGGCCTTTCGAGGGGTTCGCCGCTGAATCCAGTTGCATCACGATCGGATCGCTTCCGTCTGATGGGATGACACTCCGCTTGCGGCTGTCGTGGTTCTGTCCCGGGATCCATTTCGTGACGATTCCATTGATGGTGCGGCCTGATTCCGGGTTCTGCCATGTGACCCAGCTTCGGGGGCGCAGGCGCCGTTGGCGGCCTTGGGTGCCGTCCCTTTCAGGCGGTCTCGCCTCCAGGCCTTGCGGACCTTGGCTGGGGTGTCGGTCGAGGCGGGGGCGGGCCGGGTCTTCTTGGGGCGCGGGATGCGGTTCTGAGGGTCCGCGACGATGTCGGCGATCCTGGCGGACAGGTCGGCGGCGTAAGCCGCTCTGACGGCTGCGTGGTCGCTCCCGCTGACGGACACCGTGACGGTCCATTCTCCCTGCACGAGAAACACCTTCGCGGACTCCTCCTACCGGATGGGCCAGAAGCCGGGTCCCTCGGCATCGATCGCCGCGAGCGCTTCGCGGCACAGCTCGCCGGTCACCCGCGCGTGGGCCTGGTCTGTCGCCCTGCGGCGGGTCTCCCGGATCGTCACGGCCCGCCAGTGCTCCTCCGACTTCCACAGGTGCGCCGAATCGGACGGCATGGCCTTGGTCTCGGCGGCCTTCAACAACGGATCCACCCATGCCTTCACACGCAGCTGCACGATCCGCTCCAGGGACTGCCCCGAACGGGCCCACAGGTCCGTCCAGCGCACGGAACGAATCGTCTCCGGCAGGGGCGTGATGCGGCCCGACTCCGAGATACGGGCCGACAGGGTCAGGGTGCTGACGGTCTGACTTTCCGTCTCGTCCACGTAGGTAATGAGATTCCCTTCTCCGGGTGTTCAGACGGCGCGGCAGGGGTGCCACTCCCCCGCCGCTGGAGGGGCGCAGCGTGTGTGCTGCGCCCCGTTGCGGGACTTTCGGGCGCTAGACCGGGCGAGGCGCTCGAGGCCCCGGTCATCGGCCGGCCTCGGGTCCGGGGTGCGGCAGGAAGCCCGAGCGGGTGAAGTGGTGCACCGAGGCGGCGAAGAGGTCGGGGGTGAGCGGGGGCGGGGTGGCCTGCGGCAGGAGGGTGCGGGTGGGGGTGGTGTCGTAGCGGAGCGCGGTTTCGTCGGCGCCGCTGCGGACGGTGCTCAGCAGGGCCAGACCGGTGGGGAATCGGTGGGTCTCGATGTGGGCGGTCCAGGCGGCGGCGTCGGAGTCGGCGATCGGGTGGCCCAGCGCGCGGAGCCACTTCACGGCGGTGCTCAGGCGCAGGCGGCGGTCGGCGGCGATGTGGAAGGTACGGCCGAGGCTGTCGGGGCGCCGGGAGAGGGCCACCACGACGGAGCGGACGTGGTCGACGGGGACCAGGTCGAATACGGGATCGTCCACGGTGGGGGCCATCCCGGCCTCGATGCAGGCCTTGAGCAGCAGCCAGAAGTAGTCGGAGGGCTGGCAGATACCGGTGGTGGTGTCGGCGGCGATCCGCGTGGGGCGGTGGACGGTCACCGGCAGCCCGCGTTCGGCGGCCTGCTCGAGGAGCTTCTCGGCCACCCACTTGCTCTGGGCGTAACCGTGCCGGAGCAGGTCCGGGCCGGGCAGCGGGGCGTCGGGGTGGACGAGCGGGTCGCCGCCGGGCGGCGTGGCCAGTACGCCCACGGTGGAGATGTGGTGCAGGGCGACGGTCCGGTGCCGTGCCGCGAGACGCAGCAGCTCGGCGGTGGCGTCGACGTTGGCGGCCTTCAACTGCGCGTAGGAGTGGGCCAGGTTGACGGCCGCCCCGCAGTGATAGACGGCGTCGGCGGTGCGGGCCAGTTCGTCGAAGCGGCCGGGGGCCAGGCCCAGGCCCGGTACGGCCAGGTCCGCGGGGACCGCCCGGATGCGGTCGGCCATGCCCGGCTGCCACAGCCGGTGGGAGCGCAGGGCGGTGACCACCCGGTCGTGCGCGGCGCTCTCGTCGGCGGCGCGGACCAGGCAGTGCATCAGCGCCCCGGTCCGGGTGAGGAGTTCGTACAGGAGGTGGACGCCGAGAAAGCCGGTGGCGCCCGTGAGGAGCAGGTGGCGGGGGTCGGCGACGTACGCCTCGGTGGTCGCGGCGGGAGTGATGTCCGGGGGCAGGACCGCGTCGGCGGCGAGGTCAGGGGTGTCATCGGCCGCGCCCGACCCGCCGAGCCGCTCGGCGAGCGCCGCCGGGGTGGGTGAGCCGAAGACGGAGTGCGGCGGGAGGGGGATCCCGGTGGCGGTGCGGAGCGCGAGGACCAGGCGTACGGCCAGCAGCGAGTCGCCTCCCGCGTCGAAGAAGTTCTCCTCGGCGTGCGCGGGGCGGCGTCCGAGGACCTCCTGCCAGGCGAGGGCCACGGTCCGCAGGTGTGCCGAGTCCAACGGCGCGTCCGCCTCGTCCGCCTCGGGCTCCACCGGCGTACGGTCGAGCGCCAGGCGGTCGAGCTTGCCGGTGGCGGTACGGGGGAAGTCGGCGTGGGCCACGGCCCGGGAGGGCACGCAGTAGGCGGGCAGCACGGCGGCCAGCGCGGCGCGGACCGCGGCCGGGGTGAGGCCTGGCGCGCCGGAGGCGGGCACGAAGTGGGCGTGCAGGCGGGCCCCGGTGGGCCCGGCGACCACGGTGACCGCGGCCTGCGCGACGCCCGCCACCGCACGCAGCGCGGACTCCACCTCGCCCGGCTCCACCCGATGGCCGCGGATCTTGACCTGGTCGTCGTTGCGGCCGACGAACTCGATGAGGCCGTCCGGGCCGAACCGGCCCAGGTCGCCGGTGCGGTAGAGGCGCCCGCCCGGGATACGGGGGTCGGGGCGGAACCGGCGCGCGGTCTCCTCGGGGCGGCCCAGGTAGCCCTCGGCCACGGGCACGCCACCGACGCAGATCTCGCCCACCACGCCCCGCGGTACGGGCCGCCCGCCGCGATCCAGGATCTCGACGCGGGCGTTCTGCACGGGGCGGCCGATCGGGGGCAGGTCCGGCCAGTCGGCGGGATCGCCGGTCAGCCGGTGCGCCGTGACCACGTGGGTCTCCGAGGGGCCGTACTGGTTCTCCAGGACGGCCTCCGTACCGGAGAAGAAGGCGCGCACGGCCGGGGTGACGTGGAGCTGCTCGCCCGAGGTGACGACCTCGGCGACGGGGCAGCCGACGCCGGCGGCGGCCGCGTGTTCGGCGAGCTGCTGGAGGGCGACGAACGGCAGGAACATGCGGTCGATCCGCCGCTCGGCCGCGAGGGCGAGGAGCTGCTCGGGGTCCTTGCGTACGGCGTCACCGGCGAGCACCAGCGTGCCGCCGCCCGCCCAGGTGGCGAAGAGCTCCTGGAAGAAGACGTCGAAGCCGACCGGCGCGAACTGGAGCGTGCGGGTGGCTCCCGAGCGGCCGGCCCCCGAGCGGCGGCGCTGCCAGTCGACGAGGTTGGCGAGGCCGCGATGGGGCATGCCGACGCCCTTGGGGGTGCCGGTCGAGCCCGAGGTGTAGACGGCGTAGGCGAGGTCGTCCGCACGGGCGACGACGGCCGCCGGCTCGGACTCCGGCTCCGGCTCCGCGCCGGGCGGGAGCTCGTCCAGGTGGAGTACGTGGGCGCCGTCGGCGGGCGGGCACGGGCCGGTGGTGTCACGGCGGGTGAGCAGGATGCCGGCGCCGCTGTCGCCGAGCACCAGGGCGGCCCGGCCGGCCGGCAGCGAAGGATCGAGCGGAACGCAGCAGGCACCGCTCTTGAGGACGGCCAGCACGGCCAGCGGGACGTCCGGGCCGCGGTCCAGGCGGACGGCGACGCGCTGCCCGGGACCGGCGCCCAGGGCGGTGAGGCGGCGGGCGAGCCGGTCGGCGGCGGCGTCCAGCTCGGCGTAGCCGATCTCCCGCGCGCCGTCGACGACGGCCGCCCGGGAGGGGGTGCGGCGGGCCTGGCGGGTGAACGCCTCGTGGGCCAGGGGCGGCTGCGCGCCGGTGTCCGGCCCCTCGGCGAAGGTGCCGGTGACCTGGGTGTGTTCGGCGTCGGACAGCAGACGCAGGTCGCCCAGCGCGGTGTCGGGCCGCTCCAGCGCGCTGTCGAGCAGGGTGGTGAACCACTCGGCGATGCGCTGCGCGTGCCGCTCGTCGTACAGGGCCTCGGCGTAGGTCAGCATGCCCAGGTAGCCGCCGTCCTGGGGCACCAGGTGGAAGAACAGGTCGAACTTGGCGGTGCCGTGGTGGGCCCGGACCTGCTCGGAACTGATCCCGGGGAGGTCGAGGCCGGGCGCACCGGCGTCGTCGACGGTCAGGACCACCTGGAAGAAGGGGAACCGGGCCGGGCTGCGGTCGGTGTCGAGGGCCCTGACGAGGTGCCCGAAGGGGATGTCGCGGTGGTTGACGGCGTCCCAGACGGTGTCCTTGGTGGAGCGGAGCAGGTCCGTGAAGGGGCGGGCGGCATCGGTGTGCTGACGCAGCGGCAGCACGTCGGTGAGGCAGGCGATGAGCGGTTCGAGCTCGGGCTCGTCACGGCGGGACACGGGTGTGCCGATGACGGCGTCGTCCTGGTCGGCGGTGCGTGCCACCAGGGCGGTCAGGGCCGCGGCGAGGACGCAGAAGGTGCTGGTGCGGTGGAGGCGGGCCAGTTCCCTGATACGGCGGCCCGACGCGGCCCCGATCCGGAAGCGGACCTGGCCGCCCTGGTGCCCGGGGGTGTCCGGACGGGTGCGGGAGGCGGGCACGGTGGACTGCGCGGGGGCGCCGTCGAGGACCTTCCCCCAGTGCGCGAGCAGTTCCTCGTGGTGGGCGGCGGGCCGGGACCGCTGTTCCCGCGCGTAGTCGGTGAAGCTCTTCTCCAGCGGGGGCAGGTCGGGGCTCTCACCGGCCAGCGCGGCCCGGTAGCGGGCGCTGAACTCGAGGTCCAGCAGGCGGAAGCACCAGCCGTCGATGAGGGCGTGGTGCAGGGTGACGGCGAGGAGCGCGTCGTCCGGGCCGAGGTTGAGGAGGGTGGCCCGCAGCAGCGGGGGACGGGCCAGGTCCAGGGGGTGGCGGACCGCCTCGCGCAGCGCCCCGTCCAGCTCGCCGGGCAGGACGGTGCGCTTGTCGACGTGGACGGGGGAGGGCTCCTCCACGTACTGGACGGCCTGTCCGTCGAGGAGGGCGAGGCGGGAGCGCAGGGTGGCGTGGCGCTCGACGATGCCGGTGAGCGCGGTCTCCACGGCCTGGTGGTCGAGGGGGCCGCGCAGCCGGTGGTTCCAGGACTCGACGTAGCGGGAGGAGCCGTCGTGGAGCTGGTCGTTGAGCCAGATCGATTCCTGCTCGTACGTCATGGGGTGCGGGGCGGACGAGGAGGGGCTGGTCATGACGTGCTCCGGGCGGCGGTGAGGGTGGACAGGAGTGCGGCGGGGTCGACCTTGCCGTTCGCGGTGACCGGCAGGTACGGCACGCGGTACACGGCCGAGGGAACGCTGTAGCGGGGCAGGGACCGGGCGAGGGAGCGGCGGATGTCGGCCGCGGTGAGGTCTGTCGACCAGGAGGTGTAGAAGAGCGCCAGGTGGTCGGGGGCGGCGCCCGGTCCGGGGCCGGGCACGGGCAGGACGTGGCAGTGCCGGATGCCGGGGACGGTGCGGGCCACCGTTTCGATGCCGGCGGGCTCCAGCCGGTGGCCGGCGATCTTGACCTGGCGGTCGCGGCGGCCGAGGAAGTGCAGTACGCCGTCGTTGTCGTACGCGCCGCGGTCGCCGGTGCGGTAGGCGCGCAGGGACCGGCCCTCGACGGTGAGGGTGGTGAAGGAGGCGCGTGTGGCGGCCGGGTCGGCGAGGTAGCCGCGGGCCAGGCCGTCTCCGGTCACCCAGATCTCCCCGGCGACCAGGTGCACGTCGGTCCCGGGCACGGGCCGGCCGATCGGTATGCCGTGCGGCAGGTCGCAGTCCTCCGGCCGGATGGTGTGGGTGGTGGCGAACACGCAGCTCTCCACCGGGCCGTAGCCGTTGACCAGGGTGATGCCGGGGTGGCGGTGCAGGAAGGAGCGGACGTGCGGCGGGGAGAGGGTCTCGCCGCCGGTCAGCACGGTGCGCAGCCCGTCGAAGGCGTCGATGTCCTCGTCGACGAACAGGTTGAAGAGGGCGGAGGTCAGCCAGAGGGTGTCCACCCCGGTTTCGGCGCGCAGCCGGCGCAGATCGTCCGGGAGCAGCTGGTCGGGCGCGCCCAGGGCGCAGGTCCCGCCGGTGGTGAGCGGCCCCCACACCTCGAGGGAGAAGGCGTCCCAGGCCACGGGCGCCGCCTGGGCCATGGTGCGGCCGGGGCCGAGGCCGGCGAGCGGTGCCTCCGAGAACAGCCGCATCGTGGCCGCGTGCGGGGAGAGGACCCCCTTGGGCGGGCCGCTGGTGCCGGAGGTGAAGAAGACCGAGGCGACGGAGGTGTCCTCGATCCCGGCGCTGACGGCACGGACGCGGCGGCGGGCGGCGTCCTCCAGGGTTTCCTCCGGCGGGGTCCACCGGGTGCGGCCGGGCGGCGCCGGTTCCTCGTCGGACGGCTGCGGGGTGACGGTGACGGTGGAACCGAGCCTGCCGAGCGTCTCCCGGAGCCGGTACGCGGGCTGGGCGGGGTCGAGGGCGGCGTAACCGGCGCCGCACTTGAGGACGGCGAGCAGGACCGCGATCAGGCGGGCGCCGCGCGGCAGACCGACCGGGACCAGGTCGCCGGGCCGTACGCCGAGGTCCTGGAGGGCGGCGGCGTAGGTGTCGGCGGCGTGGTCCAGGGTGCGGTACGAGATCCGGCCGGTGCCCTCGACGAGGGCGGCGGCGTCGGGCCGGAGCAGGGCCTGGCGGGTGACGGCGGTGTGGATGAGCCGGTCGGCGGGGGCGCGCATGTCCGCTTTCTCAGACGGCATGTCGTACGCCCGGGCCGGTGGTGAGGAATTCCTTCAGGGAGCGGCTTTCGAAAAGGTTCTGCGGAGCAAAGGGAATTCCCGTTCTGGTGCGCAGGCGCGTGCAGACGCGCATGGCTTGGAGAGACGTTCCGCCGATGTCCTGGAAATCGTCGGCGGCAGTGAGGTCGGGGAGGCCGGTGACGTCCCGGACGATGTCGAGGAGTCCGTCGAGAAGTCCGTCGGGGATCGCGTCGGCCAAATCGGCGTCGGCTTCGGCGTGGGTGTCGGCGTGGGTGCTGGTGGCCGCCGCGGTGGTGGTACGGGCGTGGAAGAGGGTGCCGCACGGGCGCCCCGCCAGTGCCTCGGCAGCCCGCGACGCGGCGGTCACCCGGACCGTGATGCCCGCCTCGGTCGCGGTGAGGGCGGCGGTGATCTTGGTGGCCATGCCGCCCGTGCCGAGCCCCGCTCCGGGCGAGGAGAGGTCGAGGCCGTCCAGTTCGAGGCCGGAGTGCACGTCGGCGATGCGCCGGCTGCCGGGCAGCCGCGGATCGGCGTCGTAGACGCCGTCGACGTCGGAGAGCAGCACCAGGCGGTCGGCCTGCACCAGTCCGGCGACCAGTCCCGCGAGCCGGTCGTTGTCGCCGAAGCGGATCTCGTCGGTGGCGACGGTGTCGTTCTCGTTGACCACCGGCAGGACCCCCAGGGCCAGCAGGGCGTCCAGCGTGCGGCGGGCGTTGCCGTACTGGGCGTCGCGGGTGACGTCGTCGTTGGTGAGCAGCACCTGGCCGACCCGGATGCCGTAGCGGGCGAAGGAGGCGGTGTAGCGCGCGATCAGCAAGCCCTGGCCGACGCTGGCCGCGGCCTGCTGGTGGGCCAGGTCCTCGGGCCGGGCGGTGAGACCGAGCGGGGCCAGGCCGGCCGCGATGGCTCCGGAGGAGACCAGTACGAGCAGCTCACCGCGGGCCCGCGCGGCGGCGAGCGCGTCGACCAGAGCATCGAGCCGCTCGGCGTCCAGGCCTCCGGACGCGGTCGTCAGGGAGGACGAACCCACCTTGACGACGGTGCGCGCTTCCGGTGTCCGCGATGCATTCCGCACGGACGTCGCCGCGGGTGCCGGCGCGGGTCCGGGCACGGCCGTCGGTACGCGTGTCTGCACGACTGTTCCCCCTCATGACGCGATGTAGTGGAGCCGGCCAGAACCGGCCTGGCTCGATCTTTCTATCAACGGGCCGCACAGGGGGCCGCCGGGCTGGCAGGAAACTGCCGGAGGCCGTGCAGCTTCCTGAGCTGGCCGGATCTGTTTCCGCCGAATTCCCGGTGGGAGATTTCTTCCGTCGGCCCGACAGGCCGCCACACGGGCCGGCCACGCCCTGGCGCACGCCGCCCTGGCGACCGCCCGCTGGCAGGGCCGCGAGCCCTCGACCCTGACCTGCTCCCTGCAGGGCTTCGGCAACATGGGCCGGGCCGCCGCCTATTCGCTGCTGGAGCACGGGGTACGGATCACGGCCGTCGCCGACGCACACGCCTGTGTGGTCGACCCGCGCGGCCTCGACATCGCCCGGATGCTGGAGAGCGACCAGACCCGCGCCGTGGACACCATCGTGCCGGGCGCGCTGCGACTGCCCCGGGAGACGTTGCTCGACCTGCCCGCCGACGTGCTGATCCTGGCGGCCGGCGAGAACGCGATCACCGAACAGCAGGCCCGGGTGCTGCCGTGTCCGGTGGTGGTCGTCGGCTCCAACCACGGGCTGAGCCCCGCTGTGGAGCAGACGCTCGCCGATCACGGGGTGCTGGTCGTCCCGGACTTCATCGGCGGGATCGGCGGCGAACCGGAGACCGTGCCGGACGACGTCCCGGCCCCGATCGAGGACGCCCGCGCGCAGCGCCGCCGCCAGGCCGCGGCAGTCGCCTGCCTGCAGCTGTACAACCACCTGGCCGAGGAAGCCACCGTCCGCGAATGCGCGAACGAGACCTGCCGCGGCTCCTTCGTCCGCCAGCGCGGACGGGCCGAGTACCCAGCGTCGGCACCAGCATGGCGCGCGAGTCGGCGCCCGCCTTCCGGCGGCGTCGGTGTTCGCGACGCGCTCAAGAACGTACCCGGCGATACGATCCAGGAGCCGCTGCACCGCCTGTTCCTCGATACGAAGCGCCACGACCGGAACCGGGCAGTGGCGGTGCGGGAGTGCAAGCGCTACTGGGGTGCGAACTACACCGACGGCGGCAAGGAATGTGACGAGTTCCCCTTCGCCTCCACCTACGAGGGCTCCGCGGTCGAGGAGTACGACCCGCACGTCGAGAAGAACAACTTCTCCGTGCTGCCGGTTCCCGGAGGCGAGAACGGCGCGGCTGGGACCCTGCTGCGCGGCTTCTACAACAACAACCGCATCATCGACGGACTCGAAGACGGCTTCATCGTGAAGATCAGCTGACGCAGAACAGGCGCAAGGGCGGGCCCGTCCAAGGCGGGCCCGCCCCTCACTGCGCCTTCGGCCAGAAATCGATTCTGTACCGCTCCACCCCGTAGGCGGTGCCCTCGGCCCGCGTCACGCTCTCGGCCTCGGCCCGTCCCGCACAGCACACACGCACCCGCCACATCCCGGCCCGCCCCAGCCGGATCAGGTCCTCGGAACGGCCCGAGCCCCACACCGCCACGTCACCCGTGACCGACTCGAAGTCGATCTCCGCCTGCTCCTCCCAGTCACCCTCCCCCGCATCGGGCCGGCCGTCCCAGACGCGGACCGTGACCGATGCGGTATGGGTGTGTCCGGGACTGAACAGGTCGAACCGCCGGACGTGTTCCTGCAGGAACACCCCCCACCGGAAGTCGTCCGGGAACGGCACCGGCACCAGACTGTCGTCCGACTCCTGGAACCCGAAACCCCGGAACTCAACCCGCGCGTCCAGCTCCTGCTGCCCCAGTAACGTGGCCACGACCCCTCCGCTGTTCATCACCAAGCCGTCCCCCGACCGTAAAGCACCGCATCACCCCGCCCAAGGAGACCAGCCACCCGGCGCACCTTCACGCGTGTCTCGCACATGGGGGTGTTCGCCCCACCGGGGCCGCCGAGGTCTCGGGCTCTGCACCACTGCTGTCCAAGCCACAGAGCTTGTCGTCCACCCCCGCGCCTCGCTTGTCTCTGGGCTACCTAGAGCGGAGGGGAGTCCCGGTCCCCGCGGGTGTTGGCGCGGCCGCTCCGGCAGCGGCGGTGGGGTGGGCACGCCGGCTGGTCCACCAGGTGAGGCGGTCGCGGGAGCCCTGCGGGAAGACCCGCGGTCTTCGGGGTGCCGGCCCCGGCGCTACTGACCGGCATCTGGCTGATGGCGGTCGGAGCCGATGGCGCTCGGGGAGAGTGACACGGTGTGCGGCTGAGGTGTTGCCGCCGGAGTGGGGGGTGTGGGCCCGCTGCGGTGAATCCACAGGAGAGCTCCCGCCAGCATCGCGGTGCCTCCTAGCAGCCAGGGCAGCGGGCCTGGCGGAAGGACGCCAACAATCAAGCCGGTGAGAGCTCCCGCCAGTTGCAGGGCAAGAGACTGGACGGACAGCGCGGTAGCCCGGCCCGCATGGGTGACACGGCGGTGCAGGATGTCGTTCTCACTCGGTCCCGCCGCGCCGAGCCCGAGGTAGACCAGACCGTAGCCGGTAGCCGCGAGGACTGGAGAGCCCACTCCCGTGGACGCTGCGGTGACGCCGAGCAGAAGCAGGCCGCTCGCGCTGGTGCCCAGGCTCACCATGACCGCGCGCTCGCCGCTGCCCGCGAGCCGGGCGGTCAGAGGTGCGAGGTGGCTGCCGACACCGGAGCAGATGAATCCGGCGCAGGCGAGTACGGCGAAGAGCACCGCCCCTGACTCCGATGCACCGGTGAGGGTCGCGGCACGGCCCGGCGTGAGCAGTTCGACCGCGGCCAAGGCGCTGCCGGCGGCCCCAGCACTGAGGAGCACCCGGCGGACCAGCGCGTCGCTTCCGCCCAGGCGGAGCCCGCCCGCGACGGTGGTCGGGATGCCTCGGAGTACGTTGCGCAGGGTGGCTGCCGGTCTGGGCGGTTCGGGCAGAGCGGTCAAGACGTACAGCACGAAGGCGATTTCGACCGCGGCGCCCAGCAGCAGCGGGACGGAGAGGGGCAGTACCAGCTCGGAGGTTGCTTCGCTCAGCCGGGCTCCGAGGTCGGGGCCGAGTCCGAGCAGCCAGGGAAGGGCGCCGCCGAGCAGGGTGCCCACGGCGAGCGCGGCGGATGTCGCGGAGGAGCCGCGGGCCAGGCCGGTGCGCAGTTCGGCACCGGGGCCGGAGTGTGCGTGGACGGTGTCGACGTACCAGGCTTCGGCCGGTCCGCTGGACAGGGCTCGGCCCGCGCCCATCAGGGCCATGCCCAGGCCGAGCATCCAGGGAGTAGTGCCCAGGCCCTGAAGGGTCAAGGCGGCGAGGTTCAGCAGGCCGGCGGCGGCCAGGACAGCGCGGCGTCCCAGGACGTCGGACAGTCCTCCGGTGGGCAGTTCCAGCGCTGCGGCGGTGAGGGAGTGCGCGGCGAAGAAACCCGCGATGGCCGCCATGGTCATGCCGCGCTCGGTGAACAGCAGGATCAGGGGAGCGATGGTCAGTCCCAGCGGCAGCCAGAACAGCACGCAGACCGTGACATAGCGGCGGCGTGCGGTGCGTACGTCAGGCGGCCTGGTCATGACGCGTCCTCGGCCTCGGTCCCCGCAGGGGCGGAGGTGTCCGGCTCCCCGCCGGGGCCGTGCGGTGCCAGAGGCAGCCCGGCGGTGAGGAGTACGACCTGCGCGGCTCGCGGATCCCCCGCATCACGGGTGGTCAGTTCCTTCAGGGTCCGGTCGATCACCTCCCGGAGTTCGGTGAGGGACTCGGGGGTCAAGCGGGGCATCAGGTCACTGATCCCGGACGGCTCCACCCACTCCTGCCCCAGCCGCCCGTCGGCGATGTCGGCCTCGTGCCGGACGAGAGAAGCCCCCAGGTGCTCGATCTGAGCCCTGCGCGACATGGTGACGTAGGCGCGGCTGCCCGGTGAGGCTTCCATTACCTCGTTGTTGAAGGAGGTAATGGAGTGCACCGCCCGCCAGCGGCGCTCCCGCCCGTCGCGGTGCTCGGCCTCGGCAACGAACGCGTACTTCGCCAGAACCCGCAAGTGATAGCTGGTGGAAGCCGATGACTCCCCAGTCCTGGAGGCGAGCTCACTCGCGGTTGCTGGGCCGTCCTGCCGCAGCAGCCCGAGCAGCCGGATACGCAAGGGGTGCGTAAGGGCCTTCAGGGCTGCTGCGTCCCGCTCAGGATCGAGGACGCGTCTCTGTTCTTCGCTGACCATGACGGGAGGCTAGAACTCTCAGAGGGTTTCCAAAAGTATTTTTGCAGAACTCTTTTTGGGAAGTTGCCTGGTACTGGACCGGACAGGCTCACGCCACCTCGATCGTTCATCGGCCGGCGCTTCATCACTCGCCCTACGCGGGCCGGGCACCGTGGCTGCGGCGAGGTTCAGCCGGGACAGCGCCGCCGCGCGCAAGCACCAAACCCAAGCCCTGCTCTGCCTCGCCCGGCCCCGAGAAGATGTCCTCTTCGCGATGCTCCGCGACGGCACCTTCTACGAGCCACAGCCGGTCCGGGCCGTCGCTCCACAGACCTAGACCATGGTCAAGAGGTGATCCGTGGGGCTGTAGTCGATCTTCCAGTCGGCATAGATCCCGCAGAATCCGTCCTTGGTGCACCGCAGGCCCACGGTCACCCAGCGGACCGATCCGTCGTCGCCGAGTGAGAACGCGACCGCGGCCTCGAACTCCTCGCTCCCACAGGGGCAGTCGGCCGCACCAGGTTCGTCATCCTCCCAGGACTCCTCGTCCCAGTACTCCTCGCTATCCGCGATGAACGCACGGCTGCCGCAGCCCGAACACTCCCGCTCCGCTCCGGACGCATTGACCAACACGAAGAACACCCGACCACCGCACCCCTCACAAACGGAAGGAGCGATCTTCACCGGGCGGCCCTCGACCGCACCCCGCAGGAACGCCGCGAGCTCCGCGGGGACACCCTCACCAACCTGATCATCAGCACGCACGGACACATCGTTCCAGACGCCCCGACCCCCCACCCGACCAGCTTGACCAAAGGCGTTGCCGCGACGAAGGCGAAGTTGCCCGTGACCCGGGCGCTCGTCGCCTCGCAGACCGGGCGGGTGCACGCGGCCCTCGGCGACGAGCGCCAGGCGGACAGGCACCTCGGTGCCGCCGAAGGGTTCCTCGCGGACGGTCTCGGCGACGACGTCCCCGAATGGGTGGGCTACTTCGATGCCGCTGAGCACGCCGGCGCTCGCGCGGTCTCCGCCCGTGACCTCGCCGGAGTCGGCCGTGGCCGCCGGTACGCGAGCATCCACTTCCAGGACGCCCTCGCATTGCGCAAGCCCGGCTTCGACCGGGTACGCGTCATGGACCGCATCGGGCTCGCCGCCGCCCTCTTCGACGAAGGCGAGGCTGAACGCGCGGCCGAGGCCGCCCAGAAGGCGCTCGATGACGCGGCCCGCATCGACTCCACCCTCGTGGCCTCCCGACTCAACACGCTTTTGGACGCCGCAGGCCCGTACAAGACCAGCGCCGTGGACGACCTACGCAAGCGTGCCAGGGATCTCGCCGCCGCGCGTCCGACGACCGTCGCGGCCTGAGACCATCGAGCACATGGCCAAGCATCGCCGCCCCGGACCACCCAACCAGCCCTCCCGTGCCGTCCCCCGCGTTGATGCCGACAACCCGCTCGCCGCGTACAACAAGCGGCGCCGCCCGCCGATGGACATCCACCGGCGCCACCGGCCCCTGCACGGCGGCGCCAGCCACCTCCGCCCCGACGAGCCTCGCATCCTGGAGGAGTGGGACGGCTTCGCGTACCAAGTAATCGGCACAGCCCCCAGCCTCACGGCGGCCCAGAAGTGGGTGAACGAACTCCAGATCGACAATGGCCCGGCAGCGTGATGACGCCTGGTGAAGATCATCACACTGCGTCATGCCGCCGGTGATTTTTTTAAGGAACCAGCGACCAGAGATAGGCCAGGAGCAGGCCGAAGAGGACCAGGGAGGTCACCCCGGAGATCCGTGCGACCGAGCGATCCGGGATGCCGAGGCCGCTCAGCGTGAGGTGCAGCCCGACCCACAGGCCACCTGCCGGGATGGCGGCGTCGCGGATGGTGGCGTCCGGGTTGGCAGTCTTGCCTGCGGAGTCGACGAGGCCCCACACGGTCAGGGAGACGGTGCCGATGAGGATGATGAGCCCGATGATCGTCAGAACGGCGGACACCTTCCCGGACCGGTGGACTCCGGACACCGGACCGGCCAGGTCCGGCGCCGCCGTCGACGGATGCGTCATCAGCCCGCACCGGGGACTCGGGCCCACCCGAGGGCAGACCCTGCTCCAGGGCCGGTCCGGCGCCGCTGTCGGAGGCCGCACCATCCCCGGGCACCGGAACCACGACCCCGTCAGGGGCGGAGGGTGTCCTCACCGCCGGCACCGCCGATGGCGCACTCAGCGCGGCTCGCATTTCCTCCGCGTCGGCGAAGCGGTCCTCGGCCTGTTTCGCCAGCGCCCGCGCCAGTACCGCGGCTAGGGCCTGTGTGATGTCGTGATCAGTTCCGGGATTCTGTCCTCTTCGCGGGGTGGAACCCGGTAGGACTGTGGTCGTGACACGCAGGCAACTC
>NZ_JBICZH010000044.1:0-25077 GCF_043201995.1 Streptomyces sp. NPDC048258
GAGATGAGGCCGGAAGCGGGGAGGAAATACGAACGTGCCTTCTGAGCTGGGACGATGAACCTTGTCGAGGGGTTCTGTCGGTCCAAGCGGAAGGCACTTTCTGCGTGCAGGGTATCGAGAACACGAGCCGCGCGATCGACTCGATCCTCCGGCGGACGTAGGGTGCGGCGGCGCGGGCACCCTCGCATAGGCTGGCCGTCTCATCCGACACACTGCGACGAGGATCAGCCCATGCGCAGCAGCACCAGGATCCGCCTGATCGAGCCCACCGACGCCGCCCCGATCGCCGCGCATCGGGTGCGGGACTTCGAGGCTTTCCGGCCGTGGGAACCGGCCCAGCCGGCCGACTTCTTCACCCCGGAGGGCCAGGCGGAGCGGATCGACAGCCTGCTGGCCGGATACCGGGCCGGCGCGGTCTGGCCGGGCGTGGTGCTCGCCGACGACCAGGTGATCGGGCAGGTCACCGTCGGAGGCATCCTGCCGCAGCCGCACCTGCGCCGCGGCTCCGTCGGATACTGGATCGCCAGCGTCGCCCAGAATCAAGGGCACGCCGGGCACGCCGTCGGGCTTGTACTCCGGGTGATGACGGACGAACTCGGGTTGCACCGCGCCGAGGCGTCCACCAATCTGGAGAATCTGCCGTCGCAGCGGGTGCTGCGCCGCAACGGGTTCAGCCCGTACGGCGTCGCGCACTCCTCGATCTTTCTCGACGGGAGCTGGCGGGACGGGCTGCTGTGGGAGCGGGTCCTCGGCGACTGACCTCGCGGCTTCGGTTGAGATGAGGCCGGAAGCGGGGAGGAAATACGAACGTGCCTTCTGAGCTGGGACGATGAACCTTGTCGAGGGGTTCTGTCGGTCCAAGCGGAAGGCCCTTTCTGCGTGCAGGGTATCGGTTCTCGTCCCAAGCTCCACGTCTCCACTGACGGTTCGGGGGTGGTCGGGCACGCGGGCGCACGTTTGCTGGCGGATCTTGCCGATGCCACCGGTCTGACCACCGCCTACTCCACTGCGCTCAGGCCGCTGCGACCGCGTGGCACCGGGCACGAACCAGGTCGGACCGCCACCGATCTCGCGGTGATGCTCGCCGACGGCGGTGAGGCGATAGCGGATCTGGCAGTGCTGCGGGACCAGGGCGAGGTATTCGGACCGGTCGCCTCCACGCCCACCGCCTGGCGGTTGCTCGCCGACACCGACGGGGCAGTACTCGCTTCGCTGCGAGCGGCCCGCGCCTCAGCCCGGGAAGTCGCCTGGATGCAGGCCGCCGAGACCGGCCAGGGCATACCCGCCGTCCAGGCCGGCGGACGAGAACTTCCCGGCCTGGTCCTGGACCTCGACGCCACGCTGATCACCTCCCACTCGGAAAAGGAACAGGCCGCGCCCACTTGCAAAGGCGGCTTCGGCTTTCATCCGCTGCTGTGTTTCCTCGCGAACACCGGCGAGGCCATGTCTGGCCGACTGCGGCCCGGCAACTCCGGAGCCAACACCGCCGCCGATCACATCGCGGTGCTGGACGACGCCCTCGCACAGATCCCCGACGCTCACCGGTACGGCACCCAGATCCTGGTCCGCGCCTACAGCGCCGGATCCGCGAAAGCCTTCCTCACCCACATCCGGACCTTGCGCGAGCACGGGTTGAACCTGCGGTTCTCGGTCGGATACGCGGTCACCGAGCCAGTCCGTCGTGCAATCCGCTCACTGCCCGAAGCTCTCTGGCATCCCGCCTTGGAGCAGAACGGGACACTGCGAGACGGCGCCGAGGTCGCCGAACTGACCGGCATGGTCGACCTCGCCGGTTACCCGGTCGGCACCCGCATCACCGTGCGGCGCGAACGACCGCACCCCGGCGCCCAACTGTCCCTGTTCGACCACGACGAGGGCCTGCGGCACCAGGCATTCCTTACCGATACCCCTTACTCCGGCGGCGGCTCCGCACAGTTCCTTGAGGTCCGCCACCGCGGACACGCCACCGTCGAGGACCACATCCGGTGCGGCAAGAACACTGGCTTCGGCCGCTTCCCCTCCCGCCATTTCGACGTCAACGCCACCTGGCTTGAACTCAGCCTCAGGCGATCGATCTCCCGTAGCGGGCGGGGCTGACAGTCCCGTTGCTCCGGGACCTCGGGATCCCCCTGGACGTGCGGCTCGGACGGGGCCGGGCCATGGAGCCGCCGGCGAGCAGGCTGCCGATGTCGCTCAGCGTCGGCGCGCGGCTGTTGCAGCAGGCCGGCTGGACCGGTCCGGTGCGTGCCTACGAGGTGGACGACGCCCGCAATTGGCCCACGAACGGCGAGGACGGCCTCCACCTGGCGGGGTGGGCGGACCGCGTCGGGCTGCTGGTGATGGGAAACGGTCCGACCCGCGCCGACGCCGACGGATCCCGGCGCCCCGACCCGCGAGCCGAGGAGGTCGACGCAGGCATCGCCGCCGCGCTGGCCAGCGGTGATGTGGACGGATTCTTCCCGAACCTGGACGCGGCCCTCGCCCGTGAACTGGGGGTGTCGGGCCGATCGCCCTGGCAGCTGCTGGACGGGGCCGACTGGGACCTGACCACCCACCGCCTCCTGTACGCCGAGACCGTGGACGGCGTCAGCTGCTTCGTGGCGACGTGGTCCTAGCGCCAGCGCCCTCAGGCGGAGCCGAAGGGCTCCGGATGTGCGAACTCACCGCGGAGGGACACGTCGTAGGCGGCCAGGGTGCGGACCTGGAAGAAGTCGCCCCAGGCGGGTTCCTCACCGATGATCCCGACGTCGGTACTCGGGCGGAAGCCGAAACGGCCGTAGAAGCCGGGGTCGCCGAGGACGACCACCGCGGCGGCATCGAGGGCGTCGGCGGCGGCGAGCGAGGCGTGGACGAGCGCCGTTCCCGTACCGCGGCGCCGCCGGTCGGGGAGGACACCGAGCAGGCTGATGTTCGGGACGGCGACGGCCCCGATGCGCCCCCACGTGCACACGGCTTGACCGACGATCGCCCCGTCCCGGTCCTCAGCCACCAGCGAGAGTGCCGGGATCCAGTCGGCGCCGAGGCGCAGCGCGTCGCGCAGACGAAGCTCTGCCGGCTCCTCCTCATGCGGCTTGAAGGAGGAGGCGACGGTCAGCGCGCGGACAGTAGAACGGTCGGAAGGGACTTCACGTCTGATGAGCATCGGCGCATTCTGCCCGAAGCCCGGCGCGGCCGCCTCCACCAACCGGTGGTCGGCAAGAAGCAGGAAGCAGGAAGCAGGAAGCAGGAGGTAGCCCGACACCAGCGCACTTCCATGCACCCGTCACACCATGCGCCTTGCCCGCTACCCTGCAGGCCATCTAAAGCGCCCGCCCGGGCCAACTAGAGCGCTCAGGGGTCAGGTAAGACGCTCAGTCATACCAACTGTGACTTGGTGCCGCTGCTGGCCAGTCTGGCCAGCAGCGGCACTCAACGTTCCGCACGCCTTCGGCGACCCGTGTCGTCGTGATACCAGGTCGCCACCACCCCGTACAAGCCGAGCGTTATGGCACGGTCAGTACCCACCACTGCCGCAGCGTGCGGAGAGTACGCAGGAAGACGTGCGGACCGCGGCAGACGGGGCGGGCGTAGCGTCTGACGGGGTCGCCGTTCGGGAAGACGAGGCCCTGGCGGCCGGTTACGGCAGCTCCGTCGTCCGTCAGTCTCAGATGGTGGACGGAGTCCACCCGGGCTGCGGTGTCGATGCCCCGCTCGTCCCCGCCGAGCAGGAGCAGCCGGTCACCGTGGATCGCAAGGCCGAACGGGTCCGAGACCGGCAGGACTCGGATACGGAGTCTCCCGCTGGGCCCCGTTTCGACGAGGGGTGCGCCGGGCCAGTACATGGCGTGGACCGTGGAGTCGGAGACGTTGATGGTGCTGACCTCCGCCACGTGGTGGTAGGGCTCCGGGGGGCGCAGGGCCCCTGCGTGGTTGCCCCTGTTGTCCCAGCGGACCAGGCCGCCCGCGCTGACGCGGTCACCGCTGTATATCCCTTCGTCGGCGTACCCGGTCCAGAAGCCGGCCCGGCGGTCTGCGACCAGGTGCTTGAGGTGGGTTCCCAGCGGGAACCGCCGCCGAGAGCGGCCGTCCGGGCCGAAGATCTGGCCGGAGGGTACGTTCGGCCCCCCGTTGCTGGAGAGGACGAACCCGCCGCCCGGGAGGGCGTCGAAGGCGTCCGGGGCAACGGCCACCCCGTGCAGGGTTCGCTCCCGGACCTCACCCCGGTCGCTGATGACGACGAGGGCGTCGAAGGGCAGGTTCACGGGCGCCGGGACGCCCCGGCCGGCCCACCTGTAGGGGAAACGGACATCGGGGCAGATCAGCCAGAGGGCCCGGCCCCATGGATCGATCGTGGAGGCCAGTACCTTCCGTTCGTCGTACTGCCGAGGCAACAGTGCGTAGGGACGCAGTGCCACCTTCGTCAAAAAGATCACCTCGCGGGCGAAGGAATGCAACGCCTCCATGATCACACGGCCGCTCCGGGCTCAGCTTTCCAGGGCGACCGGGCTGGGCGACGCCGCGGCCGGGCCAACGCCGGATATGCAGAGTGTCCCGAGGTGCGGCCGGTGCTGACCTGGCCGCGCTGCGCCGCCGGGCTGCGGCCCAGCAGTGGGTGGAGGCGGCGTGAGCAGTGGCTGACACGGTCAGCGGCAAGGGCTCGGGCGCGACAGCATGGCGGCGTAAGCGCTCCAGCCGGCTTCTTGCGCCAGTGCCCTACGTTCCGATTGGGCTCATCACTCCAGACGGGCAGCACCTCCATGGGAGGAATACCGCTCGGAGGTCACGGCCTTCGAACTCCGCAAGAATCTCGCCGTGTCGCCTGCGTCAGTTGCCGGGGAGCTCATCCTGCAGCCAGTCGAAGACGAGGTCACAGTGCTGCTGCGGGGCCATCGGAGAGCAGTGCAGCTGGGCGCCGGTGGTCGCATCGAACTTCCCCAGGTACCTGGAGGCACCCGTCAGCTTGTCGAACATCTGGCGCGTCTGGCCGGGATAGAACTGCTCGTACTCGTAGTCGAAGAGCAGCGTGGGCACCTTGATGCGGCCGACGACGTTCGTGATGTCCATCGATTCGATGAGTTTGGCGGGGGTCCAGAAGTCGGTGAACATCTTGCCCTTGCGGGCGTCGAGCATCGCCGGCAGGGAGAAGGGCTCCATGCGCTTCTTGATCGTCGCGGCTGCGTCCGGGAGCAGCCCGGGGACGATCTCCTTGTTCCAGATGGTGTTCGTCTTCTCCTTGTCCGGGGTGACGATCTTCCGGAGTTCCGGAGGGAAGGCGAGCCATGGCGACAAGCAGCCGGGCATCGCCACCAGAGCGGCGATCCTGTTCTCGAAGGCCGCGGCCCGGGGCGCCAGGTTCCCGCCCATGCTCAGCCCGGTCAAGGCGATCCTGTCCGTGTCCATGTCCGAGCGGGCGACCAGCCAGTCGACGAGCGGCGTCACGACGGATTCCCAACGCGGTGTGAAGACCACCTGGTCGTCGAAGAGCAACTGCCCCTGGCCCGGCCCGTCGTACACCAGGGCGTTCCAGCCGCGCGCCAGAGCGGTCGGGACGCCGTAGGTCCACATGTCGACGTTCTGCCCGTCGCTGCCGTTCGTGAGGATCACGGTGGGGCGCCGCTCACCCGAGGTGTCCGGTCGGAAGAACCACACCGGCAGCGGCGTCTTCCCGTACGGGACCTTAGCCGTCACCGGCGCCGGCTCACACAGTCCGCAGAACTTGTCCCAGGCGCCGCGCCCAGCCCTGTACAGCTGCTGCTCCTTGCCCGGGTCGTCGGAGCCCAGGACGAAGAACAGCGCCTGGCCGTAGTACTGCGCGGCCCGCAGGGCACGGAAGCGCGTGGTCTGCCGGTCGTGCGTGAAGCCCTGGGGCGACCCCAAGAGCTGATCGCCGAGTCTCCTGAAGGTATCGGTGTACGTCTGGGCCGAGAGACCGGCCTTGTTGATCGCGTTCACGGCGGTGAGCACCTCGCCCACCTCGGCGGCACGGAATGCGGACGCGCCGAGCGCCAAGCTCGCGCACATCGGCCTGCCTCTGATCACTCCACCGGAAACCGCGACGGGAGTTTGGGGCTGCGAGTGGGTGGTCACCTACACCGCCGATGCTTGTTTGTTCCTTCATCACCACGAGCGCGTTTTGGCTGAGCATCGCGCCGTAGTCATCGTCATCGTCTGCCACGCGCAGCCTGAATCCCGCGACTGAGCAGCTCACCGCAAACTCCGGACTTGCCGCGTCTCTCCAGTCTTGCGCCATTCCGGTGGAGTTGGGGATGAAGGAGGTAACCGTGGCGTCAGTGTAATCGTCGCCGCCCGCATATCCGGCAGTTGGATGACTGATCAGAACGTTGCCCGTGTGGATGCGAAGTTGGTGGATCCAGCGCACTCCGCAGTCGCTACCCCGCAGCCACAACCTTGCCGGCCGTGACCTGAGGAGGGTTGGGGAGCAGTGAGGCGAGGTTGTCCCGTACGAAGTCCGCCGCCCTCTTGACCGACTCTTCGGCCCCGGCCAGGTCTTCGAAGACGCTGGTAGAGACCATCACTCCATCCTCGGCGTCAACCCAGTAGTAAGCCACGAAACCGGGGACTTGGCGCAGGAGAGGCACGAACCCCTGGTCCACCCGGCGTCCCGCTTCGGCAGGGTCAGTCACCCCTTCGTAACGCCGAATTACTGCGTACATAACTGATCTCCTCATGGATCCCAAGGGCACCTTGCGTGAAACGACCTACCCCCACAGCACGTCTCCCGCTCGGGGGGCGTCCGGAAGTGACCCGTATAGGCGCATGGCGATCCAAACCGCGGCATCTGCTGTGCCAGGGCTCGGCGAACCGGGGCTTCACGGAACTCCGGTCAGAGCCCGAATTTTCCCCGGGGCTGCTCTTCGTTCCCCAGGTGGTTGCTCTCGGCGATGGGGGTCGGGGCGCCCGCTCGCGGAGTGCGCGGGCCGTGCCGAGCGATCGAGGGCGCCTTCGGCAGCGCTGCGCGCTGGGCTTCGCCCACCCTGGACAGCTCGACCCGCACCTGGACCTGGCCGGCTATCGGCCGGCCCTCAGCTGTGACGCCCGACTGCTGGTCAGCGCCTCAGGGTGGGGAGTTCCGGCGAGCAGCTCCGTCCCACTCCCGTGCCTTACCACTGCTCTCACTACGGGCGATAGCGGACCTGGTCTGGTGCTCGTGCGAGGACCTGCCGCGCGGGTACGGCGCGGCAGGACCTCGTACGAAAGTCAGGACAGCGACGCGGGCTCCTCCGGGTCCAGTGAGTTGCCTGCGGGGATGCGGCCGCAGTCGGACGGGGCCGTCCGGCCGGCGAAGCGGTCACCCAGCCAGCCCAGCGCGACGGGCGCCCAGACGACGGGCGCGCCTGTGTGGCTGAGCAGCTCGTACTGGCTGTACCTGACGGCGGTGCCGCCGGTGGCGCAGTACTGCCGGGCGAGCGCCCGCACGTCTCCGGCGACCATGACACCGTCGCCCGTGCCGACTCCCGGGTGGTTGCCGAAGGTTCCTTCCAAGATGCCCGCGTTGCCCTGGGCGATGAATCCGGGGACGGACGGGGTGCCGGCGGAGCCGAGGTTGAGCTTGTTCACCGCCTCCAGGAAAGCGGGAATCGAGTTGGGGTTGGCGTACTCCGGCTTCGCCATCTTCTTCCAGGTCAGCCCGGGGTAATGCCCGAGGGCGTCAACAATGGAGCCGTGCTCCAGCTCCTTGTACACCTCCAGGCCGTAGCCGTTGAGATAGGACTTGAGGTCGATGCCGTAGGAGCGGGAGACCCCGATGACCGACATGGGAATGACACCCGACCACGCCAGTGAGCCGTCCACGTACTTCAGGTTGTGTGCCGGGTCCACGAGCAGGCCGCCCTCGGCGTACCCGACCAGCTTGCGGTTGACGTCCGGCGCGTAGCTCGGCGCGAGCGCGGCCGCCCAGTTGGTCGCGATGGCACCGCCGGAGTAGCCCATGAGGCCGAAGGCGGTGGAGGAACTCAGGCCGGTCTGTTCCGACTTGGTCGCGGCGCGGATCGAGTCCAGCGTGTTCGTCCCGTACTCCGGCCCCGCGGCGAAGTTCGCTCGCTGTCCCTCGGTGTCCGGGATGACGACGTCGTAGCCCTGCGTCAGCAGTGGTGCCAGGAAGAGGGCCTCGACGTTCGGGATGAGGCCGCCCAGGGTGACGTCGCCGGCGATCGCCCGGGACGGCCCGTCTTCCGGGCTGAGCGAGTCGTAGAACGACTGGTAGGACACCGCCTTGCTGCGGTCACCCGTGGGGCTGCGCACCACCGTGGTCACGTTCGCAGCGGGGCGGCCCTGGGCGTCGGTGGTGCGGTAGAGCAGTTGGACTGCCTTGAGCGGCGTGGGAATGCCTACGAGGTGGTACTGCAGCGCCCGGGTCTTCAGCACTGTGCCCGGCTCGAACGCGGACAGGGGCTCGCTGCCGCCATAGGCGTAGAACGGGTCGCTCGCCGTTGCCGTCGCTGCTGCCGGTGTGGACTCGGCGGCGGTGGCCGCCGGCGCGGCGGTCATGGCCGCCGCGGTGGCGACGGCGACGGAGATCAGGCGAACGGTTGCCTTGGTCATGCGTTCCTCGATTCCTGGGTGGGGGGCTGACGCGCCGGCACGAGGTCCCGTACATCGGCGCGTCAGGCCGGGGCGGGCGGCCCCCGGCAGGCAATTGCGGTGAACGATGCGGCCGCGGTCCGCCACATCTGGCCATTCACCGGCCAGTCGTGTTACCAACCAGTAGGTGATGTCCCGGAAACATCATGGGGCCGGTATGCGGCCGCGGCTCCGGGGCGGGGAACAGAGATGTGCGAGGTGGATTGTGACCGGATCCAACGCGGTGGAACGGGACCCGGTGCCGCAGTTCGGCGGCGTGCCGGTCCACAAGCGGCTCCAGGACGCCGCCGGGGCGCTGGAGCGTGCGGTGATGGTCCGGCTCGTCGAGCGGCTGCCCGTCTACGGAACGCTGCCGGCGGAACACCTGGGCGGCGACATCGCCAAGCAGGTGACCCTCGGCATCCGGAGCTTCGCCGCGGTCCTGTGCACCGGCGAACTGCCGGGGCAGGCTGAGGCGGCGGCGATCCGCGAGTCCTCGGCCCGGCGTGCCGACGAGGGTGTGCCGCTGGAGGCCGTGGTCGGTGCCTATCACCTGGGTGCGGAGGAGTGCGCCGCCCAGGTCTTCTCGGCGGCCGAACCGGGTGACCTGGGCGACGTGCTGCTGGTCCAGCGCCAACTGCTCGCGTATCTGCGGCTGGTGAGCTGCGAGGTCGCAGCCGGGTACGTACAGGAGCGGCAGACGGCGCTCAGTGACGAGCAGGTCGCCCTGCAGTCGCTGCTGTCCCGGCTGCTGGAGGGTGGCAGCCCGCAGTTCGCGGCCGACCGCGCCGGCATCCGTCTGCCGCCCTGCTACCTGGTGTTGAGCATCTCAGTGGGACCGCACCCGGACGAGCTGGTGCCGGGCGTGAACCATTCGGTCGCGGCGCGCCGCAAACTCCGGCGGCTGCGCAATGAACTGCAGCGCCAGACGACGGGAGTGCCGCTGTCCGTGCTCTCCGGCGACGGCGGGCTGGTACTGATCCCGTATGAGACGCCGGCCGCCGACTTCGGCCGTGCGGACCGGGACCGGCTCTCCCGGCTGGTCGAACAGCTCGGCCGGATGTGCGGCGCCGAGCTGGTGGCTGCGGCGGCAGCCGCAGCACCGGAAGGTGTCGCGGAGGCTGCCCGGCTGGCCGGCGAGGTACGCGAGGTGGCGGAGGCGTCCGGCCGAGGGCCCGGACTGTACCTGCTCGACGATGTTCTGCTCGAGTACCAGCTGAGCCGCCCCGGCCCGGCCAGGGAAGGGCTCGCTGCGCTGCTCGACCCGCTGGATGCGCGCCCGGAGCTGCTCGTCACGTTGCGCGCGTTCCTCGCGTGCAGCCTCGACCGGCGCCGGGCTGCCGCCCGGCTCCAGGTCCACCCGAACACGGTTGACTACCGCCTGCGCAAGGCGACCGAGTTCACCGGACTGGACGCTGCCCGCGGCGCCGATGCGCTGACGCTGCGCGCCGCACTGGCCGCCCACGACGCCGTACGGCAGGGCAAGCCCGACGTAAGCTGACACCGCCCGGCTTCGCCGGGGTCGGACGACCGGCCGTACGCGCCGTCTCCCCCGCCGACGGGCCCGACGCCCGGTCAGCGGTTGTTGGGGAAAGCGGCGCGCACAGCGGAGCCGCGGGTGATGAAGGCGACGCGGATGACAGGCAGCATGCCTCGGCGTTGCACCGGCCGAGCAGCAGGTGTTCGCGGCCGACTCGATGGTGGCCTCCACTACCGCGACCGGCACGGCGTGAGCCGCGCCTTCCGGACTGAGGTCCTGAAGCACACACCGGGTGACGACCTGGCGCCGGCGTTCGGGAAGACGTGCGGCGTGCAGGCGTCGGCGGCGGCCGGGTGGCCGCCGGGGCGGTGTGACCGTGGCGGTGCCGTCGGCATGGGGAGACGCCCGGTGGGGGCGGGCGGCGTACGGTCGGGCGATGGTCCGTGGCTTGCCGTCACGGCTGTCGTGCCTCACCCGGTCGCAGACCGACCGGTCTCGTCCGTTGATGTCGCCGGAACAGGAGCACCCGATGCGCCTCTACGCCCAGACCCGAGCTCGTCGTTACCGGCAGGTGCTGGCCGATCTGATGGCCGTGGTCCTGGTGGTGGCCGCGGTGAGGTTCGCGCTGGCCGCCCACGACAGGATCATGCTACTGGCCGAGCCGGGGCGGGAGTTGGAGGACGCGAGTGGCAGCCTTGCGTCCGGCCTCGGCGATGCGGGGGACGCTGCGTCGAACGTACCGCTGATCGGGAGCGTCCTGGAGAAGCCGCTGCAATCCGCTGCCGAGGCCGGCAACAGGCTTTCGGATGCCGGGCAGTCGATGCAGGACTTGGTGGGCCGGGTAGCCGACCTGACGGCGTTCGCCCTGATCGTCTTCTCCGTGGCGTTCGTTCTGGCGCTCTGGCTTCCCCCGCGCGTGCGCTGGATCCGGCGCAGTGCCCGGATCCGCGGGCTGCTCGAGGCTCCAGGCTGCGCCGATCTCCTGGCCCTGCGGGCGCTGACCGGGCCGGTGAAGGACCTGGCCGCGGTCCCGGTGCCGCCGGGGGGTCTCGCCGATGCGTGGCGGCGGGGGGACGAGCAGGCCATCGGTGACCTGTCCCGGGTGGCGCTCAGGCGGGCCGGTCTGAGCGCCTGAGGGCGACGGACCTGGACGTCCCGCGTGTCCAGCCCCTCCTTGAAGTACCGCTGCTGTTCGGCGCTGGCGGCAGGAGGCTCCACTGGTCCTGAGCGACGTCGCCCGCGGAGATTTACTGCTTGCTTGTCCTTGAGGTGGCCCACATCTGGCTGAAGAACGCGCGGGTCACCGCCGGCACTGCCGTGGAGCACGAGCAACGCCGCGCCGAGGCCACCCCGTCCAGTCCTCGGCCGACGCATGGTTGCCCCATCTGGCCCGTGGAACAGCTCGTCTTCACCTCACTCGCCAGCGCCTTGGACGAGAGCGTCAAACTCCCCGCCAAACCGGAGGCAGCCGTGCGGGGGGTGAAGATCACGGAAGACCGTGAACGGTGCCGTCGGGCCGGCTCGACGACACGGTCGGCTTCGAGACGAAGGCCGTCAAGGTCCTGGAGGGTGTCGCCCACCTGGTCAGCAAGCTGTCGAGCGACCAGCGGAGCGAATTGATCGACCTGCTCGGGACGATGGCCGAAGCCGAGTCCGACCCCGCGCGGCGGGAGTTCTTGGATGGGTTCCCGGAAGGCTTCGTGGCTCCTTGATGAAGTGGTCTGACCTGAGGGGCATCCGCTGGGGCGGCCGGCCGCTCTCGTCGGCAGCGGCCTGACCATCCAGTCCGGTGATCGTTTCTGCTCACAGCTCCAGGTTGGCGCGGACGAGCCGGAATGCGGCCGCCGGGTCCGCGGCACGGGTGACCGTCCGGCCCAAGACAACATGTGACGCACCAGCGGCAACGGCAGCACGCGGTGTGCCGGGCCTGGCGTGCTCACCTGGGGACTCACCAGGAAGCGCAACTCCCGGCGTGACGATCAGGGTGCTGGCCCCAAGCACACCACGCAGTGGCCCGGCTTCCTGCGGCGACGCGATCACACCATGGCAACCAGCGCCTTCCGCCAGCCGGGCCAGCCGCAACACCTGCTCCTCGGTCGAGGTTGAGCCGGTGACGCCGATGTCAGCTAGATCGGAGCTCGTCATGCTGGTGACGACGGTCAAGGCCAGCACGCGAAGGCTCGGAAAGTCGCGGGCCGCGGCGACAGCGGCGGACATGATGCCGGTGCCGCCCATACTGTGGACGGTCACCATGGAGACACCCAGAGCGCCAGCGGCGCGGACCGCGCCGGCCACAGAGTTCGGGATCTCGAAGAGCTTCAGGTCCAGGAAGACCTCCTTGCCCTTGGCAACGAGGTGCTCGATCAGGTCCGGCCCGGCCGCCGTGAGCAGCTCCATCCCGACCTTGTAAAAGCGACACTCCTCACCAAGCCGGTCGACGACTTCGTCAGCCGCTCGGCGATTGTCAAAATCCAAAGCAACGATGATCCGACTGGTTGGCTCCACGGCGTCATTGTCACCCACGCGGCGCTGGAGGCATCAGCGGCCTGCGCCGCGGCCGACCGCCTCACCAGCAACCCTGACCGCCAGCCCTGGGAACCTGTGCGATCACAGCACTAGAGGGCGACGGGATACTCCAACCGCGCCTTCGCGCTCATGGCGGAGGTGAGCTCAGCCCCCTGGGCATCGGGGCCGGGTGTGGGCGCGGCGATGGCGACAGAGGGTGTGGCGACCGCTGCTTCGGGTGCGGGCACAGCGACAGGGGAGGCGATTGCGGCGGCGATGGCGAGGACAGCGGTGGCGCGCAGGGTCCACTTCAGCACGGTGAGGCTCCGATCTCGGCGTGTGATGGCATGCGCCTTGATCGTCGCCACCTATCCGGTATCCGGGCATCGTCCGAAGGTCGCGACCGTATCCCCCGCACGGGGGAGGCGGCCGCCGCGGGCGCCTTCCGTCCTCGTGAACATCGACCCTGGGAAGATCGGACCGCCTCCCAAACTCGGGTTCTGGCACACATTCCGTGAACGATCTTGCTGGCTCTCCGCCAGCCGGACGTACGCACCACGTGAGCTGCGCGGATTGGATGTCACGAGAGGGCTGGTGGAGCCCGAGCCAAGATCGTTCACGGAATGTGTGCCAGAACCCGCTACTCGCGTACAAAGTCATGTGACAGCGAAGTTTGTGCGAATGCCATCGAATCTTGAGCACCGCACTCACTGGCGCCGCACTACACATGCCGGACGACCTGATAGATCGTGTGGGAGACGGGTGCCGGATGCGGGGCGCTGTTCCAGCCGATCTCCTCGGCACGCTTCTCGATCGCCTCTCGCGCGGCCTGAGCTGCGGCTTCGTCCTCGAAGAAGGCGATCGACAGTCCGTTGCCAGTGACAGGATCGACGAGGTGATACGCGCCATGGAAACCGGACACGGTGGCGGCGGCATCCAGCACCCAGTCCCGGTCGTCAGTCGGCATCGGCTCCCATACGGCCACCCTCGCGATCACCGCCGCCTCCTCGTTCGTCGGACCCTCCAGAATGAAACAGCTTCGGTGACACCTCTGGCCAACGACGCGCCGAGGGCGACATCGCGGCCGCTGCTCGGCGAGCGCGGACCACGCCGGACGTCTGTTAGTGGGCCAGTTGAAATCCCCCATGGGCGGCCAGTTGACGGGGATCCAACTGGCCGCAGACGGTCACTCTGTGGTGACACTCATTGGGCAGGCGGGACGCGTCCGAAGCCAGTACGAGCGGGCAGCGATGGTCAGGGCGATGCCGTAAACGGCGAAGGCGACCATCCCGATCCAGCCGACCAGCAGAGCGTCGCCCGAGGAGTGGAAGTCGCCGCGCCGTATCGTCACCACGCCGGCCGTGGCCAGGGCCAGGTATCCGACCCCCACAACGCCGTACGGGGCGAGCGTGGCAGCGCCGAGCAGAGCCGGGGCGAGCGGGAGCCAGCGCGGCACCCGTCGGCCGCGCAGGAACAGCGTCCAGCGCGGGAAGACCTGCCCCCACGGGCGGACCAGGCCCCAAAGCAGGAAAACGCCGAGCACGGCCAGCAGCGCGGTGGGGTCCAGGCCCCAGGACTCCAGCGTGAGGAAGATCCCCGAGGCGCCGTTCCGCTCCGAGACCGCGAGCATCTCCTCACCGGTGATCCCCGCGAACGCCCGCCGCGCCGGAAGCCCAGACCAGCTTCATCGCCGCGTACGGGACAAAGGCCAGCGTCCCTGCCCAGGCGGCGAGTTGGAGGCGCTGCGGTGCGGTGGACGGCGCTCGTAGAGCAGTACCAGCGGGCAGGCGGTCGGACCGGGCCGTGGCCGCGAGCAGGATCGCCCCGGCCGCCGCGAGGGCCTTGTTCGCAGCGGAGGCCCGGCTGTCCACTCCCTGACCGAGCATCAGCGTGATCACATCCATCAGCAGGCTGAACGCGGTGATCCCTGCCAGCCCGCAAACCACCCGGAGCAGCACCCGCAACGGTGGCAGCAGCCCGTACAGCACCACCGCTCCGCTGACCAACGTCCCCAGCGCACCGGGCGTCGTATCCCGCATCGAAGATCACCAGGATGTCGCGGTCCCCGGCTTCCACTGGCCGCCAGCGACTCGATCCTCAACCACGCGGCGGACCTGGACGGCGGTGACCTCGGCGACGTCGTCCTCAGGTCCGAGCTGAACCGCGTCCAGCAGCTGGCACCAGGATCATGCTGGCGAGCTTGCCGCAGGGGTCTGACAGTCCTGTCTGCCGGGCTGAACGTCAGCGGTTCTGGCCTACTTTCCGTGGAGGGCTGACTGACCGTAATGTCATGTGCCCGCGACGCTGGCCGGTATGACCAGCAGGGAGGGGCGACGGACGCCCGAGTGCCAAAATTGAGGGATTTTGGAGCGCGAGAGGGCTCGCAGAACGCCTCCTGGGGCCCGACGGATTTTCGCGTGACAGCGTGAACCCTGCCCGCAGCGATCGCGCTCTGTCTCTTGCGGGATCGGGGTCGGCGCGCTCTGCGTGGTGGGGAGCAGCCTGGATGTGCGCGCCGAGGGACGTCCGGATGGGGCAGACCTACCGCTGCGAGGTGCCGTTCGCGCTGACGCTCCGGGCGGTGCCGGCCGTAGCGATGGGCCCTCGCGGTGAGCCCTGAGCTGGCTGCGCGGCGCCCAATCCCCCCTGCAGGTTGTGGACGTCCATGCGTAGACCCAGAGAGCGGAGGGCCTGCGCGTGGCCGCCTCCACTCTCGTTACGGTCGGGCTCACCGACAACCAAGCCCAGGCCGTCGGCCTGTCCGACCACGGGTATCAGGTCGCGGGCATGCTCCTCGATATCGAAGGGGAGCCGGTGGAGCTTCCCCCAGGCCCTCTCGCTCACCGCCCCGATCCGCTGGCTGCGCCCGACGGATACGCCGGCCTCCGCCGGCCACCACGACGTCTCCGTCCGCGGCTGATCCCCTGCGGGGGCCGGTTCGGCTTCCCCGAATGGGTGGCGCCCCCCGCGCCCCCTCCCGCGGCCTCGTCCTGGTCCCCATGGGCCCCGAGCCCGTGACCCGCACCTTGTACGTCGCCACCCGGATCCGGCTCCAGGACGCTCCTGTCCGCGATGCGGCCCCCTGCGCCGCTCCTATGCTGGTGAGCGTGGGCAGTCAGCCACGGGCGACGGCGCAGCCGAAAGCGGCCGCGCACACCGTCCGACAGGCACGGGACGCGATCGCCCGGGAAGCGTGGGGCGAGGCGTACGTACTGCTCGACGGCCTGGATCCCGGGCTGCTGGGCCCCGACGACCTCGCCGCGCTCGCCGACGCCGCCTGGTGGACCGGCCGGGTCGAGGAGTCGCTCACGGCGCGGGCCGGCGCGTACGCCGGCTACACCGCCGCGGGCGCCCCCCGCCGGGCCGGATACTGCGCCTGGATGCTCTACTACGAGCACCGGCTCGCCGGACGGACCGGGTCGGCCGCAGGCTGGCTGCGCCGGGCACGCGAACAGCTCCGCGGCGCACCCGAGTGCGCCGAACAGTGCTTCCTGGCCTGGGTCGAGGCGCAGGAGGCCCAGGAGCGCGGCGCCTTCGAGGAGGCGACGGCCTCCGCCCGGCGGATGGCCGCCGTCGCCCGGCGGTGCGGGAGCACCGACCTGTACGCGATGAGCATCCACGCACAGGCCGCCGTCCTGCTCGCCCAGGGCCGGGTCGCCGACGGCCTCGCGCTGCTCGACGAGGCCATGTGCGCCGCCGCGGCCGGCGAGCTCAGCTCCTTCTACACCGGGTGGATCTACTGCCTGGGCCTGCAGCAGTGCATGGCCTGCGCCGACTTCGCGCGGGCCGCCGAGTGGACCGACGCGGCCATGGCCTGGTGCGCCTCCATGCCCCGCGAGAACAATTTCCGCGGTCTGTGCCGGGTCCGCCGGGTGGAGGTGCTGGAGCTGCGCGGCGCCTGGCCGCAGGCGCTCGACGAGGCCGAGCTGACCTGCATGGAGCTGCTGCCGAACGAGCCCCGGATCGCCGCCGAGGCCTGTTACCTGACCGCCGAGATCCATCGGCGGTGCGGCGCGTACCCCGAGGCGGAGGCGGCCTACGGCCGGGCGCACGAACTCGGCCGCGACCCACAGCCCGGCCTGGCCCTGCTCCGGCTGGCCCAGGGCAGGGCGGAAGCCGCAGCCTCCGCCCTGTGGCTGCCCACGGCCGCAGCCGGCGCGACCGGTGCCGTCGGCACCACCGGGGCAGGCGAGGCGGCCGAGGACGCCGGGGACCCCGGGGACGGCCGCCCGCTCGAACGGTGCCGGCTGCTCGCCGCCCGCACCGAGACGGCCCTCGCCCTCAGCCGGCTCGACGAGGCCCGCACGGCGGCGCAGGAGCTAGCCCGCCTCGCCGACTCCTGGCAGCGGCGGCGCGCGTCCGCCACCACCCCCCTGCACGCGAGCGCCGCGGCCGCGGAAGGCACGGTGGCCTTCGCCGAGGGCGACCTCCCGACAGCGCTGGCCCTGCTGCGCCGGGCGCTGGGGCTCTGGCTGGAGCTGGTGGTCCCGTACGAGGCCGGCCAGGTCAGGATGACCCTGGCCGCTGCCTACCGGGCGGCGGGTGACCTGGACGGGGCCCGGATGGAGCTGCGGGCCGCACGGACGGCCTTCGAAGGGCTCGGCGCCGTACCCGACGCGCGGCGGGCGGCCGCCCTCCTCGACGCGATGGCGGAGCGCGGCTCCGGGGAGCTGACCTTGCGGGAGACGGAGGTGCTGCGCCTGGTTGCGCGGGGCGGGACCAACCGGTCCATCGCCGCCGAGCTGGTGATCAGCGAGCACACGGTGGCCCGCCACCTGAACAACATCTACGCCAAGCTGGACGTCTCCTCCCGGGCCGCCGCCACCGCGTACGCGTACACGCACGGCCTGGTCTGAGCGCACGCCGCGGACCCCGGCCGGCGGGACATGGGCCGTTCGACCCATGCCCCACCTGCCGGAATGGGCAGTTCCGGCGATGCGCGGCCACCGGCGCGGCGCCTACAACGGAAGCAGGACTCCCTGAACGACCGAAGGCAGGTGGCAGCCATGACCACCACTGGCACCGGCGCCCCACCGGTGGAGCGACTGCGCGAGACCGTCCACGGCGACGTCGCGGCACCCGGGGACCCCGGCTACGACGAGGCCCGCAAGGTCTACAACGCCGTGCACGACAAGCACCCGGCGGTCGTCGTCAGCGCCGCCGACGCGGGGGACGTGATCGAAACGGTCGGCTTCGCCCGCGAGGAGGGCCTGACCCTCGCCGTGCGCGGCGGCGGCCACGGCGTCGCGGGCCCCGGCACCTGCGACAACGGCGTCGTCCTGGACCTCGGGCGGATGCGGGGAATCCGGGTCGACCCGCAGACCCGTACCGCCCGCGCCCAGGGCGGCTGCACCTGGGCCGACGTCAACCACGCCACCCACACCTTCGGCCTGGCCACCACCGGCGGGATGGTTTCCACCACCGGCATCGGCGGCCTCACCACCGGCGGGGGCATGGGCTACCTGGCCCGGGGCTGCGGCCTGGCCTGCGACAACCTGCTCTCGGCCGACGTCGTCACCGCCGACGGCGGCTTCCGTACCTGCACCGAGGACCGCGAGGCGGACCTGCTGTGGGCGCTGCGCGGCGGAGGCGGCAACTTCGGCGTGGTCACCTCCTTTGAGTACCGGCTGCACCCCGCGGGTGACATCCTCGGCGGGCCGACCTTCTACCCCCTCGACGGCGACGTGATCCGCCGCTACCGGCAGCTGATCGCCGACTCGGCGGAGGAGCTCGGCGCGGTCCTCGCGGTGGGGCTCGGCCCGCCCGTCCCGTTCCTGCCCGAGCGCTGGCACGGGCGGCCGGTGTGCGGGGTGATCCTGTGCTGGACCGGCCCCGAGGACCAGGACGACCGGGTGCGGGCGATGCTCGCGGAGCTCGGCCCGGTGCTGGGGCAGCACGTGGGCCGGATTCCGTACCCCGTGATCAACACGCTCTTCGACGAGCTGGTGCCGCCGGGCCTGTTCCACTACTGGAAGGGAACGTTCAGCGAGGACCTGCCGGACGGCGTGATCGACGCCCACGTCGAGTTCGGGGCAGCCACCCCGTCCATACAGAGCGTCACCATCGTCTTCCCCATCGACGGCGCGTGCGGGCGCGTCGGCCGTACGGACACGGCGTTCTCCTACCGGGACGCCCGGTTCTCGACCGCGCTCAGCCTCACCATGACCAACCGGGAGGACATGGAGGCCCAGAAGGACTGGATCCGCGGCTACTACGCGGCGCTGGAGCCGTACTCGTCCGACGGCGGCGGCTACGTGAACTTCATGGACGGCGACGACCAGGGCAAGGTACACGCCAACTACCGTGAGAATTCGGGCCGGTTGCGCGAACTCAAGCGCCGCTACGACCCGGGCAACCTGTTCCGGCTCAACCACAACATCGCGCCGTGAGGCGTCCGCAGGACCGTGGCAGACGGCGTACGACCGCATGCGGGTGGCGGCCGCGGGCGGGTGGCGGCCGCGGGCGGGTGGCGGCGCCGTGCCAGGCCGCCTTTTAGGCGATCTCGCGGTTCAGCTCGCCGAACCCGGCGTCCCGGCGTCCAAGATCGCGTGGTTGAGGCCGGCTTCTGCAGACATGACCCGCGGAGGACGGGCCGGCTTCACGGGTCAGATGACGCTGTACGGAAACGAGCCCAGGCGCTGGGTGAAGAACGTGAGGAGAACAGCTGACGGGCCTGCCCCTTGCATCGTGTCGCTCGTAGCATCGTCTGTTCCGGCCTGCCCCTCTTGGGCGGGCCGGCCGGTTCGGCTACCCGACCAGCGACGAGGAGCCCAGCCCGGCCCTGAACGGGGTTGTCCAGTCGTTCTCCTGGAACGGCAACCTGTTCTGGTCCGCGGGACTGGGCGACGGCAAGGGCGTGTGCATGGGTGAGTGCGTCGGCTATCAGGCGCTGTCGTCGTCGGAGTGGGTGAAGAAGACCTGGATCGCGCGGGCGCTGGAGAACGGCGACGTGGACGTGCACGTGTTCCCCACCGACCTCGGGTTCGAAAAGGCGAAGAACGACTACAACAAGCTGTGGGATCAGGCATTCGGCACGGTCCCGTACCCGAAGGGGATGACCGACGCCCAGGGGTCATCCATGTACACGCAGCTCGCCTGCCACGCCAGGTACGTGTTCAAGCTCCCCAACGGTGAGTGGAACACGCACGAGTCGTGGGACATGGAGTCATGGCGGCCGGATGTGTCGTGGGACTACGGCATGAACCCGGCCACGTGGCTGATCCACAAGTGCAACTGGAGGAACTGACCACCCCCTCGGTCCTCGCGGCGGCACGGTGCAGGACGTGCACGGCCGACGCCGTCTTTGCCCTCCCCGTCCTGTTACAGCCCGTCGAACGCCACGAAGTAGGCAGGCCACCGAACGGCCAGGGTGGGGGCGCTGCGGCCGCTGGCGGCGGTCCGGCGCCGCAACGCCTCAAACGACAGCCGGCCCGCCTCGGCATCCCAGACCAGCAGCTCACCGTCCGGGACCAGGCCGTGCGGAAGCTGCTCGGCGACCGCCACCAGATCGGGGAACCGGTCCTGAATCAGCGACCCGCGCCGGGTCTGCAACAGCACCCGGCCGCCCGGCCCGGCGGGGGTGAGCAGCAGCGTCCGGTGCCCGTCGAACTGCTGCTCAAAAGCCAGCGGACCCAACACGCCGGGGCCCGGCACCGACTCCGCAGCCTGCGCCGGCATCGGCTCCACCGGCGGTCTCAGCGCCACCCCGGGACCTCCCTCAGGGCTTCGCTCCCCTGCCCAGCCTGACCGCTCCGCATAGGCACGGCCCCATGGACACGCCCAGACGGCGGGTGTGACTTAGCCCGGTACTTGGCGGGGTTCGCCAGGTACCGCGCTCGTGCCATGAATTCGGCTGCTCAGTGCTGAGAGGTGGGGCCTGGTTCGGATGTGGACGCGGGCGACCGTGCCCGGCAGATCAGGGAGCTGCGGGCTCCGGGTAGATGCGGAGGAGAGCCTGGGCGTTACCGCACCTGGCCGGCGAGAGCCTTCGCCAGGGCGCTGACGCGCGCGCTGTCCTGCGCACCCGGGCTGTCTCCTATCGCGACGACCAGGAACGCGTCACCCTCACCGTCGAGCTTCAGCCGTACGGCGGCGAGGTTCCCGCTCGCGGTCACGACCGGCTTGCCGGCTCCGGCCTCGCCGGCCTGCATCAGGTAGGCGCTCAGGGCTTCGAAGTCCATCCCCGCCTGCTGCTGGATCGCTGGGGCGAGCGGGTTGATCGCCTGCCGGTCTCGCGTCGCAACGGTGTGCACCACGAGGTCCTCCTGGCCGATGAGGAAATCGCAGCTCACCAGGGCGCCGGGGTTCTGCGCCAGCGCGTCCTCGGGCCGGGCCCGCTTCCCGCCTTCGGCGGTAGCGACGGGTTCGTCACCGCCGTCCGCGTGCCCCGGCCGGGCTTCCCCCTCCAGGCCGGCGGCCTTCGCTGCATTGGCGATGTCGTAGGGGAGCGGGCAGGTATCCGCCCCCTTGGCCCCCATGGAGTCCGCGGTCTCGGTAAGCCCGCTCAGGCTCAGCGGTGTCGCGCTGCCGCTCTGACAACCGGCCAGCAGGGCTGCGGCTGTCACGGCGGCGATCGTCGATCCGTACCGACGGTGTGTCACGTGCGTCCCCAGCTTCGTCCAGCCTGTTCCCTGTGTGCCCTCCGATCATAGGCATGGCATGCACACGCCCCGGTGAGACCTCCACGCGCAGGCGCAGCGCGCTTCGAATCCACGACAGCCGCACGACCTGCCGCCCGTACCCTCCTCGCACCTTCGACCATCGCTGCACCGAAAGGCCCACAGCTCAGGGTCTCCATCGCTGCCCGGCCCGACATCTACCGCGCCAGGACACGGCGTCGAGGTCGTAGCGGCGGGCGGTGAGGATCTTCAGGTCCACCGCGATCTCGTCCCACTCCTGCAGAGGCTGCAGGTCCCGGCGTATCCGTGCCTGATCGGGGATGACGTAGGCGTCCTTCGCATCAGTCTTGCCGTCTCCGCGGTAGCCACGGCAAGCGTGGTGGACGGTTCGGCCAGGAATGCAGAGCAGCCACTGACCATGGCCGGTCAGGAGAGCGATCAGCAGAGCGCCGCCGCCGGCGTTCAGGTCGACAGCCCAGGTCACCGGGCTGTCCCCGCCCAGAGCTCGGGCACCCGAGCCTTCCTCGTCGATCGGTTGGCTGGTCCCTGCAGACGACAACGCCGGCGTGTCCTTACGAAGCGATCTCTGTTCGCTTATCCCAATGAGCGGCCGTGTCGTCGCGGGGCACTGGGCGGCCAATCAGTCAAAGCCACAGCATGAGCGCCGTCCAGCCACACCCAGGCCCTGGGTCTCCCGATCGCACGAAGGACCGGAAACAACCCGCCAACAAGGTGAGGAGCGCGCTACCTGGCCCGGATGGACAACTTCGATGCCCAGATTCCGGTCGCCCTCACCGCGCTGCGGTCTTTCCGGCCCCGGGCAGGGTCGGCAGCTGGTATCCCGGTGCCCGTTCCGCAGCAGCACGGACCCACCAGGCGCGGGGTGGCCTCAGTCGTCGCTTCCGGCACCGCGATCGGGTGCGCTCATGTCCCCCGTCGCGGGAGTGCCGGCGGCGAGCCCGTAACGCAGGTACACGGTGCCCTTCGGGCTGGCTACCGGGGGTGCGAGGAGCGTGACGTTGGTGGGCACCGCGCCATCGTCGAACACCTTCTTCCCGACGCCGAGCACGATCGGGTGCAGCCAGAGGTCGAGACGGTCGAAGAGCTTCTCTTGCGGTCATGCGGCGCTCACCGCGATGGGGATTTGGCCAGCAGGGCGTACCGCAGGACGAGAGCGGCGAAGAAGGGGTGTATGTGCCGGCGACGTCGGAGATTCCTTCGTCTCGCGGCTGAAGCTCAGGGAACCGCTCCAGCTGGCGAACGCGATCAGAGGCGTCGGACAGAGGGCGGTCGGCGTACCAGAGGTCGCGTACGGACTCCACGAAGAAGTCCATGTCCGCTTCCCGGCCTGCTTCGCCGGCTTGCAGCCCCAAGAACAGCGGCACCATGCGCTCGGCGCAGGCGGCTACGTACAGACGGACCGTCTCGCCGCCCTCACCCCGCAGTGTGGCTGCGACCGCCTCCTCTACCAGCGTCCTCACGGCCACCCCTCCCCTGTAAGCCACCCGTGAGGCGCCATACTCGCAGGCCACAGCACCACTCCGACGTCTGCCCCTCCGGTGCAGGGCTCACGATGCACGCTCAGCGATCGATCTCGTGAACGGGAGCGTAGTGCGGGATGACCCCCATCACCGCCTGATCTGCCCCGCTGCCATCGAGGACTGGTCACCTGAAGCCGATACGAACCCGGGAGACGGCTTCCACTGGCGTATGTAGGCAGCCAGAGATTCTTCCTGTGCGGCCCGGTTTCCTTCCTCGTGCTCTCGCGGCCCGGCCAAGGCCGCCGTTCCAGCTGGGTGGCGGGCGTCGCAGCGTGCCAAACGCCTGGCCCTGGGCCGCCTCCAGTACGAACCCTGGCCAACTAGTAGGGCCTGGTCAGGTGCGGCCTGCGTCTGTGTGTCCTGGTGCGTCGAGCGCGTTGGCGCTCGACGAACTGTTCACCTGCGGCGTCCCCGAACGTCCGGCCTGGCTGTTCCTCTTACGATGGTCGGAATCGACAGAGGAGCAGCGTGGATCTCAGACCGCCGGTACCGGCGCGGAGACTTGGACCGCATGCGTTGACCGAGGACGGGATTGCGGCGTTGCTGGCCCGTTACGAGTTCGGCGACTCCTGCGTCCGCCGGGTCATGCTTGATCAGGAATTCGGTCCACAGGCGCGGGGGCGAGTCGTCAGGCTCGTGATCGATGCCCGGGTGGTGGACGAGGGCCTTCGCTGGGAGCCCGTGTGCCTGGACCTGTTCGGAGTGGAGCGATTCCGGATCGACGAGAGCGGTGGCTTCGCCTGGGTACTCTACGATCCCCCGCAGTTCACCCGCTTCGACGGGGTGTTGCAGGTGGACCTGTGCGCCGAACGCTTCGGCAACCTGCACCCGAGGAACGCGCAGGAAGCCTTCGAGGGCTCCGAGTTGGTGTTCGCTGCGGCCGGCGGCAGTTGGAGTGCCCTCCAGCCCTGGGGATCATGAGGCACGGACGATCCTGTAGAGGCTCAGGCCAGCGCCGTGTCTTTAGGGGCTATGGCCAGCCGTTGCAGGGTGCAGAAGGCGGTCCGGGCCGTGGGCGGCCTGGCGGACCTCGCGGCCGGCGGGCCGGATCCGCATGGTCACAAGCCGCGAGTACATCCGCTTGAAGCCGCTGCGGCCGGTGCCGGGCCGGGCCGCTTCGCCGGGCTGGGCCGCCATCGGCTCCACCGACTTACGTTTGCCATCGGTCAGCAACCCGCGCAGGTAGACCTGGCCCCACCAACGCTGATCGTTCCTCGCGAACGGCTCGAAACCTCCGCCGCGAAATCCTCCAGATCACACCGCACCGCGGCCAAGTCCTCAGGCGTCACCCGATCAACGACACAGCCAATCATCTGAACACGCCACCAGAAACTGAACCTGCCCAAGCCCTACTAAAGGGTGTTGCAGAAGCTCCGTCTCGGGCAGGCCGGAGTGGTGCTTGACCTGCTGTTTCACCCTGCCAGGGCGAGGTTGTGCAGGGTGGCGACGGCCTGGACGCCGTGGTGGAGACCGTCTCCTTTCTGACGGCAGTCGCGGAGGATCTTCCATTTCTTCATGCGGGCGAAGGTGTGCTCGACGCGGGCACGGACGCGGCGGTGTTTCGGCGTTGTCCTCTTCCTGACCGCGCAGGAGGGGCCGTCCGGCCCCTCTGCGGTGCGGGACGATCAGCCCGGTGCCCGGGTAGGCACCGTCCGCGATGACCGTCGTCCCGGCCGCCGCGGCCGGCAGGTCCGACTCCCGCCAGACGTGGCGTACTGCCGCTGCACCACTGCTGGAGTCGTCGGGGGCAGCGGTCGAACTGCTCGCGGTGCGCGACGTTTAGTGATCCTCCGCCGAGCGCGCAGCCCTGCAGCGCGCCAGCGACGAGGCGTGGGCCACTGTCGAACGGTCCTGGAGCGACGACGACGATCCGTTCAGCGACTCCCGCCGCCAGCTACTGGCGGTGTACACCGCGCTCGTCCACGTCGGGGCCCACGGTGACGAGGACGTCCCCTGGCCTTCACGATCACGGGTGGCAACGTCAACGACTGCACCCAGTTCGAGTCGGTCATGGCCCGCATCCGCATCAAACGGTGCGGGCCCGGCCGGCCACGAACCCGCCCGGTCCGCGTGGTCGGCGACAAGGGCTACTCGTACCGCAAGACCCTCGCCTACCTGCGCAGACGCGGCGTCGCCTGCACCATCCCCGAACGCGTCGACCAGATCAGCGGACGCCGACGACGCGGCGAGAGCCCGTGCCGCTTCGACCGCGAGATCTACAGGCTCCGCAACCTCGTCGAACGCTGCTTCAACAAGCTCAAGCAGAACAAGGCCCTTGCCACCCGATACGACTGTGAGGATGTTGGGGTGCCCTTCGGCGGTGGCCTGACTCGCGATACGACTGGCCCTGGTGCCTTGAGTTTGATCTGTCGGC
>NZ_JBICZH010000045.1:0-24581 GCF_043201995.1 Streptomyces sp. NPDC048258
GATCTTCATGTCTATGCCCGGAATCACGGCACCTTGCTTCTCGAGGACCTTTTCTTGCTCGGATTCGGAAAGCCCGGCATGCTGACGTCGCAGCGTGCAGCTGGCGCCCATCGCCGATGTCTCCGTCATGCCCCAACCATGAGCCACGTCGACACCCAATTCCTTGAAGGCGCGAATCATCGATCGGGAGACGGCCGACCCGCCGATACCTGTTCGACGGAATGTCGAAAACTTCAGATCGTTCGATCGCACATGTTCGAGCAGGCCGAGCCACACGGTCGGCACGCCCGCGGAGTAGGTAACCTGCTCGCCCTCGATCAACTCGTAGAGGGAAGCGCCGTCGAGCCTTTGCCCCGGAAGCACCAGCTTCGCGCCGACCAAAGGCGCGGAATACGGCAGCTCCCATGCATTCACGTGAAACATGGGAACCACCGGCATGATGACCTCCGACGCCGAACAATTCAGCGAATCTGGCAATGCGGAAGAATAGGAATGCAGAACGGTTGAACGATGCGAGTACAGCACCCCCTTCGGGTTGCCGGTCGTACCGGACGTATAGCAGAGGCCCGATGCGAGGTTCTCGTCCAACACCGGCCATTCGTAATTTCCATCCTGCGCACCGATCAATTCTTCGTAGCAGAGCAAGGAAGCCTTGCTAGCGGCGGGCATGTCCTCGCGACCGGCCATCATGATCCACGCCTTGACGCCTGGGCACCGTCCTGCGATTTCCTCGACGAAGGGCAGGAATTGAACGTCGAAACACACGTACGTGTCTTCGGCATCGTTGACGATATGGACGATCTGCTCGGGAAACAATCGTGGATTGATGGTATGGCAGACCGCACCCGCCCCTGGCACGGCGTAGTAAAGCTCCAGATGGCGATAGCTATTCCATGCCAGTGTGCCGATGCGATCGCCTTGTCGCACGCCGAGCGCCTCCAACGCCTGGGCCAGCTTACGCGCGCGGAGTTCGCACTCCCGATAGGTATAGCGATGAATGCCGCCGTCACTGCCGCGCGAAACAATCTCGACGCCGCCGCTGTATCGCGCCGCGCGCCTGATGATCGAAGAGATGAGCAGGGGCGTACTCATCATCCGGCCTGTCATTGCCATGGAAAATCCCAGTTAGGTCGTGATTCAACAGCCGTCGGCGTCGTATTCCCGTCGGCCGCCCTGCGCTTCTCGCGCGCGTGTCAACGCTCTTCCGAGAGGAAGGACGAAACGACTCGATTGAACCGATCCGCCCATTCCCATTGCGCCCAGTGGCCGCACTTCGGAAAGGTGTTGAGTTGCGCATTGGGAATACGCTTGACATAGATCATTCCGGTATCGAGCGGAACCACGCGGTCCTCTCTGCCCCAAATGATCAGTGTCTGGTGCGGCAGCGTCGCAAGACCCGGGTCTCGCCAGAGTTCTTCGATCGGTTGTCCGGATTCCAGGCGCATCGGCGGCTGCGCAATGATGCGCGGATCCATTGCCGCCTCAAGTCTGCCCTTGACCAGTTCATCGGTGATCGCCGACTGATCGAACAGGCTCTCGCTGATGAAACTCTTCACCTTTTCCGCCGTAATGCCATCGCCCTCATAGGCGGTCGCCAACGTGCGGATCGCGGGCGTGGGCCATTGGCCAAGCGTCGGGAAGCCGCCGGCCGGTCCCATCAGCACGAGCCGGCCGACACGGTCCGGAGCAATCAAGGCCATCTTCAGGGCAATCATTCCTCCGAGCGAATTACCGATGATGTCAGCCTGCGTAATGGACAAAGATTCCATGAGACTGAGAATCGAGTTCGCCCACCAGCCAGGAATCGATACGCCAACCGGCCTCATGTCGGATTTGCCCCACCCGGCGAGGTCCGGCACGATGACACGGTGGCTGCGCGCGAAGAACGGCGCGTTGCGGCTATAGTTCGACCAACCGGACGCACCCGGCCCCGATCCCTGAAGCATGATGAGAGCCGGACCTTCGCCCGCCTCCTGGTAGTGGATTCGGGTGCCTTCGAATTCGACAAACGCGCTGCGGAAATTCACTTCACTCATGTTGTTCTCCCAATCTCACTGGCCGGTACGGTGATGGCCCCACACGCTGATCCGATCGTGATTCACCACCGTCCACGACTCGTCGACGCTCACCGCTCCCGCACCGTATTCGACTTCGAATCCTGACGGCGTTCTCGCGTAAAAGGACACCATCTGGTCATTGGTGTGGCGACCCAACGTCATCGTGACCGGCACGCTCTGCTGCTCTGCGCGATCGAGCGCGAAGCCGACGTCGTCGATCGACGGCACCTGCAACATGAAGTGCTGGAGGCGCTTCGGCGCCGGCATTTCGGCGAAAGCCAACGTGTGATGCCTCGGGTTGCAGTGAAGGAAATGCAGTTCGAGCGTGCGGTCGGGACCGATCGGCATCGTGATGATGTCGGATAGCTTGAAGCCCAATCCCTGGCAGTAGAATTTGAGTGCTGCTTTGAGGTCGGGAACGAGCAGCACGATATGCCCGAGCCCTTGGTCGCCGGTTTCGAAACCGTCGACCACCGCCGATCGAAACGGTGCTTCGCCGCGTTCGGTCGCCCCCCAGTACAGTTCCACCGGCAAGCCGGACGGATCGGCGCAACGTGCCAGCCCGCGCACCTGCCGGCAACGTGCGAGTTCGCCGGAATCGCTTTCGACGCTGTAACCCAGGTCCCGCAGGTGTCCGGCCATATGCGCGAGTGCTTCCGGCCCTTCCAGTTCGAATCCGGCATAGGCGATGTCATCGCGCTCACCTGGTTCAACCGAAATCCGCCAGAGACGGTTATCGATGCGGTAGCGATCGCCGGACGCGCCATTTTCTCCGGGCATCAAACCCAGGAACTTGGTCGCGTACCGTTTCCAGGCGGACAAGTCGGAAGCGTCGATTCCGATATAACCCAACGATTGCACCTTCATGCGACTGTCTCCTGATTGATTGCAAGTTTTTCGAGCAAGCCGGCTCCCCCGCGGCAATCGATAAACCCTTGAACGGCCAACCCACCGTCGTGTCGCAGGACCGTTCCCGTCGCCGGCACGTTGTCTTCGCGCGACGCAAAGAAAACATAGGCGCCGGTGTAGTCGGCCGGAGTCGGCAGATGACCGATAGGCACCACATGGCGCGCCATTTCGACGAACGGCTCCGCCGGAATCGTGGCATCCGAGAGTCCGAGCGACTTCACGCCGCTGAGGTTCGTGATCATTCCCCCCGGAGCAACGGCGTTGACGCGGACGAACGGCGCCAATTCGAAAGCGAGTTGCGTAACGATGCCGCGAATTGCGTGCTTGCTGGCCGTGTAGAGGACGCCGCCACCGTCCGACTGAAACGACGCGTTCGATGCCGTAAAGATCAGACTCCCGCGACTTTCGGCCAGCGCTTTCAAAGCGGCCTTGGCGAGCAGAAGATAGCCCTTCACGTTCACGGCGAACAATTCGTCGAACGCCGAAGAGAGTTTGTCTTCCGAGAGGTCGACCAGTGCGGTCTTGAAATCCCAGATCCCGGCGTTCCCGATCGCGCAATCCAGGCGGCCGAACTGAGCGACCAATCCATTCACTGCGCGAAGGTTGTCCTCATACGACGTAACATCGCCCTGGAAGCCCATCACAGCATTACCGAGTGCATCGCGGATTTCGGCAATCCGATCAGCCGAGCGGTCAAGCACGCCTACCCGCGCGCCCTCCGAAACGAACCGCTCGACGATGGCGCGGCCCAGGCCAGATGCGCCGCCTGTCACCAGCACGACCTGGTTTTCCAGTTTTTTCATTTAGTTCACCTTGTAGCTAAGCAAGCTGCGAAGCTCGGTAGAGGAATCGGCCAGCAGATTGGTCTGCACCGCGATTCGCGACTCGACGAGCCGTTTGGCCGTTGCGTATTCACGCGGGGCGTCGACTGTCGCAACGCCTGCCACCCGTCCGTTCGATACGCGGAATACGGAAAAGGACGCGCCTGACTCATCGCCCCGAATAACCATCTCTCCCGAGCCGGTGAGATCGCCTGCAAGTTGAATCTTTCGCCCGGCGATTTCGGTCCACGAAAGCGCGGTCTGAGGCTGCTCGTTCACGCGCCCGATCATTGCGCATGCTGCGACGGCCGCCTGCGCCTGGCTGTTGAGAAAACTCTCGAGAGAGCGGCGCCCGCCTTCTACGAGCGGCCACGAGGCAACGTCACCGGCAGCGAAGATTCCAGGAATGGTGCTGCGGCCAGCGGCATCGACGACCACGCCGCGCATACACGCCGCACCTGCGGCTTGTGCGAGTTCGTCGCATGGCTGGGCTCCCACACTCAGGACAACGACGTCAGCCGGCAAGTACGCGCCGTTCGACAATCTCACGCCGCGCGCCCGTGCATGGCCTTCGATCGAGGCGACCGTCGCGGATCGATGAACGACCACACCGAGTTGCTGGAGTTGGACCCGCGCCCAAAGCCCCATCATTCGCCCGAGCGCACGCTCCATCAGTTCCTCGCCAGACTCGACGACAGTGACCGCATGCCCTGCCTTCCGCGCGGTGCTGGCGACCTCGCACCCAATCAGGCCACCACCGATGACGACGATCTCGCTCTGCGCCGCCAGCGCGTCTCGAAGCGCGAACGCATCATCCAGCGCACGTAGCGTATGGACGCCTGGCAAAGACACGCCGGGCAAGTCGACCTTGCGAGCCCGGGCGCCGGTCGCCAGCAAAATGCCGTCGGTCGCCACCGACGTGCCGTCGTCAAGCGCGAGTACGCCTCCGTCAATCGACACCGCGCGCGACCCTCGACGCCAGTCGAGCTCCAATGTATTCAGGTCTTCCGTCGAGCACAGCGCCGGCGGAGCGCCCCCGCACAGTGCTTCCTTCGATAACGCAGGTCGCTCGTACGGGTGCTGAGCCTCCTCGCCGACCAAGATGATCCTGTCGCTATACCCATTGGCACGAAGCGTCTGCGCCGCGCGTACACCGGCAAGGCCCGAACCGACAATCGCAAGCGGCTGTTTCATATGCCGGCCTCAGGTTCAAGATCGATCAGTACCCGGTCACCCACTACCTTGATCGGAAACACCTTGACGTCGCGTATAGCCGGCGGAGCACAGACCTTCCCGGTCTTCACGCAGAACTTCGCCATATGCAAGCTGCATTCGATCAGGCCGTCATCCAGATAGCCGTCTGACAAGGACCAGTCGCCGTGGGGACACTTGTCCTCGATCGCGTAGAAATCTCCGTCGATCTTGAACACGGCGACCACCTCGGGTCCGGCATCAATCCTCAACCCGGCGTCGCTCGGGACGTCCGACACTGAGCAAACATCGGTAAACGACATTGCGCTCACCCTCAAAGGAAGAAACTGAGGTTGTTCGCGAGAAACGTCGTCTGATCGAGCAAGATGCGCCGACTGACGATCTGAAATCCCGCGTCCGTATCGACGCAGCGCAGGCGATCGTGGCGTTCCCCAATCAAGTAGTCGGTTTGTCGTTCCGACCTGTTGCGATATGCGAGGAAGTTCGAGCGGACGAGGTATTCGCCCTGCCCGGCAGCGCTTGCGCGGACGTTCGTGATCAGATGCCGTGTGTGAGACGGCGGCTCCTCGGCCCATGCGGCGCCCGATTGGAGTTTGCGTAGACGAAGCTTGAGGTTTTCCTTGCTTTCGTCGAAATACGCGAGTTCATCAGGACTGGTCCATTCCACTTTTCGCTCGCGCGGCCCCACATTGCGGCGGATCGGCATCACGTAACGGAGGTCGTCGGCCATCAGCTCGATCCACGCCGCGATGTTCCTGCCGTCGAGAAGCTCGGCTTCGAGAAAGAGGAACTGTTCGATCGCAAAGTGCTCTGCTGCCGAAACGGCGTTCGCGCGCGTCGAGGCGATTTCGTTAGCAACCATGGCCGGCCTCCTTGGCGCACGTATCGCGTTGCGTCGGAATACACATCAACTTGAGCCAGTGGCTATAGAGTCGCCGTGCGGCCTCCTCGCTGTAGCAGCCCTCGACAGTGCCGGGGAACGCGGGATCCGCAGCGGGATTGATATCCTTACCCATCTGAATGCTCATGGTGGTACGGCGCGCCTGATGTCCGCGCAGCACACGCTGGATCTCGACCCAGTTCTCGCCGTCGTCCTGTTCCCAGGTTCCAGCCGGAGAGAAAGTACGCAACGTGGCTTGCCGGAGTTGCTCCTTCTCGGCAGGTGAAGCGTCGGAGTCGACCAGACAGAACGCCCAGACCTCGATTTCGCCAGGGCCGCGCGGATGCCAGACGCGGCAGCTGTGCACGCCTCCGAAAAATGAGAACGTGGGAAACACGGTCATGTGTTGCGCGGTCACCGCGCTCACGCCCGCATTGTGAGCGGCATGCCGCTGAGCAAGGGCCACCGAATCGTACCCCGGCTCGCGCTGGCCAGCCTGCGACACAATCCAGTCTTCATGAAGGCCCGGGGCAAGGAAAAAGCCCGTGCCATGTCCTTGGTCCGATAACAGTTGACGGCCCGGCAGCGGCAGTTCCTTGCCCGCATACTCCGGTGTTGTCGCGACTTGCACAGACACATGCGACATGACCCCGTGGTGCATATCGCTGGCGAATTGCTCAGCGGCAAGTTTCCAGTTGCAGGGGATGACCCACTTGTAGATCCCGCCGATCGGCTCCGTACCGGCAGGCGACCGATCGAGCAGTGCGTCCAGGTACAGCGCAGCTTCGCCGAGCGATTCTTTCAGCGATTGCGCATGCTCGTCCCAGTTGGCGAAGATCAGGCCCTTGTAGCTTTCAACTCGAGGGACGCGCCTTGCAGGCCACTCTTCCTTGTTGAAACACGGCCCGTAGTGCTCCTCTGACGGGACGTTCACGAGAGCGCCGTCAATCCCATAGGCCCAACCGTGGTAACTGCATGTGAATGCCTTTGCGTTGCCCTGATCCGCACGGCAAATCTTCATGCCGCGATGACGGCACTGATTGAGCAAGACGGCGACCGACCCGTCCTTTTGCCGAACTGCAACGACGGGATCTTCCGCCATGTACGTGGAGAAGAAATCCCCGGTCTTGGGAATATGTTTCTCGTGAGCGATGAACAGCCACGACCGCCCGAAAATGCGATCCAGTTCCTGCTCGTAGATACCCTGGTCGGAGTAGACCAGCGGACTGATCGTCCCCGCCTCTTCGTCGAACAGCGCAGAAGCAGGATGGCCTTGAATGGTGGTATCAGGCACTTGCGTCTCCTAGATAGTTGCCCATGGCGAAGCATCGGCTCTTATTGCGGTATGCGGCCGTTGGTGTAAGCGTCGCGCGCATTTCCGTTACAGGAACAATAGGCGTTCTCGAACTGTCCGCCTTTGCTCACAGCGCGGAAAAGCTTTGCTTGTCGGGCAGCGACATCCGCGGATCACATGGCGATGCTTCGCGCGACAGCATCGATGGACGATGCTGCCGGCTGCAGAGTGGAAACGTTGGGAGGGATGCCCGGTGTGACGGCATGACGAGCGTCATGCCGCAGAGGGCGATGGACTTTAGTTGATCGCGCGTTCGCGCGGTGGAACGTGGTGCGTCAGCGCGGGCACGGGCACGGGCACGCGGATGCTCACATGACTTCCAGCTGGACGCCCCTTTCAGCGTCGACTGACGAAAGGCCCTCGCGGCGGATACGATCTCTCAGTTGGCCCGGACTTTCGCCAAATCGATTCTTGAAGGCTCGATTGAAGTGGCTAATGTTCTTGAATCCTTCTTCGTACGCAACCTGGCAAATTGTTTCCTTAACCTGGCTTCTGAGAAGCAATCGTCTTCTGCATCGCTCGAGTCGCTCCGCGATGATCCACTCCGTTACCGTCGTCTGACATTGAGCGAAGAGTTCATTCAGGCGACGCACGCTTATGCCCATGGCGCTTGCGATGGAGGATGGGGTAAGGGTGTCGTCGTGCAACCTAGCGACGACGTGAGATTTGATCCGCTGCAGAGTCGCGCGACTATACATCGTTGCACGTCCCTCTCTCGCCACGACCGAACTGGCGCTTACCGCCGCCACGATGAGATCCAGCAAGCTGCTCTCCAACCACGGGACGCTATCGCCTGCAATCGAGTTCGCCGACTCGTATGTGGTCAGCAGCGTTCTCAACAGCACATGCATGATCCCGTGCCGGCTATCGAATTTTCTGTCTACCGCATCCTGAAAGATCACGCGTCGAATGTGTGATTCGATTTTCGGAAGACGTACCCATAGCCCATCAAAGCCTGCCGAGAACTCCATCCGGCTAGGATGCTCCGGGCCGATGAGCGCAATGTCGCCCTCGGCCAGCGTGTAGTAGCTGTTCCCGATCTCGCATGACAGTTGACTTGCCAGAACGACAACCAGAATCAACTCGTCCTGCCCTCCTCTGCCGCTTTTCGAATCTCGACGGATTCCAAACGGACGACTGGAGGTCGCCGCCTCGGAGCGCAGCATTTCAATGCTGCTTAATCGGCGCCTCGTAATCTTTCCGACCGGCTCAAGCCGATTCCGGGAAGCCTCGAGTTCCAACCGCTCGCCGTCAAACGCCTCGCACAACCGCTGCGATGTCAGACGCTCGAAGTCTTGTGGATCGGACGACAACTGTTGAACAGGTGCGTACATGTGTCTCCCCCATCATTAGTGGGTCATTTACGTTGTATTCCCTTCTCGTGCCGCGCTACTGTGGAGCGTAGCTGAGCGCCCTCCAGACAGCCTTCGTCGCAGCGCGAAGTGCTTCATCGTCTGAAGATGCGCCATGTGCCGGCCGGACTAAAACGATCAAACCGGCCAAATGGGAGTACAGCAGACGACCGCGTAATGCGCACTCCCGCGGTGTAAGCGATCGATTGATCTTGGCCAGCAATCGAGCGAACGTCTCCTGAAATCGACGGTTGAAACTTGCAACCAAGTCTCGGGCAAATTCTTCGCGCTCGGCCATGCTCCAGACTTCCAGGCAAAATGGTGCAATGTGTGTGCCACGCTTGACCAACTCGTCAAAGGCGATATCTGCGATGGCATCTAGCCGAGCCTCCGGCGATAGATCATCGTCGTCGACCACACTTTCATAGAGCGTCAGATATCGTGTTGCCACGGCCTCCGACGCCGCTCGCAAAAGGTCTTCTCTGGTCGGAAAGTAGTACTGCAAGGTCGCCAGGTGGATCCCAACATCGCTCGCCACGCGGCGCAAAGCGAACCCGACGTTACCGTACTGCGCGAGCACATTGATCGCGGCCTCCACGATTTCGGGGATTCTTGTCGTTCTGTTGCCGCGGCGCTTTGGCTCGTCGGCCAACTCTTTGGCCCCTGTCAGTTCAATCGCCAGTTCCCTCATCTTTGACCTCTTGCCGGCAGCCGCCGGTGTGCGCTTCGGACAGTCCAACCGCTCAAATATCGACCTTCCCTCGACCGAGCGATCGCAGTCAGTTCATCGGTCCTCGCCCAAGCCACCATGACGAGCAACCACCTTGTCACAAAGAATATGTCACGCGACTGATAATTACCAGTCAATCGAGCACTCAAAGATCCGACCCCATCCATATTCCTTCTATTTATCAGATGGATAGGTGAATTTCCTAGGGGTCATGACATTGATATATCAGTCGCATGACTGTATAAATCAGTCATGCGACTGATAATTGCCGCCCGACACCAGCCCGGAAGTCAAGTTACCCGAGGGCAAATCGGAGCACCCGCGCCTTGGCGGTACCGTATGCGCTAAGGTGCGGACTCACAAGGTGGTCGAGTCGCGGTGACGGGTCATGGAGAGTGCGATGAACTACGACGGGTATTGTTTGCGCAGGTTGATCGACAAGTGGCTTGCCCCCTCCGACACGTCACCGATTCGCATCAAGCGCTTCCAGCTCAGCGACAAGGTATATCGTGAAGGACGCTGTGTCTGTGTTGAGTCCGCCAAGCCTGACCGATCGTTGGCGATATTTTTCTTCCGACACGATGACGGCTTATGGTACGTATTCCCCCCAGCTGCAACGCGACCGGCGATGCGCGCCGCTTGACCTGATGACTGAGTTCCCAGATAGCAGTCGCGCACCGCCCGATGCTCAGCTCTACTTCCTATTCATCGAGCCAGGAGCCGTCCGGATGCGGGATTACTGCTGCACACTGGCCATCACACCGCTGTTACGTGAACTGTTTCTGTTGATTTCCACCGAGTCTTAACCCACCGATTTCATCTAAATCTGACCCACCCTGAGACAGCGTAGTACATCTATTCCGGTGTGGATAACTCTTCGTTACCCGCTGGTTTTGCTGCTCTCTTTCTTGTCGTCTTCGCCTTGGCAGAACTGGTCCTGAAGCGCCACGATTCATTGCCCGTTTCAACGATGTGGCAGTGATGGGTGACGCGGTCCAGCAGCGCTGTCGTCATCTTTGCATCCCCGAACACGCTCGCCCACTCGCCGAAGCTGAGATTGGTCGTGATCGCGACGCTCGTGTGCTCGTAAAGCTTTGAGAGCAGATGGAACAGCAATGCACCGCCGGTCTGGCTGAACGGCAGATAGCCCAGCTCATCGAGAATCACCAGATCGACGTACATCAGCTTGTGGGCGATCTGGCCTTGTTTGCCGATGGACTTCTCCTGCTCCAGGGCGTTGGTCAGCTCGACGGTCGAGAAGTAGCGCACACGCTTGCCGTGGCGCTGTACGGCTTCGATTCCGATCGCTGAGGCGAGGTGCGTCTTGCCAGTGCCCGGACCACCGATGAACACGACGTTGTGCGCGCTTTCGAGGAACGACAGCTCGCTCAGTTCGCGCACCAGCGCTTCGTCGACGTGTGCCTGCGCGAAGTCGAAGCCCTTCAGGTCGCGGTGGGCCGGGAAGCGCGCAGCGGTCATTTGATAGGCGATCGAGCGCACCTGCCGTTCGGCGGTTTCAGCCATCAACAGCTGCTTCATGAAGCGCTCCGGCTCGAAGTCAGTGTGGCGCGACTGCGCGAGCAGCTCCGGCCACGTGCTCGCCATGCCGTGCAGTTTAAGACCCTTGAGCTGGGCCGCGATATCGTTAGACATGACGATCCTCCGGTGGGTTGGCACGCAGCGTCTCGTAACGGTTCACGTCGGCCGCGGGCTCTTCCTTGAGCTGGAGTTTCGTCGTGGCGAGGCTGCCATTCGTGACGGGCGCCTTCAGCCGGCTCAGCACGTTCAGGACGTGCTCTGCGCTGGGGCGTCCTGAATCCAGCGCAGCCTGTACGGCGAGCAGCACCGCATCGAGCCCGTGTTCGCGCACCGCAGCGAGCACCTGCGTCATGACGCGATCGCCGCCCGGGTGTTTCAGCAGATGCCGCTGCAGCAGTTGCAGCGGCTGCGGCATCGTGATGAACGGTGCGCCGTTGCGCAGTGCGCCGGGTTTGCGCTCGACCAGCGTGACGTAGTGGCGCCAATCGTAGAAGGTCATGTGCCGCTCGAAGCTGCGTTCGTGGCGTGCGATCTCCTGGGCGTTGGCGACGACGCTGAGATATGCCGGATAGCAGCGCACGCTCACCAACTGGTTCGTGTACTCGGTGGGCACGCTGTAGCGGTTGCGTTGGAAGTGAATCAGGCTGGTCGACGAGACTCGCAGGGTCTGCTCGATGTAGCCGTCGAACGGCCGTGGATTGGGCATCAGCCGGGTACGCTCGTCCTGCAGCACATCCTCGACTGTCAGCTCAGGCCACTGCGGGTGCCGCATGTGCCACGCCTCACGACACTGACCAGCGACCCATTCGTTCAGGATCTCCAGCGTTTCCCAGCGCCGTAGCGCTGCTTCGTGCCAAATCTGACGTCGCCGGTCCTGAACGTTCTTCTCGACGATGCCTTTCTCCCAGCCTGCAGCCCGGTTGCAGAACTCCGGCTCGAACAGGTAGTGACTGCACATCGCTTCGAAGCGCGCGTTGACCGCACGCTCCTTGCCGCGGCCAACCTTGTCCACGGCGGTCTTCATGTTGTCGTAGATGCCGCGCCGCGGCACGCCGCCGAACGCGGCGAATGCGCGGGCGTGCGCATCGAACAGCATCTCGTGACTCTGTGTGGGATAGGCGACGAGCCAGAACGCGCGGCTGGAGTTAAGTTTGACGTGGGCGACCTCCAGGCGTCGCCGTAGCCCGCCAACAAACGCGTATTCGCAGCTCCAGTCAAACTGGAAGGCTTCGCCGGGTTCGAAGGCGAGCGGCACGAAGGCCTTCCTGCGAGGCGCCTCAGCCTGCTCCTCGTGCCAACGCCTCACGAACGCGCTTACGCGGCCGTAGCTGCCGGCGTAACCCTCGGCGCGGATCGCCTCGAACATGAACCGGGCGGTGCGCCGGTCACGCTTCGGGCGATGACTGTCGGCACGCAGCCAACCTGTCAGCTGTGCGGCCCAGTCGTCGATGACGCTCGGGCTGACGCGCTTCGGATACTTCGGCTCGACGGCATCAGTCTGCCGCAGCCAGCGGCGCACCGTGTTTCGGGACAGGCCCGTACGCCGCGCAATCTCGCGCAACGGGACCTTCTCGCGGAAATACATCCGCCTGATCTTGGCCAATATACCCACCGTGATCACCTTTGTATCCCCTGCTCAAAGATTGAGCAGAGCATTCAATCACGTGGGTCAAAATTCGATGAAAATTTCCAGCTCTAGTGGGTCAGTTCTGTGCGGACATCAACAATAGCGCTACTTCGTGAGGCGCTCGGTCTACTTGCCGGCAGTAGTTAGAAGAGGGCATTCATTCCGATCCATGACAGGCACATATGAGCAGCCTCGCCGATACATGGCCGACTGAGAAATCGTGATGCTCTGCAGCTATCGCCGGGTTTTGTACACGCGCTTAAACACGACGCGGTCGCCGAACATCTTTTGTATGAGCAGGCTAAGCCCAACAAACACCACTGCACCTGTAACCCAGCCACCTACTGACATGGACTCGGGCAGGTGGCGATGCGCTTGATAGCCCGCGAACGCGGCAGCAAGTAGCGCCGCGCCGAAAAGTCCTCTTGCGGGCCCATACTCAACTTCAGCCTGACACCCGGTGCAAACCGTCGCGCCGCGCGGAACCCCAGTGCGGCAGTGAGTACAAGTCATATTGCTCATTATTTTCACGATCTAGGCTATGGAACCACTCGACTGCAACACGCAGTGAGCCCCTTTAAGCGCATAACGACATAAAGGTAAAATTCTTTAGACGAATTCGCAACGTCTCAACATACGAATTTTGGATCACGCAATTTTCGTGATCAGCAGACCGATTTTTGAAACGATACTCCGCCAAACTATCTGAGCTCAGGCAGTGGGATCGAGGGCCGGCTGCTCTAAGGCGATCGTATCGACGACGGACTGCAGTTCGCATAGCAAATCCGCTTGTTGGGCTTGCAGGTACTGGCGCACGGATTCGTTCTCAAGCAGCCTCGCGAGATAGCCCTTTGCGAGCACGAGGTTGAGCACGTCCTGTCCATAAGTCTGCTCGACCACCTTGTACTGCCCCTGCAGATTGCTCATCTCCCGCTCCATCTTCGCCATTTGCTCGGGGCTCACGCCGGCAAGCTTCCTCGGTTTCTTCCCTTCGACCAGCCGCGAAGCCGGCGTCGCAACGAGCAACGCTTCAGCGTACGAGACGGACAGGTTGTTTGCTGCCACCATGAGCTCAACACATTCGACTTGCCGCGTCGGCTTCATCTTCCGGAGCGCTCGCGCGAGCTCCGGCGAAAACTGCCGGTCCTTCAGGAGCTCGGTCGCTTCAGCGCAAATCCCATCCAGCAATGCCATCCTCTTGATGATCTGAGACACATCTACCGACAGCGCCTTCGCCAACCGCTCCGGGGACACACCTCGTTCAACCGCCCGACGAATCATGAAGTGCTCCTGGATGGTCGATAGTCGATTGACGCGGTTGTTGTACGTGTAGCTCTCGTCGTCAGTTGCAACTAGACAGGACACGGTGTTGAACTGGAGCTCCTGCAACGCGATCAATCGCAGATGCCCATCGAGCAGGACGTGGTTGCCCGATGCCTGGTCGACCGGCGTAACGGAAAGCGGCTCGATCAAGCCCACCTCTTCGATGGAGCTTCTGATTTGCTTGAACTTTCGCGAGTTCATCATGCCGGCAGGCGTGCGTCGCGATGGCAAGATGCTCGCGATTGGAACGGAAAGTGGTTCGGGAATGAACCCAAGTGCTACGCCGGTCATGCTGGACTCCCGCTCGGCCATACACGTTCTGCCAGATACTTCGGCAAAGTCGCTAGCTCCTCTCCGTCAGGCTCATGATGAACGCGTCTTCGTCGCTCACGCTCACCACAAGGGCTGGTATCGTCGTTTCGCCGAGTGATCGGAACGCCTTCAGTCGTCCCTCCCCACACACGAGAAGGTACTTCTCCACGCCACTGGCCGTTGCCCGCGGCGTGACCAGAATCGGCTTCTTCAGGCCGATCGTCTTGATGTTGCTGACGATTTCGTCGAAAACTCGACCATTACGCTCGCGAGGATTGATCACCTCAATCTGGCTGATCGGGATCATCCGAACCTCACCGGGCTGTTCACGCTGAGTCATGCTCGTCTCCTCAGTCGAGCACGCTGTGCCATGCCGTATAAGTAGTCCAGCGTGTCAAAGCGATAGCTCTCGAACTCGATCGGATTCCAGTCCGCAAGGCTGATGCGAGGCTGCCAAAAGTCGATGTGCGGCAGCAGGTAGTAGTCGAGCGCAGTCGAGTTGCTCTGGTCCAGCCTGACTGCGACGGTGATATCCGGCAGCAGGCTCGTGTCGAACCGCACCTTCCAGCGGTTACGGCCGCTGCTGCGCACCTGACACCGTGACAGCACGATGCAGGCAGTGAATTCCCTATTCACGGTCAACAGGTCCGTCGCCGGATCACGCGACACGGATCCGCCGAGATCCGCAATCTTCTTTTCCGTCTCGGCAACGATCTCTGGGTGCAGTTGCCGAATGAAGCGGTTCGTCTCGATATAACGATAGTCACGGCCGGGCGTGAAGCCAACCGTCTGGTACGCACGAATCAAGCTACCGAAGCGATACACGTAGACCGAGGTGGACGGCATACCCTCCGTTTCGTCGATCACGACGCCGGATAGAAAGCCTCGGCTTCGATACAGGTTTCGCAGACGCTCGATAAGCTCCTCACTCGAGTAGCGCCGGGCCCGCGCCCGCATGATGCCCTGCGCTGTATAGAACGTTTCGCTCGGCACGAGGGGTTCGAACGCACCCTCCTTGCGTATCCACATCTCCGACGGATTCGTGACACGAGATTTCTTCAGCTTGAACGACACACGGTTGTAGACGTTGTTGCCGATGTACTTTTCGTTGGTCAGCACCTCCCGAATCGTTGCCCGAGTCCAGGGTCGCCCAAGGTCCGTCTGAACGTTCATGCCGTTCAGGCGTGCGGCGATCTCGTGCTCATTGAGTGACTCATTGATGAACCAGCTGTAGATCAGGTTGACGATACGCACCTCGCTATCCGGGCCTGGCATCAGAATGACGCGGTCCGTCTGCAGGCACTTGTGCTGGCCGCGTTGCAATTCCCCCTTCATGAGGCCATGTTCGTCCACGAGGATCCGGCGTAACGCATAGCCTGCAGGTCCGCCTTGCCGGAAACCGAGCTCGATCAACCGACACTGGCCAGCGAAGACCTTCGCTGACAACTCGCGGCTGTACTCACCGGCCATCGCACGCTTCACACCTTTGACGATCGTCGAAACTGGCGAGCCGTCGTTCTCGAACTGTTCAGCGCAATAGGCGACCTGGATGCCTGCACGCCGGCAGATGTACTCGTAATAGGCACTTTCGTCTGCATCCTGGAATCGTCCCCAGCGGCTTACGTCGTAGACGAGGATGACCTGGAAATCGGCCATGCCGGTTTCCACGTCCCGGATCAGTTGCTGCAGCGCCTGGCGCCCATCGATACGCAAACCGCTTTTACCTTCGTCGGCGTAGGTCCGCACGATCTCAAGATCGCGACGAGCAGCGTAGTCGCGAATGCGATCACGTTGATTCTCCGTCGAGTATTGCTGGTGCTCCGTCGACATCCGAACGTATTCAGCAGCCCGCATCCTGCAGGCCTGCTCGTCAACGGATTCGCATGTGCAATCGAGGTCCACGATCCAGCTCCGACTGGCAACCGCCCCTCGCTGCGCCATCCCCGGCATCGATTAGGGGATTTGTATCGGTGAACGCGTCGCGCCTTGCAATGACGTCGAATGCGAGCGAGTACACAGCCAAGGTAGCAGGCCATAGACTCTTTTCGTACACGTCATCTCTTTGCAATCACGCCGGAACCGGCCTTGGCTCAGATAGCACGGCGATGTGCACCGTCCACGCGTTCATCTTTGCAACGCCTGCCTCAACCGCGTTGCGCAGGATGTAGAACCCAGATGCCAACGGGCGACAGGCCGGCCACACGTCCATGTTTGCAATGGCACCAGCAGTCCGCCGTGCATTTCGTCGTCGCTGCATCGCGCAATTGCGATCGCGATAGGCCGGGTGCGTCTCGCGGTAGTGCCGCCAGTAGTCAGGATGTCGGGCCCGCCAGCTGGCCTGGGCGCGGATCTGGTTCTCGCGATAGTCGGGATCGACTCGCATGCGCTGGTGCTGCCATGCACGCCGGCGAGCACGCTGGCATGCCTTGGCCGAGCAAAAGCGTTGATGAGGGATGTGTGAGAGCGGAGTGAAGGGTGTGCCGCAGGCGGCACAGATCCGATCCGATTTCATGGCCGTACTCCACAGAGGATTCACAATGGGGTCGGCCGTGTTCGGGGCCAGGGTCAGTTGAAGCCAGCTCGCGGGACGCGGCGTCCCACCCTCGCAGATTTTCCGCCGCTCGCGATGCTCGTGCGATTCACGCCTATCAGTTCCACTCTCAGTTCGCGCGGCGCAGAGCCTTGTGCCGCGAGCCTCTGCGGTCCACCCGCAAAAATTTTCACGTTTTGTGGCGTGACTGCCGAGTTTTTTCACTATTCGCGTCAAAAAGCTCGAAACGCCGTGACAGAGTTAGTGAAAAACTCCAATAAATTCAATGGGGCGACTTTTCAACATTTACGACACCCGACACGTAGATAGCACAACCTGAAAGCAGACCCATAAGTTGAAAGCTTACCCGATCGTTCAGGGCTCCAGCCAGTACACTATTGAAGGCCGCGCCGTTGCGCTGGACGGGATGAAGACTGCATGTGGCGCATCGCTGATCGCCAGCCAACAAGAATTCTTGGCAAGCGAGTGATGCTCTCTGATTTCAAATGAATCGGGCCTTGCCCGCTTCACACGCATTTCCGTCGCTGAAATGCAAAAACCCCCGCCTTTCGGGCGGGGGTTTCTGGCTTAGGGAGCCTGACGATTACCTACTTTCACACGGGAATCCGCACTATCATCGGCGTAGAGTCGTTTCACGGTCCTGTTCGGGATGGGAAGGGGTGGGACCGACTCGCTATGGTCATCAGGCAAAGAGGGTTGTTGCGCTGGCTTCGCAGCACAACCAATCTTGGAAGAAGCAGTAATTTTGAGTTGTGTGTATCACACACGAGAATCCAACTTGTCGCTTTGGATCGCAGCCAGTGCTGTCGCACGGCGCCGATCTACAAGGCAGACTTGTTATAGGATCAAGCCTTACGGGCAATTAGTATCAGTTAGCTGAACGCATTACTGCGCTTACACACCTGACCTATCAACGTCCTGGTCTCGAACGACCCTTCAAGGGGATCTAGTCCCCAGGGATATCTCATCTTAAGGCGAGTTTCCCGCTTAGATGCTTTCAGCGGTTATCTCTTCCGAACATAGCTACCCGGCGATGCCACTGGCGTGACAACCGGTACACCAGAGGTTCGTCCACTCCGGTCCTCTCGTACTAGGAGCAGCCCCCTTCAAATATCCAACGCCCACGGCAGATAGGGACCAAACTGTCTCACGACGTTTTAAACCCAGCTCACGTACCTCTTTAAATGGCGAACAGCCATACCCTTGGGACCGGCTACAGCCCCAGGATGAGATGAGCCGACATCGAGGTGCCAAACACCGCCGTCGATATGAACTCTTGGGCGGTATCAGCCTGTTATCCCCAGAGTACCTTTTATCCGTTGAGCGATGGCCCTTCCATACAGAACCACCGGATCACTATGACCTGCTTTCGCACCTGCTCGACTTGTCGGTCTCGCAGTTAAGCACGCTTATGCCATTGCACTATCAGCACGATTTCCGACCGTACCTAGCGTACCTTCGTACTCCTCCGTTACGCTTTGGGAGGAGACCGCCCCAGTCAAACTGCCTACCATGCACTGTCCCCGACCCGGATCACGGGCCAAGGTTAGAACCTCAAACAAACCAGGGTGGTATTTCAAGGACGGCTCCACCGAAACTAGCGTTCCGGTTTCATAGCCTCCCACCTATCCTACACAGATCGGTTCAAAGTCCAATGCAAAGCTACAGTAAAGGTTCATGGGGTCTTTCCGTCTAGCCGCGGGTAGATTGCATCATCACAAACACTTCAACTTCGCTGAGTCTCGGGAGGAGACAGTGTGGCCATCGTTACGCCATTCGTGCAGGTCGGAACTTACCCGACAAGGAATTTCGCTACCTTAGGACCGTTATAGTTACGGCCGCCGTTTACCGGGACTTCAATCAAGAGCTTGCACCCCATCATTTAATCTTCCGGCACCGGGCAGGCGTCACACCCTATACGTCCACTTTCGTGTTTGCAGAGTGCTGTGTTTTTATTAAACAGTCGCAGCCACCAGTTTATTGCAACCCCTTCACCCTTCTGGCGCAAGCCAGTCAAGCTACAAGGGCGTACCTTATCCCGAAGTTACGGTACCAATTTGCCGAGTTCCTTCTCCCGAGTTCTCTCAAGCGCCTTAGAATACTCATCTCGCCCACCTGTGTCGGTTTGCGGTACGGTCATCGTTAGACTGAAGCTTAGAGGCTTTTCTTGGAACCACTTCCAATTGCTTCGCTCCCTAAGGAGCTCGCGCCACACCCTTGAATTCCGCACCCGGATTTGCCTAAGTGCCTTCTCCAATGCAGCGACCGGGACTTCCAACACCCGGACAACCTTCCGCGATCCGTCCCCCCATCGCATCTAACAATGGTGCAGGAATATTGACCTGCTTCCCATCAGCTACGCATTTCTGCCTCGCCTTAGGGGCCGACTCACCCTACGCCGATGAACGTTGCGTAGGAAACCTTGGGCTTACGGCGAGGGGGCCTTTCACCCCCTTTATCGCTACTCATGTCAGCATTCGCACTTCCGATACCTCCAGCACCCTTTACAAGGCACCTTCGCAGGCTTACGGAACGCTCTCCTACCATGCGAGCAAAGCTCGCATCCGCAGCTTCGGTATATAGCTTAGCCCCGTTACATCTTCCGCGCAGGACGACTCGATCAGTGAGCTATTACGCTTTCTTTAAAGGGTGGCTGCTTCTAAGCCAACCTCCTGACTGTTTTAGCCTTCCCACTTCGTTTCCCACTTAGCTATATTTGGGGACCTTAGCTGGCGGTCTGGGTTGTTTCCCTCTTGACACCGGACGTTAGCACCCGATGTCTGTCTCCCGTGATTGCACTCTTCGGTATTCGGAGTTTGCTATGGCGGGGTAATCTGCAATAGACCCCCCAACCATGACAGTGCTCTACCCCCGAAGGTGAGACACGAGGCACTACCTAAATAGTTTTCGGAGAGAACCAGCTATTTCCAGGTTTGTTTAGCCTTTCACCCCTATCCACAGCTCATCCCCTAACTTTTCAACGTTAGTGGGTTCGGACCTCCAGTACGTGTTACCGCACCTTCATCCTGGCCATGGATAGATCACCTGGTTTCGGGTCTACGCCCAGCAACTGAACGCCCTATTCGGACTCGCTTTCGCTACGCCTGCCCTATACGGTTAAGCTTGCTACTGAACGTAAGTCGCTGACCCATTATACAAAAGGTACGCCGTCACCCCTTACGAGGCTCCGACTGTTTGTATGCATGCGGTTTCAGGATCTATTTCACTCCCCTCCCGGGGTTCTTTTCGCCTTTCCCTCACGGTACTGGTTCACTATCGGTCGATCACGAGTATTTAGCCTTGGAGGATGGTCCCCCCATCTTCAGACAGGATTTCACGTGTCCCGCCCTACTTGTCGCACACCTAGTTCTTTCATACTGTTTTCGCCTACAGGGCTATCACCTGCTATGGCCGCACTTTCCAGAGCGTTCGGCTAACAATACAAATAAAGAGTGCAAGGCTCATCCCATTTCGCTCGCCACTACTTTGGGAATCTCGGTTGATTTCTTTTCCTGCGGTTACTTAGATGTTTCAGTTCACCGCGTTCGCTTCGCATGGCCTATGTATTCAGCCATGGATACTCCAAAAGGAGTGGGTTTCCCCATTCGGACATCTACGGATCAAAGCTTGTTTGCCAGCTCCCCGTAGCTTTTCGCAGGCTACCGCGTCCTTCATCGCCTGTGATCGCCAAGGCATCCACCACATGCACTTGTTCGCTTGACCCTATAACGAGTCTGTCTCGCGACAGTCGCTACAGGTTGAGTTCTCGCGTTGTGCCGTATTCCAATTGAGTCAAACATAGAGTTCGAATCATCTTGAGATACATCGATACAATCACAACCCGGATAGTTTCCACGTCCATCTCAAGACGCTTCCGCTATCCAAATTACTTACTTCTTCCAGATTGTTAAAGAACGACAGCCGATATACGTTGTATCCTCTGACTGGCTCAATCGCCAATGCAAAATTCTCGGTTCAGTGTCTGAACCAAGCCCTTAGCGTTGGTGATTGGTGGAGGCAGACGGGATCGAACCGACGACCCCCTGCTTGCAAAGCAGGTGCTCTCCCAGCTGAGCTATGCCCCCATGAGTACAGATGACCTCAGGTGTTACAGCCTATCGGCATGGGTTGCTCGTAAGCGCTAAAGCGCTAACGATCACCGACACGTCAGACAATGGTGGGTCTGGTTGGATTCGAACCAACGACCCCCGCCTTATCAAGACGGTGCTCTAACCGACTGAGCTACAGACCCCTGAGTCTGTCTTTAAATTTACAGCCGATAAGCGTGAGCGCTCAACTTCGCGAGATAGCTCTGGAAAGGAGGTGATCCAGCCGCACCTTCCGATACGGCTACCTTGTTACGACTTCACCCCAGTCATGAATCCTACCGTGGTGACCGTCCTCCTTGCGGTTAGACTAGCCACTTCTGGTAAAACCCACTCCCATGGTGTGACGGGCGGTGTGTACAAGACCCGGGAACGTATTCACCGCGGCATGCTGATCCGCGATTACTAGCGATTCCAGCTTCATGCACTCGAGTTGCAGAGTGCAATCCGGACTACGATCGGTTTTCTGGGATTAGCTCCCCCTCGCGGGTTGGCAACCCTCTGTTCCGACCATTGTATGACGTGTGAAGCCCTACCCATAAGGGCCATGAGGACTTGACGTCATCCCCACCTTCCTCCGGTTTGTCACCGGCAGTCTCCTTAGAGTGCTCTTGCGTAGCAACTAAGGACAAGGGTTGCGCTCGTTGCGGGACTTAACCCAACATCTCACGACACGAGCTGACGACAGCCATGCAGCACCTGTGCGCCGGTTCTCTTTCGAGCACTCCCACCTCTCAGCAGGATTCCGACCATGTCAAGGGTAGGTAAGGTTTTTCGCGTTGCATCGAATTAATCCACATCATCCACCGCTTGTGCGGGTCCCCGTCAATTCCTTTGAGTTTTAATCTTGCGACCGTACTCCCCAGGCGGTCAACTTCACGCGTTAGCTACGTTACTAAGGAAATGAATCCCCAACAACTAGTTGACATCGTTTAGGGCGTGGACTACCAGGGTATCTAATCCTGTTTGCTCCCCACGCTTTCGTGCATGAGCGTCAGTATTGGCCCAGGGGGCTGCCTTCGCCATCGGTATTCCTCCACATCTCTACGCATTTCACTGCTACACGTGGAATTCTACCCCCCTCTGCCATACTCTAGCCTGCCAGTCACCAATGCAGTTCCCAGGTTGAGCCCGGGGATTTCACATCGGTCTTAGCAAACCGCCTGCGCACGCTTTACGCCCAGTAATTCCGATTAACGCTCGCACCCTACGTATTACCGCGGCTGCTGGCACGTAGTTAGCCGGTGCTTATTCTTCCGGTACCGTCATCCCCCGACTGTATTAGAGCCAAGGATTTCTTTCCGGACAAAAGTGCTTTACAACCCGAAGGCCTTCTTCACACACGCGGCATTGCTGGATCAGGCTTTCGCCCATTGTCCAAAATTCCCCACTGCTGCCTCCCGTAGGAGTCTGGGCCGTGTCTCAGTCCCAGTGTGGCTGGTCGTCCTCTCAGACCAGCTACTGATCGTCGCCTTGGTAGGCCTTTACCCCACCAACTAGCTAATCAGCCATCGGCCAACCCTATAGCGCGAGGCCCGAAGGTCCCCCGCTTTCATCCGTAGATCGTATGCGGTATTAATCCGGCTTTCGCCGGGCTATCCCCCACTACAGGACATGTTCCGATGTATTACTCACCCGTTCGCCACTCGCCACCAGGTGCAAGCACCCGTGCTGCCGTTCGACTTGCATGTGTAAGGCATGCCGCCAGCGTTCAATCTGAGCCAGGATCAAACTCTTCAGTTTAAACCTGTTACTGTTTTCGGTTCAGTTAAGAACCGGTCGCTCACTCAAAGCTGACAGGAATATGAATCACTTCATAAACCTGACTTACTTTAGTGTGAGACTCTTGATACTTTCGCTATCTGATCCGAGGATCAGCTCGCTGCCATCAAGCGCCCACACTTATCGGCTGTTAATTTTTAAAGAGCATTCTGCGAGGAACTTCGTGTTTCCCGGCAGCGCTGCGTTTTCAGCAGCAGAGAAGCGAGATTATGAACCGTGTTTCGCAGCTCGTCAACAACTTTTTACACTACATCGTTGCGACTGCGGGGCTCAACTTCCAGGCTAGCGGCGCGCTTCAGACTCCAGCACACCGCCAACCCTGCTTCCCTTCTTCCGCGCCGTGTTTCCGTTAGCGCGAAAGAGGCGTGATTCTAAGCACGCACCCCCAACTCCGCAAGCCCCTTTGTGAAAATATTTTGAAAAAGCCCCCGTGCGCTGACGCGCACGGGGGCTTGGGGCTCGACGGGCCAAATGGCGCCGCTCACCTGCGCGTTGCCGGCAACACTTCCCTCTATATATAGCGGTGCGTCACTTGCCGCCCACCGCAGCCTGCAGCTGCTCGACCGGCACCGCGTCGGCCATCGCCGTGTAGCCGGCGTCGCTCGGATGAATGCCGTCCCCGCTATCGTATCGACGCTGCAGCACGCTCGGGCGCGCCGCATCGCGCAGCACAGCATCGAAGTCGACCACACCGTCGAACCCGCCACCGCTTCGGATCCATCGGTTCACCTCAAGGCGGATCGCCTCACGCCCCGCCGGCAGCCCAGCCGGCGTCAACGTCGCGCCGAAGACCTTCACGCCCTGCCGGTGCGCCGCTTCGATCAGCCGGCGATAGCCGTCGATCAAGGATGCAGCCGTGACCTGCGTATGCGGGTGGTCGCAATCGAGCCCCGCGCGCGGCGGCATCGCCGCGAAATTGATGTCGTTGATCCCGATCAGCACGATCGCCGCCTTCACCCCCGCACGCGACAGCGCATCGCGCTCGAACCGCGAGGCCATCGACGTGCCGTAGCACGCCGAATCGCTGAGCAGCCGGTTCCCGCTGATCCCAAGATTCGCGACGCCGATCGACTCCGCCCCAGAGGCGGTCAGTCGACGCGCCAGTGCGTCCGGCCAGCGGCGGTTCCGGTTCACGCTCGAGCGCAGCCCGTCGGTAATCGAATCGCCGATCGCCGCTACGCTCGCGCGCGCCGAACCAGCCTCGACCGCGAGCTCGCTCACCCATGCATATTGAGTAAAGCGAGTGCGGAACAGCGCGGCGCCCGGATCACTCACGTGATCACCGGGTGCAGACACGTAATTGAACTGGTTCGACACGCGGTGCCAGACCGTCATCCGCTGGTTTGCCCCCATTTGGAGGCTGATCGCATAGGGTCGCCCGGCCGCCACGTCGATCGCCACCGGATCGCTTTCGAGCTCCTGGCCCGGCGCAAGCGTCACCGACGCCTTGCCGCCGAACCGGACCGGCACCGCCGCGCCGGCAAGCGCCGCTCCTTCTCCTGCGCGCGCGAGGCTCGCCGCCTCCACGACCAGCGGCGCACGGGAGTAGGCATTGCTGATGCGGATCCGCGCAGCACGCCCCGACACCGTCGGGTAGACGATCTGGCGCACGGCCCGTCCAGCCACGTCGGGCGCGCGATAGAGCGGCGGCGGTGCGGCAAGGTCGGGAATAGGCTGCAGCGCGGTCGCCCACGCCGCCACCCATCCGGCCGGCGCGGCCGAAGCCGACGCCACGGGCGGCGAGACAAAGACGGCCGCACCCAGCACGACTGCGGCGATACTGCTTCGAAATGACATCGGCAAAATCCTCGTCGGAAAGCGGGCATTGTGCCGCAGAAGACGCGAACCCCACGCGCCGGACCACCATCACCCCCTCCGATCGCGCCCCGACTTCGCTCGTTTACCCGAGTCTCGCCGCAAATCCACAACAAATTTATTAACCGACCGGTCGGTTGGTTTATACTTCGCACACATTCAACCGGACGAGAGCCTCGCCATGTACACGCAATCCCTCGACATCCCCGGC
>NZ_JBICZH010000046.1:0-21880 GCF_043201995.1 Streptomyces sp. NPDC048258
AAGTTCACCGAGCCGTCACGCCAGTTGGTCATGACGACGTCACGGCGCTCCCAGCTCACCTCGTCGTACGGGTGCACGCCGGGGGTGGTGTGGATGCGCTCGATACGCAGGCCGCCCTTGGCGGCCTTGGTCCCCTTGGCGCGGGAACCACGTGCCGAGCTGCTCGCCGTCTCTGTCATGCCAGGCCTCCCATATGCGGGCAAAAACGCCCTAAAGTGCCAGCGTTATTCCGCGGCACGGTGCTGTGTCTCTGTATCTACGTCTCTTCGCCTGGCTCACCGGTCACGCCGCGGTGCGATCGCACCGCGGCGCGGGCCGTCCGGTCAGTCGGCGGCGGAGGCGGGCACGGGGACCGATGCGGTCCCACTGGCCTCGCACTCATCAGGGTGAGGCCGCCGCTCGCGCAGTTCCGCGATGGCGGTCTCGAAGTCTTCAAGGGTGTCGAACGCTTTGTAGACGGATGCGAAGCGCAGGTAGGCGACCAGGTCGAGTTCCTGCAACGGGCCGAGTATGGCCAGACCCACGTCGTGGGTGGTCAGCTCGGCGCTCCCGGTGGCGCGCACCGCCTCCTCGACCCGCTGGCCGAGCTTGGCGAGGGCGTCCTCGGTGACCGGCCGCCCCTGGCACGCCTTGCGCACGCCGGAGATGACCTTGGTACGGCTGAAGGGTTCGGTCACCCCGCTGCGCTTGATCACCATCAGTGAGGCCGTCTCCACCGTCGTGAAGCGACGGGAGCAGTCGGGGCACTGACGGCGCCGGCGGATCGACGTGCCGTCGTCCGTGGTGCGGCTGTCGACGACGCGGCTGTCGGGGTGCCTGCAGAAGGGGCAGTGCATGGTTCCCTCACCCTCCCTCTTGGCACGACAGAATCACCCCACAAGGCCCCTGAACGGCAGAGACAGGCTCTGTCCGGGGGCTCGTGAAGCAGCCACCAGCATATGCGATCCCGGGACCCTCAACAGACCGAGGACCACAACTTCTGGGCGGCAGCGCTCATCCAACCACTAGATCTTGGGTTGTGGTGGATTTCCTTGGCTCCGCGTGTCGCGACGTCCGATAGCCGGATACGAGGCCTCGCGGTGCCACACTGGAGCCAGGCCCGGAAGGCGGCGACCCGACCGGGAAGGGTACCGTAAGCGGCGGATGCCGGGCCGAACCCGCGTTCGGCCAACCGATCGTCCATACACCCCTCGATGTACCCACGCGGGACGATCTGCGATTTTTCACTCGAACGTGTGTTTGGCGCAACCTTTCGAAAGCAACTACCGTTGTCCAGCTAGGGAGAACATTTCGAGAGGGGCCGACGTGACCACCACCGCAGACAGTGCCACCATCACTGCCCAGAACCGCTCCCAGAGCCGACTTGAGCCGGTGCATGCCATGAACGACGCAAACCTGAACCCGGAGGCGGAGCCCGTACGCCCCGCACGCTCGCTGCCAGGTCGACCTCCAGGCATCCGCGCCGACAGCTCCGGGCTCACGGACCGGCAGCGGAGGGTCATCGAGGTCATTCGCGACTCGGTGCAGCGGCGGGGTTACCCGCCGTCGATGCGGGAGATCGGCCAGGCGGTCGGCCTGTCCAGCACCTCCTCGGTCGCGCACCAGCTGATGGCCCTGGAACGGAAGGGCTTCCTGCGCCGCGACCCGCACCGCCCCCGGGCGTACGAGGTACGGGGCTCCGACCAGCCCAGCTCGCAGCCCACGGACACCACCGGCAAGCCCGCCGCCTCCTACGTTCCCCTGGTCGGCCGGATCGCGGCCGGCGGCCCGATCCTCGCCGAGGAGTCGGTCGAGGACGTGTTCCCGCTCCCCCGCCAGCTCGTCGGCGACGGCGAGCTCTTCGTCCTCAAGGTCGTCGGCGACTCGATGATCGAGGCCGCCATCTGTGACGGTGACTGGGTCACGGTCCGCCGCCAGCCCGTCGCGGAGAACGGCGACATCGTCGCCGCCATGCTGGACGGCGAGGCCACCGTCAAGCGGTTCAAGCGCGAGGACGGCCACGTGTGGCTGCTCCCGCACAACTCCGCCTACCAGCCGATCCCCGGCGACGAGGCGACCATCCTCGGCAAGGTCGTCGCGGTACTGCGGCGGGTCTGACCCCGCCGCCTCCATCCAGCCCCCGGGACCCACTGCGCCGGTTCCGGGGGTTGTTCCATGCCCCGAGGCTCTGAGGTCCCAAGGCTCTGTGGCCCGAGACGTGCCGGCCGAGACCTACTTGCCGTCGGCCTGCGCGGAGGCGTCGATGGCGGCCAGGGAGCGGCGTGCCTGGTTGCGGTCCGTGGTGTACCAGAAGTCCGGCAGCGTGGCTCGCAGGAAGCTCCCGTACCGCGCCGTGGCCAGCCGGGGGTCCAGCACCGCGACCACACCCCGGTCCCCCATGGCCCGTACGAGACGGCCCGCGCCCTGGGCCATCAGCAGCGCGGCATGCGTGGCCGCGACGGCCATGAAGCCGTTGCCGCCGTGCTCCTCCACCGACTTCTGCCGGGCGCTCATCAGCGGGTCGTCGGGGCGCGGGAACGGAATCCTGTCCATGACCACCAGCTGGCAGCTGGGCCCGGGCACGTCCACGCCCTGCCAGAGCGACAGCGTCCCGAACAGGCAGGTCTTCGGGTCGGCCGCGAAGGCCTTGATCAGCTCGCCGAGCGTCTCCTCGCCCTGGAGCAGGATCGGGTTGTCGAGCCGGCCGCGCAGTTCCTCGGCGGCCGCCTTGGCGCCGCGCATGGAGGAGAAGAGCCCGAGGGTACGGCCGCCGGCCGCCTCGATCAGCTCGGCGAGTTCGTCCATCATGTCGCCGCGGGTGCCCTCGCGGCCCGGCGTTGCCAGGTGCTTGGCGACGTAGAGGATGCCCTGCTTCGGGTAGTCGAAGGGCGAGCCGACATCCAGGCCCTTCCAGAGCGGCACGTCGTCCCCCTCGACGCCCTCGGGAGACAGGCCCAGGGAGGCGGCGACCCCGTTGAAGTCGCCGCCGAGCTTGAGGGTGGCCGAGGTCAGGACCACGGAGCGGTCCTCGAAGAGCTTCTCGCGCAGCAGGCCCGAGACCGACAGAGGGGCGACCCGGAGGGTGGCGCCGAATCGGTCGTGGCGCTCGTACCAGACGACGTCGTACTCGGAACCGTTGGTGATCCGCTCCGCCACTCCGTGGACGCTCTCCACCGCGGCCAGGGCCTGCTTGCGGACGGCATCCTCGTCGTGGACGGACTTGTCGCGTGTCGACCCGATCGCGGAGATCACATTGCGCGCGGCGTCCCGCAAGGCCATGAGGGCGTATCCGAGGTCCTCGGGGATCTCCTCCAGCCGGCCGGGGAGCGCCAGCTCCATGACCCGCTCGAAGGACTCCGAGGCGGTCTGCAGGGAGTCGGCGGTCTTTTCGTCGACCAGCTTCGCCGCACGCTTCACGGCCCGGTTGACCTGCCCCGGGGTGAGCTCGCCGGTGGCGACTCCGGTCACCCGGGAGACCAGCTCATGGGCCTCGTCCACGATCAGCACCTCGTGCTGCGGCAGCACCGGGGCGCCCTCGATCGCGTCGATGGCGAGCAGGGCGTGATTGGTGACGACCACGTCCGCGAGCTTGGCCCGCTCGCGCGCGGCCTCGGCGAAGCACTCGGCGCCGTACGCGCACTTCGTCGCGCCCAGGCATTCGCGGGAGGAGACGGAGATCTGCGACCAGGCCTTGTCCGAGACGCCCGGAGTCAGGTCGTCGCGGTCGCCGGTCTCCGTCTCGTCCGCCCAGTCGCGCAGGCGCAGCAGGTCCTTGCCGAGCTTGCTGGTGGGGGTGGCCGCCTCGAACTGGTCGAAGAGGCCCTCCTCCTCGTCCTGCGGCGCACCCTCGTGCAGGCGGTGCAGGCACAGATAGTTGGAGCGGCCCTTGAGCATGGCGAACTGCGGCCGGCGGCGCAGCTGCGGATGCAGTGCCTCCACCGTCCGGGGCAGGTCGCGCTCGACCAGCTGCCGCTGGAGGGCGAGGGTCGCGGTGGCCACGACCACTCGCTCACCGTGCGCGAGCGCCGGCACCAGGTAGCCGAGGGACTTGCCGGTGCCGGTGCCGGCCTGGATGAGCCGGTGGGAGTTGTCGTCGATGGCTTCGGCGACGGCTTCGGCCATGGCCACCTGGCCGGGGCGCTCCGTGCCGCCGACGGCGGAGACGGCGGCGTGCAGCAGATCGGGGAGGGAGGGCTTCGTCATAGCACTGCCAACCCTACGGGGCTCCACCGACAGTGACCGCACCGGCGAGGGTTCACGGCCGGTACAGGGGGTTGGGCACGGTGCCGTGCTGAACGGCGTGCGGGCGTGTGGAACGGTCGCGGTAGCCGTCCTCGTAGAGCCGGTTCCGGTTCAGGCAGAGCCGCCCGATGCGTTCGCCGAGCAGGTCGAAGAGCTCGTAGCGGTCCTTGAGCTCCGGGAAGCGGGCCTGGTGGCGGAGGATCTCCGCCCGTACGAGGGACCAGAACTCGCTCTCCGGGACGGCGAGGCGGTCCTCGCACAGGACGGAGAGGTAGCGGAAGACGCCGACGAAGAGCCCGGAGTGGATGAACTGCGGCAGGAAGTCGGCGGGCTCCGCGAGCAGGACCGCCCGGACCTCGTCGGGCAGGGAGTCCAGCTCGGGCAGCGGTTCGGAGCTGATGTTGATGTCGTCCACGAAGTCCTTGACCGCGAGACGGACCGGGACCTCGTGTTCGTCGAAGATCACGATGGCGTTCTCGCCGTGCGGGGAGAAGACGGTGCCGTAGCGGTAGAGGAAGTGCAGGAGCGGGGGCAGCACGGCGGCGAAGAGGCGCTGAAGCCAGGCGGCGGGGGTGAGGCCGGACCGGGCGACGAGTTCGGCGGTGAAGGACCGGCCGCGCGGGTCGGTGTGGAGCAGGGAGGCGAGCGTACGGGCGCGCTCGCCGGGTGCCAGGCGGCTGGTCAGGGGCTCGCGCCAGATCGCGCCGAGGAGTTCCTTGTACTGGTACGGGACCTCGGGGAGCTCGTCGTAGACGGCATGCCGGACGGTGACGGAGGCGACCTCGCCGAGCAGGACGACCCGGCATTCGTCGCGGAGGAAGGGGTCGGCGTCGCGCAGGGAGTGGATCCAGGCGGTGACGGCGGGGGCGGCGAGGGCGAGGTCGCTGGGCAGGCCGCGCCAGACCATGGTGTTGAAGACGGAGAGCGGGAGCTTGACGCTGTGCCGGTCGGGGCGGGTGAGGTTGAGGAAGGTGCGGATGGACTGCTGGGGCAGGCGCACGTCGGGATCGGCGGGGAGCGGGACGAGGGCCCCGGAGGCGAGGGCCGGGGCGAAGAGGGGGAGGACGACCTCGTCCCACTGCCAGGGGTGGACGGGCAGGTAGAGGTAACGGAGCGGGTCCAGGCCGCGGTCGCGCAGGGCCTGGTCGAAGGCGGAGCGGGTGACGGGGTCGAGCTCGGCGGAGTAGAGGCGGGCGGGATCCTCCAGGCCGGCGGTGCCGCGGTACGTCGCGAGCGAGGTGTGGGCGGCGAGCCAGGGCAGCCGCTGACGGGTGCGGGCCTCGGGGGCCCAGGCGGCGGTGTCGGAGGCGGAGAGACCGATGCGGCCCTTGTTGAGGACGAGCCAGGGGTGCCCGGTCTGATGGCCTTCGAGGGCAGCGTAGTCGAGGTCGGCGAGGACGTCGGCCGTGAGCGCGGTGTGGTCGATCCGGGCGTCGGCGCAGAGGGTGGCGCTGAGTTCGCGGACGAGGTGGCCGAGGGTGGCACCGTCGAGGCCGAGGAGGGTGCGGGAACGGACGAGGAAGGCGTACGGGTCCCCGAAGGCGGCCGGCGGCTGCGGGAAGGACGGGGGCGGGGTGAGGGAGATCGTGTCCGGGGTGACGTGCCAGCTGCCGTACGAGCGGCGGCGGGCCCGGAAGCCGAGGCTGCTGCCGTCGTCCAGGGTCAGGGTCCACGCGTCACCGGCGGCGGCCGGGGCGGGGACGGGCCTGATGATCTCCTCGTAGGCGAACTCGGCGAGCATCTTGGCGAGCAGTCGCCGGGCGGCGCCGTCCCAGGTCGCGCGGGTGAGCTCGGGGGGTGTGCAGGGGTGCTGGGGCGACGGGGGCACGGAAGGTTCGGCGGAGTCGGGGGCAGCGGGAAAATTCGGCACGGGACTCCTCGGAGATCGGGAACTGCGCTTCGTCACGCAGAGTTATCAAAGGGAGAGGTGCGAAGCGGCGACGACGGTCAGGGCGTGCGGGGCGGCAGTCAGAGGAGATTGCGCAGCGCCCGCTCCCGGATCATCAGGGCGGCACGCTTCTCGGGAAGGTCGATTTCCGTGTAGCAGCGGAATCCGGAGCTCAAGAAGGCTGATACGGAGGGGGTGTTGCGGATGTCCGGTTCCGCGATCACGCGTGTGCAGCGGGGGCGGTTGTCGAGCACCAGGCCGGCGACGGCGCGCAGCAGAGTGGTGCCCAGGCCCCGGCAGCGGTTCGTGCCGTCTCCGATGAGCAGGTGGATACCCGTGTCGTGGGGGCGCGCCGGGTAGTGGCGGGAGAGCGGGTCGAGATCGGCCCGGTAGATCTCCCAGTAGCTCATCGGTGTGCCGTCGAGGAGGCCGAGGCAGGGGATGCTCCGGCCGTCCCCGTTGAGCTGGGCCCGCAAGTGGGCCGCGGTGACTGCGGCGGGGCCGGCGAGCTCCCAGTAGGCGGCCACCTCGGGATCGTTCATCCAGCCGGTGAGGAGCTCCAGGTCCCGGCCGAGTCGTACGGGTTCGAGGCGGAAGGCTCCGGCGGGGGTGTCGGTGGTGCCCCAGGTCGCCGGGGAGTCGAGGAGGTCGACTTCGGCGAGGAGGGGCAACAGCCCGGCGGTGAGGCGCAGTTCGACAGTGTCGTCGAGGGCGCGGCCCGCGCCGATGCCGTCGGTGGCGGGGCCGGCTGAATCGGCCGGGGCGGCGTCTGTGGTGGGCATGGGGGCTCTTCCCCGCGTCGGTGCCGACGCGTCAATCGTGGAGGGGGTTGGTGATGGTGACGTAGACGGACTGGGTGTCGACGGGTCCGACGAGTTCGTCGAGGCCGCCCAGACGGGTGAGCAGGTTCGCCTTGCAGCGCAGGGTGGGCGAGTCGAGCAGCCTCGCCGGGAGCGGGCCGAGGCCTGAGGCCTTGCCGAGGAATCGGCGGAAGGCGGCGAGGAGCACGCGTTCGTCGGCGAGCCGCTGGGATCCGAAGGCGCCGATGAGGCCCAGCACGTTGTTGATGCCTAGGTAGTAGGCGAAGCGTTCGTCGGTGACGGCGTCGGAGACGAAGGTGTCGCTGAGGCTGCCGATTCCGGGGAGCCGGTGCTCCAGTTCCGCGCGGTGGGACTCGCGGAAGTAGTAGCCCTGGTTGTCGCGGTAGCGGCCGCCGACCGGCCAGCCGGCCGGGTCGAGGAGGACCAGGGTGTTCTGCTGGTGCGCTTCGAGGGCGATGCCGGCGAGCGTGTCGAAGGCGAGGACCGGCAGGACCACGTGATCGAGGTAGCGCAGGAACCACTCGGCTGCGACCGCGGAGGTGGTGCGTCCGGTGGCGGCGGCGAGAGTGGAGACGATCTCGGCGAGCCTGGAGTTCATGGTGGTCCGGCCGGGCCATGGGCGGGGCGCGGTGAGCGCGGCGACGCAGACGGCGTCGTCGCCGGAGCGGAAGGGGTTGTGGCGCAGCAGGCAGTCGAGTCCGGGGACGGGGGTGCCGTCCGGGGAGTCGACGGCGACCCAGGCGGGGTCGCGCACGATGTCGAAGCCGGGGTGGGCCGCCTGCCACTGCTCGGCGAGGCCGGTGCGCAGCAGCCGGTGCACTTCGACACCGCGGTGGAGCTCCTTGCGGAGGTTCTCGCGGCGGGAGTTGGTGATGCGCAGGCCCAGGGAGAGCTTGAGCATCGCGGGCGCGCCGGGGCGGTGGACGGTGCGGACGGAGGAGGTGGGGTACCAGTGGGCGCCGTAGGGGCCCAGGTCGTGCAGGAGTCCCGCGTCGCGGAGGGCGGCGACGGCGGGGCGCTGGAGCAGGTCGCGGGCCTGCCAGGGGTGAAGGGGAAGGGGGGTGGCGCCGTCGGGGAGCGGGAGTCCCGGGGCCAGGCGGCCGAGAAGAGCGGCGGCGGAGACGGGGCGGCCGCGCTCGGTCCAGGCGGATGCGGTGGCGAGGGCGGAGGGTGCGACGGCGAACCAGTGCAGGGGGAAGGAGCCGTGGAGTTCGGGTGAGTAGCGGCGCACTTCGGTCCCGGAGAGCCCTTCGCGGCTCTTCGGGTCCGGCTGGAGGGGGTGACCGAGGAGGAGGGACTGCTCGGCGGTCAGGAAGCGGTCCACACCGATGCGGGAGGGGGCGGCGGGGCGTTCGCGCCGGTCGGCGATGAACTCGGCCGTGCGGCGGACCGAGTCGGCGACGCGGCCGACGAGGTCGGCGCTGCCACGGGAGCAACCTGCGGCCGTGGCTGTGGCCGTGGGCATGCCTGTGCCCTCGCGGGCGATCAGCGCGGCCAGGGTAACGGCGTCCAAGGCCGGGGCGTTGGCGGGGGCGGCCGCCAGCCGGGCGGGGCCGAAGCGGTGCCATCCCGTGGGGGACCAGTACCGGACGGGGACGAGCAGGGCCGTGCCGGAGGCGGGGAGGGGGATGCGCAGCGGGGTTCCGGCCAGGCCGTCGGGTCGGCGCAGTCCCGCTTCGCGGACCCAGCAGCGGAGGAGGTTCTCCACTGCCGCTCCTTCGGCGGCGACGGCAGGGTCCGGGTGGTCCAGGAGGTCGGGCAGCGCTGTCGGCTCCGCCCCGGGGTGACCTGCCCAGCCGCCGGGCCGGGGTCTGGGCGTGCCGTCCTTCTGGCGCGGCACGGTGGCCGCCGCCTCGATCCCGGTCGCGGGGGGCTGCGGGTGCGGCGCCCCGGCGGCGGGGGCCGGGATGCCGGGGCGGGGCTCGGCATCCGGGGCGCGGTCGCCGGGGGCGTCGTACCGTCCGGCGGCCCCGGGCGGCGGTACCGGTGCCTGCCCGAGCCCGGTGGTCCGCGCGGAGCCGGGACGGGGCTCGGCGGACGGGGTTCGGTCAGCAGGGCCGCGGTCGGCGGGGTCGTCGTTCCGTCCGGCGGCCCCGGGCGGCGGTACGGGTACCTGCCCGGGCCCGGTGGTCCGAGGGGGGCCGACGGGAGTCGGCGGTGCCGGGGGCGCGGGCGGAGCGAGGGGCAGAAGCCCGGCGGCGGGGTCGGGAGACGCCGCGGGGGCTGGGCGCTGCCACCGGGTATCGGCAGGGCCGGCGGACTCCGCGGCGCCTCGGTCGGGCGTCGCGGGCGACCCGGAGGGCGGCTGGCCGCCGGGGGTGGGAGCACCCGCGGGGGCCGGGCCCTGCCACCGGGTATCGGCAGGGCCGGCGGACTCCGCGGCGCCTCGGTCGGGCGTCGCGGGTGACCCGGAGACGGGCTGCGCACCGGAGGCGGGAGCACCCGCGGATGCCGGGCGCTGCCACTGGGACCCTGCGGGACCGGGGGCCTCCGGCGCGCCTCGGTCGGGCGTCGCGGGTGACCCGGAGGCCGGCTGGGCGCCGGGGGTGGGGGAAGCCGCGGGGGCCGGGCCCTGCCACTGGGACGCGGCAGGGCCGGCGGCCTCCGGCGCGCCTCGGTCGGGCGTCGCGGGTGACCCGGAGGCCGGCTGGGCGCCGGGGGCGGGAGAAGCCGCGGGGGCCGGGCCCTGCCACCGGGACCCTGCGGGACCGGGGGCCTCCGGCGCGCCTCGGTCGGGCGTCGCGGGTGACCCGGAGGCCGACTGGGCGCCGGGGGTGGGGGAACCCGCGGGGGCCGGGCCCTGCTGCTGGGTCACGGCGGGGACGGGGGTCTCGGCGGCGTCTCGCGCGGGCGTCGGGTGTGGGCCGGGGGGCACCGGGGCGACTCGTTCGGGCTCCGGGTGTGGGCCTGGGGCCTCTGGGGTGGCCGGCTCGGGCGTCGGGGGTGAGTCGGGGGCCGGGTGGGCGCTGGGGGTGGGTGTCTGCTGGTGTGCGGGGGCGGGGCCCGCGGCCATGGGGGCCGGGGATTCGGGGAGGGGCCCGCGGTGGGGCGGGGTGGACTGGTGCGGATCGGGCATCGCGGGTCCTTGGGGTCCGGGTCAGTAGGGCCGTCGGGCGGCGGCCGGGATGGCGTCGGCCAGGCGGTCGAGGACCGCCACGGCCTGCTCGTCGGTCAGGGTCAGTGGGGGGAGCAGGCGGACGACGGCGTTGTGGCGGCCACCGAGTTCGACGATCAGGCCGCGGTCCAGGCACTCCTGGCGGACGGCTGCGGCCAGGGCCGGCGCGGCGGCCCCGGAGTCGGGGTCGACGAGTTCGACGCCGATCATCAGGCCGCGGCCCCGGACGTCGCCGACACACGGCTGGGCGGAGGCCAGGCCGCGCAGGGCCGTCAGCATGCGCTCGCCCAGGGCGGCGGCCCGCTCGGCGAGCCGGTTCTCGCGGACGAAGGCGAGCGTGGCGGTGCCGGCGGCCATGGCGAGCTGGTTGCCGCGGAAGGTGCCCGCGTGGGCGCCGGGGGTCCACACGTCCAGGCCCGCCCGGTACACGATCACCGCGAGCGGCAGGCTGCCACCGATCGCCTTGGACAGGACCATCACGTCCGGCACCACCCCGGCGTGGTCGACCCCCCAGAAGGCACCGGTGCGGCCGACCCCCGTCTGCACCTCGTCCGAGATCATCGGGATCCCCCGCGCCTCGGTGATCTCCCGCATCCGGCGCAGCCAGGCGTCCGGGGCCGGGAGGACCCCACCTTCGCCCTGTACGGGTTCGACGATCAGGCCGGCGGGGGCGGGCACCCCGCCCTTGGGGTCGTCGAGGAGGTTCTCAGCCCAGCGGGCGCCGAGTTCGGCACCCTCGGGGCCGCCGACCCCGAACGGGCAGCGGTGGTCCTGCGGGTACGGGAGCCGGGTCACCCGTACGTCCGGGGCGCCGCCCGAGGCGTCGAGGGCCCCGGCGGTCATCCCGTGGTAGGCCCCGGTGAAGGTGAGCAGCCCGGAGCGCCCGGTCGCGGTGCGGACCAGCTTCAGGGCGGCCTCCACGGCGTCCGTGCCGGCCGGTCCGCAGAACTGGATGCGGGCGTCGGCGGCCAGTTGCGGCGGCAGGTTGGCGAACAGCTCGGTGGTGAAGGCGTCCTTGACCGGGGTCGCGAGGTCCAGCACGTGCAGCGGGGCGCCGGAGTCGAGGACCCCGCGGATGGCTTCGAGCACGACCGGGTGGTTGTGCCCGAGGGCGAGGGTGCCGGCTCCGGAGAGGCAGTCGAGGTAGCGCCGCCCGTCGGCGCCTTCGATCGTCAGACCGCGGGCCCGTACCGGGACGATGGGCAGCGAGCGGGCGTATGTCCGGGCGGCGGACTCCCGCTGCGCCTGCCGGCGCAGGATGCCGTCCGGGAAGAGGGACCGGCCTGGTCCGCCAACTCCCCCGGGCGCGCAGGGTCCTGGGAGCCGGCTCCCCTGCTGCGGCACCTGCGGTGTGATCTCCGGCGCGACCTCCGGCATGGGCTCCGGCATGAGCTCCGGCGTGCTCTGCGGCGTGCTCTGCGGCGTGTTCTGCGCAGCGGCCTCGGCCGCGGCCGGCTCGGTCAAAGCCACGAGTGTCGTCCTCCCGCACGGATTGCTCTTCCGGATTGCGCCTCGAACACGAACGCTGCCCGCCCATCCCCCGTACGTACCAACGACGGTGACGGCGACGGATCACGGGTGGACCCAAGATCCTTGCCCGGTAAGGCCCGTCGAGGCGGGAGACCCGGGGAACCACGCCCCGGGCTGTGCCGTCCCTCACCACGGCGGCATAGTGGGGTGCTGCACTCCACGCCTCGAAACCACCAGGGGGACGAACGACATGCGACCGAACCGACCGGTCACCGCGATCCTGTGCGCGGCCGCGCTCGCGCTGACCGCCGCGGCCTGCGGCCCCGGCGACGGGGAGGCCGGCGGCGACGCCAAGCCGACCGTGGCGGCGAGCCTTCCGGGCGCGGACGGGATCAAGATCCCGGACCAGCTCAAGGACAAGCTCAAGGAGCACGGCATCGACCTGGAGAAGTGGAAGGGGGGTGCGTGGAAGAACTGGAAGAAGGAGGACTGGCTCCGCGAGGCGGGCGACTACGTCAACCCGATCATCGAGGGCCTGTGGGACCCGGACCGCATGCGTGACGCCGAGCAGCCGAAGCAGCCTGCCGTCGACCCGGACGCGGGCAAGGACCAGGGCGTCACGGACCCGACGCCCGCGCCGGTGACGGCCAAGGCGGCGAACGCGCCCTACCACCAGAGCGTTCCGCAGGCGGGCAAGGTCTTCTTCGACGGCCCCGAGGGCTCGATGGTCTGCTCGGCGACCGTGGTCAAGGACCCGGCCCACCCCGGCAAGTCCAACCTGGTCTGGACGGCGGGCCACTGCGTGCACGCGGGCAAGTCCGGCGGCTGGTACCGCAACATCGCCTTCGTCCCGTCCTACAACAACGCGGGCAAGCCGCAGGCGCAGCTCAAGGGCGCGCCCCGCGAGCAGGTGGCCCCGTACGGCGTCTGGTGGAGCGACTGGGCGCAGACCTCCGACCAGTGGATCGCGAACGGCGGTCCGACGGGCGGCGCGGGTGCCCCGTACGACTTCGCGGTCCTGCACGTGACTCCGGAGCAGGGCAGCGGCAAGTCTCTGGAGGAGACGGTCGGTTCGGCGCTCCCGGTGGAGTTCAACGCCCCGGCGGTGCCGAAGGTCGCGAGCATCACGGCCACCGGCTACCCGGCGGCGGCTCCGTTCGACGGCCAGAAGGCCTACCAGTGCGCGGACAAGCCGGGCCGGCTGTCGCTGACGGCGAACGACCCGGTGATGTACCGCATCGGCTGCACGATGACCGGCGGTTCCTCCGGCGGCGGCTGGGTCGCGCCGGCCGCGGACGGCAAGCCGGCGCTGGTGTCGAACACCTCGATCGGCCCGGCCAAGGCGGGCTGGCTGGCCGGACCCCGCCTGGGTCCGGAGGCGCAAGGCATCTTCACCGCGGTGAGCGGCAAGTTCAAGTAGTCCCGGAACGACGGAGAACGGCTGAGGCCCCCTGCACCGCAGGGGGCCTCAGCCGTTCTCACACGTACGTCGGCACGTCAGCACGTCAGCGCATCAGCGCGTCAGCACGCGTCACCGCTTCGCGAGCGCGTACGGTGCCAGGTCCGCCGCCAGCTCCTGGTGGACCCGCGCCTTGAGCAGGGTGCCCTCCGGGGTGTGCTCCTCGGAGATCACGTCGCCCTCGGCGTGTGCCTTGGCGACCAGCGAGCCGAGGGTGTACGGCACCAGGGCCTCCACCTCGACCTCGGGCCGCGGCAGCTCGGTGTCGATGAGCGCGAGGAGTTCCTCGATGCCCATGCCCGTGCGCGCCGAGACGGCGATGGAGTGCCGCTCGATGCGCAGCAGCCGCTGCAGGACCAGCGGGTCCGCCGCGTCCGCCTTGTTGATCACGACGATCTCGGGCACGTTCACCGCGCCGACCTCGCGGATCACCTCGCGCACCGCCGCCAGCTGCTCCTCCGGCGCCGGGTGCGAGCCGTCCACGATGTGCAGGATGAGGTCGGAGTCGCCGACCTCCTCCATCGTGGAGCGGAACGCCTCGACGAGGTGGTGGGGCAGGTGCCGGACGAAGCCGACCGTGTCGGCCAGGGTGTAGACCCGGCCGCTCGGCGTCTCGGCCCGGCGCACGGTCGGGTCGAGGGTGGCGAACAGCGCGTTCTCCACCAGCACGCCCGCGCCCGTGAGGCGGTTGAGCAGCGAGGACTTGCCGGCATTGGTGTAGCCGGCGATGGCGACCGAGGGCACCTTGTTGCGGCGCCGCTCCTGCCGCTTGATGTCGCGGCCGGTCTTCATGTCCGCGATCTCCCGGCGCATCTTCGCCATCTTCTCGCGGATCCGTCGCCGGTCGGTCTCGATCTTGGTCTCACCGGGGCCTCGGGTGGCCATGCCGCCACCGCCGCCGCCACCCATCTGACGGGACAGCGACGCACCCCAGCCACGCAGGCGCGGCAGCATGTACTGCATCTGCGCGAGAGCGACCTGCGCCTTGCCCTCTCGGGACTTGGCGTGCTGGGCGAAGATGTCCAGGATGAGGGCGGTCCGGTCGACCACCTTCACCTTGACGACGTCTTCCAGGGCGATGAGCTGGCCGGGGCTGAGCTCGCCGTCGCAGACGACGGTGTCGGCGCCGCTCTCCATGACGATGTCGCGCAGCTCCCGCGCCTTGCCCGAGCCGATGAAGGTGGCCGGGTCCGGCTTGTCACGGCGCTGGATCACGCCGTCGAGTACGAGGGCACCCGCCGTCTCGGCGAGCGCGGCGAGCTCCGCGAGGGAGTTCTCCGCGTCGTTCACCGTGCCGGAGGTCCAGACACCGACGAGCACGACGCGCTCCAGGCGGAGCTGCCGGTACTCGACCTCGGTGACGTCTTCGAGCTCGGTGGAGAGGCCGGCCACGCGGCGCAGGGCCGCGCGCTCGGAGCGTTCGAACTGCTCGCCGTCCCGGTCTCCGTCGACCTCGTGGCTCCAGGCGACGTCCTCTTCCATCAGGGCATCGGCCCGAAGGCTCTCGGTGAAGCTCGGCGAGTCCGGCACGTCCCGTGCGTCCCGCGCGTCCTGGGAAGGGGAAGAAGAGGAGGTCATTGGATCCTTACGTCGATTCGAATAGCACTGCTGGAACACTGCTGGAACTGTCACGTCCAACGTGTCACACCGCCCGGGGATTCCCCGAACGGACCTGTCGATGGTGACATGCCCGTTCCCCGCCGGTCACACCCTTTATTTGACGGGTGCGGCCCCGCTGGGCGCGGCCCCGCTCCACTCCGGGTGTCCGGGCATGGCCGGGGTCGTCTGCCCGTACAGCCACGGCTCCAGGAAGGCCGTCAGGTCCCGGCCCGCCTCCTCGGAGGCCAGGCGTACGAAGTCGTCCGTGCCCGCGACGCCGTCCCGGTGCTCCGCCACCCAGCGCCGCTCGACCCGGTCGAAGGCGTTCGTGCCGATCTCCTCGCGCAGCGCGTAGAGGATCAGCGCCGCCCCGTCGTAGACCACGGGCCGGAACAGCCCGATCTTCTGGCCGGGGGCGGCGGCCTTCGGAGCCGCCGGTGGGCCGCCCGCCGCCCGCCACTGGTCGGAGCGCTGGTACGCCTCGCGCATGCGCCGCTCCAGGGAGTACTTGCCGAGCCCGTCCGCGTACAGCGCCTCGTACCAGGTCGCGTGTCCCTCGTTGAGCCACAGGTCGGACCAGGTCCGCGGGGCGACGCTGTCGCCGAACCACTGGTGGGCGAGCTCGTGGACCATCACGGCCTCCACGTACCACTCGGGGTAGCCCTCGCCCGAGAACAGGCCGTGCTCGAAGAGCGACAGGGTCTGCGTCTCCAGCTCGAAGCCGGTGGTGGCCCGGGCGATCAGCACCCCGTAGTTCTCGAAGGGGTAGCGGCCGACCCGCTCCTCCATCCACGCGATGTGCCCCGCGGTCTTCTTCAGCCAGGGGTCGAGCTTCTGCCGGTCCTGGGCGGGCACCACGTGGCGCAGCGGCAGCCCGTGCGGTCCGGTGCCGTGGACGACGGCGGAGCGGCCGACGGAGACCTGGGCCAGCTCGGTGGCCATCGGGTGCCGGGTGCGGTACGTCCACGTCGTGGAGGGGCCCATGCGGAAGGCGGGGACGTGCGGCAGTCCGTTGGCGACGACCGTGAGCCCCTCCGGGGCGGTGACCCGGAAGGTGAAGAAGGCCTTGTCGGCGGGGTGGTCGTTGCAGGGGAAGACGCGGTGGGCGGCGTCCGCCTGGTTGGCCATGGCCAGGCCGTCCTCGGTGGGCACCCAGCCGCCGTCGCCGCGCCCGCGCGGGTCGCTGGTGTGCCGGACCGTGATGTGCAGCGGCACATCGCGCGGGACGGGGCGCGCGGGGGTGAGCACGAGGTCCTCCCCCACGCTCTCGAACCGCGCCGGCTCGCCGTTGACCTCGGCGGACGCCACCTTTCCGTGGGTGAAGTCCAGGTTGATCCGGTCCAGTGGCTGCAGGGCGCGGGCGTCGATCACGGTGACCGCGTCGAGGGGGGTGCGGTTGTCCTTGTAGGTGAAGGACAGGTCGTACGAGAGCACGTCGTACCCGGGGTTCCCGAGCTCCGGGAACAGCCGGTCGCCGATGCCCAGCGCCGTCGGCGGGGGCAGCACGGCGGCGACGAGGGTGAGGGAGGCCGCGGCGAGCAGGGCGGCGCGCAGGCGCGGGGAGGTGAGCTGCATCCACCACCGCTTACCAGCGCCCGCCGCGCTGCCGCGCACGGCGCGCGACGAGTCCACCCGAACGGGACCTTCCGGCGTCGACCCGGCCTACGCGCGGCTGACGTCGTACACGCCCGGCACGTCCCGCATGGCCCGCATCAGGGCGGGCAGCCCGGCCGCGTCGGGCAGCTGGAGGGTGTAGGTGTGCCGGACCCGCTGTTCGACCGGCGGTTCCACGGTCGCGGAGACGACCTCGACCCCCTCGCGGGCGATGGCCTCGGTCAGGTCGGCGAGCAGATGGGGGCGGCCGAACGATTCGGCTACCAGCGTGACCCGGCAGTCCGCCGTGGCCCGCCAGTGCACGGCGACGGAGGTACGCCCGACCGCGCGCATCTGGGCGACCGCGGCGCAGTGGATCCGGTGCACGGTGACGGCCCCGCCGCGGACCACGAACCCGGCGACCGCGTCCGGCGGCACCGGCGTGCAGCATCCGGCGAGCCGCACGGGGGCGTCCGGCAGGTCGGCGACGGCGTTGGCCCCGCCGCCCCGGGCCCCGACCACCGACAGCGGCGCCCGCGCGGCCGAGGTGGTGGCCATCGCCCGGTCGGGATGGGCGTCGAGCCAGCGGCTGATGGCGATCCGGGCGGCCGGGGTCCGCGCGTGGTCCAGCCACTCGGCGGCGGGCCCGGAGGAGGCGTCCTGCGCGAGGAGCAGCTGCACGGTGTCCCCGTCGGACAGCGGGGAGGAGAGGGAGGTGAGGCGCCCGTTGACCCGGGCGCCGATACAGCCGTGGGCCGCCTCGCCGTGCTGCGCGTAGGCGGCGTCGATACAGCTGGCCCCGGCCGGCAGGCCCAGCGTCCCGCCGTCGGCCCGGAAGACCGTGATCTCCCGGTCCTGGGCGAGCTCGGCGCGCAGGACGCTCCAGAAGGTGTCGGGGTCGGGCGCGGACTCCTGCCAGTCGAGCAGCCGGGACAGCCAGCCGGGCCGCGTCGGGTCGACCCGCTCCTCGTCGCATTCGGCGGCGTCCGCCGTCGCGGTGGTGTACGGATTGCCGAGCGCGACGACGCCCGCCTCCGCGACGCGGTGCATCTGCCGGGTCCGCACGATGACTTCGGCGACGTAGCCCTCGGGCGTGGCGACGGCGGTGTGCAGCGACTGGTAGAGGTTGAACTTGGGGGCGGCGACGAAGTCCTTGAACTCCGAGACGACCGGGGTGAAGCAGGTGTGCAGTTCTCCCAGGACCCCGTAGCAGTCGGCGTTCTCGCCGACGAGGACGAGGATGCGGCCGAAGTCGGAGCCGCGCAGTTCGCCGCGTTTGAGGGCGATCCGGTGCACGGAGACGAAGTGCCGCGGCCGTACCTGTACTTGGGCGGAGATGCCGGCCTCGCGCAGGACGGCGCGTACGGAGTCGGCGATGGCCGGGAGCGGGTCGCGTTCCCCCGCGTGGGCCGCGATGAGGGAGCGGGTGTGCTCGTACTCCTCGGGATGCAGGATCGCGAAGACGAGGTCTTCCAGCTCGGTCTTGAGGGCCTGGACGCCGAGCCGTTCGGCGAGCGGGATGAGCACGTCGCGCGTGACCTTGGCGATGCGGACCTGTTTCTCGGGGCGCATCACGCCGAGGGTGCGCATGTTGTGCAGCCGGTCGGCGAGTTTGATGGACATCACGCGGACGTCGTTGCCGGTCGCGACGAGCATCTTGCGGAAGGTCTCGGGCTCGGCGGCGGCGCCGTAGTCGATCTTCTCCACCTTGGTGACGCCGTCGACGATGAAGCAGACCTCGTCGCCGAACTCCTCGCGGACCTGATCGAGGGTCACTTCCGTGTCCTCGACGGTGTCGTGGAGGAGTGAGGCCGTCAAGGTGGTGGTTTCGGCGCCGAGTTCGGCGAGGATCAGAGTGACGGCGAGCGGATGTGTGATGTACGGCTCACCACTTTTTCGCATCTGACCGCGGTGGGAGGTCTCCGCGAGGACGTACGCGCGCCGCAGAACGGACAGATCGGCGTCCGGATGGTGGGCGCGGTGCGCCTCGGCCACGTGGCCGATGGCGTCCGGGAGGCGGTCGCGGGACGTGGGCCCCAGCAGGGCCGCACGCCCGAGCCGGCGCAGATCGAGCCTGGTCCGCCCCCGTCTGCGGAGCTCAGGGCGCGCTTCGGGGTGTGCTTCGGGGTTCGTGGCCTCTGCACTCATGGGCACCTCCGGCGGCTTCGACCGGCGGTGGCGGGCATGGGGTGAGCCCTCAGGGCCGGTGCCTGATGTTACCGACCCCACCACGTGGCGCAGTCCACCTCTCGCTGAGCGTGAAACGGATCACCCATTAGAGGGAAGCTTCAGGCGAAAGCCGTTTCGGTGAGCCAGGCCGCTTCGAACTCTCCCGAGGCCACGATCACGGCCGGCCCGGTCATGTCGATCCGCCCGTCGGGGTGCTCGGTGATGACCAGGGTTCCGCCGGGGAGGTCGACGGTGTACGTGACGGGTTCGCCGGTGGCGGCCGGGTCCGCGCCGTCGCGGCGGATGGCGGCCACGGCCACGGCGCAGGCGCCGGTGCCGCAGGAGCGGGTCTCGCCGGAGCCGCGCTCGTGGACGCGCATGGCGACGTGCCGGGGGCCGCGGTCGACGACGAACTCGACGTTGACACCGGTCGGGTAGGCGGACGCCGGGCTGAACGGCGGGGCGGTGTACAGGTTCCCGGCGTCGTCGAGGCTGTCGACGAAGGCCACGGCGTGCGGGTTGCCCATGTTCACGTTGCGCGCGGGCCAGGACTTGGCGCCGACGCTGACGGTGACCTCGCCCTCGGGGAACGCGGCGCGGCCCATGGAGACGGTGACGTCGCCGCTCTTGTCGAGGTGGACCCGCTTGACGCCGCCGCGGGTGGCGATCGCGAGGTCGCCGGGCTCGACGTGGCCCGCGTGCTGGAGGTAGCGGGCGAAGACGCGTACGCCGTTGCCGCACATCTCGGCGATGGAGCCGTCGCTGTTGCGGTAGTCCATGAACCACTCCGCCTCGCCGGCCAGGTGCGCGGCGTCGGGGTGCGCGGCGGACCGGACGACGTGCAGGACGCCGTCCGCGCCGATCCCGGCCCGGCGGTCGCACAGCTTCGCCACGGCCGACGCGGGCAGCTCCAGGGAGTTGTCCGGGTCCGGGACGATCACGAAGTCGTTCTCGGTGCCGTGGCCCTTGAGGAAGGGGAGGGTGGTCTGCGTCACCCGCCCATGGTACCGAGCCGCAGTTCAGAGGTGCCGCGCAGGCCCGCGGCGGGCGGTCCGGGGGCGGCGCGTCCCCGGGGTCCGGGGGCGGTCAGCGCAGCCGGGCGACGCGGTACACGGCGAGGGATACGACGGCCAGCACGACCAGCGCGTACAGCACGGCCATGCGCCAGTCGGGGCGACGCCCGCTCCCCCGGGCCGGGAGCCCGGGCCAGGTGTAGCCCACTCGGCGGGCGGCCATCATCCCCCAGCCGCCGGCGCAGCAGCTGATGAGGAAGCCGAGCATGGCGACCACGGCTCCGCCGTCTCCGAACTCGAAGGCGAGCGGGAAGGCGAACATCAGCGAGCCGGCGGCGGCGAGCATCGCGATGGGGGCGATCTGCCACAGGCGCAGGCGGTTCTGCGGACGCAGTTCGACCTCGAACTCGGGTCCGGCGGCGGCCCCGGCCTCCGCGGAGTCCGGTGCGTCCGGGCCGTCCGGGGTCAGCCGCGCGGGGTCGGCGGGCAGCCCGAGCCCGGCGGGGCCGTCGGGCTCCGCGGACCCGTCCGCCCGGTCGCGGGACCCGTCCGTCCGATCGAGAAGCTTCGGGTCCGCTTCCCGCCGGGTGTCGTCCCGCCCGGTGTCACGAGGGCCGGCCTCCATCGCCACGCGCCCTCCCCACTCGGACTCAGTACGCCGCAATTCACTGCCGGTGACCACACCCGCAGGAGTTTGATGATGGCACGCCGCCGGGCCCTCGACGGGCGCCCGGGGCGTCCCGATGCCATCACGTGATCAGGCTGTGACCGCTCGTTCGACCAACGTCTGCGCGAGCCCGGGAAGTTCCCCTCGGTCGGCGGCGGCGCCGCTGAGCCAGTGCACGCGGGGGTCGCGGCGGAACCACGAGTCCTGCCGCCGGGCGAACCGCTTGGTGGCCCGGACCGTCTCCGCCCTGGCCTCGTCCTCGGTGCACTCCCCGGCGAGCGCGGCGAGCACCTGCTGGTAGCCGAGCGCCCTGGAGGCGGTGATTCCGTCCCGCAGTCCGCGGGCCTCCAGCTCGCGGACCTCGTCGACCAGCCCGTCCTCCCACATGCGGTCCACGCGCAGCGCGATCCGCTCGTCGAGCTCGGGCCGGGCCACGTCGACGCCGATCTGCACGGTGTCGTAGACGGACTCGTGGCCGGGCAGGTTGGCCGTGAAGGGGCGGCCGGTGATCTCGATGACCTCCAGTGCGCGGACGATCCGGCGGCCGTTGCTGGGCAGGATCGCCTGGGCGGCGGCCGGGTCGACGGCGGCGAGGCGGGCGTGGAGGGCGCCGGGGCCGCGCAGGGTGGCTTCCTCCTCCAGCCGGGCGCGGACCTCGGGGTCGGTGCCGGGGAACTCCATGGCGTCCAGGGCGCCCCGTACGTACAGGCCGGATCCGCCGACGAGCACGGGCGTGCGGCCCTCGGCTAGGAGTTTGTCGATCTCGATGCGGGCCAGGCGCTGGTACTCGGCGACGTTGGCGGTCTCGGTGACGTCCCAGATGTCGAGGAGGTGGTGCGGGACACCGCCGCGTTCCCCGGTCGTCAGTTTGGCGGTGCCGATGTCCATCCCCCGGTACAGCTGCATGGAGTCGGCGTTGACGACTTCGCCGTCGAAGTGGCGGGCCAGGGCGACGCCCAGATCGGACTTTCCGGCCGCGGTGGGACCGACGACGGCGATGACCCGCGGGGCGGGGGCTGCTTTCCTCACTGCCCCAGTCTCGCAGCCCCCAGTCAAGACACGGCCATGTACCCGATCGAGCTACGTGACGGGGTGGGGGCGGGGTCGTTGCCCTGGCGAGGTTCCGGTCCGGCGTATGCCCGCATACGCCCGGCGGAGGCCGGTCCGGCCAAGGCGGAACTTCACTCACACGAGTAGCGTTATGGGAGTAGACATGGGCGTTTTTGATCGGTTTTTTCGTCGCAAGGACGAGGTTGCGGCCGAGGAGGTCGCGGCGGAGGCCCTGACGGCGGAGTCCGGTGCGGCCGAAGAGGCCGAGGCCGAGCCCGCTGTTGCGGAGGCTCCGGCGGCGGAGGCCGTGGAGATTCCGAAGCAGCAGTCGGCCGAGGTGGCCGCGGACAGCGAGGCCGGTGAGGGCGCCCGCACGTAGCGACCGCCAATGGAAGGTGACCCATGGGCCTGCTGGACAATCTGAGGGCCAAGCTCGCTCCGGCGAAGGACAAGGTCGGAGACCTCGCTCAGAAGAACGAGGGCAGGATCACCGAGGGTCTGGACAAGGTGGCCAAGGCCGTGGACTCCAAGACCCACGGCAAGTACAGCGACCGGATCACGAGCGGGACGGGCAAGGCGAAGGACGCCCTGGGCAAGATCGCGCACAAGGACACCCCCGGCGGGCCGACGCCGCCGGCCGCTTCCTGACGCGGTACCGGAAAGGGGGGGGGGGGGGGGGGGGGGGGGGGGGGGGGGGCGGCCGGGGGGGGGGGGGGGGGGGGGGGACGGCCGGGAGCTGGGAGTCGGCGTGCCGGCGGCGGGCCAGAGCCACTTGCAGGACGAAGGCCTCGTCCCACTTCAGGCGCTGGCGGGCG
>NZ_JBICZH010000047.1:0-17988 GCF_043201995.1 Streptomyces sp. NPDC048258
GAGATCATTCTGGCCATCCAATGCCGTCCGGCGCAGCAAACCGAGCGACGCGTCGCGACAAGGCGAACGTTGCCTGATGCGGCACTAGCTCCGAGCCGACCAGCACACGAGACGGCCGGAAGCAAGTACCGGCGCACTCCCATAACTCAGCAACATGTTTCTGGTCGCTGACGGAGCGTTTCCAGCGGTGACCAACAAATGTTGCGCACGCACCCAGGCCCAGCGTGAACACCGCCGACGCCGAAAGCAGACCGCGAGCGAACAGCCCAGCTGAATCCCCACTACCGCTCTACGGCGGACCCGCACTGTTCCCCGGCAGACGAAGGACCAGCTTCGCGCCCACCAGCGCGAGGCCGTCGCTAGGGAGTTCCTGACCGGCCCCGCTCTCGTAGGAAGTCAGCCGGAGACCTCGTCGAGGGTGGTCGCGATGAGTCCCGGAAGGAAGTCAATAGCGCGCTTCAGCAGTCCCTCGATGGGCACGGCGTGGTGGTTGGTGTCCACTCCGATGAGCCCGGCCCAGCCAGCCGGCTCGTAGCGGGCCAGCATGGAGAGCGTGTAGATGACCGCCCACCAGGCCATAAGTGAATGCGGTTCCCGGGCCATCGGAGGAGGCGCGGGCAGGAACCACCATGAGCGGCCGTGGCTGCGAGTCAGGTTGCGGAGGTGCTCGCGGCGCTCTTCGGAAGGCGCGTGTCCCTGGGGCATGAGCCAGCTCACTGTGAGCTCTCCGCCGCCGTGCTCATAACGGGTGAAGTCGGGAGGTCCGTCCGGGCCGGGGGTGCTGCGCACGTACTCGTGGTGCTGAGCCAGACCGGGGTACGTCGCGAAGAACGTTGCCAGGGTCTGCCGTGTCCCGTCCTCGATGACCCAGTCGGGGATCTCGCAGACGGGAACGTGCAGTAGAGGGTGGGGGTCGCTGTGGATGCTGCGATGGTCGGTGCAGAGGGCCGGGTGACGCTTCCGGTCGGTGAGCGGGTAGCCGAGGTTGACGGGCAGCATGTCCCATACGTCTTCGAAGCGCACCGGCTGCTTGCCCCAGACCGGGGAGTCGAGTAGCTGGCTCAGCCGAACGAAGCTGCTGCGCGACGTCGCGGGGTCAGTGCGGATCTCGATGTCGGCGAAGGGCTTGTCGAAACCGCTGGCCTTGATGCCGTGCCCGTCGAGCCGCCAGTCTTCCCCCTTGAGGTCGACTGCCGCGGCGGCGATGGCGCGACCGGCCTGGCTCAAGCCGTAGAAGACCTGTAGCGGTCGGGTCGCAGGGCCCACCACGGTGGCGGCGCGGAACATCTGCTCCGCCTGTTCCAGAGCCGCCGCATACGTCTTTCGGCGTGCTCCGTTGCCCGCCTTGCCGGGCGGGTTGGCCCGGCTCGCGCGTAGCTTCTCCCACGCCTCGTCAGGGTCCACCTGCATGTACATGAGCAGACGCTATCCAACCTCTCCGACGAGGCGGGCGCCTTCACCTGATCTGGCCAGGCCACATTTTTTCAGGGGGTGTCGCCGGACCAGTCCCAGCGCCGCCGTCCCCGGTGCGTGGGACGTACAGGGCCCGCCCGCCGGATCCGAAACTGCCCGAGCTCCGTCATCAGCGCGACGCCGGTGTCGATCTCGTCCGGCGTCCAGCCGGTGATGTCGAGCAGCAAGCCGTCCAGCGGCCCGCCGACCAACTCGGCGTACGCCCGGCCGGGCCGCGGGCCCGGATGGGGGTCGTCATGGTCAACGAGCCGTAGACCCGGCCGCGCAGCAACTCCTCATCCCTGTCCCTGCGTCCAAGCCTCCCAGCCGCCACCGACAACGAAGGCTTGCCCCAGGTCACCTTGGGGGCTTGCCCACGCTGTCGGCGGGAAGCTTGGTACTCCAGCGGGATTTCGTGTCCTGGGCTGGTTCCTCTTCGGTAGTGGCTGCGTTTGGCGGTGGCTTGGTGGCGTCTGCGCCAGTGGGACCACATCAGCGCGTGGGCGTGTGGGTCGTGGGGTGGTCCAGGGGCGGGGAGGAGAGTTGCCAGGAGCCTTCGGATCTCTGCCACGGTGAGGGGAATGAGGCTGGTGGATTCGTTTCTGCCCCCTTCGGTGACCCCGGGCGTTGATCCTGGAGCGGTGGGGATCGTGCGAGGGGGCGGGCCATCGAACGTGGCCCGACCCCTCGCGGTTCACCCCGCCCCCGGCCCTGCCGTGTCGACACGGCAGGATCCGGCACCGCCATCGCGCAGCTCAACAGGGTCGTCCAGCTCCAGGTGCGGCCCTTCGAAGTGGTCCAGGCCTCGAACGTGCTTTGCCTCTACTCACGGGAAGGTGAAGCACGCGTAATTCCCGTCCACTTGGCGGACGTAGTCGGCACGAACGCACAGGGAACTCTTCGACTTCACGTCGAGGCGGACGCCCCCGAAGGTCGTGTACTCGTGGTCCAGGAAGGGACCGTCGTAGCAGGACGTGAGGTCATACGGGCCTTCGGTCCGGGTGAACGCCGTGCCGTCCTCGTACGTGCCCTTCAGCACGAATGTCATGTACTGATGGTCGTCGTCGCAGTGGGAGCCCCAGTCGTAGTACTGGGTGGCCCTGACCTCAGTCAGGTGGGTCGCCGTGATGTACCGGATGGACAGACAGAGCTCACCGCTCCAGTTGTCCACACAAGACTCGTTGCTGGCGGCGTACGCCGTGCCCGAGCCAACTCCCGATAGGCCGACCAGCGCCACGAAACCGACGAGCAACGAGCACAATCGTCTGCGGACAGTCATCTTTCCTGTTCCTCCTCTGTCGTGAAATCGTGCGGACGGCGGGCGCGGTCCGCCCCCATAGCGCCTCAGCACAGGCGCCAGCCCTTGGTCCAGGGGTGGTCCCGGCACCACGGGCGCCCGTCCGTGCCGTAGGTCGAGACGCCGTAGGCATAGGTGTAGGCACCGTTCGGCGTGGCGCGGGAAGCCTGTCCTCCCAGGGAGTGCCAGCCACCGCTGCCTTTCCAGGCATGCCAGATGGCGTAGTCGGTGCCCACCACGAAGTACTCGAGGTTGCCGCCGCCCCAGTCGAGGGTGGAGTAGATGAAGTCGCAGATCGCGTAGCCGGTGTAGCCGTAGGCGGTGACCGCGCACGCCGACGCCGTCGGATCACCGTTCGCCGCAGTGGGTTTGGCGACCGTCACCACCGGGCGGGCGCTGCCCGCGGTGTCCTCGCGCGCTGGGGCGGCCGCTGCCGACGGCGCGACCGCGGCGAGCAGGAGCGCCAGCAGGGACACGATCCCCAGCACACGCCCGGTGGCGCTGCGACCGGACTGTCTCACGCTAGTTGACATCGAACCCCCGATTCGTGGTGTGTCCGCCCCGGAGAAAACGACTGTTTCGAGGCGTCGGGCAGGCCTGTTGCCCACGTGCCCTTCGAATTGCCGGCCGGTCACCATTTCCACCAGTGGTAGACGGCGTTGTTGGCCACCGGTACGGGAGCCCCCCCGGACGTGGTCCAGTGCCACTGGTTGTCGTAGTAGTTCCAGTACCACTGCCGGAAGGAGCCGCCTGTGATCTCGGGAATGGTCCTGTGCCCGACGCCCTGTCCGGCGTGGTACACGACCTTGTGCCCGGCGCTCATCCCCGTGGCGGACTCGTTGTCGACGACGTCGTCGTCCTCGGCGCCGATCAGCGTCCAGTCGGTGCCCTGAGCCGACTGCGGCGCGTCGTACAGCCATTTCAGGAGTTCTGATCCGGGCGACATGTCCGCGCACTGGGCCCACAAGGGTGCACAGCCACGGGCCCAGCCCGTGCCCTGATGGGGAGTGGAGAGGGTGACCACGTCCTCGATGTACAGGTACGGCGGCCAGCCGCTTTCCTTCCGGGCCACGCCGGTGAGGGCCGCGCGGGTCACCAGTCCGCCCATGGAGTGAGCGACCACGTCGATGGAGATGTTGTTCTTGGAGTAGGAACTGTAGATGTTCCAGGCGAGCACCCGGCCCAGTTCCTTGATGGAGGTGTTCCTGGTTCCGTCGAGGACCTTAGTGTTGCAGTTGGTGTCACCGCCGTAGAAACTGACGGTGTGGTAGGAGCCTTTCCAGCCATAGGACCACATTGCCTCGCCGGCCTTCTTCCAGTAGCCGAACCAGCAGTCGTGGGTGCCGCCGGCGGAGAAGCCCGGAACGAAGTAGACCGGCCGGGAGGCGCTGTTGTCCCGGGCCGGGGCGGCGTTCGCCACGCTGGGCAGTAGGAGCAGCGAGGCCGACGCGAGAGCGAGCATCAGCCGAGCGATGGGTCTTTTCATGCAGTTCTCCGTCTCCTCATGGGGAGGCTCCGCCGGCGCGAAGCCGCGTTCGCCGTTGTTCGCCGGAGCGGGTGGGAAACCATGGCCAACGTTGCCAGGACGGTCTGGAGCAAGGCCTTGCGGCAACAGAGACTGCTGACCGTCGACAGGCTGAAGCAACAGCAGGCGGCTGTCCCGGACAGTGTCCGGCTGTCCGGGCTGGTCAGGGCCTTGTCCGGATTGCGTCCGGACAGCGAGGGCATGGCGAAATCCGCTGTCGCCCCTTGTGTCACGGCCGCAGCAAGATGACGTTCATGGGGAACTTTGGGGAGTTGTCACCATACGAAGCCCGAGACGCTGCCAGCTTCCTTGCGTCGATGCAGCAGCTCAAGGAGCGTTCAGGGCTGACGTATCGCGAACTGGAGGAGCGGGCCAGCCGCATCCGTAGACTTCCGGCACGGGGTCGTTGTTCCGGCCCGCGCAGAAGTAGCCTTCTTGGCACCCCGCGGCGGGCGCGGCTGTGCTTGTCGTCTTCCCAGATGTTTGGGTGTTCCCCCACCTGAAACGGCGGCTGCGCTCGGAACTGCACTGACGAGCAGGGCGGCGCCCGCAGCACCGGCAGCCGCAAGGCTCCGAAGACGTGTGAATGCTTGGTTGAGCATCTGTACCCCCCTATTCGTGACGCGCTGGATCTCCTCCAATGCAGGAAAGTGAGTGCATTTGCCTTGCGTCCTGGTGTACCGGCCTTGCGGACAGGACAAGAGTCCACCCGGCCCAGTACGGCAATCGACTCGTTTCGGGCTGGCCCGAAACGAGGGCGCCGGGGAGGATCGTCCCCAAGCGCAGAGGAGGGGGCGTTGTGCTGCGGGTTCACTTCGCCAGCGAGGACCTGGCGCAGGTGCGGGTCACGGTGCTGGGGCCGCTGGCGGAGACGGAGCTGAGCCTGCGTACCGTGCAGCGGCGTGACCGTGCAGGGCTGTTCGGAGGGTGGCGTGCGCGTACCGGTCCGCGGATCAGTCCCGACGGGAGGGAGACCGCGCGGTTACTCAGCCCTTCCAGGGGACTGGTGGATCTGTTCACTCTGGTGGGCGCGGCAGGCTGCATGGAGGAGGGGAGCGAGCGGTTGCTCAGCGCGCCGGCCTGGCGACTGCGGGAGGAGTTCTCCGTCCTTTCAGGCACGTCTTCGCGCCGGGCACAGTGGCTGTCCGAAGCGATGGATGCCGACCGGCGAGCGGTGCGGAGGCTGGCTGACGCGCTCCAGGACTGCCATCGCGTCGCGGTAGCCCCGTACTGGGGGCGTATCGACCAGTACTTGGAGGGGGAGGTGGCCCGGCGCGCGCGGATCATGGTCCGGGGCGGGGTGGGGGCGCTGTTGGACAGCCTGCGCCCGATGGCTGTGTGGAAGCCTCCCGTGCTGGAGATCCCGGGCTATCGGCCACTGGTCCACCCCCAGGCCGACTTTCACCTGCAGAACCGTCCGTTCATTCTGTCTCCGTCGGTATTCTGCGGCCCGGCCCCTCAGCTGTTCGCCGGCCCCAACACGGCGATCATGGTCTATCCGGCTCTGCACAACCTCGTCGACGCCGCTGCCCTGTGGGCTCCTCCCGCCGATGCGCGCCGCGGCAATGCCGTTGTGCCGTCGGCTGTGGCCGCGCTCCTCGGCCGTACCAGGGCAGTCGTTCTGTGTGTGATAGCCGACTATCCCGCCTGCACCACGACGCAGCTTGCGAAGCGGGCGGGTATTTCCCCGGCCAGTGCCAGCGAGCACGCCACCACCCTGCGCAGCGCCGGTCTGACCACGCTCACCCGAGACCGGAAGGCTGCCCTTCACACGCTGACCCATCTCGGTATCACTCTGCTGAACACGGCGCCGGGCCCCCACCTCTGACGCGTCAACGCCGACCTCCACTCACGCGAATTTCACCGCCCTGCACGGCCGCCACACGCGCCCTTGCGGACAGTGGCTCCACGCAGGAAGCGGCAACCGAGTACGAATCAGCGCTGTCAGCACCCGCAAAATGAGCCCTGCTGTGCGCGTGATCGTCTACCCGCCGGACGCCCAGGGCGGGCGGGGCGTCCGCTGCGACGGCGAAATCCTCGGCAGAGCCCTCGGCCCGGCGACCTTCTCGAATTCCTCCGGCGGGCCGGCCTCGACCCCGATGACGTCCGCCTGGACGATGCGCTGCTCATCGAGTGGCGCGGCGGCCCTCTCTCCAGGCGGACCTGGCCAACGCCAATGCCCGCGCCTCCCGCCTGGCAGCGCGCGTCCGGCAGCTGGGAGAGCCGTCTCTCCCGCCACCTGGGAGAACAGGCGTGGCGCGCCTCAGGACTTGGCCCTCCTACGGACGTGGCCGATCTCCAGACCACGATCACTCGGCTGGAACAGACCAACACCGAACTGAAGCGGACGCTGGAGGAATGCCAGGGCGAACTCGACGCCGCGCGGGCCGCGAACCGGGACCTCACCCGCGCCCTGAATCAGCGCTGATAGCCCGATCACGTCCGGCACGGGCGAACCCGGGCACGGTCCGCCGCATCCTGTCGGCTGGGCGGACCGTGCCCGGGTCCCAGACTGGCCTGGCCGTTCAGGCCAGAACTTCGACTGCGTCCTGCACCTGGTCGCTGAGGGCGGCAAGGTAGCGCTCGGCGTCGAGAGCCGCGGCGCAGCCGGAGCTGGCTGCGGTGATGGCCTGGCGGTAGGTGTGGTCGACGACGTCGCCGGCGGCGAAGACGCCGGGAATGTTCGTGCGGGTCGAGGGCGAGGCGACCTTGATGTAGCCCTCGTCGTCCAGATCGAGCAGGCCGGTGAACAGCTCGGTGCGCGGGTCGTGTCCGATCGCGATGAACAGGCCGGTGACGTCCAGGTCGCGGAGCTTGCCGGTGAAGGTGTCGCGCAGGACGACCCCGGAGAGCATGCCGTTCGTTTCCTTGATCTCGGCGATCTCGCTGTCGAAGGCGAAAGAGATCCTGTCGTCGGTGAACGCCCGGTTCTGCATGACCTTGGAGGCGCGCAGGGTGGAGCGGCGGTGGACGACGGTGACCGAGCGGGCGAAGCGGGTGAGGAAGGTGGCCTCTTCCATGGCGGTGTCGCCGCCGCCGACCACGACGATGTCACGGTCGCGGAAGAAGAACCCGTCACAGGTGGCGCACCAGGACACCCCGCGGCCGGACAGCTCTTCCTCCTTGGGGAGGCCGAGTTTGCGGTAGCCGGATCCGGTCGCGATGATCACGGACTTCGCGCGGTGCACGGTGCCCTCGGAGTCCGTGACCTCCTTGATGTCGCCGGTGAGGTTCACGGAGACGATGTCGTCGTCGATCATCTCGGCGCCGAACCTCTCGGCTTGGGCCCGCATGTTGGCCATGAGGTCCGGCCCGTCGATCCCGTCGGGGAAGCCGGGGAAGTTCTCCACCTCGGTGGTCGTGGTGAGGGAGCCGCCGACGAAGATGGAGCTGCCGAAGAGCAGGGGCTTCAGCTGTGCGCGGGCGGTATAGAGGGCGGCGGTGTATCCGGCGGGGCCGGAGCCGATGACGATGACGTTGCGTACGTCGTCGGTCGGGGTCGTCTCGGTCACGTCGTGTGCCTCAGGCCTTCGACTTGGCGTCGATCTCGGCGATCAGGCCCTCGATCAGGCCCTTGATCTCGTCGCGGATGGGGCGGACGGCCTCGACGCCCTGGCCGGCCGGGTCCTCGAGCTGCCAGTCGAGGTAGGTCTTGCCGGGGAAGTACGGGCAGGCATCGCCGCAGCCCATCGTGATGATGTAGTCGGACGCCTGGGCGGCCTCGGGGGTGAGGACCTTCGGCTTCTGGTCGGAGATGTCGATGCCCAGCTCGGCCATGGCGGCGACGGCGGAGGGGTTGATCTGCTCGCCGGGCACGGAACCGGCGGAGCGGACCTCGACGCGGTCGCCCGCGAGGTGGCGCAGGAACCCGGCCGCCATCTGGGAGCGGCCAGCGTTGTGGATGCAGACGAACAGGACGGAGGCGGCAGAAGCGGTGGACATCTGTTCTTCCTTGGGGTGAGGCGACTGCGGTGGGGATCAGTGGGGCTTCAGGGGGCGAGCTGGGTGAGCAGCTCGGTGATGCGGGCGTCGATGGCGTCGCGGATGTCGCGGACGACGGCGATAGGCGCTCCGTCGGGGTCGGCGACGGGCCAGTCGAGGTAGCGGCGGCCGGGCATGACGGGGCAGGCGTCGCCGCAGCCCATCGTGACCACGATGTCGGCGGCCTGGACGACCTCTTCGGTCAGCGGCTTGGGGTAGGCGTCGGCCAGATCCACGCCTGCCTCGGTGAGGGCCCGGGCGATGTGCGGCGCCACCTCGCCTGCGGGGTGGGTGCCCGCGGAGGAGACCGTGACGCGCTCGCCCGCCCGGTGGGCAAGGAGGGCCGCGGCCATCTGGGAGCGGCCGGCGTTCTGGCTGCACACGAACAGCACCCGACTCGGCCCGCTCACCAGTCCCTGGGTGTGGGCGAGGGCGTCCAGGCGTTCGGCGGTCAGCCGTTCCGCCAGCACGACGAGGTGCGTACGGATCCGTGCCTGCTCGGCAAGACGCGTGTAGGAGTCGGCTAGCAGGCCCAGCACGGTTTCCGGCGCGAAGTGGCCGGCGTATCGGGTGGCGAGACGGGCGGCCCCCGCGGCCAGGCGTTCGTCCGGCAGCAGGGGCGAGGAAGGCGAGGGCATGGCGATCCCGTTCAAAGGAGCCAATAAGGTCAGTGCGGGCTGGTGTCAGCCCCAACTGATGTGACAGTATCAGTCCATGATGACGTCAGTCGACACTGATCTGATCCGGGTTCTGGCCGACCCGCTCAGGCTCCAGATCGTGACCCTGCTCGCCCGCGAGACGCTCTGCACCACCCACCTCGTGGAAGAGACGGGCGCCAAGCAGACGAACCTCTCCAACCACATGAAGGTGCTGCGGGAGGCGGGGGTCGTGGAGACGGAGCCATGCGGCAGGTACATCTACTACCGACTGCGCCCGGAAGTCATCGAAGCCCTCGCCGGTCAGTTCGCCGACCTCGCCCAGACCGCGCGAGCCACCGCAGAAGCGAACCTCAAGCGGTCCTGCCCATAGCCTTTCGCGCTTCGCCTCACCTGCCCGAGGAGAACCAGCCTTGACCGCCACCAAGCCCGTCGGCACCCCGATACCTGCCGACGTGCCCCAGCCCGCCCCCGGCGCGACCCCGCCCCGCACCCCGCTGATCGCCCGCGCCGCCGCCGAGCTGGTCGGCACCGCAGCCCTCGTCGCGGTCGTCGTCGGCTCGGGCATCCAGGCCACGAAGCTCACTCAGGACGTGGCCCTGCAGCTGCTGGCCAACTCCACCGCCACGGTCTTCGGGCTCGGCGTGCTGATCGTCCTCCTCGGCCCGGTTTCCGGCGCCCACTTCAACCCGGCCGTGACGCTGGCCGAGTGGTGGGCCGCCCGCCGCGGCGGCGCAGGAGTCAACGCCCGCGAGGTCGCTGTCTACGTGCCCTCGCAGATCGCCGGTGCCATTGCGGGCGCGATCCTCGCGGACGCGATGTTCGGCGAGCCGCTGGTCAAATGGTCCACCCACGACCGCTCCGCCGGGAACCTGCTGCTGGGAGAGGTCGTGGCGACCGCGGGCCTGATCCTGCTGATCTTCGGCCTGGCCCGCACCGACCGCCTCCGCTTCGCCCCCGTCGCCGTCGCCTCCTACATCGGCGCCGCGTACTGGTTCACCTCCTCCACCTCCTTCGCCAACCCGGCCGTCACCATCGGCCGCGCCTTCACCGACACCTTCGCGGGCATCGCCCCGGCCTCGGTGCCCGGCTTCATCGGCATGCAGCTGATCGGCGCCGTGGTGGGCCTGGCCCTGGTGGCGGTCATCTTCATGCACGGCAAGACGGACAGCGGGACGCCTTCGGCATGACACACCGCACCGAAGTGGTGGTGATCGGCGGCGGCCAGTCCGGGCTCGCCGCCGGCTACCACCTGCGCCGCCTGGGCATCGAATCCGTCATCCTCGACGCCCAGGCGGCACCCGGCGGAGCCTGGCAGCACACCTGGGACTCCCTTCGCCTGTTCTCCCCGGCCCAGTACTCGTCCCTGCCCGGGCGGCTCATGCCCGTCCAGAAGGGCGAGCTCTACCCGGACGCCGCCCACGTGGTCGCCTACCTCACCGACTACGAGAAGCGGTACGCGCTCCCTGTCCAGCGCGGCACCTGGGTCGAGAGCGTGCACCGTGACGGGCCCGGTCTGCGGGTCGAGACGGACTCCGGTTCCTGGGCCGCGCGGGCGGTCATCAGCGCCACCGGCACCTGGACCCGCCCCTTCCTGCCTGCCGTACCCGGACGCCGCGAGTACCTGGGCCGACAGCTCCATACCGTCCAGTACCGCAGTCCGTCCGAGTTCGCCGGGCAGCGCGTGGTCGTTGTGGGCGGGGGCAACTCCGGCGCACAGATCGCCGCCGACCTCGCCCACGCCGGCATCGACCTGACCTGGGTCACCCAGCGTCCACCGCGCTACCTGGCCGACGACATCGACGGCCGAGCCCTCTTCGACCACGCGACCGCCCGCAGACGCGCCCTCGACGAAGACCGCACGGGTATCGGAGGCGTCGCCTCCCTCGGCGACATCGTCGCCGTCCCGCCCGTCCGCGCGGCCCGCGACGCCGGACTCCTCAGCGCCAGGCCGATGTTCGCCCGCCTCACGGCGACCGGGGTCGAGTGGGCCGACGGTACCCGGGCCGAGGCGGACGCGGTCATCTGGTGCACCGGATTCCGCCCCGCCCTCGCGCACTTCGCCTCCCTGCGCCTGCGCGGCACCCGCGGCCACATCGCCATGGACGGCACCCGCGCCGCGGACGAGCCCCGTCTGCACCTGCTCGGCTCTGGAGACTGGACCGGCCCGGCATCCGCGACCCTCATCGGCGTCGGTCGCCCGGCGAGAGAAGCCGCCCGGGAGATTGCCGGCTTCCTCGCGTGAGCTGGCAGCCTGAGTCGGAACTCAGGTGATGACGGTGGCGCTGTCGACCCAGCGGGCCAGAACGCTGAAGGCCGCCAGTTGCTCCAGCGCCTCGTGCTCGGGCAGTTCGGGCAGCCCGTCCTCGTGACTGTTGGGGTTGCGGATGGCGGCGTAACAGCCCTCGGCAAAGGCCATGGCCCCACGGTGCACGTTGCGGTAGGTGTCGCTGCCGTCCCTCGGCGTTGATCTTCCGAGCGGCCGCTGTGACCGCCTCACGGAAATGTCCGCTCTGCCACAGGGGGCGTGCGCCTTCCCAGGCCCAGGGGCGCATGGTGCCGGCGCTCACCTGCGGGGCGTCATCACCGAGCCGCTGACGTATCTCGGCGTCGCGCTCCAGAACGACGACCGCACGCTGGGCGGCAAAACTGCGGACCGGGCCTTAGCCCGTCGCGGAACTGCGGCGTTCCAGCAGTACGACGTCGCGCCAGACCCCGTGAAGGCGGCCGATGCGTTCGCGGGTTCCGATGATCCGAAACCCGGCCCGTGCGTGGAGGGCCAGGCTGGCGGTGTGCTCTGGGAAGATCCCAGACTGGATGGTCCAGATGCCTGCGGTCTCGGTCGAGGAGATCAGCGCGTCCAGCAAGGCGCGGGCGACCCCGCGGCTGCGGGCGTCGGGGTGGACGTACACGGAGTGCTCGACCACGCCCGCGTACGCGCACCGGTCCGAGACCGTGCTCGCCGCGACCCAGCCCGACACCCGGCCGTCGTCGACGGCGACGAAGCGGTGGTCGGGCAGCTTGGCCCTGTCGAACGCGGCCCAGTCGGGGGCCTGCGTCTCGAAGGTCGCGTTGCCCTCGTCGATCCCCGCCTGGTAGATACCCAGCACTTGCTCGGCATGCTCGGGCAGGAGCTCCTCGACCCGCACCGTGGTCACGCCGTCTTCGCGGCGCCGGCCAGCAGCGCGCCCATGGCGGCGAGTACGGACGGTTCGACCCGGTAGTACACCCACGTCCCACGGCGCTCGGAGGACAGCAGGCCCGCCTCCTTGAGCTTCTTCAGGTGGTGGGAGACCGTGGGCTGGGAGACGCCGACATCGGAGATGTCGCACACGCACGCTTCTCCGCCCTCGTGGGAGGCGACAGCGGAGAACAGGCGCAGGCGCACGGGGTCGCCGAGGGCCTTGAACATCCTCGCGGCGACCTCGGCCTCCTGGGCCGACATGGGGCGCTCGTTCAGCGGCGGGCAGCAGGCCACGACGGGGTCGGGCTCCAGGAGCGGCAGAACCTTCGTATTCGACATACATCTATGTTGACACACATCGAACTAAGACGGCAGGGGGTCAGCTGCGGGCCAGGTGGGCGGCCAGACGGCTGACCGCTCGGGCGGCGTCCCTGCCGACGCCGCGCAGCGTGTTCGAGGACAAGCTGCGCTGCCCCTCCAGCCCGACGAAGGCCAGGCCCGGATGGACGGGGGATGCGCCGTCGCGGTGGCGGGGGTGTCCGGCGGGGTCGAGGGCGCCGTCGAGTCCGGCCAGGTAGGGCGGGTGGGGGCGGTAGCCAGTGGCGAGGATCAGTGCGTCAAGCCGCTCCGTGGTGCCGTCGGCCCAGGTGACCCGGTCCCCGGCGAGGCCGGTGAACATCGGGCGCCGGTCAGGGGTGCCTGCGGTGAGGGCGGCCCGGTGGCGGCCGTCGTCCAGGACCGGTGGGGCGGGCGGAGTCTTCAGCAGCCGGCCGAACGGGGCGGCGTCCAGGCCGGTGCGGGTGAGCCAGAAGTGCAGGTCCTTCCCCAGCACGTACTGCCGGGCGAACTTCACCGGTGCCCGCGTGGCCAGGGTCGCGGGGCTTTCGCGGGCGAGTTCGGAGGCTATCTGCACTGCGGAGTTCCCTGCTCCGTCCACCACGACGCGCTGCCCGGCGAACAGGCCGGGATCGCGGTAGTCGGCCGCGTGCAGCACCCGGCCAGTGAAGGACTCCACGCCTTGCAGGGCAGGTCGGTGCGGGCAGCCGAAGCTCCCACTTGCCGCGACCATCGCCCGGGCAGCGAGCTGTCCGCCGTCCTCCAGCTCGACGGTGAATCCGCTGCCGTCCGCCCGGACCGCTGTCACGCGCCGCCGGGTGCGGATGTCAGCCTGCAGTCGGGCGGCATAGGCAGTCAGATAGGCGACGACCTCGTCCCGGTGCGGGTATCGGCCCGGGTCCCCGCCGAACGGCATGCCGGGCAAGGCACTGAACCTGGCCGGGGAGAACAGGGTCAGGCTGTCGTAGTAGTGCGGCCACGACCCGGCAGCCCGGTCCGAAGCCTCCAGGACCACCGGCGTTCGGCCCTGACGTGCGAGTGCGTGTGCGGCGGCGAGGCCGGCCTGGCCCCCTCCGATGACGGCGACGTCCACATGCTCCACAACAACCTCGCTTCGACGAATGTCTATGTTGACGGACATCGAAACAGGTGTAATGCTGGCAGCGCAAGCCATCGACAGACATCGAAACAAACAGGGAGCCGACCGTGAACGCGCCAGCCATCACCGACCTGCCCGTCGTCGTCATCGGGGCCGGCCCGGCCGGTCTCGCGGCCGCCGCCCACCTCGTCGACCGCGGCATCGAACCCCTCGTCCTGGAGGCCGGCCCGGTTGCCGGAGCCGCGGTCCTCGAGTGGGCGCACGTGCGGCTGTTCTCCCGCTGGGGCGAGCTCGTCGACCCCGCCGCCGAGAAGCTCCTGGCCCCGACCGGCTGGGTCAAGCCCGCCGAGGGCACCTACCCGTCCGGTGGGGACTGGGCCGACCTCTACCTCCAGCCCCTCGCCGGCGTCCTCGGCGAGCAGGTGCGCTACGGCGCGACCGTCACCGGCGTCTCGCGCACCGGCCGCGACCGCGTCGTCGACGCCGACCGCGAGGCCCAGCCCTTCGTCGTCCACTACGAGAGTGCGGACGGCCACGAGCAGCGGGTCCTGGCCCGCGCCGTCATCGACGCCTCCGGCACCTGGTCCACCCCGAGCCCGGCCGGTGGCAGCGGCCTCGCCGCCCTTGGCGAGAAGGCCGCTGCCGACCGGATCACGTACCGGGTCCCGGGCCTGAAGGACCCCGCCGTCCGGGCCCGGTACGCGGGCAAGCGGATCGCGGTCATCGGCTCCGGCGCCTCCGCCTTCACCGCCCTCGCCTACCTCGCCGATCTCGCCAAGTCCGAGGACGGCAAGGGCACGCACGCCACATGGATCCTGCGCCGCGGGATCTCCGGCTCCACCTTCGGCGGCGGCGAAGCCGACCAACTCCCCGCCCGCGGCGCCCTCGGCCTCGCCGCGAAGGCAGCCGTCGACAGCGGCTACGCCGACGCGGTCACCGGTTTCCGCACCGACACCTTCGAGCGTGACGGTGATGGCCGCCTGGTCCTCGTCGGGGAGGACGGCCGCCGCCTGGACCCGGTCGACGAGGTCATCGTCCTCACCGGCTTCCGCCCCGACCTGACCTTCCTGGACGAGCTGCGTCTCGGTCTCGACGAGCGCCTGCAGGCCCCGACCGCGCTCGCCCCGCTGATCGACCCCAACCAGCACTCCTGCGGCACCGTCTACCCGCACGGCGTGAACGAGCTCTCCCACCCGGAGAAGGATGTCTACCTCGTCGGCATGAAGTCCTACGGCCGCGCCCCGACCTTCCTCGCGATGACCGGCTACGAGCAGGTGCGTTCCATCGCCGCCGCCCTCGCCGGTGACCGCGAAGCCGCGGCGCGCGTCGAACTCACCCTCCCCGAGACCGGGGTGTGCGGCGGCGCGGGCCTCTTCGACGAGCCGGAGGCCGCCGAAGCGTCCAGTGGCGGCTGCTGCGCAGCCCCGGCCACCCTCACCATCGGCAGCGCGCCCGCCTCCTCCGGCGGCTGCTGAACCGTGCCCGACACCAAGGTCGGCGTGGCCGCGACCGGAAAAGGGGACCGGTCGCGGCCACGCGCCGTCCTGCCCGCCCTCTGCCTCACCCAGATCACCAGCTGGGGCATCGTCTACTACGCCTTCCCCGTCCTCAACCCCGCCATCACCGCCGACACCGGCTGGAGCGCGGGAGCAACCACCGCAGCGTTCTCCGCCGCCCTCGTGGTCTCCGCCATCGCCGGGATCTACGCCGGCCGCGTCCTGGACCACCGCGGCCCCCGCACCGTCATGACCGCAGGCTCCACCCTGGGCTCCCTGAGCCTGCTGGTGATCGCCGCGGCCCCCAACCTGCCCCTCTTCCTCGCCGGATGGCTGCTCGCCGGAGCCGCGATGGCCGCCATCTTCTACCAGCCCGCCTTCGCCGCCCTCACCCGCTGGTGGGCCCCCGACCACATCCGCGCACTCACGATCGTCACCCTCGCCGGCGGACTCGCCTCCACCGTCTTCGCACCCCTGACCGCGATACTCGCCGACCACATGTCCTGGCGCGCCACCTACATGGTGCTCGCCGGCATCCTCGCCGTCCTGACCATCCCGGCCCACGCCCTCGCCCTGAAAGCCCCCTGGCCACCGGCCCCTCCGAGCCCGCCGCACGTCATCGGCGGCCACCAGGGCGTGGTGCGCAGCCGGGCGTTCTGGATGCTGGCCGCCACGTTCACCCTCTCCGCGTTCGCGATGTACGCCGTCGTCATCGGCCTCGTCCCCCTCCTCCTCGAACGCGGCTGCACCACCACCCAGGCCGCATGGGCCCTCGGGCTCGGCGGCGCGGGCCAGACCCTCGGCCGCACCCTGTACGCGACCCTCGCCCGCCACCTGAGCCTCACCGCCCGCACCGTCACTCTGATCGCACTTGGCGCCCTCACCACCGCAGCCCTCGCAAACGTGGCCGGCCCGTACGCCCTACTCATCGCGGTATCCATCCTCGCCGGGGTGATCCGAGGCAACCTCACCCTCCTCCAGGCCACCGCCGTCACCGACCGCTGGGGCACCACCCACTACGGCCGACTCTCCGGACTCCTCGGCGCACCGGCCCACGCCGCAGCCGCCCTCGCCCCCTTCGCCGGCGCAGTCCTGGCCGGGCCCCTCGGCGGCTACCCCGCACTCTTCGCCCTGCTCGCCACACTGTCGATCACTGCCGCTGTCACAGCCCTCGGAGCCCGCCCGCACAGCAAGGAAGGAATGACTCACCCGAACCGGCGATAGCACCACACCTGTTGCAACGACTACGGTGAACACTCCGCGCGCTGAGCTGCACAGACTCTCCGTCTCCTGCCTCGCGCCACACCTACTCCCCCAGAGAATCCCTTTTGCGTTCCGTGCTCGGCCGCTGCGGAGGCAAGCCGCCAAAGGACGGGGACATGGACGCGTGGCTCGGTCGGCGGCCCAGCAGCAGGCCCGTGCGCATCCAGGCGGGGTGCGGAATCGGGTGCAGGGCTCTTCGCGGTGTCAGACCTGGGGCGCGGCTACCTGGCTCGGGAGGGGGCGGCCGCGCTGCTGCCCAGGGCAACACGGGTCTGGTTGATGACCGCCTGACGCGCCCGGCGGTAGCCCGCCATGGCCTGCTCCCGCTCCCGGCGCCTGGCTTGCGGATCCTGCTGGGTGCGCCGCAGCAATGCGGAACGCTGCGGGGGGATGAGGGCGGCCACCGCGTCCAGGGATTCGACAGCGGGGCCGTACTCGGGTGGCGTCTGGGCCCGGAGGTGCGGCATCCAGTGCGGCTTCTCCGCACGGTCCAGACGGCCCAGGTGACCCAGCGCTCGGGATGCCGCCGTGTCCCCGGACTCGGACAGCTCACGCAGCACGTGGAACGCCCGTTCGTTCTTCGCCCACGTCCGCTCGGCGTCCCGCAGGCCAACCATGGAACGCTGCAGGTCCCCCAGGGCCGAGCGTGTCTCCTCAGGCACGGCCAGTTCCGCCTCGGCGTGCGTCAAAGCGAACGCCCTCTGGGCCGCCCGAAGTTCCTCCTGGGCGTCGGTCTGCCACATGAGGTTGATGGCGTCCACGTACTGGCTCGCTGCCCGCAGGTGCAGGGGAACCACCGTCCAGACCCGCTCGCGTACGGCCTGGTCGTGCGCGGCCCGTGCGGCGGTGGTGGCGGCCTCGCGGGCGGCCGCGGCCTGGGCGCGGCCACCACGGGCCTGGAGCCATGACCCGAGCACGGTCCCGCCCACGGTGCCGATGACACCGACGGCGCCTATCAGCGCGGTGGTGATCTGCGGATCCATGTGTGTTCCCCCCCATCTCTCATGGCCCCTGCCCGAGGCTGGCCCCAGAGGTCCGCTCCCCGCGCCGACCAGAGCGATCATCAACTTTGGGTGCATGGCGGGATGATGCCGGGCTCGGTGCTGCTCCGCACACCGATTCGCGAAAAGGGGCATACAGGTTCCCCGCTTGTCGGTGGAAGTTTGCACATGTCGCGGGCCCGGCCCCGAACTCGGGGCCGGGCCGCGACACCCCTACAGGTAGCGGTCGAGGGGCACCTGGGGACCATGTGCTGGTCGTGGCAGCCGGAGGACTCCCGGAACATGGCGAGCTGGGCGGTACTGCGTCTCGCCGAACTGCCGGCGGCCGCGCGGACATGAAGCCGTTGGACCGGCAGCCGCCCGGCTTCTCCCGAAGGACTCCGAGCGGTGGTGGCGGGAGGTAAAGCCACGGCGGCCGCGTACGCGGCCGCCGTGGCCGCTGACGACAGCTACCCGTCCACCTGGCAGGAGGTCGAGGACCGCGCCATGCTGTGGCGTCTAGGGCGCGTATCGAGTCGTGATCATCGGGTGGTCCTGGTGAGGTCTTTGATCCAGATCATCGAGGCGTGCAGGTAGAGACTGGCGAGGTAGCTGTCGGGAGTCTTGATGCCCCTATGGATGTCAAGCAGCGACGCAGGCGGGTCCTGACTGGTCAGCCGGAGTGTTCGCTGGGACGAGAAGTCGGTAGATCTCTCGTG
>NZ_JBICZH010000048.1:0-17528 GCF_043201995.1 Streptomyces sp. NPDC048258
GCGACACCGCCACCCTCCGCGACAACCGCGGCAACGTCATCGACACCGAGTCCTGGGGCCGCCGCGGACACCACGACAACCACCGCCGCTAACCCCATCATCCGACGGCAGCCACACAGGTGAGCTGCCACCCCTCCAACGGCGTGCCACGGCAACCCAGCCGCGGCACGCCGCACCCATGCCAACGGCCGCGCCACGCACCGGAACCAGACATCCGATTCCCCCACCGCCACCAAGCGCCCCACCGGGGAAGGCATCCGCTTCCGGGCGCGATCGGCCCTCGCTCACGTGGAGTACGTCAGGATCTGGGAGACGACCCAGATGGCCCAAGCCATGGGGATGAGGGTGGCGCGTAGCTCGTGGGAGCCGGGGCGGCGTAACCGCGGCCGCAGGCGGACAGGCACTCGGGCGAGGGTGCATCGGCTGCGTGGCTCCAGGTGAGCGGCGCGAGCGTCGGCTCACCGCCGGGGCCGATCATGGCGGGAAGGCATCCTCACAGCGGCAGGCGTGCGCCAATTGGAGCCAGTGAAACCGGAGTTGGGGGCTAGGATCCGGGAAGCGGGATGCGGTGAACAGGAATGGGGGCCTGTATGCGCGTCGTCATCACGGTCGGGAGCGGGAGCCACGGCGCCGACTCCGGTGCGTTGCCCGAACTCCGTCGGCGCCTCTCGGAAGAGCCGGAACTTCGTGGTCGCGTACGCCGGCACCTGGGCGAGCCGCTGCCTCCCGACGCCATGGGCCTGGGCGCCGACGCCCTGATCGCCGTTCTCGCGCCGGGCGGCGTCGCCGCGGTGCTGGCCGGCGCCGTCGTGGCCTGGGTACAGAGCCGCCGTGGCGACCAGACCGTCACCATCACCAGGGGTGACGGCACCGAGATCACCGTCTCGACCACCCGCGTCCGCGGTCTCGACGCACGTCAGAGCGCGGACCTGGCCAGGGAGTTGGCGGCCATGCTCGGAGCCCCGCCGACCGGTGCCGCCCCCGAGCCCGTCGCCGGGACCGCGCCCCGAGGCGCCCCACCCGTGGCTGAAGAGCACCCGCCGACGCGCCACCTGCCGTGAGCGGGCCGGCGCCCGAGGCCGAGCCGGTTCCCTCCACCGGAGCGGTCCACGAGAGCGGTGCGCCCGGGCCGCACGCCCCGGGCGCCGGCCTCGGCGCATCGGGGGCGCACGCCGTACTGATCGGCACCGGGCGACACGTACCCGGCTCGCGGCTGCCGGACCTGCCCGCTGTCACCACCACGCTGGACGATCTCGCCTCCGCCCTGCGCGACGCGTGCGGCATCACCGGTCCCGACCGGATCCACCGGGTTCCGTACGACGCCGACGCCGAAGCGGTGGTCTCCGCGGTCGAGCTGGCCGTCGCCGAGGCCACCGGGCCCGTCCTCCTGTACTACGTCGGCCACGGCCTCCTCGGCCCCCGCAACGCCCTGTACCTCGCCACGCACGCCACCACCGACCAGGACCGGATCGCCGGCGCCGTGCCCTACCGAACGGTGCGGGACCTGCTGAGCGATGCGGTGGGCGGGAGCATCGTCGTACTCGACTGCTGCTTCTCGGGCCGCGCCGAAAGGCCGTCCGTCGGCGCCGCCGCGCAGGCATGGGAGCCGTTCGGCTCCGCCCGCCCCGACGGCAGCCTGCTGCTCACGTCGGCCTCCGGCTACGACCTGTCCTTCGCCCCGCCGGGCCGGCGGCACACGCTCTTCAGCGGGCAGGTGCTGGACCTGCTGACCGCGGGCGACCCGGCCGGGCCGCTGTGGCACACGATGGACAGTCTGTACGTCGCCCTGGACCGCCACTTCCGGGACGAGCCGGTCCGACCCCGCCGCCAGGGAGAGGGCACCCTCGGCTCCCTCCCCGTCGCCCGCAACCGCGCCTACCGCGCACCAGCGGGCACGGCACCGGTCCTGCCACCCGCCGACGTACCGTGCCCGTATCCGGGCATGGAGGCGTTCAGGGCGGCCGAGAGCCGTCACTTCTTCGGCCGGGACGCGCTGACGCAACGCCTCATCGAAGCGGTCTGCGCCCCGCCCCGCGCCACACCCGTCGTCCTCGTGGGCGCATCCGGCGTCGGCAAGTCCTCGATCCTGCGCGCCGGCCTCCTCGCCGGACTCGAACAGCGCCGCCAGAGCGCGGACACCGCGCACCCCGCCCCGGACCGCGACTCGCCGGGCGTCCCCTGGCCCGCCCTGCTGCTCACCGCCCCCGGTCCCCGGCCGGTCCGCGCCCTCGCCGAGTTGTGGGCCCGCGCGACCGGTCGCGACGCCGACGCCGTCCATGCCGGCATCGCCACCCCGGGCGGGACGCTGCCCGGGGCGCTGCCCGGACGCGAGCCGTGCCGCCTGCTCGTCGTCGACCAGTTCGAGGAGATCTTCACCCGTTGCGACGATGCGGAGGAGCGCGAGAGGTTCCTCGAACTCCTCGCCACCGGTCCGCGCACCGTACTGGGGCTGCGCGCCGACCTGTACGGCAGCTGCCTCGCGCACCCCACCCTCGTCCGGGCTCTGCGGGACGCCCAGCTGACCGTACCGCCCATGACGGGCGACGAACTGCGCGCTGTGATCGAGCGGCCCGCGCAGGCCGTCGGGCTGACCCTCGAAGCGGGCCTCACCGACCGCCTGCTGGCCGACCTGCGCACCGGGCCCGACGCCGAGAGCGCACTGCCCTTCCTGGCTCACGCCCTCCGCGAGACCTGGCTGGCCCGGAGCGGAGTCACCCTCACCCTTGGCGGGTACGAGGCCACAGGCGGCATCTGGCGCTCCGTCACCACCACCACCGAGGCGCTGTACCAACAACTCGACCCCACCGACCGCGAGCTGTTGCGCGAACTCCTGATGAGGCTGATCCACCTCACGCCCGCGGGCCCGGACGGTGGGGACTCCGTCGTCCGCCGCCGCGTGGACCCCGGGACCCTCCTGTACGGCTTCACGCAGCGCCAGCGCGACACCGCCGCCGCCCTGCGCGACCGGCTCGCCGCCGCCCGCCTGATCACCGTCGACCGCGACGGCGTCCAGATCTCGCACGAGGCCCTGCTGCGCGCCTGGCCCCGACTGCGCGGCTGGATCGACGAGGACCGCGAAGGGCTCGTCGTCCGCCAGCGCCTGACCGAGGCGGCCGAGGCATGGGCCGCGGCCGACCGCCACCCGGACTTCCACCTCCGTGGCGGCCGACTGGAGGAAGCCCGCGCCCTGTTGCGGGAGGAACGGCTGCGCCACCGACGGCTCCCCAGCCTGGACGAGGAGTTCCTGACCGCCAGCAGCGACGCGCAACGTGCCGAGCGGCAGAGCGAGACACACCGCACGCGGCGCCTGCAGGCCGCACTCGCCGGGACCGTGATCGGCCTGTGCCTGGCACTCGCCGCGGCCGGACTGGCCTTCCAGCAGCGAGCGGAGGCCGGCGAGCAGCGGCTGCGGGCCCTCCACCAGACGATGGTGGAGCGGGCGAACAACATGCGCGACGAACAACCCCTGATCGCACTCAAGTTGGGCCTGGCGGCGGAGCGGATCGATCCGACGGAGGGCGCTCGTGCGGCCCTCGTGGACACCCTCGTCCGGACGGACGCCCTCATGAGCAGCATCGACACCAGGACGAAGCACCGCGACTCGGTCCTCGACCCCACCGGCACGCTGGAGGCGTCCGTCCACGACACGGACGGTGTCGTGCTGTGGCGCATCGACGACCGGGCCGTCCGCACCCGCCTCGACGTACGCCTCACGGCCGACTGCAAGGTGAATACCGGCGTACCGCTCGTCTTCAGCCGGGACGGCCGGATGCTCGCCGGAACCTGTCCCCAGGGCACGGTCGTACTGTGGCGGGTCACGGATCTGCCCGCCTCCGGCCCCCTGGCACCGGCCGCCACCCTCCGGATCCCCGGTCTGGCGAACCGCGCGGAGGGCGTGGCCTTCAGCCCCGACGGCACCCTTCTGGCCGCCTCCGGCCCCGACCGCGTGCTCAAGGGCACGATCGCACTGTGGGACATCCGGGACCTCGCGGCACCACGGCAGTTGGGAGTGCGGGACGACGTCTACGACAGCTCGGCCGTACTGTTCAGCCCGGACGGCAGGACGCTCCTCAGCTACACCGGGCTGGCCACCGGCCCCGAGGAACCGAAGAACCGCAACTCGTTGACCACCACGTCCGGAACCACGCTCTGGGACATCAGCGACCCTGCCGCGCCTCGCGACCTCACCCGACTGCCGAGCACCGGCGAGCTCAGGACGTTCAGCCCGGACGGCCGGCGGCTCGTCACCACGAGGAAGAACGAGGTTCAGGTCTGGGACCTGCGCGACCCCTCGAAACCGACGGAACTCGCCCGATGGCCGGCGCACCGCGGAGCGGTGACCGTGCTGCGGGTCAGCGATGACGGCTCGCGACTGCTCACGGCCGGCGACGACTCCGACAAGGACCTGGCGCTGTTCGACATGACCGTGCTGCCCAAGGTGGAGGTCCGGGCGCGGTTCCCCGGGCACACGGGCGGTGTCGTCGATGCCGCGTTCACCTCCGGGAACAAGGCGCTGGTCTCCCTGGGCGAGGACGGGCGCGTCATCCGGTGGGACCTGGAGAGCTGGGGGCGGCCCGTCGCCGTCGCCAACGTGGTCGGCGGCGGGCCGGCGATCAACAGCGCGGCGTTCACCGCGGACGGACGGATGCTCGCCACAGGGGGGTACGGCCAGGACGTCACGCTCTGGGACATGGCCGAACCGCGGCAGCCGAAGCAGCTGGCGGTCATCCCCGGTGACCGCTTCGTCTGGGGGCTCGCCTTCGGCCGGGACGGCCGGACGCTCGCCATCGGGTACGTGCAGGCGGGCGTAAGCCTCTACGGCCTGGCGGATCCGGCGCACCCCAAGCCGGCCGCGGAGTCCGAGGAGGGCCGGGGACTGGCCGCGGCCCTCACGTTCACCGCCAACGGCAGTGCGATCGCCCCGGACGGTGACCTGCTGGCGCTCGACGGGCTCGACGTCGTACTGCGCCCGCGGGCCGAGGGGGCGAAGGGCGTGACGCTGCCCGAGAGCAAGGGCCCTGCCGCCTTCTCACCGGACGGCCGGACCCTGGCCACGCACGGCGACGACGAGGACCTGGTGTTGTGGGACGTCCGCGAACCGGGCAAGCCCGAGCGGGTCGGCCGCGTACCCGAGACCGAGGACGACCTCCACGGTCTCGCGTACCACCCCGGAGGGAAGCTGGTGGCAGGTCTTCAGGCGAGCGGTGAGGTGAACCTGTGGGACGTGGGCGACCCCGGCCGCGTGCACCAGGCCGCTCTGCTCACCGGGCACAGCGAGGGCGTCAAGGCCATCACGTTCCGGTCCGACGGACGCTACGCGGTCACCGCCGGCGACGACGGCCGGGCCATCCTGTGGGACCTGGGCCGGCTGCCGCAGATCGTCGCGGACCCCACGGCGATGGCCTGTGCGGCGGCGGGCGGCGGGTTCACGCCCGACGAGTGGAAGAAATTCGTCCCCGACCTTCCCTTCGAGGAGACGTGCACCTAAGTCCTGTCCGGGGGCGCGCCGCGAACTCCGCCGCCAACTGAAACGCACACGTCGCTCACCGGCCGACAGGTGTCACAGCGGGTCTCCGAGAGGCCCGTACTGCTCCTCCAGGTTCTCGGCCCAGTGGGCGGCGAAGTCCGGTCGTGTGCCGTCGGCGTCGGTGAACCCGTACTCCCGGTACAGGCCCCAGGTGGCCAGTGCCCGGCCGGACTTGGCCATGATCTGGGGGTCGGCGGCCAGCGCGGCGACTGCCCGGCCCAGGTAGGCGGGGGTTTCGGAGTGGGCGAAGTTCGGGTCCTGGGCCGCGCCGTCGCGCCAGTTGGTCTCGGTGACGCCGAAGTGCTCCAGCATGGCCTCCGAGCGCAGGAAGCCGGGTGTGATCGCCACGGCCGCGACGCCGTGCGGCTTCAGCTCGGCCGCTTGTGCGACGGCGAGACGGATCACCGCGGACTTCGCCAGGTCGTAGAAGAACGAGCCTCGGTAGCGGGCGGTGTTGCCGTCAGTGACCTCCACGACCAGGCCGCTCTTGCGACCGACCATCAGCGGCAGCGCGAACCGGCTGGTGATCACATGGGTTTCCACCGCCTGCCGCATCAGACGGAGGCCGGTTTCCAGGTCCTGCTCCCACAGAGGGTGTTCCCAGTCGGTCAGCGGGTCTCCGCCCCACACGGAGTTGACCAGGACGTCGAGCTGTCCGTCCTGTTCCCCGGCGATCCGGTCCGCCAGGGCCCGGACCTCGTCGGGACGGCTGTGGTCGGTGCGGACGGGAATACCGAGGCCACCGGCGGCGGTGACCTGCTCAGCGGTCTCCTCGATGGTCTCCGGGCGGTCCAGGCCGGAGCGCCCGGCAGCGCTGCTGCGGCCGGTCACGTACACCGTCGCGCCGGCGGCGCCGAGTGCGACGGCGATACCCCGTCCGCCGCCCCGGGTGCCACCGGCGACCAGGGCCACCTTTCCGGCCAGCGGGTGTGTGTCGGTCGAGGTCATGACTGCTCCAGGTCGCGGGTGGGGCGGGGCGGGATGTTCGCGGACAGCACGGTGTCGAGCTCCCGCCGGAGCCGGTGTGCGAGGGTGCCTCGGCGTTCGAGGGCCCAGGTCAGACCCGCACCGGCGGTGATCGCCTGCACGGTGCCGGCCAGCGCCGCGACATCCGTTCCGGCGCGAAGCTCGCCGGCAGCGGCCGCCTCCGCCAGCAGGTCCTCGATCGCCCGTTTCTGGGCGTGGTGAACGGCCAGGGCCCGCTCGTAGAGCTGCGGATCGGTGAGGTCCATGCACAAGAACGCCAGATGGTTGGCGAAGGTCTCCGGTGTGCCCATCTCGCCCACCGACTCCAGCACCAGCGCCGCCAGGGCCCCGAGCGCCGATCCGTGCGACTGACGCACTCGCCCGGCCATCTCGCTCGCGTCCCGTGCGGACTGGTCGGCGAGGGCCAGAAGCAGACCGCGCTTGGACCCGAACCGCTGCACGAGAGTGCCGGGCACCAACCCCACCTCCCGCGCCACGGCAGCCAGCGTGAGCCCACCAGGACCCACCCGGCCCATGACCTCGGCCGCCGCTCGCAGGATCACCGCGTCCTCGACCCCTCGGGGACGTGCCACCTCCACCACCCTTCATTAATGAATGCCCGTTCATTCATTAAACCGCCCGACCGGCGCTGCGGCAAGTCCGGACGGGCGCGAGGCCGGCGACCACCGCGGCACCGACAACTCAGTTGCCCTTGAGGACTCCCCGGGCGGCCGCTCCTTGCCCCCGCGCGAGCGAAACACCCGCCGACGATCCAAGATCACCAGGGGTGCAGAATGACCCTTATGCCGATGACGAACACCCTGAAAATGGCAACGATCGACGACGCTCAACCGGTCAGCCGCACCCTGGCCCGCGCGTTCGACGACGACCCGATGATGCGCTGGTTCTTCCCCGATGATTCCTCTCGCGAGGCACAGCTGGGCCGTTACTTCACGACACTCTTCACCCGGCAGTACGCCCACCACGGCGTCTGCGAGCGCACCGCCTCGGCGGCCGCCTTCTGGGTACCGCCGGAGGGACAGGCAAAGGCCGTTCCGGACGCGGAGACCATCCAGGAGCTCCAGAACATCCTCGGCGACCGGGCTCCGCTGTTCCGCGATGCCGTCGAGGCGGCGGCCACGCACACACCGGAGGAAATCCACTGGTACCTGGCGGTGATAGGCGCCGACCCGGCCGCCCGGGGCCAAGGGCACGGGGCCGCCCTGCTGCGCTCGGGCCTGGCCAAGGCCGACACGGCGGGCCTGCCCGTCTATCTGGAGTCCTCCAAACCGTCCAACCTCCCCTTCTACGAGCACTTCGGCTTCACCGTGCGCGAGGAGTTTCGACTGCCGGGGGGCGGGCCGGCACTGTGGGCCATGCGGCGCGAGCCCCGTCCTCCGGCCGGCGTCTGAGGACCGTCCGGCCGACTGTTGACGGAACACACCGGCGGACGGGAACACGGCGGCCGGGCGGCCACGTGGAACCCGATGAGGGCTCCGGCGTCCGCCCCGACGTCGAGCCGGCCGGCAGGTGCCGGCGCCCGAGGCGGGCGCCGGCACCTGCCGCACGACACGGTGACGGAGGGAGGTCATGGCTCGCTCCGGGAGGCGGCCGAGAGGACGGCCCGAAGAGAGGACGAAGGGTGGGGCACGCACAGTGGCGAGCCTCCCTCTAAGGGCTGTCCCGTAATCCCCGGTGGATCAGCGCACGGCGTCAGATGCGGTGCATCGCAAGGCGGAGGGGCACCCCCATACTGGGCGCATTCGGGCGTTCCGACAACGCAGCGAGGTGCCGTAGCTGGCGTCGTGCGCCCGCCGGGGATTACGGGACAGCCCTTAGGAGCTGCGATCCTCCGCCTTGCGATGCACCGCACCAGACCACGCGGGCCGACCCACGAAGATCGCCCGGACAGGACCTACCTGTTCGCGGGTCCGTACCACTCCCAGACTGTGCAGAAGATGGCCGGCGGGGTGCGTCAGATACAACTGCCTGTTGATCTCGATCGAACCGTAGGCGTCCACGATCTCGCGGAAGTCCGCAGGGAATTCGATACCGAGTTCCCGCTCCAGTTCGATCCATGGAGCCGGATCCGACCAGTTGAACCGGGGTTCGCCCAACAGGGCTGTGATCTCTGGAAGCGTTGCCACCACTGGTTCCCTCTAGCACGTCGAGCCGCTGCCCGTCCTGGAGTTGACCGCAGTACATCACTGACCGGTCAAGGAGACAGGCTCCAGCCCCGTCCATCTGCGGCAGTATGCTCCAGGACCGCGCGGACGATCGTCTCCCAATCGGCTCGGTCGACCCCATGGCCTGCACCTTCCAAGGCCAACAGCCCCGCGGCGGGGATCTCTTCTGCAAGTGCCTCGCCGTGCCCGAAGGGGAACATCGGATCCGCTGTCCCATGGATCACCAGCGTGGGCACGGCGATCGACGACAGGGGCTCCCGCGATTGCTCGCCGTCTGGAAGTGAGTCGTGGTTCCGCACGGCGGCAAAGTTGTGCGCACGCTCGACATCTCGACGGACGAGGTCGCGGACGGCGGTCTCGTCGAACAGGCGCCGGCCTCCTGCGAGCACACGCGAGTACTCGACCAGGTACTCGATCACCGAAGCGGCCTGCGACCAATCGACCTGTGCGGTCGATACGAACCGCACGAACTCCTCGGTCGGCGGGGGCAGCTCACGGTCGTCGGCCACTGCGCGGGACGTGCTGATCAGGACGAGCGAGAGGACTCGATCGGCATGGTCGAGCGCGACCGACTGCGCGATCGCCCCTCCAGCCGAGACACCCACTACGTGCGCGGCCGGGATCCCGTAAGCATCAAGTACGCCGACGGCGTCGCCGACCAGATCCATGCCGGTGTATCCGGGTCGGCCCAGCTCGTAGGTGACCGAGCGACCGGTGTCGCGGTGGTCGTAACGGATCACGAACCGTCCGCCCTCGGCGAGCATCCGGCAGAAGCCCTCCTCCCACCAGAGCATCGAAGCCCCCGTGCCCATGATGAGCAGGACCGGTGGGTCCGACCGATCGCCGAAGGGCTCGGTGCACAGCTCGACGCCGTCTGTGTCGATCATCCGCTCGGACATCGCCGCGTCTCCTCACCGCACCCATTGTGCATCCGCGCCGGAACGTCCGCAGGCCTCGTCCGGCGGACCGGTACCGGCTCGCCCATCCGGACAAGGTCACCGACCGGATCGGAGTCGCCATGGACACCCGCGTGGCGTCAGGGTGCGGCGCGGGGCTCGGCGACGACATTGCTTCGCCTCGAAGCGGAAACTCACTGGCGAGCTCGGGCCGTCACAGACGATCATGCGACGCATGAGTGACCAACCCGAGCGATGGACCCAGGCCAACGTCTACCCCGACATGTGGGCCGATCCGGACGACGACCCCCGCAACAGCGAAGGTGTCGGTCCGGAAGGCGAGCTTGCGACGCTGCAGGACTTCCTGACGAACTACCGCAGGACCCTGCGGATGAAGTGCGAGGGCCTGGATGCGGAGCAACTGGCCCGTCGGTCGGTTCCGCCGTCGACGATGTCGCTGCTCGGCCTGGTTCGGCACCTCGTCGAGGTGGAACGGGACTGGCGCAGCTGGATCAGCGACGGTGATCCGGTGCCGAAGCTGTACGGCGAGCGTGACGCGGACTTCGACGGAGCTGTCGCCGAGCAGGCCGTGGTCGACGCCGCGTACGTCGATCTGGAACGCGAGCAGGCCGCGACCGACGCCGCGCTGGCCGAGTTCCCGGACCTGAGCGAGCGTGTGGGGAAGGACGGGATCGCTGTTCGGGAACTGATGGTGCACCGGATCGAGGAGTACGCCCGTCACTGCGGGCACGCCGACCTGTTGCGCGAGTGCGTCGACGGAAGGGTGGGCCAGTGACGAGGGCCGGGGTTTGCACCCGCCCCCACCAGCACGCCACCGCGAACTGAAAGCCTTTGATGTGACTGGGCCGTGCTCGTCTCGCCGACCTCGGGAGCCCGGCTGCCGCCTGGCGATGGTGTTCTAGCTGGTCGAGTCCGCCCAGGAACACTGACGGGCGATCACCGGAGCCTCATCACCCGATCCACAGTTCCTACAATTGGTCATGTGCCTGACAGCAGTGGCACTGCAACACTCCCACGAACGGCACCACCCCGAAGGGAGCGATCAGCACATGACCAAGCCTGAGAGCGCGGGATACGAGTACGACGTCGTCATCAGCGGAGCCAGCCTCGCCGGCAGCGCCGCGGCGATTCTGCTCGCTCGACGCGGTGTCCGCGTCGCACTGCTGGAACGCCGCTCGGACCCCGACGCGTACAAGGTGCTTTGCACCCACTCCCTCACGGCCAACGCCTACCCGGTGCTGGACGAGCTCGGCCTCGTCCCCGCTCTCGAGAAGGCCGGAGCCGTCCGCAACCAGGCCCGCTGGTACACCCGCTGGGGATGGATCGAGCCGAGGGCCGCGCCGGAGGGCCCCGAGCTGCCGCACGCGTACAACATACGGCGCAGCACCCTCGACCCGCTGATCAGGTCCCGTGCGGCGGAAACGCCCGGCGTCGATCTGCTCCTCGGTCACCAGGCGACCGGGCTGGTCCGGGAAGCCGGGCGAACCCTGGGGGTGCGCGCGTCGACACCACAGGGCGAGCGCGAGATCCGGGCCCGCCTGGTGGTCGGCGCCGATGGCAAGGACTCGGCCGTGGCGAAGTTCGCCGAGGTTCCCGCCCGGCAGTACGAGAACGCGCGGTTCGGCTACCTCGCGCACTTCCGCAACCTTCCGCTGCACGGCGGGATCAGTCACGCCTGGTTCCTCGAGCCCGACATGGCGTACGCGTTTCCCAACGACGACGGGGTGACGGTCGTCGCGGTACTCCCGGACAAGAAACGGCTGCCGGCCTTCCGGGAAGACCTGGAGGGCAGCTTCTACGACTTCGTCCGCGCCCTGCCCGAGGCACCGCCCATCGACTCCGCCGAGCGCATCACGAAGATCACCGGCACTGTCAACTACCCGCTTCACAGCCGAAAGCCGACCGCACCGGGTGTCGCGCTGATCGGCGACGCCGCCCTGACGGGCGATCCCCTGTGGGGAGTGGGATGCGGATGGGCTCTGCAGTCCGCGCAATGGTTGGCAGAGGCGGTCGCCTCGGCCGCAACCGGTCGGGGCGACCTCGATAGGTCGCTCGTGGCGTACGCACGGAGACACCGGCGCCAATTGCGCGGTCACCAGTACCTGGCCGCCGACTACGCCAAGGCCCGTCCGTTCAATCCCTTGGAGCGGCTGATGTTCTCGGCGGCAGCGCGCGACGAATCTGTGGCGCGGCACATGCATCTGTTCGCATCCCGCCTGATCGGCCCGCTGCGCTTCTTGAACCCCGTGGCACTGGCCAAGGCTTCGGCCGTCAACATCAAGCATCGCGGGGCGACTGTGCCACCCGCGCACGAGTCGACATCTTCTCGACCGTGAAGCGCCGCCGCCCGGCATGCAGACGCCGGAGAGGCTGTGGGCCTCTCCGGCGTCTGCTGGGTGGGGCGGGCTCGCCGGGATCTGCTCCCGGGGCTGTGGGGCTGTCGGCCCTCACTTGCCGAGCTTCGCCTTCAGGGCGTCCTTGAGCTGGTTCTTGATCACCTGCTTTTCGACCTTGCTCACCGTGCCGCCCGTGCCCGTGCCGTCACCGCCCACCGAGGTGGCGTCACCGGTGTTGACGGCGTCGGCACTGGCGTTGCCGCCGGTGGCCGCACCCGTGGTGACGTCACACCCGCCCTCACACTGACCGACACCCGAGTTGGCGTTTCCACCAGTGGCGGTACCACCGACCGTCGTGTTCTCGGCGTTGGCGTCACCACCCGTACCGATACCGTCGGCGCTGTCACTGGGGGCCAGGGTGACGGCGTGCTGCGGGACGGCGGCCGGCGCGGCCATCGCGGTCGCCGGCAGCGCGATACCGCCACCCACCAGCGCCAGGGAAGCTCCGGCCAGAACAACACGACGAGTCGAGAACAGCTTGTGCATGAGAATTCTCCATTCGATGTAAAGAAAAGGAATTGAATACCGTCCCGCAGAACAGGCCGGGAATAGCTTTCCGACCTCATTTCCTCCCGGGCTTCCCCGGTGGGCACACTTCAAATAAACCCTGCGAGGGCACGTGCGTCACGCCACTCGAATACGTGGCTGGACATCCAGAACCGATCTTGGTAAAAGCACGGTGAAGGTGCGTCCGCGTCCGCGTCCGCGTCCGCGTCCGCGTCGACGACGGTGGCGGTGGCGGTGGCGCACCGGTCAGCTGGAACCGGGCAAGGCGGCGACGGTCGGCGAACAGAGGCCCACCGACCGCTGCCACCAGGCAGAACAGAGCGGTCAGTGCTATGGCTCAGCGCACCGGGATGATGTCGGGGGCGCCGAGCCGCACCGCGTCGGCGGTCCGGTCGTCCGGCTGCTGCTGGGCCTCGCGTTCGGCGGCCACCCGCTTCAGGTAGTGGTTGACCTCGCGGTCCTGGTGCGCCCGGTCCCATCCCAGGTGGGGAGCCATCAGTTCCGCGACGGTCCGTGCCGCGTCCACACCACGGTCCCAGGACTCGATGGAGATCCGGGTACGCCGGGCGAGTACGTCCTCCAGGTGGCGGGCTCCCTCATGGGTCGCCGCGTAGACGGCCTCTACCCGCAGGTAGTCGTCGGAGCTCGGCAACGGCGCGCCGAGCGAGGAGTCGGCTGCGACCAGGGCGAGCAGTTCGGGTACCAGGGAGCCGTAGCGGTTCAGGAGGTGCTCGATACGGGCGACATGCAGCCCGGAGCGCTCCGCGAGGCTGTACCGGGAGTTCCAAAGGGCCTGATAACCGTCGGCGCCGAGCAGCGGAACGCGTTGCGTGATGCATTCGGGCACTTTCTCGTCCAGGCCGCGGGCCGCCTCGTCGACCGCGTCCTTGGCCATCACCCGATAGGTCGTGTACTTGCCGCCGGCCACCACGACGAGCCCGGGTACCGGGTGTGCGACCAGGTGCTCCCGTGACAGTTTGCTGGTCTCCGCGGCCTCGCCGGACAGGAGGGGACGCAGACCGGCGTAGACGCCCTCGACGTCCTCCGGAGCCAGGGGCGTGGCCAGGACGCTGTTGACGTGTTCCAGCAGGTAGGTGACGTCCTGGGAGCTGAGGGCGGGATGGGCCTTGTCGAGTGTCCAGTCGGTGTCGGTGGTCCCGATGATCCAGTGTCGTCCCCAGGGAATGACGAACAGCACGCTCTTCTCGGTGCGGAGGATCAGCCCGGTGCGGGAGTTGATCCGGTCACGGGGGACGAGCAGGTGTACGCCCTTGGAGGCACGTACGTGGAACTGGCCGCGTGTGCCGGCCATGGCCTGGGTGTCGTCGGTCCACACGCCGGTCGCGTTGATGACCTGCTTGGCCCGCACCTCCGTCTCGTCGCCGGTCTCCAGATCGGTGACAACGGCCCCCACGACCCGCTCGCCCTGCCGCAGGAAGCGGCTGACGCGGGTGCGGTTGGCGGCCAGCGCTCCGTAGGCGACCGCCGTGCGGGCGAGGAACATCGTGTGCCGGGCGTCGTCCACCTGGGCGTCCCAGTACTGGATGGCGCCGACCAGGGCGTCGGAGCGCAGCGCGGGCGCCTCGTGGAGGGCTCGGCGTTTGAGCAGGTGGCGGTGGTGGGGCAGGCCGCTGGAGGTGCCGGAGGCCGCGGCCATGGCGTCGTACAGCAGTACGCCGGCGCCGACGTACGGACGCTCCCAGATCCGGTGTTGCAGGGGGTAGAGGAACGGCACCGGACGCACCAGATGGGGCGCCAGGAACTGGAGCAGGAGTCCGCGCTCCTTGAGGGCTTCGGCGACGAGCCGGAAGTCCAGCATCTCCAGATAGCGCAGGCCGCCGTGTATGAGCTTGCTGGAGCGGCTGGACGTCCCCGAGGCCCAGTCCCGGGCTTCGACGAGGCCGACGCTCAGGCCCCGGGTGGCGGCGTCCAGGGCCGCCCCGGCGCCGACGACGCCGCCACCGACGACGAGGACGTCGAGCTCGCCCTCTCCCATCCGGACGAGGGCCTCCGCGCGTGCCCCGGGCGAGAGGGCCACCGGATTCGCCATGGTCTCCTCCTCGTGCCGCCGGTGTGGGGGCGGGCCGCGCACGCGGCTGGTGGCGGCCCGTTCGGTCACCTCGACCCTCGACCCTCGGCCCTCGGCCCTCGGCCCACGGCCCACGGCCCACGGCCCACGGCCCACGGTCGGAAGCTATTCGACCTTGGCCCAGTCGAGCGTGCGCTCCACCGCCTTCTTCCAGCCCGCGTACCCTTCCGCGCGCTGGTCCTCGGACCACTGGGGCTCCCAGCGCTTGGACTCCTGCCAGTGGGTGCGCAGCTCGTCCGTGTCCCGCCAGAAGCCGGTGGCCAGGCCGGCGGCGTAGGCGGCGCCGAGTGCGGTCGTCTCGGCGACGACCGGCCGGCTGACCGGTACGCCGAGGACATCGGCCTGGATCTGCATGCACAGGTCGTTGGCCGTCACACCGCCGTCGACCTTGAGCACGTCGAGGTGGACGCCGGAGTCCTGCTCCATGGCCTCCACCACGTCGCGGCTCTGGTAGCAGATGGATTCCAGGGTGGCTCGCGCCAGGTGGCCGCTGTCGTTGTACCGGGCGAGGCCGACGATCGCGCCGCGGGCGTCGGAGCGCCAGTACGGGGCGAACAGGCCGGAGAACGCGGGGACGAAGTAGATGCCGCCGTTGTCCTCGACGGTACGGGCCAGGCGTTCGCTCTCGGCGGCGTCAGTGATGATCTTCAGCTGGTCGCGCAGCCATTGCACCGCGGAGCCGGTGACGGCGATGGATCCCTCCAGTGCGTAGATCGCCGGGCTGTCGCCGAACTGGTACGCCACCGTGGTCAGGAGGCCGTGCTCGGAGCGGACCAGTTCGGTGCCGGTGTTGAGCACCAGGAAATTGCCGGTGCCGTAGGTGTTCTTGGCTTCGCCCGGCGCGTAGCAGACCTGCCCGACGGTGGCTGCCTGCTGGTCGCCGAGCACACCGGTGATGGGGATGGCGGCCCGCAGCGGCCGGGACGTGCGGGTCTGCCCGAACGCCTCCGCGTGGGAGGACGGGCTGATGGTGGGCAGCATCGCCCGGGGAACCCCGAAGAAGCCCAGCAGCTCGTCGTCCCAGTCGAGGGTCTCCAGGTCCATCAGCATGGTGCGGCTGGCATTGGTCACGTCGGTGGCGTGCACGCCGCCGTCGGGGCCGCCGGTGAGGTTCCACAGCACCCAGCAGTCGGTGTTGCCGAAGAGGGCGTGGCCCTGCTCAGCCGCTTCGCGGACTCCGTCGACGTTCTCCAGGATCCACTGGATCTTGCCGCCGGAGAAGTACGTGGCCGGCGGCAGCCCTGCCTTGCGGCGGATGACGTCGCCCTGACCCGAGCGTTCCAGCGCTGCCGCTATGGAGTCGGTACGGGTGTCCTGCCAGACGATGGCGTTGTAGTACGGGCGGCCGCTGCGCGGGTCCCAGACGACGGTCGTCTCCCGCTGGTTGGTGATGCCGATGGCCGCCAGGTCCTCCGGCGAAAGGTTTCCGTGCCGGAGCGCGTTCTGGATTACCGAGTTGGTGCGCTCCCAGATCTCCACCGGGTCGTGTTCGACCCACCCCGAGCGCGGGAGGATCTGCGCGTGCTCCAGCTGGTGCCTCGCCACCTCGTTGCCTGCATGGTCGAAGATCATGAAACGGGTGCTGGTGGTCCCCTGGTCCACCGCGCCGACGAAGTCCGCCATGGGGTGCCGCCTCTCCTTGGGCTCTCCCGGGGTGGCCGGACCACGGCCGCCCCGGGAGCCGGTCAGCTCTCGTGTCAGCTCTCGTCCGGGACCGGGACCCGTCCGGGGGGCTCCGGCTCAGCGGTCGGCAGGAACCGGCCGATGAGGAACTTGTACAGGGCCGCTCCCACCAGACCGCCGATCAGCGGACCGACGATCGGCACCCAGAAGTAGAAGTTCCCGTATTGATCTCGCCACGCTCCGCCGTACCCCGTGAGGAAGCTCGCCAGCCGGGGACCGAGGTCGCGTGCCGGGTTGATCGCGTAGCCCGCGTTGGTGCCCCAGGCCATACCGATCGCCACCACGATCAGGCCGACGATGAACGGCGCCAGGTTGGCGCCGGGGGGCGTGTTGAGCAGGTCCGTGACCGCCAGGATCAGCAGCAGCAGGATCGCCGTGCCGATGATCTGGTCGCGGAGTGCGCCCCATTCGGTGACCGGCAGGTTCGTGTTGCCGTTGGCGGGCAGCGTGGAGAAGACGCCCTGCGTCTTGATCGTGTGGGTGGGGTCCGCCTTGGCCAGCGCCTCGGTGTAGTTCCACCGGACGATCAGGGCCGCCACGAAGGCGCCGGCGATCTGAGCCACCGCGTAGGGAGCCACTTTGCTCCACGGGAAACCCTTGAACGCCGCCAGTGCGACGGTCACCGCGGGATTGAGGTGAGCACCGCTCAGCCTCGCCGCGACGTAGACGCCCAGCGTGACGCCGAGGCCCCAGGCCCAGGCGATGCTGTCGTGGTTTCCGAGGCCGCCCGCCGGGTCCGTGAGGGCCCCGCCGGCGACCACCTGAGCCACCACGCCACAACCGAAGAGGATGAGGATCATGGTTCCGGCGAATTCAGCTGAAAGCTCGCCGACCAGCCCTGATCTCTTGAGCCGCTCAGCCATGGGTGCCCGCTTCCCGCCGGCCCAAGGGCCGGCCGTCGACTGCCCCGAGTCCTCCAGGAATCATGGTAAGACCGACCAGGCCTGCGCGCGCGAGGCGGCTTTGGGCGCCGGTGTGGTCGCGACGACGGCGTACGGGCTCCGCCGTCGCGCGAGCACCCGTCGCGGATGGACACGGCGTGACGGCACACTGTTGGTAAGGCGTGCGGTCGCGGATGCGCCCGCCTGTCACCGGCGCTGCCTGAGCTCCGTGAGGACACTGGTCAGAGGCTCACCCGCCGGTTCCACCCGGGAGGTAGGCATGAAGATGCTGATCAACAGTCCGGAGACCGTGGTCGCCGATGCCCTGCGGGGACTGGCGGCCGCCCATCCCGAGCTCGACGTCGACGTGGAGCGG
>NZ_JBICZH010000049.1:0-17350 GCF_043201995.1 Streptomyces sp. NPDC048258
CATGCGGCAGCACCACACCCTTCGGACGACCCGTCGAACCCGACGTGTAGAACACATACGCCGCACTCTGCGGAAACACCCCCACCACCGGCGCCATCCCCGGCCGGTCGAGGGCATCGGTGACCGTGAGCAGTCCGGGCGCGCCCGCCCGGCGCATCACCTCCGTCGTGGAGGCGTCGACCAGCACGGCCGACAGGCCGGCGTCCGCGACCATGAACTCCAGCCGGTCGACGGGGTATTCGGGGTCCAGCGGCACGGCGGCCGCGCCCGCCTTCAGGACGGCGAGCAGGGCCACGACCGGCTCCACTCCGCGCGGCAGGCAGACACCCACGCGTGATCCCGCGCCGACTCCCTGCGCGAGCAGCTCGTGGGCGAGGCGGTTCGCCCGCACGTCCAGCTCCGCGTAGGACACCCGCTCGCCGGCACACACCACGGCGGGCGCCTCAGGCGTCCGCGCCACCCATTCCGCGAAGTTCTCGGTAATCACCACTCCACCGAAACCGGACACCCGGACCACTCCCCCACGCATAGAAAACCCAATCGATCAGCAATCGAGCACACCATCAACAAGGCGCCCGGCACAACGAACTAAAGGCACAGCCAAATTCGCTCTTCAGTGGAGACTGAAATACCCCGGGAAACACCCGCGGGAGGGGAATGGGCATTGCCCTTCCCCTCCCGCGCGCCCGGCCGGGATCAGCCGGGACCGGCTCCGGAATCAGCAGGGGTCATCCGGCGCCGACGATCTCCTCCAGCCCTGCGACGAAGTGCTCCGCGAGTGCGGTCACCGTCTCGGGGCGGTAGGTGTCCGTCGCGTACATCACCTGGACCTCCAGCCGGCCCTCGGAGACGATCGCCACGACGTCCAGCAGGTGGTGGCGTTCGTCCGTGGCCGGTGCCGTCGGTGCCTCGTACGGGAAGGGTGCCCCGTAGAAGCCGTCTCCGGCGTCGGCGGTGTCGTACTGGCCGAGGTAGTTGAAGCTGACCTCGGGCGCGGGCCCCTCGGCGAGGGTGCCGCGGAGGTGGCGCAGCAGCCCGTACCCGATGCCGCGCTGCGGTACGGCCCGCAGCAGGCGCTTGACCTGGTTGATCTGCGGGCGCCACGCCGGCCCGGCCGGGGCGGGCAGCCGGACCGGGAACTGGGTGGTGAACCAGCCGACCGTTCTCGAGAGGTCCACCCCGTCGAGGATCTCCTCGCGGCCGTGGCCCTCCAGGGTGACCGGCACGCTGTCGGCGCCGGACCACTGGGTGAGCGTCCGGCCGAGGGCCGACAGCAGCACGTCGTTGATCTGCGTGCGGTAGCGGCCGGGGACCTCTTGCAGGAGCCGCCTGGTGGTCCGCGCGTCGAGCGTGGCACGGGCGACGGCGCGGTTCCGGTCGAGGTTCCCGCCGTCCAGGTCGACCGGCAGCCGGCCGGTCCCGCCCTCGGCGAGCGCGTTCCAGTACGGGGCCTCGTCGTCCACCGAACCCGCCTCGGTGTGCGCGACGAGGGCCCGCGTCCAGTCCCGGAACGAGGTGGTCTTCGCCCCGAGGTCGACGGGCCGGCCGGCGCGCGCCTGCTCGTACGCGGTGGCCAGGTCCGACAGCAGGATGCGCCAGGACACCCCGTCGACGACCAGGTGGTGGACCGTGACGAAGAGCCGGGGGCGCCGGTCCCCGCCGTACTCGAAGAGCACGGCCTTCACCAGCGTTCCGTCCGCCGGGCTCAGGCCGCCCTGCGCGGCGGCGACGGCCCGTGCGGTCTCCGCCTCCGGATCGGCCGCCTCCGACAGGTCGTGCCAGGTCAGTACGGAGCCGTGGACGGCGGCCCGGTTGTACTGCCGCCAGCCGGCCGAACCGACCGCGGCCGCGCCCTCGCCCCCGTCCTCGCGGGTGTACCGCATCCGCAGGGCGTCGTGGTGGTGGAGCAGTCCGGCGAGGGCCGCCTCCAGGGCCGGGCGGTCCACGTCAGTGAAGCCGAGCTCGACGAAGGTCGCCATGGTCAGGTGCTCGGGCGCGGTGAAGCTGTCGAAGAACCAGCGCTGGATGGGGCTCAGCGGCACGTCGCCGCTGACCGGCGGCTCGACGGCGGCCGTGTCGGGCCCGGCCGGCTGCTCGGACCCGGTGACCAGCTCGGCGAGCCCGGCCACGGTCGGCGCCTTGAACAGCTGCTTCGGGGAGACGGCCAGTCCCGCTTCGCGGGCCCGCGACACCACCTGGATGGTGAGGATGGAGTCACCGCCGAGCTCGAAGAAGTTGTCGTGGACGCCGACCCGCGGCAGGCCCAGTACGGCCGCCCACACATCGGCGAGGATCCGCTCCCGCCCGGTGCGCGGAGCGGTGTACTCCGTACTGGCCGCCGCCTCCGGGTCGGGCGCGGGGAGCGCCTTGCGGTCCACCTTGCCGTTGGCGTTGAGCGGCAGCGCGTCCAGGACGACGAAGGCCGTCGGCATCATGTAGTCCGGCAGCGACGCGCTCGCGAAGGCCCGCAGGCCCGCCTGGTCCAGGCCGGTGCCGGCCGCGTAGGCGACCAGCCGCTTGGTGCCGGGCCGGATCTCGCGTACGGCCACCACCGCCTGGGCGACGTCCGGGTGGGAGGCCAGCGCGATCTCGACCTCGCCGAGCTCGATCCGGAAGCCGCGGATCTTGACCTGTTTGTCGGCCCGGCCCACGAAGTCCAGCTGTCCGTCCGGCAGCCAGCGGACCACGTCACCGGTGCGGTACATCCGGCCCTCGGAGTAGGGGCTGGCCACGTAGCGGCCCGCGGTGAGCGCGGGGTGCCCGGCGTAGCCGCGGGTCACGCACTCGCCCGCGAGGTACAACTCGCCCGCGACCCCGACGGGGACCGGCCGCAGCCAGGCGTCCAGGACGTACGCCCGGGTCCGGCCGAGCGGGGTGCCGATGGGCACCGACGGCTTCTGCGTCTCCCAGTCGACCAGGTGGACCGTGGCGAAGATGGTGGTCTCGGTGGGGCCGTATGCGGCCACCAGCTGGACGCCGGGGGCCTGGTCGACGACCGTCTGGAAGTGCCGCGGCGAGAGCACGTCGCCGCCGGTCATCACCATGCGCAGGCCGCGCAGCATCGTCACGTCGGCGTCGACGACCTCGTGGAAGAGGCCGGTCGTCACCCACAGGACGCTCACGCCGTGCGTCCGCACCAGGGCCCCGAGTTCCTCGACCGACAGCACCCGGGCCGTGGAGACGGCGAGGGCGGCGCCGTTGGCGAAGGCGCTCCAGATCTCCAGCGCGCTCGCGTCGAAGGACAGCGTCGCGGTCTGGCTGACCACGTCGTCGGCGGTGAAGGCCAGCCGCGGGTCGCGGGCCACCCGCAGGACGCCCGCGTGCGGGACCACGATGCCCTTGGGGCGGCCGGTGGAGCCGGAGGTGTAGAAGACGTACGCGGCGTTCTGCGGGGTCAGGGCCGTCGGAGGCGGTCCCGCGGGGGCCGTGGCCGCCGTACGCTCCAGCTCCTCCAGGAGGAGTACCGGAACCTCGGCGTCCGCGACGGCCTCACGGGTGCCGGCGGTGGCCAGCAGCAGTCGCAGCCCCGAGTCGCCCATCATGAACGCGAGCCGGTCCGCCGGGTATTCGGGGTCGAGCGGTACGAACACCCCGCCCGCCTTGAACACGGCGAGCAGCGTCACGATCGGGGCGGTGCCGCGCGGCAGGCAGACCCCGACCCGGACCTCCGGGCCGACCCCGTGCGCGCGCAGGGCGTGGGCGAGGCCGTCGGCCCGCGCGTCCAGTTCCCCGTACGTGAGCCGCTCGCCCTCGCACACCACCGCGACGGCGTCCGGGGTGCGGGCCACCTGGTCGGCGAAGACCTCGCCCAGCACCTCGCCCGCGGGCCCCTCGGCGCCGTCGGACCAGCGGCCGAGGATCTCGGCGTGCTCGGCGCCCGTCAGCCGGGGGGTGGTGCGCAGCAGGCGGTCGGGGTCGGCGGCCATGGCGGCGAGGAGGTCGAGCAGGTGCGCGGAGAGCCGGCGCACGGTGCTCTCGTCGAACAGGTCGGTGTTGTAGACGATGTTGCCGATCAGCGCTCCGTCGACCTCGCCGAAGTCGAGGGTGAGGTCGAACTGGGAGGTGCCCGCCTTCAGCGGGTAGTCCTGCCAGCTCAGCTCTCCCGCGCCCGGCCGGGCGGGGGCGCCGGACAGCTTCTCGTAGCTGATCGCCACCTGGACGAGCGGGCTGCGGCTGGGGTCGCGTTCGGTGACGACGGCGTCGACCACCCGGTCGAAGGGCACCTCGGCGTGTGCGAAGGCGTCCAGGACCGTGCCCCGTACGGAGGCCAGCAGCTCGGCGGTGGTGGCGCGTTCGTCGATCCGGCTGCGCAGCGCGAGGGTGTTGATGAAGAAGCCGACGGCGTCGTCGAGCCGGCCGTGGTCGCGGCCGGAGGTCACGGTACCGACCACCACGTCCTGCTGCCCGCTGTAGCGGGACAGCAGGACCTGGCCCGCGGCTGTCAGGCCCATGAACAGGGTGGCGCCCTGGGACTGGCAGACCTCCGTGAAGCGGTCGAGCAGTGCGGACGGGATCACCGTCTGGAAGCTCGCGCCGCGCGTCGTGCGCTCGGCGGGGCGCGGCCGGTCGGTGGGCAGCTCCAGCACCGGGGCGTCGGCGAGTTGTGCCCGCCAGTAGCCCAGTCCCTCCTCCAGCCGCTGCGGGGTCAGCCGCGCGCGCTGCCAGAGGGTGTAGTCGGCGTACTGCACCGGCGGTTCGGCCGGGGTACGGCCCGCGTAGAGCTCGCCGAGCTCACGCTGGATCACGCCGAGGGACCAGCCGTCCATGACGATGTGGTGCATCGACAGGACGAGTACGTGCTCCTCGTCGGTGACCCGGATCAGGGTGGGCCGCAGCAGCGGCCCGGTGCGCAGGTCGAAGGGCTCCGCGAGCAGGGCGTGCACGAGCGCGTCGAGGCCGCCCCGGCCGTCAGCGCCGCCTTCGGCGGGGCTCTCGAGCACCGGCAGCCGGACGCGGGCGGGCGGGTGGATCACCTGGACGCCCTGGCCGTCGACCGTGTCGAAGGTCGTGCGCAGCGATTCGTGCCGCGCGACCAGCGCCTGGAGCGCCGCGCGCAGCGCCTCGACGTCGAGGCGGCCGCCGAGCCGTACGACGCGGCCCGAGTTGTACTCGTCGCTGGCGGTGTCGTGTTCGGCGGCGAACCACATGCGCGCCTGTGCGGAGGACAGCGGCAGGGCGCCGTCGCGCGGGGCCCGCGGGATGACGTCCTGCCGCGCGCCCGCGGCGGGCAGGCGGGGGGCGAGCGACGCGGCCGTGGGGTGGTCGAACAGCTCTCTGACGGAGACGTCCGCCCCGGCCCTGCGCAGCCGCGACACCACCTGGATGCTCATGATGGAATCGCCGCCCAGCCGGAAGAAGTCGTCCAGGGCGCCGACCCGGTCCAGGCCGAGCACCGCGCCGAACACCTCGGCGACCAGCCGCTCGCCCTCCGTGCGCGGGGCGACGTACCCCTCGCCGAGGGCCGACAGGTCCGGCGCGGGCAGCGCCCGGCGGTCCAGCTTCCCGTTGGCGTTCAGCGGCAGCGCGTCCAGCACGGTCAGGGTCGCGGGGACCATGTACTCGGGCAGTACGGCGGCCAGCGCGGCCCGCAGCGCGCCCGGGTCCGGGTCTCCGGCGCCGACGCGGGCGGCGGGGACGGCGTAGGCGGCCAGCCGCTTGACGCCGGGCTGGTCCTCGCGCGCGACGACCACGGCCTGGGCGACCTCGGGCAGGTCCGTCAACGCCGCCTCGATCTCGGCGAGTTCGATGCGGAAGCCGCGGATCTTGACCTGGTCGTCGCTGCGGCCGGCGTACTCCAGCACGCCGTCGGCCCGCCACCGCACCACGTCGCCGGTGCGGTAGAGCCGCGCGCCGGGGGCGGCCGGGTCGGCGACGAACCTCTCGGCGGTCAGCGCGGACCGGCCCAGGTAGCCGCGGGCCACGCCCTGGCCGCCGATGTACAGCTCGCCCCAGACGCCCGCCGGCACGGGGCGCAGCCAGGGGTCGAGGACTCGCAGGACCTTGCCCGCGACCGGGCGGCCGATGGGCACCGAGCCGGTGTCGGGGGCCCGTTCGGCGTCGGAGAACCACCCGGTGGCGTAGACGGTGGCCTCGGTGGGGCCGTAGATGTTCCCGATGACCGCGTCCGGCGCGACCTCGCGGATCCGCTCGTACAGCGCGGCCGGGAACGCCTCACCGGCGAGCACCACGTGCCCGGCGGAGATGCCCGCGCCGTCCTCGGCCAGTACGGCGCCGAGCGCGGACGGGACCGCGGAGATCAGGCTGCCCGACCAGCCGCGCGGGCGCTCCGCGAGCTCCAGGACGTCGCGCATCACGTGGACGGCGCCGCCCGCGGCGAGGGTACCGAAGAGCTCGAAGACCGAGACGTCGAAGTTGAGCGAGGTGGAGAAGCAGGTCGTCGCGAAGACCTCCTCGCCCAGGGACACCGCCCACTGGACGAGGGAGGACATGGCCTCGTGGGAGACCACGACACCCTTCGGCCGGCCGGTGGAGCCGGAGGTGTAGATCACGTAGGCAGCGGCGGCGAGCGGCGGCCTGGACGGCACGACCGGGGCCGCGTCCGAGTCCGCGTCCGCGCCCGCGCCCAAGGGACCGTCCACCGCGAGGAGTTCGACCTCCCCGGCGAACGGGAGCTCCCCGGCGAGGGCGCCCTCGGTCAGCACCAGCCCGATGCCGGAGTCGGCGGCCATGTAGCGCAGCCGGTCGGCGGGGTAGTGCGGGTCCAGCGGTACGTACGCGCTGTCGGCCCGGAGCACGGCCAGGACGGCCACGACCAGGTCGGCGGAGCGGGACATCGAGACGCCGATCGGGGTCTCGGGGCCGGCGCCGCGCGCGATCAGCACCGCCGCCAGCCGGTCCGCGCGCTCGGCCAGGGCCGCGTACGTGAGCACCTGTCCGCCGTGTACGACGGCGGGCGCGTCGGGCCGGTCGGCGACCCGGGCCTCGAAGAGGTCCTGGAAGGTGCGGTCCGGGGCCATGGGCAGGGCCCCGGACCAGGCCGCCAGCCGGGTCCGCTCGATCGGCGTCAGCCGGGGCAGAGCGGACAGCGGACGGTCGGGGGACTCGGTGAGTGCGGCCAGAGTGGCGGCCAGGTGGGTGCTCAGGACCTGGACGGTCACCTCGTCGAACAGTTCGGGCCGGTAGGTGATCCGGAGGGCGACCTCGGCGGCCGTGCCGCCCATCGCGACCAGGTGCCGGCCGGTGTACGCGCTCAGGGTGAGCGGGTAGTTGGTGGCGAGGCCGCCCTGGGTGTCGGTGACGGTGAGGCCGTGCCGGGCGGCCAGGCTGTCGTCGACGGGGTAGTTCTCGAAGACGAGCAAGCTGTCGAACAGGCCGGTTCCGGCGGGGACTTCGGTGATGGTGTTGATCTGGCTGAGGGACAGGTACTCGTGGGCGCGGGACTCCCACTGCTCGGCCTGGAGCCGCTGGAGCCACTCGACGACCGGCGTGGCCGGGTCGAGAACGGTGCGGACCGGAACGGTGTTGATGAACAGGCCGATGACGGAGTCGGCGTCGGCGAGGTCGGCGGGGCGGCCGGAGGTGGTGGCGCCGAACACGATGTCCCGCTGGCCCGAGTAGGCCGACAGGAGCAGCGCCCAGGCTCCCTGGATCACCGCGTTGACGGTGAGCCGGTGCCGGCGCGCGAAGTCGCCGATCCGTGCGCCCACTTCGGGGTCGACGAGCACGTCGTGGCCGCGCGCTTCCCACGTCTGCGCGGTGACGGACCGGTCGACGGGCAGGGGCACCGGGGTGTCGAACCCGGCCAGCACGGAACGCCAGTGGTCGAGGCCCGCCGCGGTGTCGCGGGAGCCCAGCCATTCCAGGTAGTCCCGGTACGGGCGCCGCACCTCGGGGCTGCCGCCCGCGTACCGGGTGAAGACGTCCTCCAGCAGGCGCGGGGTGCTCCAGCCGTCCAGGAGCAGGTGGTGGAAGGTCCACACGACCTGGATCCGGGAGCCGCCGAGGTCGGCGAGGGAGACCCGCAGGAGGGGGGCCGTGTCGAGGGAGATGCCCGCCCGGTCGGCGGCCCGGCGCTCGTCCAGGGCGACCATACGCTGCTCTGCCTCCAGCCCGGTCCAGTCTGCGGTGTGGACGGGCACCTCGACGCGGTGGTGGACGAGCGCGACGGGCTCGTCCACCGCTTCCCAGACGACGGACACGCGCAGGGCGTCGGAGGCGTTGACGGTCTCCCGCCAGGCTGCGGCGAGGCGGTCGATGTCGGCGGCGCCTTCGAGGACGAAGGACATCTGCTCGACGTAGGCGGCGTCGTCCGAAGCCTCCAGGGAGTGGAAGAGCATGCCCTGCTGCATCGGCGAGAGCGGGTGGACATCGGCGATGCCCTGCCCGTCGCCGACGCCCCGGTCGACGGTGGCCTGGTCCCACGCGACGAGGGGGAAGTCGGACGGCGTGCGGCCACCGACCCCCTCACTCAGGCAGTACGCCACCGCCTCGCCCAGGGCGTCCCGGTAGCGCTCGGCGAGCGCCCGCATGGCCTCGGGGGTGTGCAGTGCCGTCGAGAACTGCAGCTGGATCTCCAGCGCGCCGTCCACGACCCGGCTCACGACGTCGAGGACGTGCGGCCGCTCTTCGCGGAGGCTGCGGTCGTCGTCGGCGGGCAGCAGGCCGGCGAAGACGTCCGGGTGACCGCCCGCGTCGAAACGGCCGAGGTAGTTGAAGCTGACCTGGGCCGGGTCGGACAGGTCGGCGCCGTGCAGATGACGCAGGGCACCGAAACCGATGCCCCGGTCCGGGATCGCACGGAGCATCTCCTTGGTGGACCGGATCTGGTCGGTCCAGTCCTCGCCAGCGCCGAGGGCGACGGGATAGATCGAGGTGAACCAGCCGACCGTACGGGACACATCCGCGCCGATCACCGACTCCTCGCGGCCATGACCCTCCACGTCCACCAGGACCCGGTCGCGCCCGGACCACTCACCGAGCACCCGGCCCAGCACCGCCAGCAGCACATCGTTGACCTGCGTACGGAAGACAGCGGGAACCTTCTGGAGCAACGCCTCGGTCTCCGCCACCGGCAGAACCACCGACACGATCTCCGCCGACCCGACAGTGTTCACCCCACCGGGAATCTCGACCAGCGGCTCGGCGCCCTCGACGACCGAGGCCCAGTAGTCCAGCTGACCCGAGAAGTCGTGCGCGGCGAGCTTGGCCGTCCACGCCGGGAACGACAACGACGTCCCGTCCAGCGCGACCTCCCGACCGGCCACCAACTCCCGGTAGGCCAGAGCGATGTCCTCCAGCAGGATCCGCCACGAAACACCGTCCACCACCATGTGATGCACCGCGATCAACAACCGGTCCCCGTCCAGAACAACCCGCACCAGCGGCCCGCCCTCCAACCGGAACGACTCCTGAACCACCCCGTCCACATCCCGCTCGACCACCACCACACCCGGCTCACCCACCGACTGCCGCCAACCATCAGCGGTCTGAGCGAACCGGACCCACAACCCCTCGTGATGCGACAGCACAGCCGACACCGCAGCCGACAGCACCTCCACGTCGACACCCTCGGCGACCTTCACATGCATGGACATGCCGAAGTGATCCGGTGCCACCGGATGCGTCCGCAGGAACCATTCCTGAACCGGAGACAGCACCACCGGGCCGGTGACGGACTCCGTTTCCCGCTCAAGCGCAGCCCTGCCCGCCGCGGCGGCCACACCGGCCACGGTCTGCCGTACCAGCACGTCCTGCGGCGAGACCACCAGCCCCGCCCGACGCAGCCGCGACACCACCTGAATACTCAGGATCGAATCGCCGCCCAACTCGAAGAAGTTGTCCCGCACGCCCACCCGCTCGACGCCCAGCACCTGCGCCCACACCTCCGCGACCACCCGCTCCACCTCGGTACGCGGAGCCGTGTACTCCCGGAGCAGCACGCTCAGGTCGGGCTCGGGCAGCGCCCGTCGGTCCACCTTGCCGTTCGCCGTGACCGGCAGGCTGTCGAGGACCACGCAGATCGCCGGGACCATGTACTCGGGAAGGGCTTGCCCGACGAACTCCCGCAGTCCGGCCGAGGTCACGTTCTCGGCGACCACGTACCCGACCAGCCGCTTCACGCCGGGCTGGTCCTCCCGTACGACGACCACCGCCTGCTCCACCTCGGGGTGGCTAGCGAGCGCGCCTTCGACCTCGCCGAGCTCGATCCGGAAGCCGCGCACCTTGACCTGGTCGTCGGCGCGGCCGGCGAACTCGATCACGCCGCCGGGCAGCCACCGCACCACATCGCCGGTCCGGTACATCCGCTCGCCCGGCTCACCGAACGGCGAGGCCACGAAGCGCCCGGCCGTGAGCCCGGACCGCCCCGCGTAGCCGCGGGCCAGCTGCACACCGGTGACGTACAGCTCACCGGCGACGCCCTGCGGGACCGGGCGCAGCCACGGGTCCAGGACGTACAGGCCGGTGTTCCACACGGGCCGGCCGATGGGCACGGTCGCGGTGTCCGGCTCGGCCGGGTGCGAGGTGACGTCGACGGCCGCCTCCGCCGGCCCGTACAGGTTGTAGAGGGTCGCCTGCGGCAGTACCTCGCGGATCTGGTCGCGCAGTGCGCCCTGCAGCATCTCGCCGCCGCTGAACACGGTGCGCAGGCCGGTGCAGGCCCGGGTGGCGGGTTCGGCGACGAGGGCGCGCAGCATGGACGGGACGAAGTGGACGGTCGTCACGTCGAAGTCGCGGATCATCCGTGCCAGGTACTGCGGGTCGCGGTGGCCGTCCGGGCGGGGCAGCACCAGGCCGGCACCCGCGATCAGCGGGCCGAAGAACTCCCACACGGCCACGTCGAAGCTCGACGAGGTCTTCTGGAGGACCCGGTCCGCGCCTGTCAGGGGGTACACCGACTGCATCCACAGCAAGCGGTTGGAGATGGCCGCGTGGGAGACGAGCACGCCCTTGGGGCGGCCGGTCGAGCCGGAGGTGTAGATCATGTACGCCGCGTGCTGCACGAGCGTGTCGATGTGCGGGGCGGTCGCGGGCTGCCGGGCGATGTCCGCCGTGCCCGGCGCCACCACCTCGATCTCGCCGGACACGGAGGCGGTCACCCGGTCCGAGACCAGCAGCCGGGCGCCGGAGTCGCCGAGCATGTAGGCGATCCGGTCCGCCGGATACTCGGGGTCGACGGGGACGTACGCGCCGCCGGCCTTCACGACGGCCAGCAGGCTCACGACGAGGTCGATCCCGCGGGGCAGGCTGACCGCCACGACGGTGTCCGGCCGTACGCCGCGCTGCTGGAGCAGGTGCGCGAACCGGTTGGCCCGCTCGTCGAGTTCCCGGTAGGTGAGGGAGGTGTCCTCGGTGACGACGGCGAGGGCGTCCGGGGTGCGGGCGGCCTGCTCGGCGAAGAGCTCGGGCACCAGGCGCGGCGGGCAGGGCCGACGTGTGTCGTTCCAGTCGCCCGTGATGGTCGCCGACTCCGCTTCCGTGAGCAGCGGGATCCGCCCGGTCACCTCCTCGTCGAGCAGGGCGCGCAGCAGTCCGCCGAGCCGGCCCGCGATGTCCTGGGCCGTGGTGTCCTCGAACAGGGCGGGGTCGTACGACATGCGCAGTGTCACGCCGGGGTCGGCGCCGCCGACGAGGCGGCCGCCGGTGTAGGCGGTGAGGGAGAGCGGGTAGCTGCTGCCCCCTTCGCCGTAGCTGTCGCGGACGCGCAGGCCGCTCCCGGCGCCCATGTCCTCGTCGACGGGGTAGTTCTCGAAGACGAGCAGGCTGTCGAACAGGCCGGTTCCGGCGGGAACTTCGGTGACCGTGTTGATCTGGCTGAGGGACAGGTACTCGTGGGCGCGGGACTCCCACTGCTCGGCCTGGAGCCGCTGGAGCCACTCGACGACGGGTGTGGCCGGGTCGAGAACGGTGCGGACCGGAACGGTGTTGATGAACAGGCCGAGCATGTCCTCTGCGTCGGCGAGGTCGGCGGGGCGGCCGGAGGTGGTGGCGCCGAACACGATGTCCCGCTGGCCCGAGTAGGCCGACAGGAGCAGTGCCCAGGCCCCCTGGATCACCGCGTTGACGGTGAGCCGGTGCCGGCGCGCGAACGTACCGACGTCGGTGGCGAGCGTGCCCGGCAGCTCCACCTCGAGGTGGCGGCCGGCCCAGGAGCGGTGGTCGGGGGCGGGCAGGTGGTCGGCGGGCAGGGGTACGGGGGTGTCGAAGCCTGCGAGCACGGAACGCCAGTGGTCGAGGCCCGCCTTGGTGTCGCGGGAGCCCAGCCATTCCAGGTAGTCCCGGTAGGGGCGCCGTACCTCCGGGCTGCCGCCCGCGTACCGGGTGAAGACGTCCTGGAGCAGCAGCGGGGTGCTCCAGCCGTCGAGCAGGACGTGGTGGAAGGTCATCACGACCTGCGCGCTGCCGTTGCCGAGGTCGGCGAGGGATATGCGCAGGAGGGGGGCCGCGTCGAGGGAGATGCCCGCCCGGTCGGCGGCCCGGCGCTCGTCCAGGGCGACCGTACGCCGCTCCGCGTCCAGACCGGTCCAGTCTGCGGTGTGGACGGGCACCTCGACGCGGTGGTGGACGAGCGCGACGGGCTCGTCCACCGCTTCCCAGGCGATGGAGATCCGCAGGGCGTCGGAAGCGTTGACGGTGTCCCGCCAGGCTGCGGCGAGGCGGTCGATGTCGTGCACCCCGTCCAGGACGAAGGACATCTGCTCGACGTACGCGGTGCCTTCGGCGTCCTCCAGGGAGTGGAAGAGCATGCCCTGCTGCATCGGCGAGAGCGGGTGGACATCGGCGATGCCCTGCCCGTCGCCGACGACCCGGTCGACGGTGGCCTGGTCCCACGCGACGAGGGGGAAGTCGGACGGCGTGCGGCCACCGACCCCCTCACTCAGGCAGTACGCCACCGCCTCGCCCAGGGCGTCCCGGTAGCGCTCGGCGAGCGCCCGTATGTGGACGCGGCCGTGAACGGCGGTGGAGTAGTAGAGGTCCACGTGGAGGGACCCCTCCTGGACGCGGGAGACCACGTCCAGGAGGTACGGGCGCTCTTCGGCGGGGGCGTGGTCGTTCTCGGCCGGGAGCATGCCGGCGAAGACGTCGGGGTGGCCGTCGGCGTCGTAGCGGCCGAGGTAGTTGAAGCTGACCTGGGCCGGGTCGGAGAGGTCGGCGCCGTGCAGATGGCGCAGGGCACCGAAGCCGATGCCCCGGTCGGGAATCCCCCGCAGCGTCTCCTTCGTCGACCGGATCTGCTCGGTCCAGTCACCGCTCGCGCCGAGGGCGACGGGATAGATCGAGGTGAACCAGCCGACCGTACGGGACACATCCGCGCCGATCACCGACTCCTCGCGGCCATGACCCTCCACGTCCACCAGGACCCGGTCGCGCCCGGACCACTCACCCAGCACCCGGCCCAGCACCGCCAGCAGCACATCGTTGACCTGCGTACGGAAGACAGCGGGAACCTTCTGGAGCAACGCCTCGGTCTCCGCCACCGGCAGAACCACCGACACGATCTCCGCCGAACCGACAGTGTTCACCCCACCCGGCACCTCGACCAGCGGCTCGGCGCCCTCGACGACCGAGGCCCAGCAGTCCAGCTGACCCGAGAAGTCGTGCGCGGCGAGCTTGGCCGTCCACGCCGGGAACGACAACGACGTCCCGTCCAGCGCGACCTCCCGACCGGCCACCAACTCCCGGTAGGCCAGAGCGATGTCCTCCAGCAGGATCCGCCACGAAACACCGTCCACCACCATGTGATGCACCGCGATCAACAACCGGTTCCCGTCCAGGACAGCCCGCACCAGCGGCCCGCCCTCCAACCGGAACGACTCCTGAACCACCTCGTCGACGTCCCGCTCGACCACCACCACACCCGGCTCACCCACCGACTGCCGCCAACCATCAGCGGTCTGAGCGAACCGGACCCACAACCCCTCGTGATGCGACAGCACAGCCGACACCGCAGCCGACAGCACCTCCACGTCGACACCCTCGGCGACCTTCACATGCATGGACATGCCGAAGTGATCCGGTGCCACCGGATGCGTCCGCAGGAACCATTCCTGAACCGGAGACAGCACCACGGGACCGGTGACGGACTCCGTTTCCCGCTCAAGCGCAGCCCTGCCCGCCGCGGCGGCCACACCGGCCACGGTCTGCCGTACCAGCACGTCCTGCGGCGAGACCACCAGCCCCGCCCGACGCAGCCGCGACACCACCTGAATACTCAGGATCGAATCGCCGCCCAACTCGAAGAAGTTGTCCCGCACACCCACCCGCTCGACACCCAGCACCTGCGCCCACACCCCCGCGACCACCCGCTCCACCTCGGTACGCGGAGCGACGTAGTCCTTCGAGGCAGCGGCACTCAGGTCCGGCTCGGGCAGGGCGCGCCGGTCGACCTTGCCGTTCGCGGTCAGCGGGAAGGTCCCCACGACCACGAACGCGGTCGGAATCATGTAATCCGGGAGGGACTTGGCGACGAACTCGCGCAGCCCCGCGTGATCGACCCGGTCACCCACCACATAGCCGACCAGCCGCTTCACTCCCGGCCGTGCCTCACGCACGGCGACCACGGCCTGCGTGACGTCCGGGTGCGCGGCCAGCGCCGACTCGATCTCACCGATCTCGATCCGGAAGCCACGCACCTTGACCTGGTGATCGGTACGGCCCACGAACTCCAGCTGCCCGTCGGCCAGCCACCGCACCACGTCACCGGTCCGGTACATCCGCTGGCCGGAGCCGCCGAACGGCGACGCGACGAACCGTTCCGCCGTCAGCCCGAAGCGCCGTACGTAGCCGCGGGCCACTCCCGGCCCGGCGATGTAGAGCTCACCCGCGACCCCGACCGGCACCGGCCGCAGCCGCGCGTCCAGGACGTACAGGCGGGCGCCCGCGACCGGCCGGCCGATGGGGACGCCGTCGGCTCCGTACTCGTCCACCGGATCACCGGCGGTGACCGTCACCGTGGTCTCGGTCGGGCCGTAGACGTTGCGCAGCGTCCGGCCCGGCGCCCAGCGGGAGATGAACTCCGCCGACATGGCCTCGCCGCCGACCAGCAGGCCGCGCAGCTCGGGCAGGTCCGCGTCCGGCACGCTCTGCAGAGCGGCGGGCGGGATCTCCAGATGGGTGATCCGCTGGTCGCGCAGCACCTGCCCGAGCGCCTCGCCCGCCAGCGGGCCGGGCGCGGGCAGGACCAGGGTGGCGCCCGCGTACCAGGCGGCCAGTACGTCGGCCATCGCGACGTCGAAGTTGGGCGAGACGGCTTGGAGCAGCCGGGATCCGGTGGTCAGGCCGAGCGCCCGCTGGTGCGCGGCGGCCATGCCGGCCACGTTGCGGTGCGGGACCAGCACGCCCTTCGGGCGGCCGGTGGAGCCGGAGGTGTAGATCATGTAGGCGCCGGCATCGAGCGAAGCCCGAGCGGGAAGCTCGGCCACCTCCGCCGGCGCGGTGTCGCATGCACCGTCCCCGTCCACGCGAAGAACCGGTACCGCGACGTCCGGTACGAGGTCCAGCGTGTCCGTGTCGCTGAGGACCAGCGCCATCCCCGCGTCGGCGGTCATGAAGGCGAGCCGGTCGGCCGGGTACTGCGGGTCCAGCGGCACGTAGACACCGCCCGCCTTGGCGACGGCGAGCAGCGCGGTCAGCCAGCGCACTCCGCGCGGCAGGCATACGCCGACCACCACGTCGGTGCCCACCCCGTGGGCGCGCAGCGTGCGGGCGAGCCGGTCGGCGCGGGCGCCCAGTTCGGCGTAGGTGAGGGCGAGGCCGTCGTCGACGACGGCGGTCCGCTGCGGGTCGCGGGCCGCCCGCGCCTCGAACAGGCCCGCCATCGTGCGTGCGGGGGCCTCCCCGTCCGCGGCGTTCCACTCGTCCAGGATCCGCGTGCGCTCGTCGGCGGTCAGCGTCGGCACGGCCGCCGTGAGGGGCAGCTGCGCGGCGGCCGGCTCGCCCAGCTCGGCGAGTGCCGCGACCACGTGGGCGGCGATGCGGTCGACGGTGGTCCCGTCGAAGAGGTCGGTGTTGTAGTTGATCAGGCCGCCGAACTCACCGCCGTTCTCCTCGAAGGCGACCAGCAGGTCGAACTGGGCGGACTCGATGTCCAGGGCGTGTTCGCTCCACCACAGGCCACCGGAGTCGCCGAGGCCGCCGGGCATGCTCTGGAGCAGCACCATGGCCTGGACGAGGGGGGTGCGGGAGGGATCCCGCTCGGTGACGACGGCGTCGACCACGCGGTCGAAGGGCACGGCCGCGTGCGCGAAGGCGTCGAGGACGGTCTCCCGTACGGACGCCAGCAGGGCGGCGCCGGTGGCGTCCTCGTCCACACGGGTGCGCAGGGCGAGGGTGTTGACGAAGAACCCGACCTGGTCCTCCAGTTCCCAGTGCCCGCGCCCGGAGTCGGCGGTGCCGACGACGACGTCCTGCTGGCCGCTGTAGCGGGACAGCACCAGCTGGACCGCAGCGACCAGGCCCATGAACAGCGTGACGCCCTGCTCCTCGCACATGCGGTGGAAGCGGGCCAGCCGGTCGGCCGGTATGCCGAAGCGGCGGGTGGCGCCGGCCGACGTGCGGACGGCGGGGCGGGGGCGGTCGGTGGGCAGGTCGAGGACGGGCGCGTCGGCGAGCTGCTCGCGCCAGTAGGCCAGGCCCTCGTCGAGGACCGGGCGGGTGAGCGTCCTGCGCTGCCAGACGGCGTAGTCGGCGTACTGGAGCGGGAGTTCGGCGAGGGCGCGGCCGGCGTAGAGCTCACCGAGCTCGCGCAGCAGGACGCCCATGGACCAGCCGTCGGTGACGATGTGGTGCATCGAGAGCACCAGGAGGTGGTCGTCGGCGGCCACGCGAAGGAGCAGCGGGCGCAGCAGCGGTCCGGTGCTCAGGTCGAAGGGGGCTCCGTGGTGGGCGCGTACGGTGCGGTCGATGTCCTCGGGCGCGCAGTCGGCGGCGCTGAGCCGGAAGGCGACCCGTGCGGCGGGGTGGATGATCTGCACGCCTTCGCCGTCGACGGTGGCGAAGGTGGTACGGAGGGATTCGTGGCGGGCGACGAGCGCGCCGAGGGCGGCTTCGAGGGCGCGGACGTCGAGGTCACCGCGCAGCCGGACGGCGCCACCGGTGTTGTACTCGGTGCCCTCGGGGTCGATCTCGGCGGCCAGCCATACGCGGGCCTGCGCGAAGGACAGCGGGAAGGACACCGGCAGTTCCGTGCCGCGCACGGCGGGGGTCAGCGACGGAGCGGCCAGGGCGGTGATCCCGGCGGCGAGGGCGGCAGCGGTGGGGCGGTCGAACAGGTCCCGGACCGGCGCCTCCAGACCCGCGCGGCGCAGTCGTGAGGCGGCCTGGACGGCCCGGATGGAATCACCGCCGAGCCGGAAGAAATGGTCGTGGACACCGACCCGGTCCAGGCCCAGCA
>NZ_JBICZH010000050.1:0-17283 GCF_043201995.1 Streptomyces sp. NPDC048258
CTACCTCGCCGGCCTCCACCTCCGTGCCGCAATGATCTGGATCGACGACCTGCTGAAGACCGCGGAATGATCACGACATCACACAGGCCCTAATACTCCAGTTGACTTCGTGATCTATCCGGTTGAGGGTTCGGCGAGGCGTCACCGGTAGTGACTCCGACGGGCTCCGGCCTGGTGGCGTCTGCGCCAGTATGACCAGGCCAGCAGACTGCGCGGGGACGTGATCCGTGGGATCAGCAGGTGGGTGGATGAGCCGGTTGTTTCGCTGATGGGGTTGCTTCGTGGCGGGGATTGTTGAGCGGCTGGTGCCGGGTCGAGTCCTCCCAGCGGCTTGTACGCCACCGATGGACCATAGGACGCACCATGGCCTGGCTAGCCGGATGCCGCCGCCTCCACCGACGCTACGAACGCAAGGCCGAATTTAGTTCGCCGGCTCGGCGAACTGCGGCCCATCGCGCCCGAGGTGTGACGAAGTCTGGAAGGCTGCTGGCCGTGAACGACGAACCACTTGAGGAGTGGGCCAAGAAGTTGTTGGCCCGGCGGGAGGCCCGAGTTGGCGGGCTGCTGGCTCTGTCGATGAGCGGAAGCCCCGGGCGGGGCGCGCACGTCAATCCGTCCGAGCCCCGGATCATGGCGCGCTGGGACGGGTACACGTGGGTACCCGAGGCGGTGGTTGCCGACTATGCCGCCGCGCAGCGGATACTTCACGGGATCACTGGGGGCGCAGGCCGAGCCGCCAGAGGCCTTGCCGCGGCAGGCCCTGCCGAAGCCAACCGGCCGTCACCGCAAGCCGCCCGCCTCGTAGGCTCCGCCCAGGCGGGCGTGGACTGCGTCCGGGAGTACGTTCCCCCGCTGGATGAGGGTGTGCCAAGGACTCAGCTTGCTCCTCGGGGCCATGGAGTCTTCAGTCGTTGCAGGTTGCGAGGGCCTGGACTCCGCGGGCGTGGCCGGGCATTACCTGTTCATCGCCGAGGGCGCGGCCGAGCTGCCGTCGGAGCCGTCGCTGATCCTGGTCGGCCCTACCCAGGACGCTACTTCGACGGCTTCTACGGCCCTGGCTCGGCGCCCGGCTCGTACGGCCCCTGGACCCCGATCAAGAGCAGCACCGTCTACGAGATCCAAATTGCTGCGGGTCACCGTGGACCGCCAGGCTGGCCCGCGCTCCGAGATCCTGACCGTGGACACGACGCCCCACGACCCGCACGTGGTGGACACCATCCCGGACCCCGATCCGCCGAAGGACTTCCGGCTGCTGGCGATGCCGAACTACGAAAAGCCCGCGCCGGCGATCTCGCTGTCGTGGAGCCCGGTCCGCCTGGCGACCGCGTACGAGGTCTACGTCAACAACTCCTCCGCGGGGACGTCCGCCATGGACCCGACCCGGTCCGGCCTGATGATGGGCGACACCCTCGTCGCGACGGTCCCGCAGCCGGCCGACCCCAAGGCGGTGATCACGCACTCCATCGATGATCCGGCGCCGGACACCGCCTACGTGATCAAGGTCCGCTCGGCGCGCACGGCCACACTGGAGCCGGGCTTCGATGAGACGAAGACGAGCGCCTTCACGCCGGAGGTCCGTACCCGTACGGGCGTCAGGAAGCCCGCGGCGTAGGAGTTACAACGGCAGCCCCTCGACGTCTCAGCGAGACATGAGCCTGACATCGAGCGTATCCGGGAGCGCCAAGTCGGACATGTGCTCGTGAGGAATGGCGAGGGGCAGTGGCCAGTCGATCGGGTCCGCCGCCGGCCATACATGCCTCAGGCTGGGAAAGCTTTCGAAGGGCTGGATCTTCCACTGTTCATCGAAGTCGGCGACGCGGACGATCTGCGTGACCAGACAGCCGATCTTGAGCGTGCTGATCCACGCGGCTCCCTCTGCCGACCCGTACCCCTGACACAACGTGTCTGCCAACGGCACGGAATCGTCCGATGGGTAGTTCATGAAGGCGACGCGTCCCAGCATGAACCTGCTCGGACGGCGGTCCGCGAAGAAGGCCGCGTAGTCCATGGCCGGGATCAGGGATTGTGCCTCGCGCCCGTGCGTGTGCTGGTACATGAGCATCGTCTTCAAAGACCAGGTTGCCAAACGGACCTGCCGCACATGGTCGAGTTGCGCGGCCGTCCCCCGGATCAGAGCTGGGAGGAAGTGGCGAACGGACTCCTCCAGGTCGTTCATCCACCCGTTGTTGCAGGGCGCACAAACGACACGAACCTGCTCGTTCATCAGCGGTGCCTCGTGCACATGGATGCTGCTGCTCGCGAAACGTATGTACCGCGCCCGCTCCATGGCGGGATCGAGCGCCGTGCGGAGCCAGCGAGGGAGGACGTGCTCCTTGGTGAGGGGCGTTCCTCCGCAGAACACACAGGTACGAGCCATGGGGAGACGCTAGCGATGCAGGCACCAAGGTCCAGATGGCTGATGGCAGCACCAAGGCCATCCAGGACATCAAGGTCGGCGACACCGTGATGGCAACGGACCCGCAGACCGGCGAAACCCGCCCGAAGCAGGTCACTGCCACCATCACGACCCCCGACGACAAGGAATTCACCGACCTCACCCTCACCGACGACGCGAGCCCCCGCGGCCCGCCCGTCGCAATCACCTCAACCTCTCACCACCCCTACTGGAGCGAGACCCGACGCCAGTGGTCCGACGCCGGCGACCTCGTTCCCGGCGAACAGCTCCGTAAGCCCAACGGCACCACCCTCACCGTCCAGGCCACCCGTAACTACCCCTACGCCGTCACGACGTACAACCTCACCGTCGACGACTTCCACACGTACTATGTGCTCGCAGGCGCCACGCCCGTACTCGTGCACAACTGTGGAGACGAAGACGATTTCCAGATCGAGGATCATGTTGAGCCCCGCCATGTTGCGGGAGGAGACGAGAACGTCGAAGGCAAGTCGACCTTTGCCCCGGAGCTCAGTGACCGCGATTCCTTGCTGAACCTGGCATCACAGTCCAAACGTTTCATCGGGCGAGTGCAGCAGGCCACAGGAAACGTTCGCTGGGTCATCGATACCGGTAGGAACATGGGGACTGACGAACATAGCCTGCCGACAACATTCCTGACGATTGTTCGGAGACCGAACGAGGGATGGGATGCGGGCAATCTCGTGACTATGCACCCAGGGCTCCCGAGGGATCTTACGCGCCCGTTCGCCCAATGATCGGCAAGTGCCGATCCGACGTATCCTGACGACTGGCTACTGGCGACTTGAATCGCCGGTAGCCAGTCAGGGAGTGATTCCCTAGGCATCGAGGAATGAGTTTATTGATTTCAGTTCAGGTGAGGAAAGCGCGAGGCGAAGTTCTCCGCAAGATCGCTGTGGACCCGGATTTCGATCCGGTTCTTCTGGGTGTTGACACCGTGCGTTACCCATATCTGAGTGGGATCGATCCATACGGGGATACCGTTTTCAACGGCCTTCAGGTTCAGCGGCTTCTGAGCGAGCTTGAATCGTATAAATCGACCTGTTCGGCATCGGTTAAATTCTTCGAAGATCTCGACGGGCTGTGTCGGATGGTGAATCCCGGTTCGCATAGATTTCTTTGGTTCATTGGAAACTAGCCGAGTCCCCGGGAAGCCCCAAAGGAGTGCCCGGCCTGCGGGTCCCAGGGGTGGGTAGCTGGCGAAGTGCACTTCTACACCTACGGCGGCGCCGGCCCTGAGGGTGTCTACCTCGTCCCCTATGGCTTCCACTGCGCAGCATGCGACCTCGAAGTCAGCAGCAAGCTCCTTGTCCACTTTGGCGACCTGAACGAGGACCTTCTCCTGGATGACGATTATTACGACTACATCGACGACGAACCGCCGGTGGACGAAGACATCGTCAGAGGCCGATGAGCCAGCTCACCTGACAGCACTCCGCAGGTTCTGATAGCCGCAGTTACCAATATGGAGCCGGACGAACTTCAGCGCCTGGTCCTCGCCGCCGTCGCCCCGTACATCGACCGCGACGTCCTCGCGCGGCAGACCGCGCGCGAGGAACAGCAGCGCCGCGCCCTGGAGGACTTCGCCGACCGGTGGGGAGCGGCGGGTGAGGAGCGACCTTAGGCGGTGGCCTGTGCGGCTGGGGCGAAGCGCAGCAGGACGGCCCGCCGGGTCCGCGGCTCCTGATGGTGCCGCGGACGAGGGCGTAGGGGGTCACGCAGAAGGCCCCGAGGGTGGCGGCGACGATCATGGTGAGGAACAGCCAGTAGTCGAAGCCGTGGCCGTCGGAGGAGGCCAGGAGGTACCCGTACGTGAGGCTGGCGAGGATGCCGGTGCTGGCGAGTCCGGCAGCCCACCCCAGGACGGTGAGCCCGAGGCCGAGACCGATGAAGGCCCAGAACAGGGTGGGGCCGGCCACGGCCGCGATGGCCAGGAACACCGGGTAGTCGATGTCCCGGCCGCCGATGAAGTCCGTGAGTTGAGGGACAGAGACGAAGGTCCATAAGCCCATGTAGGCGACGGCGATGACGACGGCGACGATCGTGATCACACGGGCGGCACGGGTGGTCGGAGGGGTGTTCGCGGCGTCGGTCATGAGGCGGTGGGCTCCTTCTCCTACGGCGGGCACGGCAGTCGGCTCCGCTCCGGTATAGCCGACGGGGACCACAGGGGTGCGTGCTTCCCGGCAAGGCTCCCCGGGGCCGGTGATGAACACGCCACTCGAAGCGGTGACGCGACACCCGCGACCGCAACGCGGCCGTTCCCTTGTGGTGCCGGTCCCGTTGGTCACGATGCAATCCGCCCAGTCGATCATGAGGGTTACTCCGTGAAGATCCGCACCACAGCCACCGCCGCCCTTCTGGCGGCCTCCGCCCTGGCCGCTCTCGCTCCGTCCCAGGCGTTCGCCGCGCCGCAGGCCCCGCCGTGCACGAAGAAGAACATCGCGTATCTCGACGCACAGAACCATCACGAGGATGCCGAGGCCAAGGTCACGGCAGCCGAACAAGCCCTCGACCGCGCCAAGGCCGACCGGGCGAAGGCCGACCGCCTCGCAGAGCTCGGCGAGGCGCTGGACAACGCCTTGACCCGGGATGGCTCAGACCGGGCACGCAGTGTCGCCTACAAGATCCACCCTGAGCAGTACGTGCTCGCCCAGGCCGTCTGGAAGCACGATGCGGTCGCCAGTGCCGATGCCGCGGTGAAGCTGGCCGACGCGACCGAGAAGGAGCTCAAGGATCAAGGCGCGCAGAACACCCTTGGGGGCAACCGGGCAGGGGAGTACGTCAAGGTGCTGCGTGCGGATGCCGAGAAGGCTCGTTCCGCCACCGAGGCACCGAATGTCGAGGCCCGCCAGGCCGACCTCGACGCCGCACGGACCGAGCTGACGAAGGCGGCCAAGGCGGTGCGCCCGGCGCGCGACACCTACCGCGACTGCCTGGACAAGCTCGTCAACTGAGGAACTGCCGCCAGGGGCGATACCGCCTGGTCAGGCTGTGAGCAGCTCGGAGAGGCGCTCGGCTGGGGCATCCCAGCCAAGCGCCTTGCGTGGGCGACTGTCCGCAGCTCACGGATCTCGAAGGCCATCTGCACTCCTCGTGAACTGGGGTGTTGCGACGACCGATAGGACCCAAGACGACGTCCCGGGGCCTCCACTTCGCTGACCTCCCAGCTCAACGACGGGCGAGGTGGCGTGTCACGCCCAGTCCACGCCCAGCCTCGCGAGGGCGGCGAGCTGGTCGGCGCTGAGCTTTCGCGCCGGCTCTTGGTGTTCGAGACCCACACGCCCAGCTTCACCACCACCGGCTCCGCCTCGCCCTCGACCGCAACCTCCTCGCCGCGCGGCACCGGCCGGTGGGCGCCTTCCCGCTCGACCCACTGCGTGAGGGCCGCCAGGCCCCGCTGGAACGCCTGCTGCGCCTAGCTCGGACCCTTCGCCCCACGACCGGCCGCCGGGGCCGGAGGCGGCGCCTGGGCGGGCTCCACGCCCAGCGTGGTGAGCCGTTTCTGCTGCTCGGGCAGCAGCCGTGCCCAGGTGGCCGGCCTGCCTCTGCTGCTGGAGCCAGCGTCCGATGTCGTCGCCGTCCATGAGTACGCCGGGGGCGATGTCGGGCAGCTGGCCGTCGGCGTCGACCAGGTCGGCCAGGACGCGGTGGTGCCGCTGCCAGTCCAGGGGCCAGGGGCAGTTCCAGTCCTTGTCGATCGCGGCGAGCTGCGCGGCCCGGGTCGTCGCGGTGTCCTCGTTCTTCCCGAGCCCGTTCTTGGCGCCCTTGCGCCGGAGGTTGGCCATGTACTGCCCGATGGGCACCATCTCGTCGTCCTCGCCCCATACCGCGTCCTGCCGAGGCGCGAGGTGCCCGGTGGCCCTCCGGTAGGACCGCAGCGCGGCGAGCTTGTTCTCCCACGCCTCCTCGCCCGGCTCCCACACCATCCCGGCCTCCGGTGCGTTCAGCAGCGTCTTGCGCCGCTCCTCGAGCTCCCCGGCGCGCAGGGCCTTGCGCTGCTGGTGCACCCACCGCCCGAGCGGGAACGCCTTCGTGACGCCGACCTCGGTCTCGGTGTCGTACGGGACGGCGTACAGGCCGGTGATGGCGTTCTCGGCCCGCCACCGGATCAGGGCCTGGTAGCCCTCCAGCCACACCAGGGACGACGGACCCTGCCGGCGAGCCGCTCCTGCACGTACTCACGCAACCTGTCCTCGCCTGCGAGCTTCGCGGTCTTCGGACGCTTCGCAGCCTGCTGCGCTTTCCACTGCGCCACCAGAGCCCGGTAGACCGGTTTGCCGCCCCGGCTCGCCGCGTTACGGCGCAGCTCGCGTGAGATCGTGCCCGCGTCGCGGCCGATCCTGCGAGCGATCTCCCGCACGCCGAACTCCTGGGCGCGCAGCAGAGCGATCTCCTCACGCTCAGCGAACGACAGATAGCGGTCGGTGGGCTCATCCAGGCTGATCGGCGGCATCCCGCCAGCGTGACGGAACCACCGGGTTCCGACAGGACATGAAACGCCAACAGCCACCGCGGCCTCTGCCGTCGTCACTCCCGACGCGATCCGCCGCCAGAAGTGGCGCTGCACCGCTCGAGACGGCTCCGGCCGACCCGGTGAACGCATCGGCGGTCGCATCGCCCGATCCGCCGCCCACTGCCGTCGCGCGCCCGCAGGCGCCTCCGGCACCTTCTGCTTCTGGCCTCGTCCCATCGCAAACCTCCGTGATCGAGGTGTTGCGACGACCAGTTGAATCCGCCTTGCGACCCGGCATCCGAGTGGTGAATGAGCTGGTCACGTCCGACGGGGTTGCCCTCGTGGGTGCGGCGCCGAAGTGGCACGTCGACCAGCTCCACGTCCCGCTTGACCGAGGCGTGCCAGCTCACGATCTTCTGGGAGAAGCAGTCGACGATGAACGCGACGTAGGTGAACGACTGATACGTGCGGACGTAGGTGAAGTCGGTGATCCATTTCCGGTTTGGTGCCGGGGCCGTGAAGTCGCGGTCCAGCAGGTCCGGGGCCCTGGCGTCAGCGGGGTTGGGGATCGTGGTTCTCGGTCTTCGTCCGCGGACCACGCCGTTGAGACCGAGTGAGCGCATGGCGCGGTCGACGGCGCCGAACCCGGCCTCGGGCAGGAGGGTGCGGCGGATGAGAGCCAGCATTTTGCGCCGGCCATAAAGCCCCTCGGGAGCCAGCACACGCTCACCGGCTGCGTTGGTGGTGAAGGCCAGCCGGCGGACAGCGTCCTCGACCAGGGCGTCAGTCACGGTTCGGGCCGGGGCCCGGTTGGATGGGCCAGCTGGGGCGCACCAGGCCCGCAAGGTTCGTGCCGCGATCTTCAGTCCTGCCTGTTGCAGGGCGGTGAGGATCGACTCGACGGCATGCCCGGTGGCCCGCATCTGATCGGCGAAGGCCACGATCAGCGGTTTCGGGGGTCGAGCTCCCCCGCGAAGAAAATCGTCGCGGACTTCAGCACCTCGTTGACCTCGCGCAGGCGCTTGTTCTCCGCCCGCAGCCTGCGCAGTTCCTCCCGCTCGTCCGTGCTCACGCCCGCCGCCTGGCCGGCGTCGATCTCGTATTGCATCACCCAGCGCCGCACCGGCTCCCGGGAGACGCCGAGGGATTCGGCGACCTGGATGTGCAGTGCACGCTCGGAGGAGTACTCCGCACGATGCTCGGTCACCAGTCTCACGGCCTGGCTACGAAGGGCTGTGTCAATCTTCTTGGGCACGAGACCCATCCTCTCTGATGGCTCACAACGGAGCGGCAGAGAAGTCAGAACGGTTCACCGGGCACCACACTGGTGATCACCACGAACCAGCCGCACCCGAGCAACTGGTTCGGAACACAAGGCAGCCCGATCCTGCCCGCCCAGGTCGCCGACAGCATCCGCACCGCTCTCACCGTCGGCTGGACACCTCAGAACGCCGGCTCACCGTTCCACCTCGACCAGTCAGCTGGCTTCGTCTCGTCCCACTGACCCACCCGCACTCAAGGACTCACCGACCCAGCCATCGGTGAGTCCTTTGCTTTCCGCTCCCCACATTCCCCAGTTGCTTCACTCCGTGAACCAACTGGGGCGAAGAGCCACAGTGAGGAAAATTCGAGATTCGCATCAACGTCCGGAGCAGCCCGCCGTCCAGCAGGTACAGGGCCCCGAAGACCAGAACCCACTTGGCCGTCATCCGCCAGAACCCGGTGCCCTGCCGGTACAGGACCCGTCGCTTCCCCGTCATCGCCATGCCCGCACGCTATCCGCCGCCCCGCAGCTCACCGTAGGCGCCCTTCCCCACCGCGGGGTGCGGGTGGCGTCACCGACGCCACCCGTCGCTACGCCTCGCTTTGGTCTGCGGGCGTGCTGACGTCTCCTGCTACAGCGGCGGCCGGTAGGCGTCACACGACGTCTGGGCCTCGAAGTCCTAACCCAGGTACCAGGAGCCGGGCGGATTCTCACCAAGCTCCGCACCGACCCCGCCCGCGCCACCCACCCGCTGCGCGCCCTGCTCGTCCTGACGAACCTACAGGCCACCAGCGACAGTTGATCTCCACCACAGACTGCCGCGCGCGGCCAGCCAGAGCACCCCAAACCAACGTCACACCAGGCCCCGGCCGGCCGCTTCACGAGGGCGCAGCGTCAGTGAGCCGGGATCGGTTGGGTGAGGTTCACCGGATTGCTGTCGGGTCTTGGATATGGGCGACGCGCTGTCCCCACGGCATGTCGGTGGGGCCGCCGCGGACCGAGCCGCCCAGCGCCGTTACCCGGCCGAGCGTCTCGTCGACGTCGTCGGCACCGATGCTGAGCAGGATCCGTGGCGCCGCCCCGGCCCCAGGGTTCGCCTTGGCCACCAGCCCGAGATCGGTGTCGCCGATGCGCAAGCCGAGGTAGAAGGCCTGACCCGGCACCACGGGAGGGACCGGTTGGGATTGCATGACCGGGCGATCTGAGGCGGGTCCTCCCATCCACAGCCTCGAGGACGAAGCTGAGGACCACAGGCGCACCTGGACACCGGCGTCAGCCAGGCATGCCCCGTGATCTTGACAGGCAGGCCTACGCCGCACCGCAGCTGGCGGGTCTCCGCGGCAAGTGGATCAGCTCGTCCAGGTCTTGATCTGAGCCGCGACCTCCCGCACCGGCAGCCCGTCCCGAGCCGCGCGGGCCAAGGGAAGAACGGTGTCCAGACCGGGGCTGACCGGGAGGCCGCACGCCGACAGGTAGGCCGCGGTCACCGTGGCCGCGAACAGCAGGTTCCTCACCTCCAGGCTCGGGTTTCTCGCCAGCTCGCACAACAGCGCCGCGGCCTTGTGATGGGGCTCGGGATAGACCTCACGGTCGAGGACCTCCGCCCGATGACGGGCTTCGGCTGCAACCGGCACGCCGTAGTCGACGACCTGGGGGTCTCCCGGGATCTGCTGCGCCACGGCCAGGATCCAGGCGAGGTCGATGCGGAGATTCACGCGGCGTCCCTCGGCGCGGTCTCCGCCAGCCCCTCCGGGAGACCGGGATAGCGGTCCTCACCGACCTCTGCCTCGAACCCGTCCGTGTACGCGGCCAGGAACGCTGCGGCGCCGGCCATGAAAGCGGCACGTGACTGGTTCACATCGGCCTCGATCAAATCGGCCACGTACCCCTGCAGGCTCAGACCGCGGCGCTTGGCCCGGTCCTCGGCGGCCGCCTTGATGGCGTCGTCCAGTCGGATGTTCGTCTGTTTTCCCATACCCACCACCATAGCTAGGTGCTGGTACCAGCACCTAGCAAAAGGGCGGGTTGGCTACGTTGTCGCCCCGTGGGGCCGGGCGTCCCGCGGCACGGCGTGGCGCTCCAGCCCAGGAGCAGGACCATCCTCATCAAGATGATCAACAGAGGGCGGACAATCCGACGAAAAGCCCCGTCGGGCATGGAGGGTCCTGGAATGATGAATCGGAACATCACCCCCGACAGCGGCTCCTGGACGCGGGCTGCAGCCACCACCGCGGCCCCCCGGCCGTGGACGACACCCGAACCATCTGCCAGGTCCAAGACCCCTTCGGCACCGTGATCGGCCTCGACGGCCCGCCGGCTGACCCGGTGCCCGCCCCCGGACACCCACCCGCCCGAGCACGGGCCCACGCCGGAGAGGGATGGCCCTCACCTCCCGCGACGCCCGAAACCCAGGAGGCCCCGGCCTCCGCGACCGAGGACACAGACATGGCAGCAGACCCATCGCCGGCCGATGACCTGGCCGCGGCCAAGGAACGGGGATGGCGGGAGAGCTCAGCCATCGACGCCGCCTTCGCCGCCGGTCACCTCGACCAGCGGGGCTGGCACGACGCAGTCCGCGCACTCATCGAGCCCGCATACCTGGCCGCCGACAACCCCCGCGCCCAATCCGGACACAGCGGCGACGCCGCCCACTGGGAACGCGCCCGGCGCCCCCTGGCCCGGGCACTGCCACCCGGCGGAGGCGACTTCCTCGACATCGGATGCGCCAACGGCCACCTCATGGAGACCCTCACCGCCTGGGTGGCACAGGACGGCATCCGGATCGAGCCGCACGGCGTGGACATCTCCCAGGCCCTGGCCGCACTCGCCCGCGACCGGTGCCCGCAGTGGAGCAGCAGAATCTGGCACGCCAACGCCATGGACTGGACGCCCCCGCGCACCTTCGCGATCGTGCGCACGGGCCTGGACTACGTCCCGCCTACGCTGCGCGGCTCCTACGTCCGGCACCTGTTGCACGCCGTGGTCGCCCCCGGCGGCCGCCTGATCGTCGGCGTCTTCAACGAGGAACGCGATCAGGACCGCCTTGAGGGCGACGTGGCGTCGATGGGCTACCGCGTGGCCGGCCACGTCACGGCCCCCCACCGTCACCCGGCCCTGCTGTACAAGGCGTTCTGGGTCGACTCAGATGCCGAACCCGGGACCTGACACCCGGCGAAGGCCTCGGCCTGGTGCTGCTGAAGTCCCCGGACCGCACCGCCACGCTCCAGCTGCGCTACGACCGCGTCGACTACCCGGAAAAGGACCGCGCCGAGATGGTCAGGGCGATCCGGCAGCGCATCGGCAAACTGACGGGCGAGGCCCCGCTTTCTCTCATCCCGGGAGGCCGGGCCGACGGGTGACACCGATGCCCCGAGGATCAAGGGCTGCCCTGTGGCGGCCCCGGAGCCGCAAGAGCCTCTTTCACCCACAGGGATTGCTGCTGGAATATCGATGCTCCATGCCCCGCCCGATTGGCGTAACGTCACCGAACTGCCTACGTCCTAGGGTGGGATGGGGCAGACCGATCGGGGAGAGGACGGCATCGGGGTGGTCGCGGGTGATGACGACGAATGGGGCGTACGGGCGGTCTGCCGTACTGCTGATCCGGAAGAGCTGTTCGTAGAAGGCGCAGCCCAGAACAGGGCGAAGGCTGTCTGTAGCGGCTGTCCGGTGCGCACGGAGTGCCTTGCCCATGCTCTCGATCAGCGTATCGAGCACGGCGTGTGGGGAGGGATGACGGACCGGGAACGACGCGCGCTCCTGCGCCGGCGCCCCACGGTGACGTCATGGCGAAAACTGCTGGAAGCAGCCCGCAGGGAGCACGACCGGCCGGCACGTGCCGGAGACGGACGGCGTTGGCAGGCAGCCGGCTGACGCAGTCGGCCCGGAGCTCCGTAGACGAGCCCCCTTCACACTTCCGCGTCGACGGGAAGCGACACCACGCTTCCCAGGCTCAGCGGCGGGATGGAGTGACCAGCCTTCGGCTCCTGGCGGTGCCACTGCTGGCCGGCCTGACCCGTGCCAACTCCCGCTGAGCCCTCCGGCTCCCGCCACTCCACGACAGCACCGGGAAATTGCTCCTCGGCCCGCCGATCGCACCACTTCAGGGCGTCATCGAGCTCGCTGAACAGGGCTCGGCCGACACTCGCGAACGTGGCAAGGAACTTGACGGTCAGATCGCTCATGAGTCCTGAGCGTAGATGCGATGCCAAAGCCATTACCCCCATGCGGTCAGACCGAGCCACGCACGTGACCAGTATCAGCGCCCAGCCCCGTCTCCCCGTCCAGCCACAGCACGTGCAGGCCCGCACCGTGACCGAGACCGTTCGCGCGTCTTGCTCCGGGGTGACCGGCCGCCGGCCTAATTCAGAGCGTCCAACTCGGCGTCGACGTACCCGAACTCCCGGTCCATGTGTACCAGGGCGCCGGTAAGGGCACATCGTGGCCGGCCAAGCCCCGACCGGACCCGCCGCACGGATCCCTCCCCGGGAAGCCGCGATCCCTCAGACTATCGACACACCTCATCGGAGATCCGGGGCGGTTCTGAGCGCCGCACCGGGATGGTGGCTCCGCGGGGGAGGGCCGCCTCGGGCAAACGAGAAGGAGACGGTATTGATCACCATGGACGTCCAGCGCTGCGGCAGCTCGGTCCTGGTCAGCGCCAGCGGGGAGCTCGTGGAGGCAGCGGGCGCGGCGCTCCAGCAGGCACTCGACCACGTCACCGGCGACGAGCAGGACCTCGTGGTCGATCTGCACGGCGTCGTGTCCATGGATTCCGACGGGCTGCTCCACCTTCTGGACCTGCACCGGCGCGCGGAGTGCCTGGGCCTGCGGGTCCTGGCCGTCGGCTGGCAGCCACAGCCCCAGCAGTTCATGGCTCAGGTCGCCGGGATCCGCGGGCCGGGCTCGGCCACTGGAGAGCGGTACGCGGTGGCGGGCTTCCGCCGCCTGCTCCAGGAACGGGCACAGCGCGCACAGGACCTCGCGGCCTTCGGAGCCGAAGGAGCGCCCCACTTCTAGACGAGACGGTTCTCGCCGAGGCCGTCGCTGTCGACGAGCACGCAGGCGACTCGGGCGGACCGGGGCTGGTGCGCACGTGTTGTCCACCCGGGCCCGACGGACGACCGGCTCGTCTGGACGCGGCCGGAAACGGAAGCCCGGCTACGGGGCCTTTGCTCGACCAGAGACCTGGACGGGAGAAACACGAATGGCCCGGCCGATGCCGGGCCATTCGTAGCGGGCACAGGAGCTGAACCCGGGCCGGGGGCTTGTGCCCTCAGCGCTCGTCAGCCGTCCCTTCATCGATGTCGTCGACGACTCGCAGGCCCAGAGGCTCGAGGAATTGCGGCATCAGCGCCCGCCGCTCAGCGAGCTGGGCCGGCATCCCGCCCTCTTTGGTTATGCCGGGAGCGACGATCGAAGGGCCGGGCAGGAAGAGGGCCTTCCCCGGTGCAACGGCATCTACTGCCGTCCCCGCGCGCTGACTGTCTCTCGCTGCGCTGCGATCCATCTTGCTCCCCCTCGAAGGTTCACGGCGGCCACGGAGGGCCGCTCTGCATCAGTGTGTCATTTCGGACCGACAACAACGTGCGGCGGGGAAGGGGACCGCCCCGGATTGCCTGCCGAGGCCCTGGACCAGCCTGTTCACGACGGGCCGGGGGCTCGCCGAGTCAGCCGGTGGCCATCAAGAGTTCCGCGAAGTGGAGCTTGTACGGCCGCCGGTACTCGCCTTCCCCACCGATGATCAGGTCGGTGGCCTTGGTGACCCCGGCGGCCTGGGCGGTGCGCACGATCAGGGTGGCCATCTCCGAGGCCCGCACTTCCCCGGGTCCGCCCGCGTCGATGCGCCACGGGGGCTTGCCGTCGTCTCCGGGACGGATGTGCCCGGGCGGCAGCAGCTCCCTGCGGGTCCAGCCGAGCTTGGCGGCGTTTTCGCCGCGTGCGGCCTCCTCGACCATGTACTCGCAGTACCCGAGGTAGAGGCGGTCGTCGCAGATGATGTCGAACATGATGGGCGCGGCGCCGCCGACCCGCCCGTACAGGGACAGGTTCTGGGACATCCCGGTCGCCACCGTCTCCGCGGGCAGCGTCCGAAGGAACGCGCCGATCGAGGCCTCCAGATAGTCCCAGTCGCCAGCCAGCTCCCACCGCGGGTGCTCCAACGGCGCTCCGCTGTCCTCCAGGACGCCGACGAATCCCCGCCCGCCCAGTGCGTACCACAACTCCCACGCTTCGCTGGGCTGCAGCACCAGCTCCGGGCCGGCGGCTCCGGCCCGCAGTTCCAGGGTCACGCGCTCCTTGCGCCAGCGCATGAACGGGCTGCCCCACAGGGGCGATCCCTCGCGCCGTCCGTAGGGTCCGGTGCTGCCGTGGCTGCCGGCGTAGGTCGCGTCGCCGAGCACGTGGCGCACTGCGTCGGCCGCCCGCCGGAATTCCTCGGCCTGTGCGCGCGGATCCGGTGCGGGGTGGCTGAGTGGAACCACGAGCTCCAGGTATTCCTCCAGCGGAGCCCATTCCCGTTCGGCGGGCCCGACCGGGATGAGCACGGCGTCTCCGCCGGGGAGGCCGGTCACCGCTCCCGCCGGGCCGCCGGGTTCGCCGGTCCACTGCCAGCCGAGTTCGCTGATGAGCTTGCGCATGTCCGCCTCGCTCCAGAGCAAGCCGACGAAGCGGTTCGTCATGTCCTGGGCAAGGGCACCTATGTCGTCACTGCTGATCATGACCTCATTGCTATCAGGCCAGACCGACAACTCCTCAGGCGCGCCGGAACACCGGGACGAGTGGACGCCGGCAACCTGCGGGCGGACATGCGGGCGAGCGCCGCCACCTCGTGGTGGGCCGCCTGGTGGCTCCCTGACCCGTGGCCGGGCGGTCTCTGATCTGGGAGTGGGGGTGACGGCGGCGGGGTTCCATATAGCGTGGGTACTCTGACGCGGCAGGCATGGCGGTACCGCGAGGGTGACCACCACTGACCGCTTGGTGGCCAAGGGCCCGCAATGAACTGACTCACGGAGCACCATGCGTTCTGGACTGCGCACGTTTGCGCGCCTGACGTTCGGAAACTGGCTTTCGAGGTCGTACCTTGCCTTTGCCGCCTTCCTCCTGCTGTTCGGGTTCGGAGTGAACGGCAGCTACGTCGGCGGACTGTTCGCCGCCCTGCTCGCCCTCCCGGCAGGCGGCGCCCTCATTGCTGTCGCTAGTTTCCTAGGATCATGGGCCCAGACAGGCATGGCAGCGGCCTTCATCCTGCTGCTCTCGTACACGTTCCAGGCGTTTCTCCTGGGACTGCTCGTTCGCGCGGGCCGAAGGCGATCTGGGCGATTCCGGGTGTAGCCGAAGCCTGATCGTCCGGGCTCAGTGCTCACGGTCACCCAGCTCCGGCCCTCCCACGAGCAGCGGAGCAGCAACCCCGTAGAAGTCACCGAGGACAGTGACGCCCGCCTCGCCCTCAAGCTGCGCGAGCAAGGCCGCAGCCGCGACCCCAATGGCCAGATCCCCAGCGGTGAGAACGACTCGACCCTGGGCCCGCCCGACGCGCGGACGGCCGCCGCTGAACTGCAGCACATCACCGCCAGCACCGACCGATACACCAGCACGCCGGGCCTCGTCCGTCAGCCAGTTCACAGCCTCGGCGCGCGAGTAATCCCAACCCTTGATCTTGTGCGCCAACTCCGCAGCGCGCAGCGGCACGACGAAGGACAGAAAAGCCCTCAGCTCCTCGATCGCCCCCGGGGGCTCAGGCTGGCGCATCACCACGCCCCCTGCCACACGGGGCCGACAGTCTGAAGAGGTACCGCGCGCTCCACAGGCGCGGGAAGGGATGCGAGCAGGACACGAAGGGCACCTTTCGGAGAAACACCCGCGGGGCGAGCACGCGGCCCGCAGAAGGAGAGATGGAGCCACGCGCCGCCCGTCGGCCGGCCACCACAGGCGGCCGGCCGACGGGGCCAAGCCCCAGCGACGAGATGACAGGACGCACCGGACGAAGCCCCGCATTACGGCAGCAGCTGCTGCTGATGCGGCATGGCGTATCCGGCATCCCCCGGGAAGCGGCTCTCGGGGTCAGGCCACACCGCCTGCCAAAACGGCGGGCAGACCGCCGCGCCATACACGGCGCGGAGAATCGAGAAGGGTTCCGGCGACTGCACCGGCCTCATGCGCAACAGGTAGCCGTGGGGGAGAAGCCCCTCCAGAAGCAGATCGGGGGCAGGCCCCGCGGAGTCGGTGAACCGCTCCACCAGGGCGTGGAGCACACCATCCATCGTCGGATTGTCGATGCCGACCATCACCAGCTCGTACCCGTGCGACTCGTGCAACCCGACGGTGTAGGAGAACGGCGTGCTACGCCCGTCTCCAGGCACACGCTGCACGATGTACCCCTGCTCTGCGATGAGACGCTTCGCATGAAGCGCATAGCTCGTCAGTCGGTCGAAGGGCACGAAGGACATGTGTATCTCCATCTAAGAAGGACAAGGTGGGAGTGCCGCTGGCACGGCTGAGCAGCGCTCGTGACCGCGGAGCCGTAGCGCACGACCAGCCGTGGAGGGAAGCCGCGAGGGCTTGGTGGATGTGGCAGCCGACGGGTTGCACGGCTGAGTGACGGTGGTGCGGTAGTGCCAGCCGCTCTGGGAAGAACCCGTGGCTTCGCCCTTCGCGGGGGCGTGCTCTGTCCGGCTGAGCTACGACACCGGGCCCGGGGATGGGTGGGGGGAGTGCCCCCGGACTGGAAGTCTGTGTGCGGCGAAGGTTCAGCTGTTGGTGGGGCGAAGGTCTTGCACCTTGGCACCGTCGACAAAGTCGCCGTCTTCGGTGTGCCAGCGAACGTCCACCCAGCACGTGTCGACGGGTTCGTCGTCCATGTCGGGCATTGGGCCGATGACGGTGCCGGGGATGGCGTCCTTGTCGGTTACGTCGATGACCCGGCGCCCTTTCAGGGCCTTGATGGCCAGGAGTTCGATGTGCTCGGTTGGCTCTGCCTTGAAGGTGCCGACTTGCTGTGACTTGCCGTCGACGTCCCAGGAGGGCAGCGCCTTAGGGCCTGTGTGATGTCGTGATCAGCTGTGGGGTTTCGCCTACTTCGCGGGGCGGAATCCGGTAGGACATTGGTCGTGACGCATAGGCAACTCA
>NZ_JBICZH010000051.1:0-16993 GCF_043201995.1 Streptomyces sp. NPDC048258
CCATCGAAAGCATGGACAACCTCTATTCAGACAACGCCACCTGCCTGCCCGGCACTGCCGAATGATCCGTTACACCACACCAAGGGACATGACCCAGAACCAGCACCCGGGCGGCGAAGCGGTCTATGGCCTTACTGTCTCCTGTCACCGCTGCCTCCCGTGCCCAGACGGCCTCCATCACGTCAGGCGCCGGGCCGTCATATTTCGGCGAAGGGCCTGCGAACTCGGCAGGAAGACTGGCGACGCTCAGTTTGTAGAGCCGCCCATCGGCACAGATCTTGTACCTGTGAGGAGCTGACGAGGTGGTGTCAGGCCCATCGGCTGGGCCCATGGGGGAAGCGTGAGGCGTTGGTAGCTGTTCGGAGGCCATGTAGGGCTCCCTTCACTGACGGCATCAGCATCACCCTTCGGTCCCGGGAGGACAGCCCAACGGCAATAAATCTTGAACCGCACTCGTATTGGCACGCGGTGACTTGCCTCACCATCACCCTGCGGCCAACTACTAGGAGCTGTCCGGCCGATCATGTAACCGTCGTTTGATCTGCTCGTTCTTCCCGGTCGAGGGCGACCACCGCAGCGACTCCGCGGACTCCCGCTACCACCGCAACAGCCCCACCGGCGGCGCCGTCCCCGTCGGCGACGTGGTCGGCCCGGTCCGGGCCGTGGTCTGGCCGCTGTTCTGAGCCCTCGGCCAGCGTCAGGCCGGGGCGACCAGGCGGTTCTCGTAGGCGAAGACCACGGCATGGATCCGGTCGCGGAGTTCCAGCTTGAGCAGGATCCGCCCCAGATGGGACTTCACGGTCGCCTCCGCGAGGTACAGGGCGGCCGCGATCTCGGCGTTGGACAGGCCGCGACCGACCTCGACGAGCACCTCGCGCTCCCGGGCGCTGAGCCGGTCCAGCCGCTCGTCGCGGACGGCGGTGCCCCCGTCGGCCAGGTGCGGACGGAAGTCCTCCAGCAGGCGCCGGGTGATCCGCGGGGAGAGCACCGCGTCGCCCGCCGCGACGTTGCGGATCGCGGTGAGCAGCTCCTCGGGCCGGGTGTTCTTCAGCAGGAAGCCCGAGGCCCCGGCGCCGAGCGCGGCGAAGGCGTACGCGTCCAGGTCGAAGGTGGTCAGGATCAGCACCCTGCTCTGCGGGGAGACCTCGACGACCTGTCGGGTCGCATCGATCCCGTCCGTCCCGGGCATCCGGACGTCCATGAGGACGACGTCGGGCCGCAGCTCTCGGGAGAGGCGGACGGCCTGGGCGCCGTCCGCGGCCTCGCCGACCGGTGTCATGTCGGGCTGGGCCTCCAGGACCGTGCCGAAGGCCATCCGGAGCAGCGCCTCGTCGTCGGCGATCACGATGCGGATCGTCATACGGAGCCCGTCCCGCCGCTGTTGAGCAGGAGCCGGGTCCGCACACCCCAGCCGCCGCTCGGAAGCGGTCCGGCCCGCAGCGTCCCCCCGTAGGCGGCCGCGCGCTCGCGCATGCCGGGGATGCCGTGGCCGGACGGCGCGGCGGCGTGAAGCGCCGACCGCGGGCCGCTGTCGGTGACCTCCACGCCGACGCTCCCGGCCGAGCACTCGACCAGGACCGTCGCGCGGGTGCCGGCGGGGGTGTGCTTGAGGGTGTTGGTCAACGCTTCCTGCACCAGGCGGTAGACGGTGAGTTGTGCGGTGGCCGGCACATGGGCGTGGCCGCCGCGGACCTCCAGGCCGGTCGGCAGCCCGGCGACGGCCATCTGGTCGGCGAGCGCCTCCAACTGGGCGATGCCGGGCAGCGGGTGGCGCTCGGCGTCCGGCTCGTCGGGCCGCAGGATGCCCAACGAGCGCCGCATGTCGGTGAGGGCCTGCCGGCCCGTCTCGGAGATCTGCAGCATCGCGGCGGTGGCCCGGTCCGGGGACCTGTGCTGCGCGTAGACCGCGGCGTCGGTGAGCGCGACCATGACGGACAGGTTGTGGGTGACGATGTCGTGCATCTCGCGGGTGATCCGGGCCCGCTCCTCGGCGACGGCCAGCCGTGCCTGCTGCTCCTGGTGCAGCGCCAGCCGTTCGGCCCGCTCCTGTACGGCGGCGAGGTAGGCCCGGCCGGTCCGCACGTTCACCCCGAGGACGGCGGCGGCGACCACCGTCGCGGTGAGCGCGACGAACGGGGTCAGGAACGCGCCGTTCTGTGCCCAGCGCAGGCAGGCCAGCACGGCCCCGCCCTCCACGACGGCGGCGGCGAGCAGCGTGCCGCGCCGGCCCTTGTGCGCGGCCGCCGTGTACAGGGCCACCAGCAGGGCGATGTCCGCGGGCAGTTGGACGTCTGCCAGCCACTGGACGAAGGCCGCAGCCACGACGGCGGCGAACACCGCGAGCGGGGCCCGGCGCCGCCCCACCAGGGGCAGCGCCAGGGCGGCGGTGAGCGCCGCCGCCACCGGCAGCTCCCGGGCCGGGTACGTGGTCACGACGTTGAGCAGGAGCAGCGCCGGCAGCACCGAGTCCCACACCAGGGGTGGTACCCGGTCCCGGTGGCGCACCGTCACACCTCTCCGCCGATCGGTCGTCGTGGCGGCCCCGGCCGGGGCCGCCACCGCGTACAGCCGCAGCCTAGGACGCGGATCCGCGCCGCACATGAGCCCCGCGTCGGAGCGTAATGAGCCGGGGTACGACCACAGGAGGAGACCGCCACCTCCCGCGGTCGCAGGCCGGCCGCCGGTCCGGGGTGCCCGGTTGCCACTCCGGTCGCAGTCGGCGGCGACCCGGGGCCGATGCGGCGGCGCGGGCCCGGCGCCGAGCATGGCCGGGTGACCGAAACCATCCCGGGGCTGTTCCTGTCCCTTCCGGAAGTCCTCGTCCTGCTGGGCGCCGTCGCGCTGCTGGTGGCGCGCTGGCTCCCCCCGGCCGCCCGCCGGCCCGTCACCGTCGTGGCGGGGGCGGTCCTCGTACCGTCGGCGATCGTGCTGGGCATCGTGGGGATCCGCTGGCAGATGCTGCCGGTCCTGGCCGGCGCCGCCGTCGCCTCGGCGTTCGCCCTCCCGCCCCTGCTGCGGCGCGGTGCCGGCCGACCGGCGCGGCGGGCCCGCTGGTGGCTGGCCATGCCGGGATCGCTGGCCTGCGCCGGCCTGATCGCCACCGGCCCGGTAGCCGCCTGGGCCTTCCCCGTGCCCGTCTTCCCCGAGCCGACGGGCGCCTTCGCGGTCGGCACCCGGGTGGTGCAGTGGACCGACCCGCTCCGCCCCGAGAGCTTCACCGCCGATCCGGACGACCGGCGCACGGTCGTGGTCCAGCTCTGGTACCCGGCGCAGAAGAGCCCTGCGGGCGTCCCTCGGTCCCAGTACCTGGGACGCACGGAGGGCGAGGCGCGGACCGTCTCCGAGGCCCTCGCCGGCGGGGTCGGCCTGCCCGGTTTCCTGGTCGACGGCGTCCCGAGGGCCCGCAGCCGCGCGGTCGTCGACGCTCCGGTGGCCGGCGGGGGTGAGCGGTTCCCGGTCGTCCTGTTCTCCCCGGGGTCGGGCGGGGTGCGGTCCCAGAACACCGCCTGGGCGGAGGAGCTGGCCAGCCACGGCTACCTGGTCGCCGCCCTCGACCACCCGTACGACTCCGCCGTCGTCGTTCTCGCCGACGGCCGCACGATCCGCGCCACCACCGCCTCCTCCGGGGACCGCGACAGGGACGAGGAGCTGGCCGCCGGCTGGACCGCCGTCCGGGCCGCCGACCTCGGCTTCGTCCTCTCCAAGCTGGAGCGCCTGGACCGCGGTGAGACCGCCGACCCGCTGACCGGGCGCCTGGACACCGGCCGCGCCGCGGTGGCCGGCCACTCCCTGGGCGGTGCCGCCGCCCTGCAGGCGGCTCGGCAGGACCGCCGGTTCGGCGCCGTCGTCGACCTGGACGGCTACCCCCACGGCCCCACCGCGCCCGCCCTCGAGCAGCCGGCGCTCGCGCTCACCCAGGAGATCACCGCCGGCACCGACCCGCGCTACCTGCCCCGGCTCACCGAGGCCCTCGAGCACAGCACCGCGACGAGCTACCGGCTCACCGTCCCCGGCGCCGGGCACCTCACCTTCATGGACGGCCCGCTCTACCTGCCGCCGGTGCCCTCGATCGTCGGCACCCTGGGCCGCACCGAGAGCCCGCGCGTTGTCGCCGCGGCCACCCTCGCCTTTCTGGACGCCACTCTGCGAGGCCGCCCCGGCGACCCGGCCGAAACCCTCCGGGCGTACGGCACGGTCTCATCATCAGGGGCTCGGGGAACTGCGACGCCAACCCCGTGATCGGCCTTACGCGCGTGTTCGGCCATCCCCGGGGTCGGCCTCGCAGTTCCCCGAGCCCCGGAGCTGTCGGGCCGATGATGTAACCGTCGTTTGATCGGCTCGTTCTTCCCGGTATGGGGCGGGGAGAATGCCCGGATCTCGGCCGCCCAGCTGCGCGGCATCGGCCTCAGCAGGATCGTTGTTGCAGTCGACCCGGCTGGCGGCGAGTCTGCCGTCGGGGATGAGACTGGCATCATCGCTGCGGCCCGCGATTCCGACGGGCGCCTGTACCTCCTCGATGACCGCAGTGGAAACCGCGGCGCGGACTCCTGGGGCAGGGAAACCTGCCTCCTGGCGATCGAGCTTCGGGCGGACGCGATCGTGGTGGAGTCGAACTACGGTGGGGACATGAGCCGCCAGGTGATCGCGCAGGCGTGGGAGGACCTGCACCGCGAGAACAAGACCGAGCAGATGCTGATTCCCGCGGTCATCTCGGTCACCGCCAAGCACGGCAAACGCCTGCGTGCCGAACCGATCGCCCAGCTCTACGAGCAGGGCCGTGTCCACCACGTCGGACAGTGGCCGACCCTGGAGGATCAGATGGTGACCTGGGTCGCTGGCATGGACTCGCCGGACCGGATGGACGCCGCCGTGCATGCGCTGACCGAACTGGCCAGCCCTCAGCATGGCGGGGCGGGATCTGGTGGCTACCGGGACCGGCGCCTGACCGGCCGCCGCTAGGGGGCGTATCCAGTTGTGATGAAATTGCGGGCGCGTCCGGCGCCGGCGCAAGCTGCGGCTGAAGGCTGCCCTGCTCGGCCGGTCGAGGGGCGGGCAGACCAGGAAGGTCCACGTCGCCGTCGACCGGAAGTGCCACCCGCTGGCGTTGCTGCTGACTGCGGGGCAGGCGGCGGACAGCCCGCAATTCATCCCCGTCTTGAAGAAGGTGTGGGGGGCGGGTCCTGCCGGCCGTCCCCGCACTGTCCCCGACGCGGTCGCCGGGGACAAGGCGTACTCGTCCCGTTTCCGTCAGGGGGCACAGATCGGGCTGTCGAGTCCGTCGAACTGCACTGAGCTGAAGAAGTCCCGATAGGTCGGGAAGAAGTTGCCCTTGCCGGTCGGGCCAGCGGGCGTGGCAGTCGTGCATCCGGTGTAGTTCGTGTCGGACCACAGGAGGATGGTCGAAGAGGTTCGGTTCCAATCGGATTGGGCCCGGTCGTTCATGCCGAGTGTCGCGAGGTCCGGCGTGTTCGACGTCAGCTTGATCATGTCTCCGGTGCCGTCGAGACCCGAGAACATGCAGTAGTAGCCGTCAGGGCATCGGTCGTACCCGTCGGCCGCGTAGGCGGGGGAGACCGACGCCATGCTCAGGGCTGCCACTGCGCTGGCCAGCCCGGTAAGGACTCGCTTGGTGTGCTTCATGCCAGGCTCAACGATCCCTCGCTCCGCAGGTCATCGCCTGGACCGTCCAGAGTGCGAGCTTCCCCTTGATCACAACCAATACGCTCCCTGGAGGCTTGGCGCAGAGGGCCGTCCCGGCGACGGGGGATGCACCGGGACGGCTCTGCGCAGCCGAACTACGAACTGCCGTGAGACTCGCTCGCTTAGGCTGAATCCGGCGCGGGGGTCATTGAGGAGTTTGTTCCTTGGGCCTGCGCGAGTTCGTTTCTGACGCCTGGTCGTGGCTGAACTACAAGCCGATGATGACGGCGAGTATTGGCCTTCCCCACCGGGCTCTGGCTCCAGCGGCCAGGCCGGGCTGGCTGCCACACGATGCTGCCCGCCGGCTGGCGGCGTACAAGATCCTCGCGGCCTACGACTCCAACCAGGCCGGGGGGCTCCGAGGCGGCCCCGGCCGCGGGCCCTGGCGACCTCCGGTTCGGCCCTCCCGGGTACCGCACCGGCTCGCTCCGGTCGGGCGGCGAGCGGTGCGCGGCGGGCCGCCTGCCGGCGCCGCCTACGGCCGCAGCTGGGCCGCGAGTGCCTCGGCGACCTTCCTGAGCGACTCGCCGGCTAGGGCCGGGTCCGCCTTGGTGACGGGCCATCCCTGGGAGACCACGAGCGCCAAGTCGCCCTTGCCCGCCACCGCCACCCGTGCGACGGCGACCGTGCCCCGGCCCGGGGTGACCCTGGTCTGGCCGATCCCGGGCCTGTCCTTGGAGAACGCCATCACCTCGTCGGCGCGGAGGATGCCGAGGCGGGCGATCTGCGGCAGCGCCAGGTTCACCGCCACCCCGCCCTCGGACGCGGCCACGAGGTCGATCTCCAGCGGGGCTTCCGAAGCCGTGAAGTTGCAGACGACGGACGTGTGCGGCGGGATGGCGGGGTTGGAGGGGAGCCCAAACGGCGGCGTGGGCTGCCCGCTGGGCCAGGCCTCAGCCGGCCGGCCCGGGTCGACGGTCCCCTGAGCCGCGGGGTCGCCGCCGGACGCCGCCGGGGTGACGGTCCGTTCGGCACCGGCCGCCTTCAGCGCCGCCGCCGGGTCTAGGCCGAACGGGCAGGCCGACGTACTCGTCAGCTGCTTCGCCGTCGAGGCGACCCGGTCGTAGGACAGCCTCTCACCGCCCGAGGCGGCCCCGCCGGAACTCCCGGACGAGGAACAGGCGCTCCCGGCAAGGGCGATCCCGGCCGCGCCGGCCAGGGCGAGGATGCGGCGGTACTTGGCTGCTGTGCGATCAGCTGTCATCCGGTCAGCCTAATCCTGCAACCGCATCTGCGTGACGGATGTCGTGTGGGGCTCGTTGGTGTATCTGTGTGCCGATGAGCTGACGGTTGAGCAGGTCGAGTCGTGGTTCGAGGGGATAGCCGGGTTCCATGCCCGCATCGCGCATCGTTTTGGCAGGTCGGAGCCTCGCGATCGGGCGCTGGACTACCTGGCCGGGCTGTTGGCTCCGTTGGAGCGGAAGAACGGCTGGACGCTGGCCGAGCAGGTCGGGCAGCTCCGTCCGGACGGGGTCCAGCGCCTGCTGAACCTTTCCGACTGGGATGAGGACGCGGTCCGCGACGACGTGCGCGATTTCGTGGTGGAGACCATCGGCGCTAGGGACGGGATCCTGATCGGCGACGACACCGGCTTCCTGAAGAAGGGCACCCAGTCGGCCGGTGTCCAACGCCAATACAGCGGTACCGCCGGCCGCACCGAGAACTGCCAGATCGGCACGTTCTTGGCCTACGCCTCCTCCAAGGGGCGCGCGTTGATCGACCGCGAGCTCTATCTGCCGGTGTCCTGGACCGATGACCGGGAACGCTGCCGAACCGCCGGCATCGGGGACGAGGTGCCGTTCGCGACGAAGAACGAGCACTTCAAATGGATGTTGCAGCGCGCGATCGACGCCCGCGTCCCGTTCGCCTGGGTGACCGCGGACGAGGCGTACGGCCAGGCCAAGCACCTCAGGTCCTGGCTGGAGGAACGCCGCATCGCGCACGTGCTCGCCACCAAGGTCAACGACACCGTGATCACCGCGGACTGGGCCGAGGTCCGGGTGGACGAGCTGATCGCGACACTGCCGCGGCAGGCCTGGAAGCGCATCTCCGGAGGCCAGGGCTCCCACGGCGAGCGGATCTACGACTGGGCCCGAGTAGCGATCCAGCCCGTGTGGGAGAACGGCTTCGGACACTGGGTCCTCGCACGCCGCTCCGTCAGCGACCCGAGCAAGATCGCCCACTACGTCTGCTACGGCCCCGTCGGCACCCGGCTGAAGGACCTGGTCAAGGTGGCCGCCGCGCGGTGGGCGATCGAGGAGTCGTTCCAGGCGGCGAAGATGGAGTGCGGCCTGGACCACTACCAGGTCCGCCTCTACCGCGCCTGGTACCGGCACATCACCCTGGCCATGGCCGCTCTCGCCTACCTGACCGCCCTTCGCGCCCGTGAGGCCGCAAAAGGGGCGACGCTGACGACGAACACGAGCTCATACCCCTGAGCGTCCCGGAGACCCGCCGGCTCATGGGCCACCTCGTCGGGCCCCGACACCGGACCGACGAGCACCATCTGCGCTGGTCACGCTTCCGACGACGAAGCCAGGCCCGAGCCCGCCGATCCCACTACAAACGCCGAGGCCAGATCCCCCAGATGCGGTTGCAGTACTAAGGATGCCCGCGACGTCGAAGCGGCCCAGCAGCGCTGTTGTCGGCGCGGACAGCGAGCCTCCGACCGCGCCCACGATCGCTTCGGTGCTACTGCGCGACGGGTACTTGCGCCATTCGCGGCGGCCGGCCAGGTAGGGCTGATCGAGGCGTTTGAAGACCAGCCCCTCCATGCCGGCCGCCGACCAGTGCAGCCACCCGTCGGCGGTGTCCGCGTCGGTGGTCGAGGGGCACAACGTCCATGGAGGTCCCAGCTCGTAGTCACTGAAGAGCTTCTCCAGGGCTGCGGCGTTCGGCATACGGTCTGCGGGTCAGGTCGGCGCCGCGATGCAGCAGGTCAAAGGCGACGAAATGAGCCGGCCACTGCGCCGCCTGCCGTGCCGAATCCGCGGGTGTGCGGTTGAGGCGGCCCTGGAGCCGCTCAAAGGCAGGTCTGCCGCTCTCCCAGACCACGAGCTCGCCGTCCAGCCCCGTATCCGGGGGGGATCCAGCGGCCGCGACGATCTCGGGGAACGCACCGGTCATGTTCGTGCCCCGCCGGGAGCGGATCAGCACTCGCCCGTGCCAGCGATTGAGGGCCAGCCATTTGTCCTGTGGCGTAGCAGGCGCCGTTGCCCGTACTGCGCGATGAGGGGGTGACGCCGGAGGCTCGCTGATCACGTACATCCGAAAGCATGAACGGAGGTACTGCTTCCGTTTCTATTCTTGCCTGGGTCGTTGAGCCAATGAGTGGCGTCCGCACCGGGTTCTCCTCGGGCGACTCGCCGCGCACGTCACGCCGAACCGCAGGAAGGAGAACCCGCATGCATCTGACGCCACATGAGCAGGAGCGGCTCATGATCCGTGCCGCGGCAGATCTGGCCGAACGACGACTGAGGCGCGACCCCGATCTCGCGCTGAACTACCCGGAAGTCATGGCGCTGTTCGCGGCCTACGTGCTGGAGGAGGCCCGCCACGACACGAAGACGGTTGCCGAGCTCATGGATACCAAGCTGAGCGATGTGGCAAAGTCGCTCAAGATCCCCAGCAAGACCGCCGGCGTCAACTTGACGGACTTCAAGGTCATGGACGGCGTACGGGAGATGGTCCGCGACGTGCAGGTCGAAGCGACGTTCAAGGACGGCACGAAGCTGGTGACCATCCCGGACCCGCTCGGCAAGGCGGACCCTGACGCAGAGGTCTACCCGGGCAAGTACGAACTCCTCGCGGACGACCATCAGCACGCGGTGACGTACAACGCGGACGACCACGCCGACTCCCTGAGGGAGGGGCCGTTGTGGGCGAAGAACTTCGCGAAGCGGCCTATCCAGGTCGGGTCCCACTTCCACCTGGGCGACGTCAACGCGTGCCTCAAGTTCTTCAAGGACGAGGATTGCACGGACCCGGCCGACGACGACGTGAAGGGGAAGCGGCTGCACATTGCGGCCGGTACGTCGGAGCGGATCGAGCCGGAACACGTGTGCAGAGTGTGGGTGGTGCCCATCAAGGGAGACCAAGTGGTAAAGGGCCTTCAGCGCGGTAAGACCGACAAGGATTGGTCGGTGGCCCCATGAGTGGTAGCTCCAGTCAGACAAGTGGTGTTGTGCAGCTGACGCCGCGCGACCTCAGCTTCACCGTGCGCCCTCCGGAGCCGCTGTGGCGGCAGGACTACGCCACGCTGTACGGCCCGACGAAGGACGACCGGGTCAGGCTCGCCGACACGAACCTCATCGTCAAGATCGAGGAGGACTGGTGCGGGGGGCCGGGCCGTAGCGGCGACGAGATGCTTTTCGGCGGCGGCAAGGTCATCCGGGAGTCGATGGGCCAGTCGCATTTCCCGAGGAGCGACACCACACACAATCCGGTGGACACAGTGATCACCGGTGCGCTGATCATTGACTACTGGGGTGTGGTGAAGGCCGACGTCGGCCTTCGAAACGGCGAGATCGCGGCGATCGGCCAGGCCTACAACCCGGAAACGATGACACCGAAGGCCTACACGGCCGAGGAGAACCGGGGCGGACGGGCCTCGCACTTCGTGGTGGGGCCGGAAACCGAGGTGATCTCCGGTAACGGGCGGATCCTGACCGCGGGCGGCATCGACACCCATGTGCACTTCATCGGCCCCGGGCAGATCCACGAGGCACTCGCATCGGGAGTGACCACGCTCATCGGCGGCGGTACCGGCCCCGCGGAAGGCAGCCGGGCCACCACCGTGACGCCTGGCAAGTGGCACCTCCAGCGGACGTTCGAGGCCCTGGACGCCTACCCGGTCAACATCGGCCTGTTCGGCAAGGGCGGCACGATCTCCTACGAGGCGCTGGAGGCCCAGATCAAGGCCGGCGCCATCGGCCTCAAGGTTCACGAGGACTGGGGGGCCACACCCGCGGCCATCGACAAGGCGCTGGAAATCTGTGACACCTACCACGCCCAAGTCGCCCTGCATGCCGACTCGATGAACGAGTCCGGGTTCGTCGAGGACACCTTCAACGCCACTAAGCATCCCGACACCGGCAAGCCCCGAGGCATTCACGTCTTCCACGTCGAAGGCGCCGGGGGCGGCCACGCACCGGACATCATGAAGATGGTGGGTAAGGGCTACGAGAATGTCCTGCCCGCGTCGACCAACCCGACCCGGCCCCTGACGGTCAACACCGTCGCCGAACACATGTACATGATGGTCATCTGCCATCACCTCAACCTCGACGTCCCCGCGGACAAGTCATACGCCGACTCGCGTATCCGGCCCTCCACCATGGCCGCCGAGGACTGGCTGCACGACACCGGTGCCATCTCGATGATGTCCTCCGACTCGCAGGCCATGGGGCGTATCGGCGAGATGATCATGCGGACCTGGCAGACCGCTCATGTCATGAAGAAGCGCCGCGACCACCTGCCGGAGGACACCGACAGGCACGACAACTTCCGCGTCAGGCGGTACATCGCCAAGTACACGATCAACCCGGCCATCGCCCATGGCATCGACGAGCATGTCGGCTCCGTCGAGACAACCGGGCCCCTCGGTACGTCCAAGGTCGCGGATCTGGTGCTGTGGGAGCCGAAGTTCTTCGGCGTCAAGCCGCACATGGTCATCAAGGGCGGACAGATCGCCTACGCGCAGGTCGGTGACGCCAACGCGTCGATCCCGACACCGCAGCCGTACCTACCCCGCCCGGTGTGGGGGGCATGCGGCAGGGCCCCGGGAGGTAACTCCTTCAACTTCGTGGTGCCCAATGCCGACGACATCAAGACGGAGTACAAACTGACCAAGGGGGTGAAGGAGACCAAATCGACTCGTGACGTGACCAAGCAGAGCATGAAGCTCAACGGTGAGTCGCCGGAGATCGAGATCGGCCCCGAGTCCTTCAAGGTCACCATCGGCGAGGGCGCGGGGACGGACACGGGCACGGGAACAGAGCCCGGCACAGGAGAACCGGGCGCGAACAGGGGCACGACCACTGACGCCCGCACCGTGCTGAAGAAGGCCCTTCCGGACGGTGACGACGACGATGACGAGCCCGACGACAAGCTGATGTTCGACAAGGATCATCCGCAGAAGAATCCGGAGCTCTACGAGACCGAACTGCCCATGGCGCAGCGGTACTTCCTCTTCTGAGCGCGACGTCGGTCCGGCGGCGCTCCGCCGCCGGACCGCCTGCTCGGGAAGTCCCTCCTCCTGAGCTCCGTACCTGTGAAAGGCAGGCCACCGTTCCTATGAGCCACGCCGCCCTGCTCGTCCTGGCCGACGGCCGTTTCCCCGCCGGTGGGCACGCCCACTCCGGCGGTGTGGAGGCCGCGGTCGCCTCGCGCGGTGTCCACGACACCGCAAGCCTGGAGGCGTTCTGCCGGGGCCGCCTGCACACCACTGGGCTGACTGCGGCCGGCCTTGCCGCCGCGGCCGCCACCGGATACGACCCGATGACGCTGGACGAGGCCGCCGACGCGCGTACCCCCGTACCAGCACTGCGGCACGTCGCCCGCAAGCTCGGTCGGCAGATGCTGCGCGCGGCCCGGGCCGCCTGGCCCTGCCCCGAGCTCGACCAGATCGCCCACTCGCTCCCGAAGGGCGCTCACCAGCCTGTGGTGCTCGGCGTCGCCGCGCGCGCCGCGGGCCTGACGCCGTTGGACGCCGCCCAGTGCGCCGCGTACGAGAGCATCGGCGGCCCTGCGACGGCGGCGGTGCGGCTGCTGAGCCTCAACCCGTTCGACGCGACCGCTCTCCTTGCCCGGCTCGCCGGCGAACTCGACGATGTCGCCCGCGCCGCCGCCGAAGCGGCAGCACGGCTCGCCACCGACGGGGTCGGAGTCCTGCCCGCCGCGTCCTCGCCGCTCCTTGACATCACCGGCGAACAGCACGCCGCCTGGTCCATGCGGCTCTTTGCCTCCTGACCCCCATACCGTTCGGAGTACGCCATGCACCTCGACCACGACACGATGCTGCCGCACCACCAGACGCCCAGCGCCGAGGAACTGCGCCCCGATGGCAGCATCCGCGCCCTGCGTATCGGCCTCGGCGGGCCCGTCGGATCCGGCAAAACCGCCACCGTCGCCGCACTGTGCCGCGCCCTGCGCGACCGGCTGTCCATCGCGGTCGTCACCAACGACATCTACACCCGCGAGGACGCCGAGTTCCTGCTCCGCGAAGCCGTACTGCCCCCCGAGCGCATCACCGCTGTCGAAACCGGCGCCTGCCCGCACACCGCGATCCGCGACGACATCTCCGCCAACCTCGAAGCCGTCGAACAGCTGGAGGAGACACTGCTCCCCCTGGATCTGATCCTCATCGAGTCCGGCGGCGACAACCTCACCGCCACCTTCTCCAAGGGCCTCGTCGACCACCAGGTATTCGTCATCGACGTCTCCAGCGGTGACGACATCCCCCGCAAGGGCGGCCCCGGCATCACCACCGCCGACCTCCTCGTCATCAACAAGACCGACCTCGCCCCCTACGTCGGCGCCGACCTGGACACCATGGCCGCCGACGCCAACCGGCAGCGCGGCAGCCTCCCCGTCGTCTTCACCAGCCTCGCCTCGGACGACGGCATCCAGCCCGTCGCCGACTGGGTCAACGGCTGCCTGTTCGCCTGGCGCACCGAGGCCGCCGTATGACAGCCACCGCACCACACCCGAGCCCACCGCCCACCATGGCACCCCCCGCACCGACCGCCTCAGGAAGCGAGACGGACAGCGGTCAGACAGACGAAAAGCACGTGGCCGGACGAGTGCACCCAACAGACCCCGAACATTCCGGGGTCCGGGCCACCGCCGTCATCAGGGCCGCCCGCGAAGGCTCTACCACGACTGTGCCGCTCATGCGCAACAGCGGCCCCTTCCACCTGCACCAGACGCAACCCCACAACGGGTGGGCCCGGGTCAGCGTGATCAGCTCCATGTGCGCACCACTCGGCGGGGACCGACTCGCCCTCGACATCACCGCCGAGGAATACGCCAGGCTGGAGGTGACCACGCCGACCGCCACCATCGCGCTGCCCGGCGCCACCACCGCCCCCGCTACCTACGACGTCCGCCTCACAGTCGCCGACCACGCCATGCTGACCTGGCTGCCCAAACCTCTGATCAGCGCCTCGGGCAGCACCCTCCATCAGACCTGCACGGTCGACCTCGCGCCCACCGCCGCCGTCCTGCTGCGCGAGGAGCAACTCCTCGGACGCACGGCCGAACCCCCAGGCCACCTCACCACCCGCCTCACCGTGCGCCGCGGCGGCCGGCCCGTCCTCGACCAGCACACCGCCTACGGCGGGACGGCACCGGCCTGGGACGGCCCCGCCGTGCTGGGCAGACACCGCGCCGCCGGCCAACTCCTCGTCGTGGACCCCCACCTCACCACCGACCACCCCACGCTCCTCATCAGCGAGGACCCCGAGAAAGGCCACGCCGTTCTCACCCCCCTCGCCCAGCACCCCGCCTACCTGGCCACCGCCACCGCCACCACCCTCCACCAGGTGAGCAAGCTCCTCGACACCGCGCTCGAACACATCCGGAACATATAGCTGGGACCAGCCTGAGGCACGTGTCCGGGAGGACATCCGACGGATCGCGCAAGGGGCCCACGAGCAGTTCTTCCCACTCGGCGGCTCGGTGCAGGGGATCGGTCGAGCGACGAAGGCACCCGGTTGCCACCACGCACAAACTCCCAGCCAGGCACAATGTGCTGCCGCTGTGGTTGAGGATGCCGCCGCCGTAAAGGCTGTCACCCCCCACGGACTTGGACTCCTGCTCCGTGACGACCGCCTCCTCCTGGTCAACCTGCCGCGTCGGCGCGCTGATTTCCTCCTGCTCGTCGACGGCCGCAGGCTCCAGCCGGGCGAAGGCGGCCGCCGCTTCGCCGACGAGGCCCGTCACGGCGGCCTCGGAGCTGACCACGAGCTCGCTGGCGGTACTTGAACACGATCGCGTCGATCACTTGCCGGTAATCACGCCAGCGTCCACCCCGCTTCGGCGTCCGGTCCGGCAGCAACGGCTCGATGCGTGCCCACTGGGCGTCAGCGATCAGATGATCCGCAGGAAACGGCCTAAGGGTTGTCCCGTAACTGCTGGTCACAGGTGAGATGATCTTGGTGTGGCTGGTGTGATCACGGCGTCGGAGCCGTCTTGGATAGCCCCGTTCACCGGGCTGAGCCCGCGCTGTTTCGGGAAGCTGGTGACCGTGTTGCGGCGCGAGGGTGCCGATGCGGTCCGCAAGGGCCGGCCGTGGAGCCTTCCGCTGGAGGACCGGGCCCTGCTGGTTGCGGCGTACTGGCGCACGAACTTGACGATGCGCCAGCTCGCTCCGCTGTTCGGGGTCTCGAAGTCGGCCGCGGACCGCATCATCGACCACCTCGGGCCGATGCTCGCCCTGCAGCCCCGCAAGCGGTTCGCCAAGGACACCGTGCTGATCGTGGACGGCACCCTGGTGCCCATCCGCGACCACGCCGTGGGAGCAGTCCAAGACATCTCATGTCGTCGGTAGGTCAAGTAGGTGCTCAGGCGGCGAGCTCCAGGGGTGCCGCGAAAGCACGATCGGGGTCGAATAGCGTGCGGCGTTGCAGGCAGTGGTAGAGGCAGCCGAGCAGTTTGTTGAACAAGTTCCTGAGAGCTGCCGTATGGCGCTCTCCACCAGTGCGCCGCCGGTCGTAGTGGGCGCGTGGAGCCTGCGTGCGAAGGGCTGCGAAGGCCCACATGTGCCCGGCCGAGGCCAGCCGCTGATTCTTGACGGTCCGTGCGACCACTACGTGGCTGCGCCCGGAGGCCCGCGTGATTGGGGCCGCTCCCGCGTACGCCTTCATGGCGCGGGCATCTGCAAAGCGTTCGCGGTCATCTCCGAGCTCGGCGAGAACTCTCGCTCCGGAAAGCACAGACAGCCCAGGGAAGCTGGTGATGATCTCGGCATCTGGGTGCGCGTGGAATGCCTCCTCCGTCGCCGCCGCGAGCTGAGCGACGCTGTTGCATGAGGCATCGAGCTGGCGGATGAGCGCTACTGCCTGGTGTCCCAGGGCCTGCTCGACTTGCGGCAGTTGCCGCAGGTAGTTCGCGCGGAAGATTGCCCGGAGCCGCTCGACCTCAGCCTCGATTCCGCAGCGTGGACGCTCGCCTCGCTTGAGCAACGCACGCAGCTGGCTGCGTGAGAGTTTGGCAGCGTCGGCCGGCGTCGGTGCAGCGGTGAGAATCACGCGGGCACGTGGCGAGTCGAGTCCCGGTTTGCCGGGGCCATGGAAGGCGATGAGAGCGGCTGGATAGTACTCGCGCAGGTGCGACCGGAGCCTGTTCATCATCTGTTGCCGGTCCCAGATGGCGTCCTGATGAGCGCGGGCCAGGACAGCAACGGCCTGCCCGGCCTCGCTGTCGTCGGGTAGGGGGCGGTGGGCGTGCCGGTCGGTTCGAAGGATATTTGCTAGAACACGGGCGTCCGCTGCATCGGACTTGGCTCGGGAGACGCTGGCGCGCTCACGGTAGCGGGCCGCGGCCAGTGGGTTGATTGCGTAGACCTGTCGGCCGGTTGCCCGCAGGCCGGCGACGAGGAGGCCGCGTGGCGTCTCGATAGCAACGGGGATCGGATGCTCTGCGGAGTCGCCATGCCTGGTCAAGAGTTCGATCAGTGCGTGGAAACCGGCACTGTCGTCGCTGATCCTTAGCTTGGCAACCTGGGATCCGTCCTGGTCGACCAGGGCTATGTCGTGGTGCCCCTCCGCCCAGTCAATTCCGCAGAAGATCTCGCTCAACACTGTGCCTCCGTCTCAACCTGCAGGTCGGTCCCATGCGGAGCACGCGGCGCTCTAATAGAAGTGCTCTGGGCACGCCATCTCATGAGCCGTTCGTGTCTCCAGCGACCGGCAGGGACCTCGGTCTGTTGGAGAGCTCATCGGCTCGCGAACTGTTGAGAGGTCGGCCCCTGCCGGCGGGCTGAGGACATGAAAGCTGGTGATATTCGAGCCTCTGCCGGGCGGGACCGGTCTTTGACGAGAGGTCAAGGCCACGGAACTACCGAAGGTCTCCGCCCGGCAGGGCGCGGGCGAGGCAGGGCCGGTCTGAACAGAGGGATCCAGTCCCCGAAGGGCGGCAGGCCTCGACCTCGCCTGGTGGCCCTTGCACTCACGCGCCTGGGTTCACCGATGACCTATTAGGGCCTGTGTGATGTCGTGATCATTCCGCGGTCTTCAGCAGGTCGTCGATCCAGATCATTGCGGCACGGAGGTGGAGGCCGGCGAGGTAGCTG
>NZ_JBICZH010000052.1:0-15543 GCF_043201995.1 Streptomyces sp. NPDC048258
CTACCCGCTCGTGAAGGAGCTGGCCGGGGACGGGGTGCCCGTCACGGTGACGTGCCGGGTCTTGAAGCTCGCCAGGCAGCCCTACTACCGCTGGCTCGACCAGCCGGTGGGCGAAGCCGTGCTCGCGGAGGCGTATCGCGCGAACGCGCTGTTCGGCGCCCACCGCGAGGACCCGGAGTTCGGCTACCGCCTGGCAGATGAGGCCCGCAGCACCGGGGCCGCCATGGCCGACCGGACCGCGTGGCGGATCTGCCGGGACAACCGCTGGTGGAGCGTTTTCGGGAAGAAGCGCGGCCGGGGCAAGAAGGCCGGCCCGCCGGTGCATGACGATCTCGTCCGTCGTGACTTCACCGCGACCGGCCCGAACCGGCTGTGGCTCGCCGACATCACCGAACATGCCACCGGTGACGGCAAGCTGTATCTCTGCGCGATCAAGGATGTCTTCAGCAACAGGATCGTTGGTTACTCCATCGACGCGCGGATGAAGTCCCGCCTGGCCGTGGCTGCCCTGGACAACGCCGTGGCCCGGCGTGAACACGTCGACGGATGCATCCTGCACAGCGATCGCGGATCGCAGTTCCGATCCCGGAAATTCGTCCGGGCACTCGACCGGCACCGGATGGCCGGGTCGATAGGGAGGGTCGGGGCCGCTGGCGACAACGCGGCCATGGAGTCGTTCTTCAGCCTGCTGCAGAAGAACGTCCTCGACCGCCGGAAGTGGGCCACCCGCGAGGAACTGCGGATCGCGATCGTGACCTGGATCGAGCGGACCTACCACCGCCGCCGCCGGCAAGCCGCACTCGGTCGCCTGACCCCCATCGAATTCGAGACCGTCATGACCACACCGGCCCTCCAAGCCGCGTGACCCAACCTGTCACCCAAACCTGCAGCAGACCCGTGAGTACGACTCGGAAGCGTGGACGGAGCTGGGACACCGGCTGATCCTCGAGCATGACCTGGTGTCGCCCGCCAGCATCGCTGCCCTGCCCTGGCTGGTGCGCCTCGCATCGGGGAACAGGGAGGCACGCCACCTGGCCGGCGAGATCATGGAGCGTGCGGCGAGCCACCATGACAGCGACGAACTGCTGGCTGAGAGCGCCGACGTGATCGCCAAGTTCGGCGCTCTCCTGGACCGGCACCTGCAGTCGCGGCCATCCGATTACCTGGTTACCTTCCGCGCACTGCTTGCGGTCGAGGAGCAGTACCACTGGGCCAACGTCCTGGGGGACTTCGCGGACGACTTCTACAGCCTGCAGTGCCCTCACTGCGGTGTGGAGGTGACCGTCGCCATCGGCGACTACGGGCGCTACTCGGCGATCCGGGACTGGAACCTGGGCGACGTGGACCGGCGTGATCTGCGGCCGAGGCCCGGCGAGGAGCTCACGGGCGTCGGGCGGTGGATGCACGAGATTGCTGTCCGCGATGAGGAAGTCGCACTCGCTGAAGGAATCGCGCATCTCTTCGGCAAGGCCGAGTGTCCGAGATGTGCCAGCGTCTTCACCATCGCGGACGAGTATGAGGCTGCCAACTGCCCAGTCCTGCGCTAGCGCCATTGCTGCATTGCCTCTGCGCCCCACCGGAACCGGCTGAAGCGGCTTCTCCTCTCACGCCGCCTGCGAGACCTGGATGACCGAGGCCGGCAACGATCACGGCCCGGACGGTGGTCGTCTGTCCGCGAGCCCGAGCTGGCGTGCCTGGAGGTAGGCGGTCCAGTCGGTTGCGGCTCGGCGGCGCCAGTGCAGCGCGGTGATGACGTGGAGCCCGAGGAGCGGGGCCAGGACCGCGGGCGGCATCTCCTCGGCGAGCTGGACCAGGGCGGTCGCGCGGGAGGCACGGATGGGGATGCCGTGGCCGGTCAGGGCTCGGGCGAGGGAGCTGGCGGAGCGGTGGGCTCCCGGTCGGGTGCCGGGAAAGAGCCAGGTGCCGGGCGTGTTGCCGCTCCAGCCCTGCCTGGGCTGCTGGTCGATCAGTCGGGTGAGAAGGGTGGCGAGGGGCTGCGGGAGGCGGATGGGGGTGCTGTCGAGGCGGATGGTCTGGTGGCTGTCCTGGTGGTCGAGGTGCCCGGGGGTGAGGGGATGATGTGGGTGAGGTGCTGGCCGAACAGCAGGAGCAGGGACCCAGCCGCCCTCACGTCCAGGGGGAGGTCCTCGTCGTGGAGGCACTGCTGGAGGAGGTCCCAGTGGGTGTCCTCGTCGATTCCCTCTGGTTCGGCCTTGCCCCGGTGAGGAACCAGTAGGTCGTCGCTGTGGCCGCGCCGGGCCGTCCAGACCAGGAAGTCCCTCACCTCGTAACGGGTGCTGGGGCCGGCGGCGAGCCACCGTTCAATCTCCAGCTGGGTGGCCTCGGACAAGGTGAGGTCGAGCGAGGCAAGATGCTCGAGAAGGGCGACGGCCGTGTTGATGCGGGTGTACGCCCACCGTGCGCGGCCGCGGGTGCTGGCGGAGCGGGTGGCCCTGCGACGGGCCCGGGGCATCACCGACCAGCGGACATATGGGCCAAGGAGCATGGCGTACTTCGGGTGCCGGGTGAGCGTGCGGGCGAGGTGGCGCTCGATGGCCGCGAGGTGTTCGTCGCGTGGAGGCAGGACACCGAAGGCGACCAGGAGACCGCGGAGGTAGTCCGTGCTCTGGGCGGCACCGCGTCCCGATCCGGCCACGATGTCGAGGTCGACATGGGTGAGGAGCCGGCCGCAGGCAGCGGTCTCATGCAGAAGGCGCGCGGAGGCCGAAGTTCGCAGCCAGGTCAGGACGGTCCGCGGGTGCTCGGCGGCCATGAGGGCCTCGCGCAGGACTGCCAGCTGGCCAGCGGGGCCCGGCAGCAGGTCATGGAGGAGGGCGTTGAGGTGATGGTCGACCGCGCAGCGGTCGCACAGATCCCCCGTGATGGGGCTGCTGGCCACTCCGCAGCGCGGGCACGCGTACGGGTCGGGGTGGCCGGCGCAGGGGCCGCAGGTCCTCTGGCCGCCGATGCGGGCGATCAGGACCTTCACCGCCGAGCAGCCGGGGCACGGGCCGGGCTTGCGGCGGGCGAGCGCGTAGCAGGGCTTGCAGACCGGCCCGAGCGGCCAGCGGGCGCAGACCGGTGAACTGGCTGAGCACAGTGCGCAGGGGCGGGCGGGCGTGGCCGGCAGGTGGTGCACGAGTCCGTGCGGCTGGGGCGGCCGCATCCGGTGCACGCACGCGTGGAGGCCTGGGCTCGTTGGCGGCAGGGTGTGCAGGTGTCGTCGACAGGGCGGGGCCTGATCCGGGTGCAGGTGGTGCAGGTGCCGACGTTGGCGTGGGCGGCGAGGATGCCTTCGCAGCCCAGGCACACTCGGCCGCCGGGTACCAGGCGGCGCAGTCTGCGGACGCGTCCACAGCGCATGCAAGCCGGAGCCCTGGCCCCTTTGATGCCTTGCTCGCGCAGGTCGACGATCAGTCTCTGCACGGCGGGCGGCGCGAGGGAGGCGCCGCTGACAAGGGCATCGGGATGCTTGCCCAGGTGCGCGCGGATCCGGCCGCGCGCGGAGGGCGTCAGCGTGGCCACTACTTCCGCGGCAGTCTCGGGGCCGAGCTCCGGCAGGAACGCGGTGAGCATCTTGGCCAGTTCGACCCAGGTAGCGGGGACCTGACCAGCGGTGTTCACAGGCCCTCGGGGCGGCGGATCTGGGTCCGGCGCGCGGGCGGCGCGACCACGTGGGAGGTGCTCTCGCCGGACGCTGCCGGTTTCACGACCTGGGTACGGACCTCGACGACCTCGATCAGGTCGGCCGGCGTGCACTGCAGGATCCCGCATAGCGCGGCGAGCGTGTCCATCGACAGGCGTTGCGGCTCCTGGGTGACGAGGCGGTACACCTGCTCACGGGAGAGACGGATGCCGTACTCGGCGAGTCTGGGCACCAGGTCGGTGGTCTGGAACATGTCGCGGGCGGCCATCAGGCGGCGCAGGTTCCAGCGGAACCCCATCTGCTTCATCACCGTGCTCCCCTTCCCACTCGTGTGGCCGCGCGCTCGGCGCGGTGAGCTTGTTCCGCTTTGACGGACATCTGAGATCACGGACATCTGAGATCAGGGGCTCCGGCCGCGGAAGGATGATGTTCATCATGGAAAGCATGGGGAAGAAGAAGGCGCGTCCTCGCCGTTCGTTCACGTCGGAGTTCAAGGCCGAGATCGTCTGCTGTGCCGGCGCGGGGACCGCTCGGTCGGTCAGGTGGCCAAGGACTTCGACCTGCTCGAAACCGCGGGGCGGGACTGGGTAAAGCAGGCCGAGGTCGACGCGGGCGAGCGTGACGGCCTGACCAGCGGTGAACGTGAGGCACTGGCCGCGTTGCGGCGGGAGAACCGCAGGCTGCGGTCAGGGGCGTGGGGTGGCAGGCGGCAGGCGGCAGGCGGCAGGCGGCAGGCAGTGACTCAGTCGTGCGCGTCGATGAAGGCCCGCATGCGGCGGTCCTTCTCGCTGCAGCAGCTCCCGTCATGAATGCCGGCAGCGGCCGCCGGGAGAGTCGGCTGGCGGGGTGCACTGGTACGCGTAGTCGCCCTGGTCATCACTGAGGTAGCGCCCGATGCACTCGTTGGCGGTGGCCCGGCCCTTCTGCGCGCAGAAGGTGACGGCCGCCCGGCCGTCGGCGAACGGGCCGGGGGCGTAGACCACCCAGTAACACATCGGGAGGAGAGGCAGGCGCCCGGTCGAGGCGGGTGGGTTCCGGCGGTACGGCGCTGCCGGTGCCCTCGGCGACGGCGGCCAGCAGCCGGTCCAGCCTCTCCGCGACGGGCCGCGCAGCCGGGTCGCGGACCAGCAGCTCGGTCAGTACGGCGGCCAGCGGCCCGGCACGGCATGGTGCGGGCACCGGCTCGTCGAGGACTGCGGCCAGCGTGGCCAGGGTGGTGGCGCGGCGCATCGGGCTGACACCTTCCACGCACACGTACAGCATCATGCCCAGCGACCACAGGTCGGAGGCGGGCAGGTCGGCGCCGCGGATCCGCTCAGGCGCCAGGTATTCGGGGGTCCCGATGACCTCCCCAGTCAGCGTGAGAGAGGCAGCGTCCTGGAAGGCGGCGATGCCGAAGTCGGTGAGCACGGCCGAACCATTGGCCCGCATCAGAACGTTGGCGGGTTTCACGTCCCGGTGGCGGATGCCGGCCGCGTGCGCGGCCCGCAGCCCGGCGAGCACCTCGCGGCCGATCCGGGCGGCCTCGGCGGGAGGCAGCGGTCCCTGCTCCAGTCGCTGGGCTAGGGAGTGGCTGGGCAGCAGCTCCATCACCAGCCAGGGGTGCTCGTCCTCGTCGACGATGTGGTGGATGGTGACCACGTTCGGATGGCTGATCCGGGCCTGGGCGCGGGCCTCGCGCAACACCCGCTCGCGCAGTACCCGCCGGAATTCCGGGTCGTCCCGCCCGGCCGCCGACCGTACTTCCTTGACGGCCACTTCACGATGAAGGGCACGGTCCAGAGCTCGCCAGACCGTGCCCATCCCTCCGCTGCCGAGCCGATCAACCAGCTCGAACCGACCGTCGACCACGTCCCCTGGCGCGCTCATGCCGCAAGGTTAGAGCAGCGGTGGACGCGGTGCCCCGGGCTCCGCGATATGCACACTCCGGCAGCATTCGGGCAGCACGAGCAAGGTCGGCGAACGGTGCGGTCAGATCGGTGCCATGCCGGCTCCAGAGCCTGCCCGCACCAGCGAGGAGCTGACAGCGCCATCCGTCGTTATCCAGACTGCGCCGTGTCTCATGACGCACGGACGTCGTGAGGAATTCGGTTCCGGGTCCGTCCCCTCGGCCCTCTGCGGCGTACGGCTACCGAGTTCTGCGAGCCGTGGCTCGGGGGCCACAGAAGGCGCCTGCGGCGGCCGACGGAGAGGTGAGGCCCGGCGCGGGGTTGTCCTTACCGTCCCGCATGTGGTTGAGCCAGCGTTCGTACCAGCTCAGGAAATCCGTAGCCGAGGAGACGTTCGCATGCCAAAAGCCGTCCGCGTTGCCGGTGACCATTCGGCCGGTGAGGGGCCCTGTCACACCGATGAGGCACAGGTCGGTACAGCCCATCTCAACAATGTGGCGGAACCGATCTCCTTGCAGCGTCCGGGTGGTCCAGGTGATGGAATCCCCGCGGGGTGCCGTCCGGCGGCTGTCGGTCCATGGTGAACAGCCTGCGTCACTCCAGCGGAAGCAGACCGTCGAAGGGGCCGGCGCCGGCACCGCTGCCTCCGATTCCGCCGAGCAACTCTCGGTAGGCCGACGGCAACGCGATGCGGTGTTCGCACTCGAAGGCGTCCACCTGCGCGGAACCGACGCGCGGGCCAACGCGAAACCGGTGGCGCTCGGCACCCATCGAGTGACTGCGCAGTGCCTGGTAGGGCACATTGGCCAACTTGGAGCGTATGCGCGACATGCGGGATCCCATCGGAGGATCTCTTCTCTCGTCTGCCGCCACCCTGCTGGCGCCCCAACAACCGTGCACAAGGCGCCTTGTTCCCCATGAATGACCACGATGCCGGGCGAGGACCGGCCCCACAGTTTCTGACCCTCGCCCTCTCCACTGCACGCTCAGCGCCTCAACCCCCCGGCGCAGCCCCGGCCGCCACCAGCGGTTGCGTCGCCCTCGCGACTCCTGGTCCGCGGGCTACGGCGACGACGAGAAGGGCGGTTGCTGTCGAAGTCCCGACAGGCACTCCTCCCAATGGCTCAAGGAACGCCCCGAAGCGAAACCCGTCACCTTCGCCTCATGCGCTGGCGCGACAACCCAGCATCATCAGTGTCACGGCACTATTCGTACCCGCTTCGCCGCGACGAACACGAACGCACCAGAACGATCAGGAGAACAAGAAACGGGGGAACCATGGTCAGGCAGTCGTCCAGGAGTCGTCGAGCCGGCGCCGCCGATGACCCGGACGGCGCGGCGGAGCACGTGCTCCACCACCCCGGGGACCGGTTGGCGGCGTCAAGTCGACCCCACACCCGCGGGAGCCGGCCCGGCCGGAGGGGTTCGCAGGCGCGCTGCCCTGGACAGGATCGACGCATGTACTCCGTGAAGACCGTCCTGACTGCCACCGCCGCAGTCCTCCTCGCCCTCGCCGCTCCGGCCGCCGCGGCCCCCGCGGCTCCCACCGCCCCGGCCCGCCCCTCCGTGTCCACCGCGCCACGTCCCTGCGACGGCGCCGCGACCTGCTATGTCGACGTGACGGTCGCTCAGGTCTGGGTGAGCCCCGGACAGGTCCGGCCCGTGGACGCTCCGGCGACCACCAATCCCGCTGACATCCGCGGCTGGTTGACAACCATGTCCCTGGACGAGCGGCGTGAGGTCGCCGGGGAGACGCAGGCTCTCCACGGCGTCCGGGTGACCGTCGACCGCACCGAGCGGCACGGCGGTCTGCTCTGGGACCACGTATGGGTGCACGGTCAGCCCACCCCCAGGGACCAGACAGGACGAGGGGCCTACCCCGGCTGGATTCCCGACCGGCAACTGACCTCGGAGCACCGGCGCCCGCCCGGCGCTACGCACGAGGAGCGCGTTGCCCGCCCCACGGCCCGGGGCTTCGCCACCGCCCAGGCCGCGCTGACCGACCGCGGAACCGGGCAGGCGGGCGAGTACTCGTACAACACCTCCTTCCCGGTGAAGGCCGGTCCGCTGCCCGGAGTCGTCACCGCTCACTCCCCCAGCGGTGGCCGCCTGTTCTTCCGGGCTGACGACCTGGCGAGGGTACCGGCCGCACCGAGCGGCGCGGACGTGGTCACCGCCGCACGCGCCTTCCTGGGCCTGCCCTACCTGTGGTCGGGCACCTCCGGATTCGGCTACGACTGCTCCGGTCTCACCAGCCAGGTCTATTCCGCCCTCGGCGTGACGATCCCCCGGGACGCCCAGCCACAGTTCGACGCGGGCGGCGGACAGGTACCCGCCGGCTCGGCAGCGGGGGTACGGATCACCGGTACGGAGGACCTCAGGCCCGGCGACATCGTCGCCTTCCGCCCCGCCACCGGCACCGAGGTCACCCACGTCGGCATCTATTCAGGGACGAGGAACGGCGAACCCATGATGATCAACTCGCCTCGGACCGGTGACCCGGTCAAGGAAGAGCCCATCGGTTCCACCGGCCGCGTCTACGTGGGCGCCACCCGCTTCCTCACCCGCTGAGCCGCGTACGGCACTGCCGTACGGCGAACCCTGGCCGCCACTCCGCCGTAGGGAACGACTACTGAGGTTTTCAGGGGGCCGGTGGGTTGACAGCCGGTCTTGTAGCGGTGAGGCAGCCGTCGTTCAGGCGGAGCCGGTGCTGGATCCTGCGTAACTCGCGTCGGAGTGTGCGGTGAAGGTAGTCGGGTGCGCGAAAGCGGTGTCGTCCCGCGGGCGGCGAGCCGCTCCGTCTGTGTCGCCGAGGAACTCGGGATCACGCTGAAGGACCTGGCGGGGATGCATCGCAGGTTCGAGGTGTCCCAGGGGCCCAGGCCCAGGTGGACTGGGGTGATGAGGGCAAGATCCACTACCACCCCGACCTCGTCGGAAGGTGCCTCGCCGGGACCGGGCCGGGCGGTGATCCCAGGCAGGATTGCCTCCAACGCTCACCCGGCATGACACGCCCCCGCGCGCGGGAATCCGCCGACGCACGGAGGAGCTCGGCCTAGGCTCGCAACATGGGTACCGAGAGGGTGGCAGTGGCCGACCTGATCTTCGATCGGCTGGACACGAATGGTGACGGAGTGCTCGCCGCGGACGACTACCGGGCGAGTGCGGAGCGCAAGCTCCAGTCGTACGGCATGGGGCCGAACTCGCCCAAGGGGCGCGCCCTGATCGAGGCGAACCTCGCGATGTGGCAGCAGCAGGCCCAGCTCGTCGACCGCGATCACGACGGGCGGATCACGCGGGAGGAGTACCGAAGGTGGGTCGGCTCCCTTCCCGCCTCGGATTCCGGCTCGCCCTCGGGTACTCCTGAGGTGATGGCCGTGCTGCACGCACAGTTCAATGTGGCCGACCGAGACGGAGACGGGCTGGTGGACTGCCGCGACTTCGTGGCCTGGCGGGGGCTCAAAGGGGTACCGGCCAAATCCGCAGAGGCCTCATTCGAGCTGATCGACTCGGACGCGGACGGCGCGATCAGCTGGAACGACTTCACCGACGCGGCACACCAGCACGGCCTGGAGGCGCTGCTGTACACCCCGAGCCACTGAGCGCGTCGCGGCCGCCCAGTACCTGGAGGGTCTCCGTCATCGGGATCCCATGCAGCCGCAGCACCACGGGCAGGACAAGGACCACGCTGATCGAGTCGGTGATGCTGCCGGTCCGTGGCTGGGTGATGGTGACGCTGAGTCCATGACCGCCATGCGCGAACTGTCCGGGGATCCACTGTCGCCCCCCGAATGCAACGTGCGGCGGAGTTCCTGGACGTGTGCGCCGCCCTCGGCATTCCGGGCGAGGTACTCCCGGCGAGCGCCGCCGATGTCCCGGCATACGTCGAGCGGACGGTCCGCGAGGTCCTGGAGTACGGCCCCGAGGTCGGCGACCTGCTGCACGGGATGCTCCGCCAGGCCCCTGCCCCGCGTCGGCTGGGGCGGCTGGCACCCGCCTGGCCGATGCTGCGGGTGGTGATCGCCCGTACAGTGGCCGCCCTCACGGTCAGCGACCTGCCGCCCGCCTGGCACGAGAGGTTCGGGACATCGCGCGGGCCCGGGGGCGCCACACTGTCGTGGATGCTGCACCACGGACTGCGCCACGCCATGGCTGCTGCGGGCGCGCGGACTGGACGAGCGCCGGGACGGTGAAGGCGGCGGTGCCCGATTCTGCAGCCCGCTGGATCTCCAGCCACGCCACCTCGCGGCTCTCGATACGCTCGGGACATCGCGGTAGGTGTTCTTCGTCACGTTGTCCTAGTGGAGCCCTTGGCCGCGCCGACTCGTCGTGACGCGCCGCGATGCGTGAGCTTGCCTCCAGAGGGCGGCAGGAGGTTGTAGACCTTGGCGTTCTCGGCGCCCCGCAGCCCAAGGTGTGCACGGCAGCCGGCACGGCTCGGGCGCAGCGGTTCCAGGTCGCTGTACAAGGCGGCGTGGAGCGCGGCAGTGAGCTCGCCCCACCGCTCCCGCCAAGCAACCCACCGCGCTCAGTTGCTCAGGTGCGCCGGCAGGGCAGGGTGGACGGCGAGGGCGCTCTCGAGCAGCTGTCGGGCGAAGGGGACGTACTGGCCGCCGTCGGCAGCCGTCCAGTCGATCGGGCCGAAGGGCGGCTCGGGGTCGTACTCGATGAACAGCTGGACCATGCGCGCGACCCCGTCGCCGGCGAGGCGGCCGACGAGGTGCAGTGCCATGTCGATGCTTCTGACGATGTGGAACTCGTGGAGGTCGCCTGTGTGACCAGCGCCTTCGATGGAGCGAACCGCCTCGGCGCGAGTCCGCCCTACGACGTCCGCCTGGTCACCCGGAGGGCCGCCCCGTGCGCTGCTCCTCAGGACTGGTCCTGGTCGCGCAGGCGGCGCTGGAGCTTACCCGCGGCCCGGTCGACACGCTGCTGGTCGTCGGCGGGCCGGGCCACGCCACGGCGGCGCGGAACACCCTGCTGGTCGAGCACGTGCGCCGCCTGGCCGGTATCGGCCGTCGGGTCGCGTCGGTGTGCACGGGCGCCAGTGTTCTGGCAGCGACGGGACTACTCGACGGCCGACGCGCCACGACCCACTGGGCGTACGCGCACGACCTCGCGCAGCGCCACCCGGCCGTCCACGTCGACGCCGCGCCGCTGTACCTCCGCGACGAGCACGTGTGCACGTCGGCCGGGGTCACCGGAGCGCTCGACCTCACCCTTGCGTTCATCGAGGAGGACCACGGCCCGGCTCTCGCCCGGATGATGGTGACCTACCTCCAACGACCCGGCAACCAGGCTCAGATCAGCATGTTCGTCGACGCACCGGCTCCAGAGCACCGGACCGTGCAACGGACTGTCGAGTACATCACCGATCGCCTCGACAGCGACCTCAGGGGCGCCATCGTTGGAGCCCTTGGCACGGCAGTCACAGGAGTTGCCGCAGCCTTCTTCACCCACAGCCCGGCCCGCCGACAGGTCAAAGCTGAAGCCCTGCGGACCCTGCCAGAGTCACGCCGGGCCACCTACACCAGCTTCGCCGAGACATCCGGCCGCTACCTGGAAATGCTCGCCACCACATTGACTCCACTCGAAAACGTCGGACGGTTCCCCGAAGCGCGGGAGCAGTGGATCGAGGACGCACACAAGCGATGGAGCAAGGCGCTCCGGCACCGGCAGAAGGAGGTCGAAGGCCAGCGTCTGCGTCTCGCCCTGGACGCCACACGCCCTGTGGCTGATGCCGCCGAGGACCTGGCCAAGAATTTCGCCCTCCTCAGCTACGCAACCCGTCGCGCCATCGCAGCCCACAAAGGCCACGACCTGGACACCGGCCCGATTGAACCGTCGCTGTCCAGTTACATCGCGCTGGTGACGGAGGGCGGCCTGGACCCTGAGGCGCCCGACCTCAAAGCCCTGCAGTCACGGGCGCGCGACGCGTACAACGCGTTCCTCAGCGCGGCCGCCAGCGATCTCGGAGAGAACGGCATGCTGGCCTGACACCTCCGTCCCCGGAGAACGCCGGCCTCACCCGGCACACGGCGGCCGTGACCGGCCCAATGGTTACGCCGTCCGGCTCAGCGGAGCAGCATTTGACGGGGAAGGATCCCAGCCCTCTCGGCCCCGGCCCGGCGCAGCGCGGCTGCGTGGGACGCTTCAGCCGCCCGATGGCGCTCGGCCCGGGCGACATCGAGCGCGGCCAGCCCACCGGCCGGGTCCGGCTTGAATTCGGGGAAGGCACGGCGGCTGAGTTCGCGCATCGCGGCCGTCTGCCGTTCCACCGCCTCCGCGATGGACGGATCCGCCTGGCGTGGCGGCGCGACCTGGCGGTGGGCTTCAAGAACATCCCGCTGCTCACCCAAGACGTCTACGAGCTGGACGCGGAGTGGCAGCGCCGGTTCCCTTCCATGGAGCTGCGAGAGGCGCGGCACCAGGACTTACGTCGAAGGCCATATCCCTGCAGCCAGTAGCGACTGCTTCGAGCCACGTCGGGCGGCATGGAACCCACCGAGCGATGGTGCTGAACCTCCCCGCAGCTGGCCTGCTCCAGGGTGGCGGCGACCGGGGCGGTACCCTCACGGCGGAGATTCTGGAGCCTGCCCTTCGAGTTGCCTATTAACTCACGAATGGTGCCGAGGTCCCGTCCGATCGAAAGATCGAACGGGACCTTCGTCCTTTCAGGGGCTGTTGATGCTTGTTCGGGGGAGTCCGGCCGTAACAGGCGTACGGGTCAGGCGCCCGCTGCCACGGCTGTCAGCCAAGCGTTCCAGTCGCTCTCATAGTCCAGCGAGGTGAGGAAGGAACGGGCGGCGGTCCAGTCTCCTGCGCGGTAGTAGCCGAGGACCGTGCTGACGTCGGCCGGGTGCTTCTCGACCATGTAGCGGGCGGCAAGGTAGCCCCAGTTGTAGGTGCGGCTGACGTCGCTGTTGGCGTAGGTGGTGTCGAACAGCGTCTGCAGGGAGTACGTGTGCTTGCCGGCCTCGGCGACCGCGCTGGCATAGGTGATGCCGCGGTAGGAGTAGGAGATGTACTCGGCGATGCCCTCGCCCCACCACACGGTGGGGGTGGTCTGGCTGGCGTTGAAGTCGCCGTACAGGTTGAAGCGGCCGTCAAGGTAGTGGGTGTACTCGTGGTTGAGGTTCCAGATCTGCCAGCCGGGGCTCACATCGGTGCGCTCGTAGCATATGAACCGCGCCTGGTTGCCCGTATTGGAGGGGTCTCCCTCCAGGTACATGCCGCCGTTGTTGGTGTCGATGCCGTAGATCTTCCTCGCGTAGGCCTTGTAGTCGGCGCTGGAGTTGAAGACGTCGACCTCCAGGGTTGTGTTGTAGTCGTTCGCGACCGGCCCGGAGTCCTTGACCACGCCGTGGAAGTAGGCGTCCTGGCTGGCCAGGCTCGTGCAGGTCGCCGTCAGCTGGGCGGCGGTCATCTCCTGGGCGCGGATCCGCAACGTCGGGCTGCAGCTGTGGACGATCGGCAGGATGCGCGACTCCAGTCTGCCGCCGGTGGTCCCGGTCTCCCCGGGAGCGCCATTGGCATTGCCGTGGGCCGGGCGCTGGCCCGGGTCAGCGAAGACGTGGTCCGGCTTGGGATCGGCCTGGGAGCTCTGGGAGGCCTGGGCGGGGGAGGCTGCGATGGCGGCTATGAGCAGGGCGGTGACGACGGCCATGGCGCGCAAAGTTCACTCCTGGGGATGGGAGTTGAGGTCCCGTCGACGACGGGCTTGCGCTGTAAAATGGCACATGTCATATTGCTTTTCAATGATTTTGGCAGGGCGCATCAAGTTCGTTTGCTGCTCCGGACAGCGCACGTCGCCTGACGGCCGGCCCGCTATCCCGGCCAGGGGAACGGCACTGGCAAGCAGCGGACTCGGCAACCTCGTCTCCCAGCAGACCTTCTACGAGAGCGGCCAGGAGCGCGACGACCGCTACGCCCGCCTCGTGGCACAACTCGCCGTCGACGACTCCGTATGGACGGCCGACCTGCTGCGCTGGCTCCGCAGTGAGGGCAACATGCGCACCGCATCCCTCGTGGGCGCCGCCGCGTATGTCTGGGCCCGGCTCGAGGCCGGGTCCGCCGACGGCCCGTCCAACCGGTCTGTAATCGACTCGGTGCTCCAGCGCGCCGATGAGCCCGGAGAGCACTACCTCCGCGACGACGTCGCCCCGCTGTGCCAGGCGCGATTCCGCAGCGAACAAGGTCCGACAGCAGATGCTCTCCGCAGCCAGCCGCGGTGTTCACCTCCCGGGCTGGAAGTCCTACGACGCCGGCCAGCAGGGCTTCGCCCAGCGCTACTACCTCCGGTCCTACGCCCTGGCCACTGAAGCCGGCCTCCGCGGGCACGACGGCTTCGTGATGCGGACCATGGCAATGCAGGGCCTTAAGCTGCACCGCCCCGAGCACTGCCTGGGGCTGGCCGAGACCGGTCTGAACCGAGCCAAAGGCCAGGTCGACGCCCAGACCGAAGCCCTCTTCCGGATCGTCCACGCCCACACCCTGGCCAAGAGCGGCAAACACCGTGCCGCCCTGGCCGCCGCCGAGCACGCCCGCACCCTGCTCACCGGAGCCCCCGGCGACGAGGTGCCGTTCTGGGCGCTGGCCTGGGGGCCGCCGGCCGCATACGTGTACTCCCGCACCGCCAAGTTCCACGACACCATCGGCGACCACCGCGCCGCTGCCGAGCAGTACGCGCTGGCCGCCACGGCACGCCCGGCCGCCACCTATGCGCGGATCGTCGCTCTGGACCTAGGGCCTGTGTGATGTCGTGATCAGTTCCTGGGTTCTGTCCTGTTCGCAGGTTGGAATCCGGTAGGACTGTGGTCGTGACACGCAGGCAACTCACCAATGCCCAGTGGAAGTTCATCGAGCCGTACCTGCCGATCGGTAGGTACGGCCCGTACCCGGAGCGGTTGCGGGAGCAGTTCGAGGGGGTGATCTGGCGGTTCCGTTCCAGCGGCCAGTGGCGGGAGATGCCTGCCGAGTTCGGTCCCTGGGCCACCGTCTACGGACGCTTCCGGGTCTGGCGGAACGCCGGCGTCTTCACCGCCCTGCTGGAAGGCCTGATCGCCGAAGCAGCCCGCGCGGGGAGAACAGACTTGTCGCTGGTCAGCGTGGACTCCACAACGGTCCGCGCCCACCATGACGCCGCAGGGATGCGCGTCAGCAAGCACCTCATGGATGCCCTGGAAGAAGCCGCGCAGGAGCAGGAAGCGGCCCGACAAAAAGGGGCGGACCGGAGGAACAGAACGGACAGGCCGAGCGTCGGCCCATCCGACGCAGACGCAAGCTCCGCCTGAAGGAAGCCCTGCTCGGCAGGTCCCGGGGCGGACTCACCAGCAAGATTCATGTCGCCGCAGACCGCAGCTGCCGTCCGCTCGCGCTGATCCTGACCGCCGGACAGGCCGGAGACAGCCCGCAGTTCATCCCCGTGCTCGCAAGGGTGAGAGTGCGCCTGCCCGTCGGCCGTCCCCGCACGACGCCCGGCGCGGTCGCCGCGGATAAGGCCTACTCGTCCCGCGGCAACCGCTCCTACCTGCGCAGACGCGGCATCAAGGCAGTCATCCCGGAAAAACGGGACCAGGCCGCCAACCGCAAGAAGAAGGGCGCACGAGGCGGCCGACCCATCAGCCACGACGCCGACCTCTACAAGGAACGGAACACGGTCGAACGCCTGATCAACAAGCTGAAGGCCTGGCGAGGCATCGCCACCCGCTATGACAAGACACCTGAGAGCTACCTCGCCGGCCTCCACCTCCGCGCCGCAATGATCTGGATCGACGACCTGCTGAAGACCGCCGAATGATCACGACATCACACAGGCCCTAGACGAGTAAGTCCGAAGTCTTTGGGCGCATGAAGCGAGGGTCTCGTTGATCCGTTTGTGACGACAGATCTCGAAACCCTCGCGACAGCACTGTGAGGTTGATCCGCGGGAGTGGACACCGGGTTTCATGCGACGAGTGACAGCGTACGTGGTGTGATCAGCTGTTGTTCGAACTCTGCTGGCGTGAG
>NZ_JBICZH010000053.1:0-14239 GCF_043201995.1 Streptomyces sp. NPDC048258
GCCGTTCGGCGCGGGACAGCTTCTTGCGCTGGCCGCCGCCCATGCCCACGGGGTTGTTGATGTTCTTGCTCACGGTCACGGGTTCTCCCGGTAATAAATGTGAAGTGAAGTGATCTACGGATTCATCGGTGGGGGACGGGCGGCGACGTCGAAGGACGTCAGCAGGGGCCCATCACGCCCTCACTCGTAAATCGGCGTCTGGAAGAACATGACAAAGACGTTACCCGGTTCCGTCGGCCCCGCACACCAACCTTTTCTCCGCCCCGGCGTCGGCCGGGCCTTCGGCGAGCGCCCGGGGTCAGCCGTTTCCCTCCGGGAATCTCAGCGTGCGAAGGCACAGCTGTGCCGGGACACGCCAGATGTCACAGGAGAGAGGTGACGGCCTGCCTGTCTGCTGCTGCCGGGACGCGGTAGTTGTCACCAGTTGGACAAGTTTGTTGTCACGTCTGGTGAGTGGCCAGTCGTGTTGTCACCAGATTCACCGAAAGGTGGGTTATGCCCTTCGAACCAAACCTGGGACGTCCTTCCCACTCCAGGTCGTCCTCATGGCCCACCGACGCGGCTAGAGCAGTACAGCAACGGCCGAGAAGATCATCACCAAACACGGCGGCTTCCAGAGGGCCCCATCGGTGTATGCCTGAGCATGGAACTTGTCACCTGACAGCTGCCCTGACCCTGCCCTCCGAGGCGGCGTGAGCAGGATTGCTGTCACCGAAGGTGCATCGTTCTTGTCACCTTGAGATCGTTTGTGGTCTTGACCCTCGACACAGACAGCCCCGAGGAGACGAGTTGATCACGGAGTACCAGCAGAAGCTGCGCGAGCGCTACATCGCCGCCACCGTCATGCCGGCCCCGGAGCCGTGGCAGCCGGTGCTGGACCACAGGACCCCCATCGGGGGTCTGCTCGGCATTGGCTTCGCCGTCCATCCCGACAGCGGGCACGAGCTCGTCATGGTCGTGTCCGGCGACGGCCATGGACTCTTCGACGCGGTCACCGGCGAGAAGGTCGCCCGCGACCGGGACCCAGACCCTGACACCAGCACTCCGGACGCGTCGCCGGAGCTCACCTGCCCCGGGCTCGGCCCGATCGAGGGCACGCCGGTGCGTATCGCCGGGCTCTTCGGCGGCGGCCTGCACAGCACCACACCAGACGGCTGGACCCTGGACGTCGTCAGCCCCGAGTGGCCCCACGACCGTGTCATCCTCTCCGCCGACGGCGGGTCCCACAAAGGCCCGGCGGGAGGGACGTGGTGGCACATCTTCCACTCCGAGTACTCAGAACTCCGCGCAGCCGGGTTCTCTCCCTCCGGCCTGACCCTGGCGGTCGCCACCAGCAGCGACCTCACCCTCTGGACCCGACCCGAGCTCCACTTTGACGACTGAGCGGACAGCAGGACAGCAGGACAGCGGGACAGCAGGACAGCAGGCGAAAGGGCGACAGATGGACCGGGCAGAACTCGCCGGGATGCTGAGAGGCCAGACCAGGGCCTGCGAACCCGCCAGAGCGGCGCTTCTCGACGGAGGCGAGTTCGTCGTATGGGACGGCAGCGTTCCCAGCCAGCAGCTTTCCTCGCCGACGACGCCAGTGCAATCCTCGCCTGCACGGGGCGATGGGGCGGCGAACACCCCACGACTTGACGGGTCAACTGCATGAGGTGTCTTCCCACGCGATAGCCGAGGGGAGAGGTCTGCTTCGAGTCCGGGGCCGCCGGCGGGCACGTCAGTGGGAAGTCGAAGCCCTGGAGCCGACCGAGCTCCAGCGCCTGGTTCTCGCCGCCGCCGACCCCGACACCGATGGTTCGACCACGGAGAAGGCGTCGCCCAGCGGTAGCGCGCCTTCATTCGGATTCCGCAGCGTGAGGACGGGCTGCGGCGGTGGCGGTGCCGAGGTAGCTCTTCGATCGGCGCCATGGCCCACCTCTCGGCGAGCCTGCGCCTCCAGCGGTCGGACCACGGGGAGGTGCCAGCAGCGTGGGGGCGCGGCGACATCCAAGACGCTGCCCGGCGCGGGCGGGACTCCCCGCAGTCCGGCCGTTCGACTGCAGTCCAACCATGCAGGGTGGCGGAAGCTGCTGTGTTCCGGCGCGCAGGTCCCGTTCAGCTGCCAGGTGTTCGGGGGCAGTGATCGTTTCCTGGCAGGATCGGCCAGCGAACCCGTGCCCTCCTCGTCATGATGGGTGACGCGAAGTGGCCCAACTGCCCGGAGCCGGACTCGGAAAAGCAGCTGACCCCGGGCCAGTCGGAGAAGATCTGCACTGCCTTCCTCATCCCGGAGGGTCGCAAGCCCGTCGCGGTCGAGCTGATGCAGGGCTTCCACGGGGAACCGCTGGAGTGGCCGGTCACCAACTGACCGGACGCACACGACAGCTCGGCACCCGAGTCAAACCGGCTGGACGGGCCGGTAGGGTCAGATTCAGCTCGTGCCGGCATGGGTGTGCGGGTCAGGCCCGGTACCCAGAGCGCTCTGGGGGTAGTAGCCGGGCTACCGCCCCGCCCGCCGGATTCGGCGGGCGGGCAGCAGCGCCAGGATCTCTGGGACCGCCTCCGCCCCACGCAACGGGTCCTTCGCATCAGGGACGACTGGAACCCCGTGCAGGGACACAGGCACCTGGAAAACCGGCATGCCACCCGGTCGGCACGCCGACTACGGTGACACCATCTGCATGAGGGAGCTGGGCAAGGGCCGTCGCTCTGTGTTCGATTTCAGCGGCCCGGCGGGTCAGAACCTGTTTCCCGCTGACTCTCCGAGTACCCAAGGCGAGATCCAATCGTTGATCGAGGCATGATGCCTACGCGCACCCTGCTTGTTTCCGCTGCGCTCACCATTGGCGCCCTGGCCATCGCTGCTCCTGCTCATGCGGTGGACGTCCCGGGCGGAACCAACCAGCTGGGCAGGCTCAACCAACTCAACCAGCTGGGGCAGGCCGGCCAGGCTCTCGACCCGGTGCTCGGCCTTCTCGCTCCGGTCACTGGCCTTCTGCCTTTGTAAGTCTCCAGGGGCCTCCTCATACGCAGGACTCCCGTCGCCTCCGGCATCCCGACCCCTCGTCTGCAATTCAGGTGTAACCGGGAGGAAATGATCCGTCGGCCCAGCGCGGACTGGCGGGGGGGGGGGGGGGGGGGGGGGGGGGGGGGGGGGCGCCCCCCCCCCCCCCCCCCCCCCCCCCCCCCCCCCCGCCAGACTGATCAGGCCCGTCGCCTCCGCGGGCAGCTTTCGACCAGTCCTGCCAGCCCAGACTCAGCGGTAGTCGTCCTCGTCCAGCTCCACCACACGCGCCCGCTCAGCCGCGTCGGCCTCAGTTCTGCGCCCGGCCACCAGGTGAGATGCGCACGGTACGGAGGACCACCTCGTTCCTTGGCTTCCCGTCCTGGCGGCCGCCTGCCACTCCCGCCTGGGCGATCTTGTCCAGGACGTTCAGGCCGGAGGTGATGCGGCCGAAGGGTGTGTAGTTCGGGGGCAGGGGGCTGTCCTTGTAGACGAGGAAGAACTGGCTGCCGTTGGTGCCGGGTCCCGCGTTGGCCATCGCGACGGTCCCGGCGGGGTAGGTGCCGCCCGCGACGGTGACGTCGCTCAGGTTCTCGTCGGCATACTGGTAGCCCGGTCCGCCGGTTCCGGTGCCGCTTGGATCCCCGCACTGCAAGACGAAGATGCCCCCCGTTGTCAGCCGATGGCACTGCGTCCCGTCGAAGTAGTGCTGGGCGGCCAGGCTCTGGAAGGCGTTGGCCGTGCAGGGGGCGTCCCTGATCAGGGCGTCAAAGGAGACCGCGCCGGAGTTGAGGTTGAGCGTCGCCGTGTACGGCTTCAGCCCCCTGACATCAGCGGTCGGCAGGTCCACCTTCTTGCTCGCCGTACCTGCCGCGGTGTAGCTGCAGGTGCCGGGCGCGGGGGCGGCGGCCGCGGAAGGGGCCGTCAGAAGGCCGGCGGCGAGAACGACACCGGTCGCGGCTCGAAGCAAGGTCACATACACGAGGCAATCCCATCGTCGGGGGTTATTCGATCTTCATAGCGGGGCGTCGCCCGGTCGCCGGCCGACAACACGGGAGACTCGCCCGAACGGGATCGCAGAGACCCCCTGGTCGGGTGGCGGCGGATGCGGGCCGGGCGGTGGTGGAGGCCGTTGGCCTGGAGGCGGTCCGGGCGGCGCTGCGGGGGCCCGGTCGGGGTCGGGTGGGCGGCGGACCGGCTGACGGAGGCCCTGGGGTGCCGTTGCCGAGGTGCCGGCCGCGGGTGACTGCCTCGGTGGTCGGCCCCCTCGTGAGGGCCGGCCTGCTGGTCTGCCTCGGCACCAGTGAAGGGGCGGCCCGCCGTTACGTGAGGAGCTTCCTCCACTCCTGAAGGCCCCGCCCCGGGACGGCGGCGGGGGTCTTCTCCATCGGGCCCTGCGTGATCAGTGTCCGCGCAGGAGACGTGTGCCCGGCTGGGTCCAGGCCGGTGGACACATCGTCTTCGAGCTACGGCCGAGAGCCTGTTTCCGCAGAGCCAAGCAGCTACTGCTGGTGGTGCTGCCGCCGAAGGGCAAAGCGATCTGCCCGTGGATGACCACGGTCGTTGACGACGGCACCCGCGCCCTGCTGGGCTGGGCGATCGCCGTCACCCCGACCTCGGGGACGGTGTTCACCGCGATGCGCATGGCCATACTGTACGAGCCGGACCTTTCGCCGTTCGGCGCGGTGCCCGAACGGGTGCGGATCGACCGCGGCCTGGAGTTCGCGGCCGACGACTTCGAGGCGGCCCTGGGGACCCTCGCGGTGGTCATGCACCGTCTCCCGCCGTTCCAGCCCCACCACAAGGGCAAGGTCGAGCGACTGAACCTCACCATCGAGCAGATGTCAGCAACCCCACGACCCCAGCACCGAAGCCGACGCAACTGCCGTCCTCAACGCCCTCGCACACGCCGGCCGCCCGCTGACCGCCGACTACCTCGCCGAGTCCCTGCCCGGTTCGCCTCCTGGCCAGGTGGGGACGGTGGTCCAGGGCAGGGGCCGGGAGGATCGGCGTCGAGGTGGTGCGGGCGGCCCGCTCGTCCCGCTCGGTCAGTTGCCGATGAAGGGCAGGCGGTTGGCGACCCTTGTCAGGCGTTACTGAGCATCCGGCCGTCGCATTCTGAGTACCTGCACTCATCCCCCGGCGTCGCCGGCCTTCCAGACTTGGTGCGTCACCACAGGTCAGCGCCAGGGAGTCCGACATGTTCGCAGTATCCGCACGCCAGGGGACGGCTGTGCCGAACAGGGCCCTCGTGGTGGCCGCAGCGGTCCTTTGGGCCGTCACCGGGTCGGCAGTGGGGTTGATCTTTTTCGTCGTGGGCGCGCTGAGCCTGTTGGGCGCGGCGACGGGTGGGGACATGACCGAACTGATGCTCTGGCCGGTGTACGTCGTCGGTGGCGCGGGCACGGTCTTGACCCTGCTCTACTTCGCCCCTGGCGTCCGGCGTCTGTCGCGCGAGGCCCGCTTCACTCTGTTGGGCGCCCTGGCCTGCCCCGCGCCGCTGGCTTTGGTCATCTACGTCATGACCCGCTGAGCGTGCTCCCGTCGGTGGAGCCGGGGGGTACGGCGATGCCAACGAACCCGAGGAAGCGGGCGGGAGGCTGCCGGCGGTGCCCTTTGGGAAGCCTTCCGAGGACGAACACCTCGTCAGGCCTACCGGTCCTGGTGGTCCCTGGTCGCGGTCGCCGCAGTGAGCGCCGCGGCCGGATACGGCATTCTGCAGCTTGGCTTTATTCACGAGTAGTGACGTCAGTTGTTCACGGGTTTGGGAGGCACCCAGATCCACGGGCAGGTGATCTTCACGAGTTTTGACAGCACTGGGGTACTTGCCAGGGCAGCATCGGGGTGCTCCTAGTGAAAAGCCCTGGTCATGTCTACCGGCTCGCCTCCACCCGGGCACGAGCTGAGGAAACCGCCAAGGCCAGCTGACCGCCCGAGGTGCGACTCGACGGCCCGCCTCAGGGCAGCCCCCAGAGGCAAAATAGCTGGCCGGGACTGCCCTGAGGACCGGTCACTTTCGCCAGAACAGGTGGTGCGTCACCCCGCTCGGGCTGGGGACGACCTCCTGGTGGAACCGGTCGAGCAGCTCATCAGGGGAATCCCAGAGTCGTAGTCCGGACCCGAGCTTCATCGGCGAGACCGCCACATGCATGGTGTCGACGAGGTCGGCGTCGAGGAACTGCCGGATGGTGGTGACTCCGCCGCCGAGTCGGACGTCCTTGCCCTGCGCCGCTTCCCGGGCCTGCTCGAGGACCGTGGCAGGGTCGCCGTCGACGAAGTGGAACGTGGTGTCGGAAAGCGTGAACGAAGGACGCTTGTGGTGGGTCATGACGAACACCGGGGTGCGGAACGGGGGCTCGTCACCCCACCAGCCCTGCCACTCATGGTCGTGCCAGGGCCCGCGCTGAGGCCCGAACTTGTTGCGGCCCATGATCTCGGCGCCAATGTTGCGGGCGTAGTCCCGCGTGAAGTAGTCGTCCAGGCCCCGGCTCCCCCCGGGGTCGGTGCGCATGGGCCAGGTCGCCGTGGCGCCGGCCCAGGCGAACAGCCTCTCGGGCTCGACATGACCGAATGGCCTCTCGAGGGTCTGGTCCTCACCGGCACCGATTCCGTCACTCGAGACGTTGAAGTTCTGGACTCTCAGCAGCTGAGCCACGTGTTCCTCCTGTGTTGTCGACAACGGTGGTGAGACTTGCCGGGCCGGGAAAACTCATCGCTGCGTCCGTGACCGGTCAGAAATTGGGCTACCTAGTGTCCCGACCTGTGAGGTTTGCGCGATTTAGGCAGGCTCCTGCGGTGAGGGGCTGTCCGCCCCTGCGGAGCCTTTCACTATCTGCTCGGTCATCGCGGAGGCTTGAAGGAGCTGTCACAGACGGCGGGCGGCCCATGCAGTGACGTCATTTCTCGTGAACATTCAGGCCACCGTCGACCGCCAACTGACGCCCGAACCGGTGGACAAACGCTGCCGCTTGAAGAAACGAAGCCAGCAGCTGCTGCCCGTGGCCGACGGACGCTACGTGCAAGGGTTCGCCGCCGGGTCGGTCCTGGCGATGCTCGCCAACTCGATGATGCCCGAGGCATACGAGCGCCGCCCACCTCGGCGTGCCGTTCCACTTCGCCAGCCCCGACACCCCGGACGACGAGGCGCCCCTGACCGCCGGGCGGGGCTGCGCGGGTCGAGGTCCCGATGCAGGCCTCCGAGGCAATGGCGAGGGGCCCGTCCGATCGCGGGATCGGACGGGCCCGCTTGACATCCATAGGAGCATCCCGGGTCCCAGCGGGACCGGGGGCTCAGGGCGCCACGAGGTCGGGCATTCCTTCGACCAGCACCACCACACCGACCACGTCCCCGTCTGCCGACCGCCCCACCCAGACGGGATGGACCCCGTCCGAGCCCACCGCGAACGCCACCAGCTCGGCGCCGGAGCCGGGCTCGCGGGTGCGGAGGAAGTAGGCGGAGTCGGTGCTGTACTTCCACGCCTCCGGGTCGTTGTCCTCCATCACCTGCCGGGAGAGCCGCTGGAGCGGGCCCCACGCCCCGGCATCGGCGAAGGCGCCCATCGCGCCGTCCGTACCGAACCCGTACGCCTCGCCCTCCCCGAGCAGCCTGGTGTCGTCGCACGGCCTGAGGGCCATCTCCCAGGACACGGCCGGGGCTTCCCCGACGCGCAGCCGGACCGCCGTGGACGACTCGCAGCCGTCGAGGAAGGCGGCCTGCGCCTCGTCGAGCACGTGCTCCCCCGGCGGGACGGCGATGCTGAAGTGCGGCCCGTCATGGTCCAGGGGGCAGTCGACGGCCAGCAGGCCGCTCGGCACGCGCAGGGTGCCGGTCCGCCTCGGCTCCACGGCGGTCATCTCGTCGCCGTAGGGACCGGACATGCGCGTACCGGGACGGAAGAGCGCATCGAAGTCGACGGACGAGAACATGCGGGATGACTCCCGACGCCACGGCACGGAAGCCTCGGGCGTCCCGGCGGTGTCCAAGTGCACCCGCACCCAGTCCGGCAGGTGCTCGCCGCCCGGAAGCGGCCGCCACTCTCCGAACCCTGGCCGGGCCGACCACAGCCGCTCTTCCGGCACCGTGAGCACGGCCTCCAGCGAGGAGCCTCGCATGCCCTCGGGCTGGTGCGAGATCCGTCCCGTACCGTCGGGGAAGACCTCCACCACGGTACGAGGGCAGTCCTGGGCGAATTCCGCCGTCACCGGATCCGGGTAGCGCCAGCTGATCGCGCGCCGGTTCAGCAGCCGCTCCTCGTCGACCAGCAACCTCAGTTCCGCTTCGAATGTCCGGCGGCCCTGTTCGTCGTACGCCCACACCTCGACGAAGCCCGCGCCCCACGACACCAGCCGCACCTCGGCCGGCACCTCGCTCCCCGGCACCCGGTGCATCGCCGCGTACGGCAGCCCCTCGGCGTCCCGCGCCCGCGCCTCCCCGGCGGACAGCGCCCGCCCGGGGGTACGGGACGCCGGATCCCAGCCCTCCGCGTACCCCACCTCGACGACCGTCCCCGATCCCCGCTCCATCTGCCACCGCCCGCTCGCGCCCGATCCTGCCGAGCGCAAGATAACGGCTGCCACCGACAGGGGGTGTCGGCGCCTACGTCCGCGCACTCGTCCGATGGGCCAGCTCGGCCCAGACCGTCTTGCCGATCAGCCGGTCCATGCCCCCCCAGTCGGCGGCGAGGGTGTCCACGATGCGGAGCCCGTAGCCGGACTCCGCATCGTAGGCGTGCGGCTGCACCGCGGGCCGCCGGTCGCGGCGGGCGTCGGACACCTCCACGCGGAGCACCCCCCAGCAGCGTCATCCGCAGCTCGAAGTCCCGCCCGGGGACGCGGCCGTGGACGACGGCGTTGGCGGCGAGCTCGGCCACGACGAGCCCGGCGTCGGCGGAGAGCTCGGTGGACTCGGGGATTCCTCGTTAACTTAACTAGTGTCACTCTTCCCAAGGTCAGGTGACGTTTTCCTGATGCCGGCGCTAGTCCGTCCGTGAGCGAATCTGTGGCATCTGTACGTGATCTATCGGCATTGGTCGTCCCTCAGGTCGGTCGGCTGGCCAAGACACAGTGGACCAGTGGGAGCGTACCGGCTCGTGGACGCCTCGGGAACAGTGGTCGAACCCGGTCGCGGAATACTTCCCCGACCTCCTGGGGTGTCAGCGGGCGGAGTCAACCGTGTATGCGTACGGCAATGAGCCTTTTCCAACCTCAAACAGGAGGTTGGAAAGGGCTCATGGTCCCCAGCCCCACTTGCGTGACCTGCGAAAACGCTAACTACCCGGCCTTGGGGTAAACCCCACAAGCCATTTCGCCCCCGACCGGCGGCAGTGTCCTGGTTCTGTACCGGTCGGGGGAGAGGGTTGGCGTGGTCCCTCCGCTCTCGGAGACTACTGCTCAGGTGCGGGGGCGACGGTGGTGAGACGAAAGGGCGGGGCGGCCATGGGGAAACCGTTGTTGAGCTACGGCGAGCGAGCGATGCTGACGATCATGTTCCCGCCCGCGATCGGGTTCGGTCTGGGCTCCTTGATCGCCATGGCGGGCGCCGGGATCATGGGAAGTGAATCGCTGTGGACCGTGATCTGGTGGCTCACCGTGCCGATCGCGCTGGTCTCCGCCGTCCTCATCTGGCGACAGACGGGGAAGCCGGAATCCGGCGGCGCCGCCGGCTCCGACTCCGGGACGGACTACGACGGCGGCTTCGGCTGCGGCTCGGACTAGCCTTCGGCAGCTGCTGCTGGCCAGGGGCCGCCTTCCCCCACGGTTAGTAGGGCTTGGTCAGGTTGGGGTTGGTGTGGGTATGTCGCGGTGACAGGTGGGGCAGGCGCCGTTCCAGGTGGCGAGGAGGGTCTGTAGTTCGCGGACCATCCGGTAGAGGCTCAGGCCGACGCCGTGTCTTTTGGGGCTCTGGCCAGTCGCTGGAGGGTGCAGAAGGCGTGGGCGACGGAGACGAGGGTGACGTGGTGGTGCCAGCCGCCCCAGGTACGGAGCCTTTTCAACCTGACTGCGATGCCGGGCTGTTGGGGGTCAACGGGCTGTACGTAACGACGAAGCTCCTGGTAGACGGGTTCTCGACCAAGATCACCCATGTCCGCCAGGAGCTTCGCGTGCTTGTCTATCCGTCCTCGATCGATCTGTCCAGCAGCACCCTGCGGCATCTGACGGAGCGGCTCACAGTTCGGCAACGGGAGATCGGTACGCGGTGGCGACGACTGCCCGCCGGCCGTCAGGCCCTGCTCGCCCTGCCCACCTGCGGTGCGGCGACACCTACGCCCAGCTCGCCGCCGGCTTCGGAATCGGCATCGCAACTGTCTACCGGTACATACGCGAGGCCATCGAGGTCCTGGCCGCTCTCGCACCGACCCTGGCCGAGGCGATGGAGACGGCCCGGGCGAAGGCGTTCGTGATCCTGGACGGCACCCTGCTGCCGATCGACCGGATCGCCGCAGACACCCCGTACTACTCGGGCAAACATAAACGGCACGGCATGAACGTGCAGGTCCTCACCGACCCGTTCGGCCGACTGCTCTGGGCATCCCCGGCCCTGCCCGGAGCCACCCATGACCTGACGGCCGCCCGCAGCCACGGGATCGTCGACGCGCTCGCCGCCGCGGGACTGAAATGCTGGGCGGACAAGGCGTACCAAGGCGCCGGCCGGCACATCCGAGTCCCCTTCCGGGGCCGCCGGCTCAAGCGCTGGAAGCGACGGCACAACAGCAGCCACGCCAAGATCCGGTGCGTCGGCGAGCAGGCCATGGCCGTCCTGAAAGGCTGGCGCCTACTGCGGAGGCTCCGCTGCAGCATCAACCGGATCACCAACATCGTGAAGGCCGTCCTCGTCCTTCACCACGCCTCAACCTGAAGTTGGAAAAGGCTCACGGTGACGGCGGACATTCTTCTGCTTGCTCGTCGGTGGCTTCGGCTCGTGTGAGTGCCCAGCGCATGGATTCGGCATGCTCGCGGAGCGTGGGTGAGTCGGCGGTTCGTTGGGTTGCGGCTTCGGCTGCCTCGGTCCACCTCCGTAGGACTTCGAGGGGGCGCTGGTGTCCGCAGTCCACTTCGGAGCCGGACTGGTCGTAGACGATTGCCTCGTAGCCGATGTTCACGCCGACGCTGACACCTTGGTCGTGGAAGACGACGTCGAAAGGTGCGTCGTCGGAGTCCACGCCCTCGGGGGTTTCAGTGGCGATCGTGAACTGCTCTTTGGGGCGCATCCAGTAGTCCTCGCCCCATGGCTCGACCCAGATCCCAAGTATCTTCTTGGTGTCGTTATTCAATACGATCTTCGGCATTACCGCAGCGTAGAGCTACTTGGGTGGCTGTCGTGCGGCCCTATCCGGTTCGGCGGGGTTTGGTACCTGTCTTGTGGTTGGTGGGCCGTCTGTAGGGCTGTCCGGTGACGAGTTCGAGGCCGACATCGTGGCGTGCTGTCAGCCGTTGGTTCTTGGAGCCGGGTGGCCGTCCGGGGCCTGGGCGGGAGGGTTTGGGAACTGCCGCTGGCGAGGGCAGCCGAGCTTGGAGGTTCCGAAACCCGCGTCGAACGCGGGCGGGAGTCAGCTTGTTCACAGCCAGATCGGCTTCGGATCACCGCCGGAGGGCAGGTGCTCGACTTCGAGACGGATGACGGTGCCGGAGATGATGGGCAGTTCACTGTCGTGGGCAAGCCAGGCGGCCCTGCGAGTCAGCCGCGGGTGGAGACGGTCCCATGCCTGCGCTGTCGCTTCGCCGTAGCGTCGGGTGTCGGCGACGGTCACCGCTTGCTCGGTCCCCCAAGTCGTGGGGTCGCCGAAGACGAACTCGCCGCCGTGCTTGGGCGGGCGCCCGCCCTTCGGGTCCAGCCACGGACTGACATCGACGGCCAGGAGCAGACGGCCGTCTGCGGCTTTCGGCAGTAGCAGCCCGGCCAGGGAGCGCCGTAACCGGGACACATTCAGGCGGCCTCGGTTGAGAGCCCCGTAGAGGGCCCCGTGACCACAGCGGTGTTCGGGAGCGAGTGCGAGATCGACCAGCCTGCGAACTGGACCGTCACTGCACAGCAGTGCGTCCGTCAGCTCGAACAAGGTGTCCGCCCGTCCAGTCATCGACGCGTACAGCTCAGCCCGGAAGCGTGACAGCGTCACAAACGACACTTCGACGCACAGCTGCTCCCCCGCCGGGGGTCGGGGGCTCCACCCGTGCCACCAAGCGGCCGAGGCCGGCTGGAGGCCGCCGTGAAACTGGCGTCGTCAGAAGTCGATGTCCCAAATCTGGTTGGCGCGAGACCAATCGTGGCAGTCCCAGATCTGCAGGACCGTGCCCGGCTGGGGAGCACGTCTCCAGTCCGGGTTGCGGGCATCCAGACACCGACCGCTCCACGCGTTCACCAACTGGTAGCCGTCGTCAATGCGCGGCGAGTAGCTGATCTGCGGCGTCCACCACTGGCCCACACGACCGTTGTCACACTTGTGCAAGACCACGGGTGTGCCGTTTTCCTTGCTGTCGGCCTCCAGGCACCAGTCCCCGAACCACCGGATCTGGCTGCCGCCCGGGACGTCGACCATCACGAAGATGTTGCCGGTTTCGCGGAGCAAGGCAAGGCCTTTGCCGTTGATACAGGGCTGGTTGTCGCAGTGGCCCAGGATTGACGCGTCCAGGCCTGAATAGTGGTTCGTCAGTCGTGTGGCCGGGTGCCCGGCAACGGCCTCGGCCTCGGCAACGCCCGGAGCCATGAGGACACTCGATGTAAGGAGCGCAGCTAGTAGAAGACTACACTTTCTCATCACATTCTCCCCAACTGGGGTGATTGCGTCACTTTTACTATCTCACGGGCGGGAATACGGTGCGCGAGAGCGAACAGGCAGTCAGCGCGTGACCACGAGAGCTCTACTTTGCGGCTGATGTCTGAGCCAGGACGATGTCTAGCCCGGCCCAGATCTCGGGCACGGTCACCTCCGCCAGGTCGTCGTGTTGAACCCGCAGACGACCTCGCCGGCACCCTCCTACAAAGCGATCGAGTCGCAGTTCCCAATCAGCGGTCGGGTTGTCGCGGGGCTCCGGGCGGCCAAGTTTCTGAAGCCATCGACCGGCAACAGGTACTGAGCCATACTCGGAGCCCCTGAGCCTCACCGATCCTACGAATGACCGGCCCAGACCCGCGCCTAAAACGTAGGACGGGCACTGAGACCGTGTCCTATGTGGTGGATCCGGAAGAGGGAGGACCAGGCGAGCTCGCGGACGGTGGCCTGGCCGGGGACACGTGTGTCCAGCGGGCTCTGGACGAACGCGAGGTACGGCTCCCTTGAAGTGAACGAAGCCAGGCGGGCTCGGCTGGTATCCCGCGCCTCAACCCGTGTCTTTCAACTACCTGAATGCGCAGGGGAATTGGTTCTACGCTCGGTTGCCTGATGAACATGTTCGAGTCGGGAGAGAGCCCTGGCCGGGGCCGGTACCGCATCGACGGTCTGCTCGGGAGCGGGGGTATGGCGCAGGTCTATGAGGCCTACGACCTGAGTCTCGCGCGCTCGGTCGCCGTCAAGACGATGCAGCCCGGCCTCGTGCTCGACCCGGGCTTTCCCGCGCGTTTCCGGCGTGAGGCGCAGGCGATGGCGGCGCTGGCGCACCCGAACGTGGTGACCGTGCACGACACCGGTGAGGAGCCGCGTCCGGATGGGCCGGCCATACCGTACTTCGTGATGGAAATGGAGGAGGCTCCCTGGCCGACCGGCTGCACGCGACCGGCGCGCTTCCGGTGACGCAGGCGATGGAGATCGTGGAGCAGGTCCTCGCGGCATTGGCGGTCAGCCACGGGCGGGGGCTGGTGCACCGGGACATCAAGCCGCCGAACGTGCTGCTCACCGAGGGCGGCGCGGTGAAGGTGGCGGACTTCGGAATCGTCCGCGCCGCTTTCGGTGCCGGGACCGCGCTGACGGGCACCCACATGATGGTGGGGACCCCGCAGTACATGTCTCCCGAGCAGGTGCAGGGGTCGGCGAGCCTGGACGGGCGCTCGGACCTGTACGCGGTAGGTGTCCTCCTCTTCGAGATGCTGACGGGGCGCGTGCCGTTCGACGGTGAGGACGGGTTCGCGGTCGGCTACCGGCACGTGATGGAGGAGCCGCCGACCCTTGCCTCGTACGGGATCGACGGGCAGCCGCAGCTAGGGCCTGTGTGATGTCGTGATCATTCCGCGGTCTTCAGCAGGTCGTCGATCCAGATCATTGCGGCGCGGAGGTGGAGGCCGGCGAGGTAGCTCTCAGGTGTCTTGTCATAGCGGGTGGCGAT
>NZ_JBICZH010000054.1:0-12332 GCF_043201995.1 Streptomyces sp. NPDC048258
CCAACCCGTTCCATACGGCGTCATCCCCCCTGAGCCTGTGACTGAAGGGATTGTTTCACGGGGCCGACAGCGTCTCCGCAGGGCGGCATTCTGAACGATCAGTTAGTCCAGGGTGGCGAGGATGCATCGACGGATAGGCCCTTCCAAGAGGGCTACTGTCCGCCGCCTCGCGAGTCGAGTACCTCCATCCGGACGAGATGGCCCACGCTCGCGTGCACACCGAAGTGACCGGCCGACGGCTTGCAGCGTCTGCCCGCTTACGCCGTTGATCCCCATTCGTCTTTCTTCACGGGTTCCTTCGGCACCCAGTCCGGAACTCCGATTCCAGCTTTCGCCGCCATCTGCCACACCTCGATGAGGCCGTCCCAGTCATCGAAATGGTGCTCTAGCTCCCAGGTGAGCCGAGTCAGAGCATGCGGGTAGCCAGCCAGGTCGGCCTTGATGGCGAGCTCGGCGTTCGCCGGCCAGGGCCGCATCTTCATGAGCCTTCGGAAGGCGTAGGAGTTGCCGGCACGCTCGGACTCCTCTGCCAACCTTTCGGCTTCCTGATGGTCTCCGGCAAGCTCGCGATATCTGGCGAGTCCCCACAGTGCTTCTTCATGGCCGGATGCCTCGACCGCTCTGGCGAACATCTGCTCGGCTTGAGCGTCGAACCCAATCCGGTCGGCCTCCCATCCGATCCGCCATAGTTCGTGTGATGTGCTGGCTTGATGCACGATGGCAGTCCAGAAACTGGGAGGAGGAGCAAGGCCCTCTCTCAACGGTGCGGCGTGTTCCTCCAGGTAGTCGGCAAGGGCGTGGACGTTGGGCTCGGCTCCCATTCCCTCGGAGAGGGGGACAGGGTTGAGGGCGCGGGCGACACCCTTCCTGAGCTCGTATGCGTAGGCCAATGCTCTCTGGCCCCAGTCCTGCGGGGCTTCGGCTCGTTGGTGCGCTCGGAGGTACCCCGGGGCAGCGCCGAGAAGGAAGGCGGTTGTCGGCCTGCTTACGCCCAGGCGGCTGGCGTCGATCGCGGCTGTCAGAACCGCCTTGCCGTAGGGACAGGTGGCGTGGAGCCAGTGGTCCATGAGGTCGGGACCCGCCGCCAGGGTCTGTGTGAGGGCTCCGCGGTAGGCGACGGACACGAGTACTGCGTTGAAAACGGAGTCCTTCTCCGCTTTGCGGTAGACCTCGTCCAGTGACTCGCCGGTGAACTCCTCCGGCACGTCGATGGCGGGCCACGGGCGGAGCAGGGCTCGGGCGTTGGGGTGGATGTCCCGCTCATCCCGCATCGCAGGGGTAGTCAGCCGCCTGTGGGCGCTTGCCGACATTGTGGCGAAGGCGATGACGGGGCCTGGCCGCTCCAGCAGCCGGCGTAGAGCTGCAGCCGCGTTATCGCCGGCAGGCCGCTCGAAGAGATGTTGGGCATCGTCGAGCCACAGCACAGTCTTCTCAGTGATGGCGTTCGCCTCGATAGCGCCGATCAGCGCATCCGCGGTCTTCGGGTAGATGAGGTGCCAGTCGGGAAGGTGCTGCTTCACGGCCTCGTAGGCCGTGCGGGTCTTCCCCGTGCACGATCCGCCGCGCAGCACCAGCAGCTCTGTCCGCGAATCGTCGGCGATGCTCATCAGCCGACGGCGGACGTCCTCGTCGTGCGGGCGCCGTACATAGGTGGGCACCACGAACGCGGCTGACGCCGCGCTGCCATTTGCGGGTGGGGCCGCTGCATGAACGTTCAGCTGCTGGGCGTCCCAGTCCGCCATGGGAATGGGCCCGTCCGACAATCCGGCGATTCGCTCCCGAGCAGTCCGCGCTGCGCTCACGCGTTGCGATCTCCTCGACGCGGCCTGTTCCCCACGCAGACCTGCCCGAGCTGCCTGAGCGGCACTGTGAGCTGCCGACCAGTTCACGTGGGCGACACGAGCGACAGCCTCGGGACTCGCTCGGTGGTCTTGCCGGGCCGCGTCCAGGATCAGCGCGGCTATCTTCTTCACCCCGTCGACCTCATCCGGGATGCAGCCCTGCTTCAGCCAGTCCTGAACGGTGCTGCTGGCCACACCTGATTGCCGCTCAAGGTCCCTCCAGGAGGGACCTGTCAGGGTGCGTAGCCAGCCGAGTGAGAGAAGCAGGTCCGTGAAGTACTGAGCGGGTTCTTCTCCTTCGTCGGTACTCAAGTGCCCTGCCTCACCCGCTACTCGGTGATGGTGTCCGGACACCTGCCGGACAGCTGAAGCCCCAGCGTATGCCCTCGACCAGCACCGGAGGGGCGGTTGCACCGAAGCCGTCCGGCTGGCGTGCCGGACACCTCCTGCCGTTGCGAGCCTCCCAGCAGGCCACCCGAGATGCGGGCGGCAAATCACTCCGGGATCAAGGGGGAACTCATGCACTTCACGCCGACCCGCGTCGTCTTCATCGTCCTGCTCATCCTCATGGCCGCCCTGGTCGCCGCGGGCATCGCAGGCATCGCAGGCATGCTCCACCGCATGGACGGAGCATCTGTTCCTGCCGCTTGTCTGCGGGCAGGCGCCACCTTCGCCGCAGTCATGACGCTGGCGATGGCTCTGCTGACCCTGCTCAGCGCCTGGCTGCTGTGACGATCCACGCACAGCACCAGCGGAAGACGAACACAGCAAGGCGGGCGCTCGACGCACCCAGTGCTCCGGGTCCTGACCGTCGAGCGCCACGGTGAAGCCCGGGAAATCGCGCGAACCCCGCGAACCCCGCGACCACCGAAACGGCCGTACCGGAACCGCGCCCTCGAACCTGGCCGTCGCGCAGTCCAGCAGGGGCACTACACCTCGACGTACGGCACGGCTCCGTCCGTCCCAGCCGGTACGGCCATACAACACCAGCGTGCTCACCCCGCACGACTAGGTTCACTGTCACGGAAGCCGAAGTGGCTGGGTTCGCTGTCAAACGCCTCGATTGGATGGCAAAGGACACCTGTTGTCCCGTCGCAAAGGATCTGGTCCGCGAGACCGGCTCTGACCTGGAGCGACCAGATCAAGATCCGTCCGGCTCCGTCAGCACCGACGAACCCCACATGGACGTCCGATGCGTACTCCCAGGCGGGCACCGCCTCCGCAGGCTCGCCCACGAACACCTCCCCACCGCCCTCGGCCCTGCACTGCGAGGGTGGAACGCCCCGCAGAGCCCCATGACCCGAACGCGGAATGCATCACCCCAACGAGCGACCTGTGATGGCGAATCGGTACCGGCGTAGGACATCGTCCGGTCCATGCCGTGGGCTCTTGGCCCGTCTGCGCCCTTGCCACTGAAGTGTCCGAACGGCAGGGTGAAGTCGTGATCATTCCCTTCTTACGCGACGACATGCAAGGTGCAGTGACGGTGACGCTGGACTGCGTCGATGATCCCGCTGCGATCGGAAAGCCCCCCTCAGCCCATGGTTTCCCATGCTGCACCGCTGTGGTGGACTATCCGGGCAAGGGTTACCGGTCCCTGTTCGGCTGGGTCCAGCTGGTGCGTTCGACGGACAACTCATCCTCCGGGGCCGCCTTTGACATGGACCCGTTTTACCTGTTCGAGGATGCCCCGGCGCCGTACGCGTTCTTCGGTATCAACCCCACACTGTTTGACGCACCGTCACGAGCCAAGCGAGACCCCCTCACCTGGACGGCCCACAGCTACCTGGCGTGGACACCGATGGATGACGCCGGACGGCGTGTCCTGCCGCTGGCAGGCTTCTCCTGGGGGTTCAACATCGACTCGGGCGGTCGCATCACGTTGCAACAGGTTCAAGCGCTGACAACTGTGGACTGGGACGCACACCTGCCGTACCTCGACGCCTCCTACCCAGGCTGGGCATTCGATAAATGGCAACCACGGCAGTGAGCCCCTGAAGTCTCCTGCCCCTCCCACGGACGCTCCAGGTTGATCACGCGGCACGTTGTTCTAGGTGGGACGGTGTTCAGACGGGACAGTCGGGCGAACCAGAACAGCTGAGACCACGAGCGAACCGGGCCAGATCACCTGAGACGGGGACCAGATCTTTGGAGACGGGACAATTGAGGCTGCGAGAAGCATCAGGGCCTTGCTGTCCCGTCTCACGGGATCTTGCCGTCGTCTCACCGGACGTTCTCCGATTCGCAGGTGGGGGACAAGGTCGGGTTAGACAGTCCAGGTCGTTGCGCTGCCGCACATTGGCAGGGAGTCTGGGAAACGCATCTGGCCGACAACGTCAAGCGAGAGGAGGGGACTTCGGCGTCTCACCCGTCTTTGTCTCTGCGCAGGCCACGGCGCCGCCCGGCGGCAAGATCGAATGAGACGGGACACCCGGGGCGCGATACGCGCGTCTCGGAGGCACGTTCACACGTCGCGATGCCGTACGACGGCCACCGCGAGGGCGACCGCGATCAGCGGCCAGAGGGCGTACACGATCCAGGAGCTGGGGAGCGTGGCGGTGTAGCCGAGGGATCCGGGATCGGGCTCCCAGGTCTGGACGAGGCGGGTCCAGGCGGCCGAGACCATCGTGTGTTTGATGTCGGCGGACCAGCGGTTGCTCTCCGAGAACATGGTGGGCAGCATCAGCAGGGTGAAGGCGCTGGTGAGCATGGTGGCAGCGGCATGGCGGAGTAGGACGGCGAGGCCCAGGCCGGTCAGGGCGCACACCGGAGCCAGCAGCGCGGATGCCACCAGCGGGCGGAGCACATCGGGGTGGGTGATCGGGACGGCGGCACCGTGCCCGTCCAGGATGGCCTGGGAGACGAAAAAGGAGCCGATGGCGGCGGCCGTGCCGACCGCGGTCCACAGCAAGGCGGTGACGACCGCCTTGGCCAGCACGACCGCGCCGCGGGCGGGGACGGCCACGGTGGTGGTGCGGATCAGGCCGCTGCTGTACTCGCTGACGACGGTGAGGGCGCCCATGCTTCCGGCGACGAGCATCAGCGTCATGTAGCCGGGCGAGGAGAAGGTGTCGTAGGCCAGGAAATCAGCGGGTTCGGAGCCCGCGGCCTTGTCCGCCAGTGTGGCCACGGCGGCGGACCCGATGACGAACAGGGTGATGAGCGCGAGGGCCCACGGGGTGGAGCGCAGGGACCGCATCTTGATCCACTCGGAGGCGATCAGGTCGAGGAAGCGGGCGGGCGGCTCGGCGAGGGACGCGGCCGGAGTGGTCGCGAGGACGGAGGCGGGTGTGGTCATCGGGGCTGTCCTGCCTGGTATTCGACGCTGTCGGCGGTGAGTTCCATGAAGGCCTCCTCCAGAGAGGCGGTTCGGGTGGTCAACTCGTTCAGCAGGATCCCGTTCTCGAAGGCGAGCGCGGCGATCCGGTCCGCCGGCAGTCCGGTCACGGCGAGTTTCTCGGCGCCCGCCGATCCCTCCGGCTCGACCGATGCGCCGGCGGCGGTCAGCACCGCCGTCAGCTCGGCTGCCTGCCGCGTGCCCACCACCACGCCGAGGCCGGTGCTGCGGGCCGCGAAGTCCCGTACCGACTCGGCCGCGATGAGCCGGCCCCGGCCGATGACGACGAGCTGGTCGGCGGTGTTCTCCATCTCCGACATGAGGTGGCTGGAGAGGAAGACCGTGCGGCCCTCGGCCGCGAGGCGCTGGAAGAGGCGGCGCATCCAGAGCACGCCTTCGGGGTCCATGCCGTTGACCGGTTCGTCGAACATCAGCACCGGCGGGTCGCCGAGCAGGGCGGTGGCGACCCCCAGCCGTTGCTTCATGCCGAGCGAGAACCCGCCGATGCGGCGGGTCGCCGCCTCGGCCAGGCCCACTTCGTGCAGCACCTCGTCCACCCGGCGCGGGGAGATCCCGTTGCTGCGGGCCAGGGCGGACAGGTGGGCCGTGGCGGTGCGTCCGCCGTGGACCTGGCTTGCGTCGAGGAGGGCGCCGACGTGCCGCAGGCCGCGGGGGTGGCTGCGGAAGGGGACTCCGCTGACGGTGGCGGCGCCCCCGGTGGGCGACTCCAGGCCGAGGATCATCCGCAGGGTGGTGGACTTGCCGGCTCCGTTGGGGCCGAGGAAGCCCGTGACCTGGCCCGGCCGCACGGTGAAGGACAGCAGGTCGACGGCGGTCTTGCTGCCGTAGCGCTTGGTGAGTTCATTGACTTCGATCACGTGGACAACACTGCCGGGAGGGCCCCGTCCGGTCATGGGGCCGTGGGCGGCAATCGTGCGGCCGGGTTCGCCCGTGGGCGTACGCCCACGGGCCGATGCCGCGGGGTCGGTGGCTGGATAACCTCGCAGGATGAACGACATACCGACCACCCCGTTGCCCGCGCGCGTCGCACCGCGCGGCCTTCCTCTTGAGCGGGCGCACCGCTTCGAGAGGGCACACCTCTGATGATGAGAACGAAGGCCATGGCCTGGGTGGGGGGCGTCCTCTACGTCCTCGCGGTGGGTCTGCTCATAGGAGGTGCGTCGCGGGCTTCGGGCACGGTCCACGGCGTCGGGGCGCTGCTGGCGGCGTGCCTGCTCGTCGGCGTCCTGCGACGCGGGCCTGTCCTGGCCCTGGCTGTGCTGCTCCTTGGATCCACCGCCGTGGCGGTGGGTCCGCCGAGCTCCGCCCATGTGGACCTGTCGGCTTCGTACCAGGGCCAGTTTCTGCCGTATCTGGCGGTGGACCTCGTCCTGGGCTTCATCGTCGCTACCCGTGCGCGGCGGGCTTCGACCGTCGCCGTGGCCACATCCCTCGTCGTCCAAGTGCTGCTCGTCGGCGGCTTCGCGCACGGCGACAGCCTGACCGTCAACCTCGTGATCGCCCTCTTGGCGATGGCCGCGGCCTGCACGGTCGGTCTACTGATCCGCGAGCGCCGCGAGCACGCGGTGGAGCTGCGCGCACAGGAGGTGGCCGAGGCCGTAGTCGCCGAACGGCTGCGGATAGCCCGAGAGTTGCACGACATGGTCGCGCACAGCATCGGCATCATCGCCATCCAGGCCGGGGTGGGGAGCCGGGTCATTCAGACACAGCCTGAGGAGGCCCGCGAGGCCCTGCGAGCCATCGAAGCCACCAGCAGAGAGACCTTGTCGGGCCTCCGGCGCACGCTGGTTGCACTCCGTCAAGCTGACCCGGACGCGGAGGCTTCGGGGCGGGCACCGCTCACGCCTTCGCCCGGACTGGTGGACCTCGAACGGCTGGCGGCGACGACGGCGGACGCCGGCGTACGCGTGGACGTGCGCCGCGACGGGGAACAGCGCCCGCTGCCGGCCGACATCGACCTGTCGGCCTACCGTATCGTCCAGGAGGCGCTGACCAATGTGGTCCGCCACGCGGGCACCGGACACTGCAGGGTGAGCATCGAGTACGGGGACGGGGAACTATCCGTGGAAATCGTCGACGACGGGCGCGGCGCCACCGAGGACGGCCCGGCCCACGGCTTCGGCATCGTGGGCATGCGCGAGCGGGTCGCCCTGCTGCACGGCCGCATCAGTGCCGGACCGCGCCCGGAGGGCGGCTTCCGGGTGGCTGCGCGGCTGCCGCTGCCCGAACCCGTCGGAATTCCGGTGGAGGCCCGATGACCGGCGGTCCCGTACGTGTCCTGCTCGTCGACGACCAGCCGCTGGTGCGGTCCGGCCTGCGCGTGATCATGGCCGACCACCCCGACCTGGAGGTCGTCGGTGAGGCCTCCAACGGTGCCGAGGCGGTCCAACTGGCTGGGGACATCGGCCCCGACGTCGTGGTGATGGACATCCGGATGCCTGGCATGGACGGGATCGAGGCCACTCGCCTGATCACCACCGGCCCGGCGACCACCCGCGTCCTCGTCCTGACCACCTTCGACGAGGACCACTACGTCTACGGCGCGCTCCGGGCCGGAGCGAGCGGCTTCGTGGTCAAGGACATGGCACTCGACGACATCCTCGCGGCGATCCGTGTGATCGCCGCCGGCGACGCGCTGATCGCGCCCGGTGTCACGCGCCGCCTGATCGCGGAGTTCGCCGGGCGCCCCGAAGCCGCCCCGAAGCGGCCCCCACGGCCGGTCGAGGGCATCACCGAACGGGAACGGGAGGTCCTGACCCTGGTCGGGCGCGGCCTGTCGAACACCGAGATCGCGGAGGACCTCTTCATCACGGTGGCCACCGCCAAGTCCCACGTGTCACGCCTGCTCACCAAACTGGGTGCCCGGGACCGGGTCCAGCTCGTCATCACCGCCTATGAGATGGGGCTCGTCACTCTGCCCGGTTGAGCGCGTCCCTGGGCCCCTTAGCTTGTCGTTTAACGTCCTACGTCGAACGCGGCTCGAACTTGATCTGCGTTTTCGCAGTTCAGCGGACGGGAAGGCAGCCTACGGCTGATCCTGTGCTCCGTCACAGCATCTGATCATGCGAAGGCCGGGGTCGTGAGTTTGCTGGGTGAGGGCGTCCTGCGGGATCCGTTCGCGGAAGTGTCAGGCTTCCGGGCGGAGTTGTATGAGTGTCTGATCGCGCGGGGCGACGCGTTGTTCGAGATATGCGATGCGTTGTTGTGTACAGACGGGCCGGTGCGGACGCTGGTCGACCTCGCGCTCGCGCCCGAGCACCGCCGCGGGCACGGGGCCCTCTACGGTGGGCTCAACCAGGGGCGGATCGACGTATCCCGGCTGCGTCGATCCCTGGCTGGAATGCCTCTGCCAAGGGCGGCGGGCGGCCGACTCGTTCTGGCTGTGGACGTCTCGCCGTGGCTGCGGCCGGATGCTGAGACCAGCTCTGACCGGTCCTTCTGCCACACGTTCGGCCGGGGCGAGGGCAAGCACCAGATGGTTCCGGGCTGGCCGTACTCGGTCGTGGCAGCGCTGGAGACCGGCCGTACGTCCTGGACAGCGGTGCTTGATGCGGTCCGTCTGGAGCCCGGGGCGGACATCGCCGCTGTGACCACGGTGCAGATCCGCGAGGTCGTCGAGCGGCTCGTCGACGCCGGCCAATGGCAGCAGGGAGACCCTGCGGTCCTGGTCGTGCTGGACGCTGGATACGACGCCCCGCGCATCGCCCATCTGCTCGCCGGGCTGCCCGTCGAGATCCTCGGGCGCCTTCGCTCAGACCGTGTGATGCGGCGGCCTACACCACTGCGGGTCTACGACCCCAAGGGCGGCCGCCCGCCCAAACACGGCGGCGAATTCGTCTTCGGCGACCCGGCCACCTGGGGCGGCGAGCAGGCCGTGACGGCCACGGACACCCGCCTCTACGGAAAGGCGATCGCCCAGGCGTGGGACCGGCTGCACCCGCGGCTGACCCGCCGGGCAGCCTGGGTCGAGCACGACGGACCGCTGCCCGTCATCGAGGGCACCATCATCCGCCTGGCAGTCGAGAAATTGCCCAGCGGCGGCGTGAACAAGCCGGTCTGGCTGTGGTGGTCAGAGACCGACGCCACCCCGAATGACGTGGACCGCTGCTGGCAATCATTCCTCCGCCGCTTCGACCTTGAACACACGTTTCGCCTGTTCAAGCAGACTTTAGGCTGGACCAAGCCCAGACTTCGTAGCCCGGAAGCGGCCGACCGGTGGACCTGGCTGGTGATCGCCGCCCATGCCCAGCTCCGGCTCGCCCGCCCGTTGGCCAGCGACCTTCGACGGCCCTGGGAGAGACCGGCCGCGCCGAACAAACTCACGCCCGCCCGGGTTCGGAGAGGGTTCAGAAACCTGCGCACGAAGACCGGCTCCCAGCGGGTGCACCGAAACGTCCCGGCCCGGGCCAGGTCGGCCACCCGGTTCGAAGAACTGTCGGCTGGCCATCCGCCATGACGTGGGTCGAGTCCTCGCCACCGCAGAGGCATACAGCCGACCCGCCCACCACAAGAAAGGCACGAAGCCGCGACGCACGAACTGACCCCGAACTGAGGTGCCACGATGCGGTCGCCTCTGGCAGGATCACTGCATGACGTTCCGCAGAAAGGCCCATGCCGCGTAGACGGCCTGGGCGTGTCCGCACCAAGCAGCAGCCGCGGCACCAGATCACCCCCCGACCCCTCATCGCAGGCCTGTCCTCACCGGCTCACGCCGAAATCGCCAGAGTCGAGACGTGTCGAACATACCTGTGGCCAGGCGGCACAGCCGACGCCATCAGAATCTGGCGAGAGTTCGTTCACAGCCCGCACCACAGGCTCTACGCCGAGTGGGTGGAGGACTGCTGCGGTCGTTGGCAAGGCTGCGGAAGTCCACTCGAAGCGCGAGAGTTCCTGGACGCTGTGATACACGGCATGTCCCGCCGCCGAGCTCGCGAACTTCGGAACCTCGTACATCAACTCGACGACTTGTACTGATCACGCGTAGGCCGGACGTTAAACGACAAGCTTAGCTTGTTCTTTATCTACCAAGATCTTCCAGGCTTGCCGATGGCCTTGAGGGTCTCGGGGCGTTTGACGGTCTGGCCGACGTCGTAGCGGGGTGCCTGGTGTTTGTTCTTGGCGCCGGGTGGCCGTCCGGGGCCGGCGCCTCGGGGTTTGGGAACACGGGCCGGGCAGGCGAGGTGAGCGCGGATGTTCCTGAACCTCCGGCGAACCCGGGCCGGGGTGAGCCGGTCGGAGGTGGTGGGTTTCTCCCAGGGCCGACGGAGGTCCGCGGCGAGCGGCCGGGCGAGCCGGAGCTGGGTGTGGGCGACGATCAGGATCTAGGTCCAGCGGTCCGCCGCCTCGGGAGTACGGAGTTTCGGGGTGGTCCAGCCCAGGGTCTGCTTCGCGAAGCGGAAGGTGTGTTCCAGATCGAAGCGGCGGAGAAATGCCTGCCAGAAGCGGTCCACGTCGTCCGGGGTGGCGCCGGTCTTCGAGGACCATAACCACACCGGCGGGGCATCTCGGTCCTTCGACAGATACTCGACCTTCAACCGCATCAACGTGCCCTCGACCAAGGGAAGTTCACCGTCGTGGTCGAGCCAGGAGGAACGGTGAGTAAGCCTTGGGTGACCCGGTCCCAGGCCTGGGTTTCGGCCTTGCCGTAGTTGGTGGTGTCCGTGATCGTGGTGATCGCGGGCTCGGGCCAGGTCTCCGGCTTGGTGAAGCGGAATTCCGGGCCGTGCTTGGGCGGCCGGCCGTTGATGCCGTGCATCCTCGGTGGTTTCGGCAGGCGCATGACGTGGTCGGAGCGGACCCGGCCGACCAGCTCGACCGGCAGGTCGCGCAGGACCCAGGCCAGGCGGGTGACGTCGTAGCCGGCATCGCTGACGATCACAATATTCGGGTCCCCGGCCTGCCACTGGCCCGCGGCGATGAGCCGCTCGACGACACCCCTCAACTGGGCGGCGCTGATCGCGGTCGCGTCGTCCACCGGTCCGAGCCGCACCGCGTCCAGGATCGCGGTCCAGGACGTGGCACCCGGCTCCAGCACGGCCACGAAGGAGTAGGGCCACCCAGGGATGAACTGCGACGCCGTCTTCGCGCGGCCGTAGACGTGGCAGAACAGCCGATCGGCCGAGCACGGCGCGTCCGAGCGAAGCCACGGCGACACATCGACCGCCAGGACCAGGCGCCCGCCGTCGAAACGCGGCAGCGACAGCCCGGCCAGCGCCGTCCGCAGCCGACCGAAGTCGATCCGGCCTCGGTTCAGGCCGCCGTACATCGCTCCGTGCCCACGACGATGCTCAGGCAGCAGCGTCAAGTCCACCGGGGACTTCACCGCACCGTCCGCACACAGCACCGCGTCCACCAGCTCGAACAACTCGTCGCGTCGAGCGGTCAGACACTCGTAGAACTCTCCCCGGAAGCGTGACGCTTCCGCGAACGCCTCCCTCCGGACAGCATCAGGCAGCAGGCTCACCCTCACGGCCTTCGTCTCGGTCGCGTGCACCTTGGTCGGAGCACATGATCAGACGAAGGCCGCCTCCACGTTCAGGATTTCCCTGCTCGGGTGATCAAGTTCGAGGGACCGTTCGATCGTCGACGGGGGCGATCCAGGCGGACCGACGCCCTGCATGATGACCTGGTGGACACGACTTCATCGACGGCGATCGTCGAGGCAGGCTGGCAGGCCGTACGGGCTGATGGGCGCGTACGGACTGCGCTTCTGGCCGCCGCATACGCAGAGCCCCGCTTGCGCCAGCTGTTTCCCTGGACTGGGATGGGTGAACTGCATTTCAGCCGCTGCACCGAATTTCGGCACACGTGGGACATCCCTTACATCCAACCGGCAGCCGGAGGCGGTTACTGGGTCTCGGGGCCCCTCCGCACTGAGTCTGTAGGGCCGGCGGATACACCCCAACAGGCCATCGCGATGGTCGTGGAACGCTTGCCGCTGGGCTGTGGTCCCGCCTTCGTGGGCACACCCGAGGAGCTCGCGACTCACGAGGCAGCTGAGCACCAATCGCAGACGGGCGAAAGTTAAAGAACAAGCTTAAAGAGCGTTTTGTCCTGTCGATGGTGTTTGGTAAAGGGGTCAGCTGTCGCGCCAGTTCGGTGTGGATTCGCGGGTGAGGCGTCGACTCATGAGG
>NZ_JBICZH010000055.1:0-11569 GCF_043201995.1 Streptomyces sp. NPDC048258
CCCCCATACTGGGCGTATTCGGGCGTTCCGACAACGCAGCGAGGTGCCGTAGCTGGCGTCGTGCGCCCGCCGGGGATTACGGGACAGCCCTTAGGTACCTGTCTGCGCCGCTCATGACATTCACAAGTTGCGGTGATGGTTCACTTGCCGGACAGCTTGGGGTGGCCGGGGAGAGTATGTGGAAGAGCCAGGTTTCCGTGTGCTGCTGACAGAGGCAGGTGACCGGAAGGTGGAGGTGGTCCGTGCGATCCGGACGGTCACCGGCCTCAGTCTCTGGAACAGCAAACTTCTGCTCGACAGTGCGCCCGTAGCGGTCACGGAACCCAACTGGCTCGAAGTCGCAGACGAGGCGGCCAGGGCTCTTGAGGACGCGGGCGCCCGCGCGACAGTGTTGTGCGATTGGTGCGACCGCACCCTGCCACGCCCCAGGTGCACAGCGCGGCAAGGGCGCGCCCGCGACGGCTGCGCCGAAGACAAGGCAGTCCGCGGCTAGGGCTCTGTCGAGCGGGGCTGGGCCGTCGGGATGCGATGGGTGAAGAACATCGCGAGGAGGGCGGCGAGGGCGAGGATGGCGAGCGCGGCCTGGAGGCCTTCGAGTCGTGCCGCGGCGTTCGCGTCCAGCGCGTCCTGGGTCACCTCGCTGCTGGTGCCGGCTTCGTCGAGGGCTGTCTTGAGCTGGGCGTCCGACAGGAACGGTGCGCCGCTTTGGATCTTGACGGTTGCCTGGCTCTTGACGCTGTCCGGGATCGCCGGATTCTGCTCGACGCTGGTCAGGAAGGAGGAGGCGAGTGCGGCGATCATGACCGATCCGGCGAGTGCCGTACCGATCGAGGCACCAAGGTTGGTGACGGCGTTCTGGACGCCGCCGACCTCCGCGCTCATCTCCTCCGGTACCGCGGACACGGTGACCGACCCGAGCTGGGAGGCCAGCGCGCCCATGCCGAGGCCGATCAGCAGGAGGGGGACGGTGACGACTTCCGCGCCGGCGTCCGCGTCGAGCGCGGCCATCAGGACCACCGCGCCCGCGAGCAGGGCGAGGACCCCGAGCCGTACCACCCGCCGCGGCGAGACGTCCGGGAGGAAGCGCGGGATCAGGACCGCGGCCGCCAGCAGTGTCACCGACAGCGGCAGCAGGCGGGCACCGGTCTGCAGCGCGGACAGGCCGAGGGCGACCGACAGGTAGAGCGGTACGACGAAGAACACGCCCATCTGCACGAGGTACTGGAAGAAGAACATGGTCAGCCCGCCGGTGAGCTGCTTGTTCTGCAGCAGCGCCGGATCGATGAGCGGCTCCCTGCGCTGCTCCACAAGGCGGGCCTCCCAGCGCAGGAAGAGCCAGATCAGCAGCAGACCTGCCAGCATCAGCCACACGACCAGCGAGATCCCGAACAGCGCGGGTGCGTCGGGCTTCGGCTGGAACCAGCCCCATTCGTCCGAGCGGAGTACCCCGTAGACGAAGAGCCCGAGCCCGAGCGCGGACAGCACGGCGCCGACGAGATCGATGGGCCGGCGTTCGCCGGTCGGGGCGTCGGCGATGCGGCGGGCCAGCACCAGGATGCCGAGGACCACCAGCACCTCACCGGCGAAGACCCACCGCCAGGAGAAGTACGTCGTCGCGACACCCCCGATGAGCGGCCCGACCGCGATCGCCACGGCCCCTGCCGCCGCGACGAGTCCGTAGGCGGCGGGACGTCGTTCAGGGACGAAGTTGCCGGCCACCAGCGCCACGATCGCGGGCAGGATGAGCGCCGCCCCGAGGCCTTCGAGGAGCGCCCAGCCGAGCAGGAGTACAGGCAGGTTCGGTGCGAGCGCCGTGGTGAGGGAGCCGGCCCCGTAGATGCAGCAGCCGATCAGGAACGCGCGTTTGCGGCCGATCAGCGCCCCGACCTTGCCGCCGGGGATCATGAACATCGCCATCACGAGGGTGTAGGCGGTGATCGCGCCTTGGATGCCCGACACGGTCGTGCCCACGTCCTCGGCCACCGTCGCGATCGAGACGTTCATGACCGAGCTGTCGAGCGCCATCAGGAACTGACCGGCCGAGAGCGTCAGCAAGACGACCCGCGCTGTTGCCGAACTCTCGACAGATCCTGTCCTCGGTGCCATGGGCGGGATCGTCCCAGCCAACCCGGAGGGCAGATCCGAGACCCGCCGCACAGATCAACCGATTGGCTGAATGTTCTACTCGTGCAGATCATTCCGACGCCCGCCTCCCGAACGTGTGCGGCAACCGTCGTGGTGGTGCCAGTACCTGGCGCGTCATATGCGGCCGCTTCAACCCGTAGGTCCCCGTGCCGGCCGTTGCCACCGGGTGGCAGACCGCCGGCCGGGAAGCGATCCTCGAGGCTCGGCAGCAGGGCGCGACCACGATGCTGCAGCGCGTCCGATGACTCTCCCGAACCGGCGAAAGCGCCACACCTGTTGCGGCGACTACAGGGTGCACTCGGCGCGCTGAGCTGCACGAACTATCCGTCCGGTGCCTCGCGCAACAACCTCCCCCGGAGAACCCGCTCCGCCAGGAGTGCGGTGCCCGGCTCCTGGAGTCACAGCAGGAGCCGGCCCACCCCGCAGCCTGATGTCCCGGGGCCTTCTGGCCGCATCCGGCGCGCCGGGCCGCGCACGGCCGGTGACGCTGGGGGGCCAGGCCCGGAGCTGCGGTGAAGGAGGCCAACCCCGAGTGGTCCTGACCCCTCCCTTCGAGTCGATGCGCGCCCAGGCCGCCGAGTCCGGGAGGCCGCGCGGCACGTTGGCGCGCACCGCCCTGCGGCCGTTCCCGAGCACCCGTTATGAAGCGCGTGCCGCCCATCCTCACTGTCGCCCTGTTGGCCGCCGTCTCCCCGTGCCGATGCCCTGCGGGCGTGCAGTGACTATGGAATGACGTCCCGTCACTCAGTCTCCTGACGTACGCATCGGCCACTTGGGCGCTCGGGTGCGCGAGCCGTTTCGGCTCGGGGCGTGGCCTCTGCCCGCAGGCTGTCGGCGGGGTAGGTGCAGGCTTCCGGGAAGCGGCGGGCGGAGGCCGGGCACCAGCGGTGGAGGCGGCCGTCCGGGTGTAGTGGCGGAGATCAAGAGCCGACCGGGGCGGAGTGCCGGCCTGCGGTCCGGTTCAAGCGGCTGTGCCTGGACGCCACAGTGCAGGGACGTTCCGGGGTTCGGGGCGGGGCCGGTCGCGGCCGCCGGGTGAGCGGTCGGCGACGGCATTGCCTGCTGTTGAGCGGCGTCGTTGGGCAGGGGCGGGCGGGTGTCCCGCCGGTGGAACAGGTGTGAGGAGACGTGATGGCACGAGGGATGTGGGGCCGTGGAGCGGCTGGAGCTCTGGCTTTGACGGTGTGCGCGGCAGGAAGCGTCTGGGCGGGCGAGCAGGAGGGTGCGACGTGGGGCCTGGCCCGGATTTCACAGTGCGAACCGGTGGGGGCCGGCCCGTGGACGTACACGTATCCGGACACCGCGGGGGAGGGGGTCACGGTCTTCGTCCTGAGCACGGGTATCGACCTCACGCACCCGGAGTTCGAGGGCCGGGCCGTTTTCGGGACGAATGTTGCCGGTGGCAGCGACGCCGACTGCAACGGTGTGGGTACGCACCTGGCCGGCACCGTGGGCGCGAAAACCTAGGTGTGACGAAGAAGACCAAGCTCGTTGCCGTGCAGGTCGCCGACTGTGGCGGTGCCTCCACCGTCACCAAACTCATCGCAGGCATCAACTGGGCTGTCGCCAACAGCCACGGCATCAAGGGCAACGTCATCCTTGTCGGCAGCTCCACCCGGGAAGTCAGTACGGCCCTGAACAACGCGGTGTCCGACGCCTTCAGCAAGGGTGTGGTGGTGCTCGTCCCCGCCGGCGGCCATGGAACGGATGCCTGTGCCGAGTTCCCGGCCAGCGCGCCGAGCGCATTGACGGTAGCCGCCACTACCCCGGACGACCACATGCTCGCCGGCTCCAACTTCGGCAAATGCGTCGACGTACTGGCCCCCGGCAAGGACATCCTCTCCGCCTGGACCGGTCCTGCCGGTCGGACCGCCACCAGGTCCGGGACCGCGATGGCCGCCGCTCACGCAGCTGGCATCGCCGCAACCTTCCGATCCACCGAATCCCTGACCCACGCCCAAGTGGGCCCGAGGATCAAGAGTGCAGCCACCAAGAACACAGTGAAGGGCCTGACCAGCGCGACACCAAGCGCACTGCTCTACAACGACGCTCCTCGGTAAAGCAGGAGAGAGCCGTCCGTGCGCAAGGCTGCGACGGGCGGGCTCAGGCCGGGGCAGGCCCCGGGGAGGGCAGGCCCGCGCCGCCGCATGGACGAAGAGGTACGCCAGGCCGTCGGAGGAAGTGCGCGCGGGCCGCCACCACACGGGTGGCGGCCCGCGTGCCCTCGGCTCACTGGGGTAATTCCATATGGTGACTACGGCGACTTCATCCGGGTCCTGGCCGCGATTTCCGTGAAGGCGATCACGCTTCAGTGCGCCGGTGACGGACCGTCACGCTGCGGGCAGCTCCGGGCTCGATCTGCGTGATCGCTGGACGAGGCGGTGGACGGTCACAGCTGGAAACGCCGGGACGGGGCGTCGTCCGCGGGGGCCAGCCCACAGGAAGCGCAGCGCGACATCGAGGCGTTGCGGCTGCCCATGTGACAACTAACGTGCTCCGGCTCATTCCCACGGCCGGTCATCCCCTGGCAGTGACTTTGTTAAAGCTTGATGTCCCACCTTTGGTTAAAGCGAAAGGCTTCGTTGCAGTCCCATATTTGGAGAACGGCGCCCGAAGGGGGGCGTTTGTTGATTGCTGGGTTGCGGGTGTCAAGACACTTGCCGCTCCATTTGTTCACTATGATCCAGGTGTTGTCACTGGCAGGGTTCTTGTAGTTGATCCATGGGGTCCAGGTCTGGCTCGTGTCGCTGCGACAGTCGTACATGACGACGGGCTCGCCGTTTCCAGCGCCCCAGACGTCCAGGCACTTGTTTTCCCAGTAGTATGACCGGATGTGGTAGCCGCCGCCTGGTACACCGATGAACTCAAATGTGTTACCGGTTCGTGTCAGCGTAAGGCCCTTTCCATTCATGCACGTCGGGCTCTGACATCCACTGATGGTTCCGTCTAGGCCTGACGCGTTGTTCACCAGAAGTGTGGCGGAGCCCGCCTGGGCCGGGCTGGGGGCGATGAAAACGCTCGACGTGATTAGCGCAACTAGTAGAAGGCCATGCTTTCTCATCACACTCTCCCCATCGGGGTGACTGCGTTCTTTTTCACTATTGCACGGGAGGGAAAGGCAGGCACCAGGAGCGGGTCGGGTGGAGAGCAGCAGAACCCGAACCCGTCCGGAGCCAACTCGGGGATCAACGGCATGGCGATGGGGCCGAGGGGCATCGACGGCGAGCATGAGGCCGTTGCTGGGTCCTTCACGTGTCCAAGTCCGCAGCCGTTCGGCGACTGCTTCGGCCTCTGCGAGTGGGAGGTCGAGCCACCCGCGTGGCCCGTGGCTGCTGTGGTGCTGGGGGATGCGGTCACCGCCAAACTGTGAGTGGACGGCGTCTTCGTACTTGCCCCAGCAGGTGACGTCGGCCAGCCTGTCAGTGGACTGGCCGTCCAAGCCGGTGAAGTTGTCGAGCGCCTGAGCGTCACCGAGGAGCATGCCGCACCGATCGACCGGCAGGTCACCCAGCTGCACGGGTCCGCTGTCCTCGCGACCGCTCCACGGCAGGCCGAGGTCGACTTCGAGGACTGCGATAGTCGGTTCCCCATCCAAGGGGGAGGCAGATGTCTGGGCCCGCACCCGCCCGGCACCTGTCACCACGAAGTCGCTCAGCTATCACAACCAGGCCGGAATCCGGCTGTTCACCGGAGCCGACAACCACTCTGGGTGACACTCGGGCCGCGTCGCCGAGGAATACGTGACATCGCCTACCAGTCCCGAGGCCGAGGGCCGGGCGGCCGTCGGCCAGCCGCACCTGGGAGTGCGGGGCGTGCCCGCCGCGCACTGCCACCAGGAGCGCGTCCGCGTGGCTCTTGGGTGCCGGTCGCATCACGCCGGGCGCTTCGAGCACGCCGTGCATTTGTGCTCCGTCGCCTCCCACGCCTCCCACGCCTTCATCCACCGCTCCACTAGGGCGCGTATTGAGCCGTGATCAATTTGCGGGATGTGCCTTCGTGGCACGGTCCGGTCCGATAGACGGTCTTACGTGACGCGAGTGCAACTGACCGATCCGGATTGGGAGTTCATCGAGCCGTACCTGCCGATCGGCGAGTACGGCCGGGAGGGCCTGATCACGGAAGCCGCGAAGCGGGGTGAGGTGGACCTGTCCCTGGTCAGCATCGACTCCACCACCGCCCGAGCCCACCACGACGCGGCCGGGATGCACCTCGACGAGGACGTCGTCACCGCCCTGGAGAAAGCCGCGGCCGAGGAGGAGAAGGCCAGGTCAAAGGGGGCGGCCTCGAAGAGCAAAACGGGCAAGAGACCGAAAGTGATCCCGCGCTGGAAGAACGACGACGCATCCGGCGTCGGCGGAAACTCCGGCTGAAGGCCGCCCTCCTCGGACGTTCCAGAGGCGGGCAGACCAGCAAGGTCCACCTCGCCGCCGACCGCAAGTGCCGCCCGCTGGCGTTCATCCTGACCACAGGCCAGGCAGCGGACAGCCCGCAGTTCATCCCCGTCCTGAAGAAGGTACGGGTACGCGGGCCGGTCGGCCGACCCCGCATCCGGCCGGACGCGGTCGCCGGGGACAAGGCGTACTCGTCCCGCGGAAACCGCGCCCACCTGCGCAAACGCCGTATCAAGGCGGTCATCCCGGAGAAGAAGGACCAGGCCGCCAACCGGAAGAAGAAGGGCTCCAGACGTGGCCGACCCGTCAGCCACGACGCCGATCTCTACAAGGAGCGGAACACCGTCGAACGCCTGATCAACAAGCTCAAAGCATGGCGAGGCATCGCCACCCGATACGACAAGACTCCCGACAGCTACCTCGCCGGTCTCCACCTGCGCGCCTCGATGATCTGGATCAAGGACCTCACCAGGACCACCCGATGATCACGACTCGATATGCCCCTAGGTGACGCGCTGAGGTGCCGGACGCCAAGGGCGGGCAGGAGTTGAGTCAACGGTCAGCCAGCCGTGGACGCGGGGCCTCACCCGTGGATTCCGCGTCGGTGTCGTCGGTGCCGACCGGGCCGCGGGGAAGCATCCAGTCTAGCCACTTCGGCAGCCACCAGTTGGTCCGGCCGAGGAGTGTCATGGTCGCCGGTACCAGCACCATGCGTACGACCGTGGCGTCGATGAAGATCGCGGTGGCCAGGCCGAGCCCGAACATTTTGGTGGAGGGGTCCTCGGCGACGGCGAAGGACAGGAAGACCGCCACCATGATGAGGGCGGCCGAGGTGATGATCCGGGCGGTGCGCGAGACGCCCTCAATGATCGCCGTGCCGTTGTCGCCGGTGCGCAGGTACTCCTCGCGTACGCGGGAGAGGAGGAACACCTCGTAGTCCATCGACAGGCCGAACAGGATGGCGAAGAGGAACATCGGGATGAACGACACGATCGGAACCGTCGCTTCCAGCCCGATGAGTGCGCCTCCCCAGCCCCACTGGAAGACCGCGACCATGATGCCGTAGGCCGCGCCGATGCTCAGCAGATTCAGCAGTACCGCCTTGAGCGGTACGAGTATCGAGCGGAAGACCAGCATCAGCAGCAGGAACGACATCGCCAGCACGGCGGCGACGAACACCGGAAGGCGTTGGCTGGTGCGTTGGCCCACATCGGACAGGCTCGCGGCGGCGCCGCCGACGTGGGCCCTGGCCGGGCCGTGCCCGATCGCCGTGGGCAGCACGTCGGTGCGCAGCCGGGCGATGGTGTCGGCCGTGGCCTTGTCCTGAGGGCTGGTGGTCGGGAACACCACGAGGGTCGCGATGCCGGTGGCCCGATCGATGTGCGTCGGCGCGACGGATGCGATGCCCGGATCCGCCGCGACCGTTGCGACGAGTCGGTCCAGCACTCCCGGATCACCGGTGGGGTCCGCGGCGATGACGAGGGGACCGTTGGTGCCCGGGCCGAACCCCTCGGCGACGAGGTCGTAGGCTCGGCGCTCGGTACGGCTGTGGGGCAGTGAGCCGTCGTCGGGCAGGCCGACGCGCAGGCCGAGCACGGGCAGCGTCGCGGTCAGCAGCAGCCCCGCCGCGCCGACCGCGTACGGCACCGGGTGCCGGCTGACGTGCCCGATCCAGCGACGCCACCCGGCGGCGTGGGCGGCGCCTGCCGCCGGGTCCCGCCGCCGTGCGAGTCGGCCCAGCTTCCTGGTCTGCAAAGCCCGGCCGATCCGGCCGGCCCGGGCCAGGCGTGGGCCGGCGGCGCCGAGGAAGGCCGGCAGCAGCGTCACCGACGCGAGCACCATCGTCAGGACGACGATCGAGACGGCGAGCCCGCCCACCGTCATGAACGGTACGTTCGCGACCGCCAGGCCGAGGATCGATACGACGACGGTGCCGCCGGCGAAGACCACGGGCCTCCCCGCCGTGGCCACCGCTCGTCCGGCCGCCGCCTGCGGATCGAGCCCGCGCGCGAGGTACTCCCGGTGCCTGGCGAGCACGAACAGCGCGTAGTCGATGCCCACTCCGAGCCCGACCATGCTGCCCAGGACGGGGGCGAAGGTCGGGACGTCCGTCACCCCCGCCAGTACCGTCATCGTGGCAACTCCGATGGTCAGCCCGAAGACCGCCATGCCGATCGGCAGCGCGGCGGCGACGAGCGAACCGAACGCCAGGAACAGGATCGCGGCCGCGGCGAGGAGGCCGATCAACTCGCTCACGCCGCCGTCGGGGTCGGAGAAGGCGTAGAAGAGGTTCCCGCCCATCTCGATGCGCAGGGGCAGTTCGGCGCGCAGCCGGTCGCCGAGATCGACGAGGGCGTCGAGGTCTTCGGCCGACAGCCGGCTCTGGTCGGGGTACTGCACCCGGACGACCGCGATCCGCCCGTCGGCCGAGACGAGGCCGCCGCGCACGGCGGTGTCCCCGCCCGCGTCGAGTGCCCCCGCCGGGTCGCTCGTGCCGAGCACGTGCGGCAGCCGCTTCACCTCGGTCTGCAGCCGCGTGAGAGCGGTGCGCGCGCCGTCGTCGCCGAAGAACGTCGCAGCGCCGTCGAGGGGGGTGACGACCACTTGGGCGGTCATCCCCTCCTGGCCGGTGCCGGCCCGCTCGATCAGTTCCGCGGCCCGCTGGGAGTCCAGTCCCGGAGCGGTCATCGAATCCGCATTCCGCCCGCCGAAGGCGACGGCGGCGAGGACGGCGAGCGTGGCGGCGACCAGCCATGCCGCGATCACCCGCCAGGGATGGCGGGCGGCGCTTGCGCCCAGGCGCAACAGGGCTTTCGAGAGCATCGGGTCCTCCAACCACCTCGGCGGCCGTCCTTGTACGGCCGCCGATGCCGAGGCTCCTCGCCACGGCGCTCCGCGGCATCGGCCCGCGGGCCGCGGATCCGTCGGCCCCGGGGCGGAGTGACGACCCGTCCTTTCGGCCGATGCGCGGCACGCCGCGGTCCCTAGGCTGAGAACCATGCTCCGAGACGACCTGCGAACCCTGTGGACCGAACCCCGGCCGCCCGACGCGCCCGCCCGGGTGTGGCGGGACTGGGCGCTGCTCGCCGCGGGCCTTGCCGGTGTGGTGCTGGAGGCCACCCTGCGCGAGAACGTCGTGTGGCGGCCGGTGGCGGTGGTGTTCGCCGTATGGCTGTGCCTGCTGCCCTTGTGGCGCCGGACCCGCCCGCTGGCGATGGTGACGCTGGCGTTCGGCTCGGTGATCCTGCTCCCGGTGGCCTCGCTCGTCGCCGCACCGCGCGAGCCGGTCGGCCTGTACACCGGCGCGGTCGTGCTCGTGCTGGTGTACGCGCTGCCCCGGTGGGGATCGGGACGCGAGATCGTGCTGGGCGGCGCGGTGATCGTCGCGGTCGGCGCGCTGTGTGTCGTCACGGACGAGACCCCGGTCGTCGAAAAGGTCGTGGGCTTCGTCTTCCTGCTGCTGCCCGGCGTGGTCGGGGCTGCCGTGCGGTTCCGGGTGACCGCTCGCGAGCGGCAGTTGGACCAGGTGCGCTCCCGCGAGCGCGAGCAGCTCGCCCGGGAACTGCACGACACGGTGGCCCACCACGTGTCGGCCATGGTGATCATCGCCCAGGCGGGCCGGGTGCTCGCGGGCACCGACCCGTCCGCCGCCGTCGAGGCGCTGGAGGGGGTCGAGGAGGAAGGGGCGCGCACGCTGGAGGAAATGCGCGCCATGGTCGCCGCGCTGCGCGACCGCGGGGTCGGCGCCGAGCTGGCGCCCCCTGCCGGAGTCGCGGATCTGGAGCGCCTGGTGCGCACCCCGGGTGGTCGCCTCAGGGTCGACCTGGGGCTCGACGGCGAACTGGACGCGCTGCCCCCGGCCGTGGACGCGGCCGTCTACCGGATCGTGCAGGAGTCGGTGACCAACGCGCTGCGCCATGCGGTCGACGCGACCGAGCTCGTCGTTCGGGTCGCCGCGGAACGGCACACGGTACGGGTGAGCGTGCGCGACAACGGCCGGCGCACCGGCCGGGGTCGCGACGGATACGGACTTACCGGATTGCGCGAGCGCGCGACGCTGCTCGGCGGCACACTACGAGCCGGCCCGGGTACCGACCGGGGCTGGCATGTCGACGCCGAACTGCCGAGAGCGAGGAGCGAGAGCGGTGTCCATTCGCGTCCTCGTCGCTGACGACCAGACGATCATCCGCACCGGGTTGCGGATCATGCTGAACGCCCAGCCCGGCATCGAGGTGGTCGGCGAGGCCGCCGACGGGCGGGAGGCGGTACGTCTGGCCCGCGAACTGCGCCCCGACGTCTGTCTGTTCGACATCCGCATGCCCGTACTCGACGGGCTCGAGGCCACCCGGCTGGTCGCCGGCCCGGGCGTCGCCGACCCGCTGGCCGTGGTCGTCATCACCACGTTCGACCTCGACGAGTACGTCTACGGCGCGCTGCGTTCCGGCGCCCGCGGATTCCTCCTCAAGGACACGGGACCGGACCTTCTGGCCCAGGCCGTACGGTCGGCGTCCGGCGGTGAGGCGCTCATTGCGCCCAGCGTCACCGTCCGTCTGCTCCAGGCATTCGCGGACCTGCCCGCCGGCCGGCCCGTGGCCCAGCCGGTCTCCCCCGTCACCGCCCGCGAGGAGCAGGTGCTCCTCGCCGTCGCCCGCGGGCTGACCAACACCGAGATCGCCGATGCACTGCACATCAGCCTCAGCACGGTGAAGACGCATCTGGCCAGCCTGATGGCCAAACTCGGCGCCCGCAACCGGGTCGAGATCGCGATGTGGGCCTACGAAACGCGCCGTATCCTCCCCGGAACCTGAGCCGGGTGCCGGGCCATGTCCCATGAGTCCCCGCCCGGACATCAGTGCACCGGTCGGCTCACGTCGGCTCCACGTGCCTCACCCGCCCCAGAGCGTGACGTACCAGGAGGCCGGAACTGGGACGGTGAGACACCCGATACGACTGTGAGGATGTTGGGGTGCCCTTCGGCGGTGGCCTGACTCGCGATACGACTGGCCCTGGTGCCTTGAGTTTGATCTGTCGGC
>NZ_JBICZH010000056.1:0-7963 GCF_043201995.1 Streptomyces sp. NPDC048258
TTCGCTCGCCGGGGCTGGGCTTCGCCGAGCCGGGGCCGGCCCTTCGGGCCGGGGGCCTGCGCTTCGCTCCGGACGGGTTCGGATTCCGCTGCGCTCCACCCGAACGGCCCGCTCCGCGGGCGTGGGTGACCCCGTTTCACGGGGTCCGGGCCTACGGCCCGTTGGGCGGGGTCCGCTCCGCTCCCCCCGCCCCAGGGTCTTCCGGCTCCGCCTCCAGGCCCGCCCGCTCCGCGGGCAGCTGGCAGCAGTAGCGGGGCCGGCCTGGCAAGTCACCGAGAGGCCCTGGACGCCGGTTGGGCCGTACCCACCCCGCTCAGGCCGGGAGGACTGCCGTCGGCAAGGGCGAAGGGCTGGGCGCGGTCCTTTCGGGCGCGAGTCAATCTCCGCTGCCTGGCTTCGTCCCGATGCAGCCGAAACCTGACGAACCGGCGGCCTCCCAACCCATACTTGGTCCCTTCCATTCACAAGTGGTTGAGGGGGAACGCGTGGGGGCTACGCCGACCAGCGAGACGTCAGGACAGAGTGGCGGGGAAGGTCCCGCATCATCGCCCGCCCCTAGGAGACGACGGGGCGGAGAGGTGGCCGCGTGGATTTCGGCCGTCACCGGCCTCTTCGGCCTCCTACTCGGCTTCTACGGCCTACCAACTGTCTTCGACTCCCCCACAGCAAGCGGGAACGTCAACCCCACAGTCACGGTGACAGCGACCGTCACCGTCCCGGCGCCGACAGGAGGATCCGGGCCCGGACCGGAAGAAACAGGGACTCCGTCCGCTAGCCCTTCGGCCGCCGGCAAACAACAACGGGTCGACCTTGCGGTAACCAGCACCTTAAACCTCCTCCCAGACCCACCCAGGGTGGAACCGACCGCGGCGATTGACTCGAAGGGCATCTACCACACAATCGACGGCAACCTCCTCCCCCGCTCCGCCAACATCGTGCTACTCGATTCCGGCCAGCCAGGAACACAGGCCACATGCAAAGCGGAAACCCGCTACAGCACCGTGCTGAAGCGCGAGCAGCTGACCAAGGGCTCCCAGATCTGCCTAACCACCAACCAAGGCATCATCGGACTGCTCACGCTACGGACACCGCCCGGCCAACCCGGTGCCGCCAGCAACTACTACGGCTTCGACCTCACCTATTGGCGCCCCTAAACCCCGAGACAAGACCCCCACCGGCCAGGAAGGCAGAATCGGACAGCAGTGGCACTACCAGCCGGTCGCCCGACTCGTCCCGATTCTGCTGCGCTCCACCCGAACGGCCAGCTGACACCGCCCGGCACGGCAGCGCCCGCGCACCCCTCAGGGGACGCGGGCCCACGCCCGCGCCTGCTTCAATCTCACCCGCCGGATAGAACCTGGACTCAGGCCCACGCACCACTACGAGTACTTGAGAGACCTCCTGTTGCTACTCGGCGCGTCGCTCACCCATGCTTCGGCGCCGGCCTTCAGTGCGGAATCGTCGCCCAGACTTCAGCACGACGACCCGCACATACCCGAAGCGGCACGTCAGAGGGCGTGACACCCAGCTGCAGCCCACATGACGGACCACTGAAAAGCGTCCGCCGAATAGCAACCTGTACGGAGGCGGTCGCAGGTTCAAATCCTGTCCCGCTACTGAAGCAGAAGGCCCCGGACCCTGCAGGATCCGGGGCCTTCTGTCGTATCCGCCGTGTGTTCGCTCAGCCGGCACGGTGGAAGGTGAATGAGCGGAAGAATCCGCCGTCATCCGCCCATTCCACGTGCAAGGTGTTGCCCTCGGACTGGGAAACAATCCGGGTCGGGGTCTGGGTGCAAAAGCGCTGTGGTTCGGACGCCGTGACCGTCTCGGGGCTGAAGGTCAGGGCGTCGCCGATGGAAGCAAGTACGGAGAAGCCTTCGCAGTGGTGGGCGTCGCCGTCCCAGACGAATTCGGCCCGGGCGCGGCCGGGTGTTCCCTGGTTGATTGTCATGCGCACGGATGACGTGGGGTCGTTTCCGTCCTGGGCGCGCCATGTCCCGATGAACGGTGTGGGGATCGTCTGGATTTGTGGCGCGGTGCGGTGGAGGGTGGCTGTGGTTCCTTCTGCTTTCCAGGTGAGGTCGGCGTCTCCTTGGCGTCGGAGTGTGATGTCTCCGTTGGTGGTGCAGAGGTGGCTGGGGATTCCTGAGGTCGGGTTTGTCGTGAGGACGAGCAGTGTGCCGGCCGAGATGAGGGTTCCTTTTGACTGGCAGAGGGAGCTGGCGGTCGACGTCAGGATGTCCGCGGTCTCTGCGCCCACCGCGCCCTTGCGGATCTCGATCCGGCGCAAGGTAGGGGCTTTGTCTCCGGGCTTGGTGAATTCGCCTTGCCATGTGCCCAGGTAGTCGTCGGGGACCGCCGTCACGCTGGTCTCAGTCGAGCGGGTCGGATTCGGGGGCGAAGTTGGGTCGGTCAGCTCCGGGCTCGGGGACGGCGTGGGCGATGCCGGAGGTGAAGGGCTCGATGTCGGGGGCGGCAGGGAAGCCGCCGGGGCCGGTGTGGGCCGGTTCGCCTGTTCCAGCGGGGGTTGCTGACCGTTTCGCACAATGGTGACGGCGGCCACCGCTGAGAGGGAGGCGGCGAGCGTCACGGCAACGGCCATCATGACGATCAGGCGTCGGCGGCGCGACCGGTCAGAGGGTGGCGAGACCGTGGTGGGGCTGTGGGGCGGGGAGGTCAGGGCCAGAGCTTCGCGGGGGGTGTTCTGTACAGCTGTCGGCTCGAGGGTGTGCACACCCGCTGCCCGGGCGCTGAGTAGCCGGGCTGCGGCGTAGTGCTCGACCAGTGCGGTGCGGGAGACGATCAGGATGGCGGCGGCTTCGCGTGAGGCTGCCGTGTAGGGCACGGGAAGGTATTGATCGTTGCCGGGCCGGGCGTCGTCACGGGCACGGGATGCGGCATCTGCTGCGGCGGATGGGTCGTGTGCGGTGGCTTCGTCACGCACGCGGCGTACAGCGTCTTGGACCAGGCGGACTTGGTCCAGTCGGTGGTGTGCTTCACGCAGATCAGTGGCTGCCTGATCGGCGGCGGGAGCCAGAGCAGCCGCGTCGGCGCCCGGTGCCGTGCCGTGTTGTGAGGGCATCTGGAGGCCGGCGATGACGCCGAGGAGGATGTGGACCAGACGCTCCGCGTCCTGCAGAGCGACGGTGGCCTGGGCTGCCGCCTGTGCCGCCGTCACTCCCTCCACGGCGGTGCTCGGCTCGTCAGGGCCAAGAGGCTGCTGTGCGACGGTTGCCTGCTCGTGGAGGCGCTGGGCCAGCGCCCATCTCGCGGCGCGCGCTCGCTCATCTCGCACCAGGTCATGTACGAGGCGTTTGAGCAGGTGCAGGTGGATCGTTTTGGTCCCGGAGCGGTACTCGCCCCAGCTCGTTTTGCTGATCTTGTACCGCTTCGCAAGCTCACGGATCGTGAAGTCCTGGGTCAGATCCCGCAGGAACACCGCGAGCTCATTGGCTTCATCGGTTTCCCCCTTGGGCCCGCCCTGTGGACGGCCGGCCTTCACCACAGCGGCACTCCCCCGGTTGGTTGTCCGCGTTGTCCGCTCTTCCGTGTCGCCTGAACTGCGGTAACGGACAACGCCTATTGATGGACAATCAGACCAGGTCAGACCGTGGGGCTCCAGCACTTCCCAGACAAATTCCCTGGAGCGTCTCCTGTGGCCCACCTGCTTTCCCGTAACCGCACGAAGCCCCGACCCGGCGCACCAGCAGCGCGTCTGCGGCGCATCGGTGTCCTGCTCGCCGGCGCGATTACCGCCGGCCTGCTCTCGGCCGCCCCCGCCTCCGCGGACCCCGCCCCGGCCGCCCCCATTGCCCTGGCGTCGGTGACGGCGACCGCTGACGACCAGCTGTACGCGCTGGCAGCCGACCACTCCGCCGTCTACCGCTGGAACGGGGAGGGCACCGACTGGACCAAGGTTGGCGGACCCGCCCAGGACCTCTACGCCGGCGGAGCGGGACTCTTCGCCACCAGCCCCGGCACCGGAGCACTGAACAAGTACAACGGGCAGCCCGACAGCTGGTCCCAGATCGGCGGGGCGGGCGCCGACTTCGCCGTCACCGGCGACCACCTCTACGGCCTGAACCCCGACCGCACCGCCGTCTACGAATGGAGCGGCACCGGCACCGACTGGACCAAGATCGGCGGACCCGCCCAAGACCTCGAAGCCGGCGGAGCAGGGCTCTTCGCCACCAGCCCCGACGGCAAGCTGTACAAGTACAACGGGCAGCCGGAAACTTGGAGCGAGATCGGCGGGGCGGGCGCCGACTTCGCCGTCACCGGCGACCACCTCTACGGCCTGAACCCCGACCGCACCGCCGTCTACCAGTGGAGCGGGCACGGCAGCGAGTGGACCAGGGTCGGCGGGCCTGCCCAGGACCTCTACGCCGGCGGTGCCGGGCTCTTCGCAACCAACCGCACCGACGGGAGCATCCTGCGCTACGACGGCGGCCGATGGAGTGGTGTCGGTTCGGGGGGCTCCTCCTTCACCGTCAGCGGCCATCACCTGTACGGACTGAGCCGTGACCGCACCGCGGTGTCCGCATGGTCGGGAACCGACGCCACCTGGAACTCGCTCGGTGCTCCGACGGCCCCCATGCCAGCATCGGACACAACGCCTGCGGCTACGCCACCCACCGCGGACAGCGGACCGGCCTCCGCGCCGCCTCCCACCGCGCAGCTTTCAGAGGAGGCACAACCTGCCCCGGTGCTGTCCGTGACGGCCAAGGACAACCTGTACATGTTGCGAGCAGACCACAGTGCGGTGTGGCAGTGGTCCGGCGACGGCCAGGGATGGGCTGAAATCGGCGGCCCCACGGCCGCTGTCTATGCGGGCCGTGTGGGCACCTTCGCCACGAACCCCGACACGGGCAAGATCTACAAATACCAAGGTGGCCGCGAGTGGAGCGAGGTCGGCGAAGCAGGTGCGGCGTTCGCGGTCAGCGGCGAGCATCTGTACCGGCTGGCTCCCGATCGCTCCGCCGTCTACGAATGGAGCGGCAAGGGAACGTCCTGGACCCGGATCGGCGGACCGGCGAGGAACATCTACGCCGGCGGCGCAGGCCTGTTCGCCACCAACCCCGACACCGGCCACGTCTACAAGTACGACGGCCAGCCCGACAACTGGACCAAAGTCGGCGGACCGGGAGCGACGTTCGCCGTCAGTGACGATCACCTCTACGGACTGAGCCCCGACAAGGCAGCCGTGAACCAGTGGGAGGGCCAGTACACGTACTGGACACCGTTGGGAGGAGGCGGTGATCCCGCCACCGGCGACCCTGGCTTCGCCGTCGTAGCAGCTCTTGGCCCCCAGGGACGCGACTGCGCCCAGGCCGGCTCTCCTGAGGAGCAGGAGTTGTGCATCCATCCGGCGGCCAACGTCCCCGGCACCGTCGACGACGGCAACGTGTGGTGCAGCATGCACCAAGGCGTGTTCGAAACCCGGTTCTCCATCTGCTCCGATCACGTGTACCCGGTGCAGCTGAGGAACTTGCGTACTCAGGTGGTGCTGGGCAACGCCACGATCCGGATCCAGCAGGAGATCAATACCGAGCGCGATCAGACGTCCTTCACCGAACACGACATCGTCACCGTCTTGCGGTCCGACCCGTCCCTGGCCGGTATGCGACTGAATCTGGAAGCTATATGTGCGCCGAACTGCAACGCCAGCGCACCGGGCCCCTGGGAGGGCGAACTGCCTGCACCGGCCGGCACCACGCTGGAGGGCACCGTCGAACGACACTGGCAGAGGGTGCCGGGAGGCTCCCAGGAAATGAACTTGGCCTGGACATTGACCGCTTCGCTCCCCGACCCCTCCACCACCACAGGTACCACTTCGTGGGGCGGCGCGAAGTCGAAGATCCGGTGCGATGACACGTTCCCCAACCGCGCCCCCGGGTGCGTCGTGCCGGACTTCAAGCCCACCTACAAGATCGACCCCAAGTACGCGCAAGCCAGCGCCTTCATCCGCGCGGTACAGAAGAACAGCCCCCAACACGTGGGCATGCTGCCAGCCAACAACCCTAACTTGAAATCAGTCCCCCTGCACCGTGGCGACCCGAAGAAAATCGACGACAACCGAGGCGTGATCTGCCCCGACAAGGGCCCGAACGTCTACGTGAAACACCCGGCAACCCTCCTCTTCGACCCGCAAGCGCAATGCGACGAATACCCGTTCGCTGCGGCCGAGGAGAGCGGCGCTCAGTCAGGCATCAGCTCCGGCAGCCAGTGCGGGCAGTACTTCGTCTCCCGCCCCACCCCTGCAAGCCCGCCGGTGCTGGCCCCGGATAACCGGGTGACCAACAACCCGCTCGTGTCGAACTGCGGCAGGGCGAGCATGCCCAAGAGCGAGAACGGTGGAGCTGGCAGCCCCCTGGGCACCTTCGCCGTGTCCTGGCGGCTGCAGATAGGGGACGCCTACTGGGTCGACGCCGGCAAGGTCCCCTAAACCGCCCCGGCACCCGCGCCCGGGCCGAGCAGCGCATCGCCCTCTTGCTCGGCCCGGCCGCACCGGGCGCACCGTTCAGCCGCCCGCCGACGGATGCCCGGACCGTTCCCAGAACAGCTCCGCGTCGCGCAACTCGGCAAGGACCCGGTCCTTAGATTCAACCGGTCAGAGCAACAGTGCAGGTTGAGGGCGGTACAAGTGGCAAGACTGGGTCGGCCGGGCATGTCGGACGAGATGAAGACCGACCTGTGGCGGCGGTGGAAGGCCGGCGAGTCGATCAGCGTCATCTCGAGAAGCATAGGCAAGCCGCCCGGCTCGGTGTTCACCGTCCTCAAGCACCACGGAGGAATCGCTCCCCTGCCCCGCAAGGAGCGCGTCGGAAGTTTGACTCTGGGCGAGCGGGAGGAGATCTCCCGCAGGCTGTGTGCCGGCGATTCCTATCGGGCGATCGCCGCTCTCCTTGGGCGTGCCGTGTTCCCCGCCGGCTTCGAGCGATCCGTCCGCGTCAGCGGGCGGGGCGGGTGCTGGACGGTGAGGAACCGAGCCGCCAGACCGAGGGCTTCTGGGCGCGGTAGGTCTCGCCGCTCTCGATCCGGGCCTTGTTCCTGGCGAACTCCCGCTCGGCTGCTGACAGCTGCCGGGGCGTTCAGCCCGGGTGGCCCCACCCGTTGGTCACCTTGGTGATGGCCTCGCCTTTGCAGTAGTCCTTGAAGCAGGCCGGGCAGGTGCCCGGGTACGCGGCCCGCAGCGAGCCACGGGGCAGCAGCACCGCCGATTTCGCCGTCTGCTTCGCGGCGGCCTTCTTCCCGGCTGGCTTACCGCCGCCGGCTCTCTTCGCCGCCTGCATTTGCTTGATTGCCTCGCGCTGTGCCTTGCCGGGCCGCTTCCTCTTCGGCTGCTGCCCGCTGGTCGTCCTCGCGCACCGGATGCAGTGCGGGGTCCTCGTCCCGGTTGGCGTACCGCTGCCTGAGCGCTCGGCCTCTGTCGACCATCTCGGTGACGGAGTCCATGAGGTGACGCATCTGCTCGGCGGTGTACCCCAGAGCCTCCTGGTCGGTGCGGGCCTTCTGGAGGGCCCGCATTGCCGTCAGGTCGAGCACCGTCTGCGGCTCGTCGTCCAGGCTCTCCGACTCGACGTCGGGGGCGGCGTCCGGGAACGGCACGAGGAGCTGCTCGGGCATCGCGGCCTGCTGGTGCACGGTGACGTCGTACATGGCCCGGCCGGTACGGCGGGCGGTGCGCAGCTGGGCGGCCAGCATGGTGGAGGCGATCACCGCGCGGTCGTAACGCAGCGGGACGCGCGGGATGTCCCACTCCCCCGCCTCCAGCGGCAGGCGGGGTGTATCGGGGTCGCCGGGGCCGGCCGGGGGCTGCTGGTCCGAGTCGGGTGCGGCCGTGGGCTGCCGCCAGCGGGTGGGCGGCGGGTCGGCCATGGCCAGGCGGGCGGTGTAGAGGCGGTAGTCCGACATGAGGCCCCGCACGGTCTTGGGTTCGCTGATGTCCACGCAGTGCGCGGCG
>NZ_JBICZH010000057.1:0-6990 GCF_043201995.1 Streptomyces sp. NPDC048258
GAAGTCCTCCAACTCGCCACGCACAGCCGCAATCTCGTCCGGAGTCACGCTCTCTCAACGCAACACCGAACCAGAAGGACACGCTCAACCACAACTGACCTGACCAAGCCCTACTAGAGACGTGTCGCAGTCCGGACAAGGTCGGCGACGGCTCTGGACCGGCTGTGCGGTGGCCAGGCGATCACGGTGGTGACTGTCGGCGCGTCCAGCACGGGCACGGCGGCGAGGTCCCCGTGCAGTTGGGCTCGGCACGACTCCGGCGAGACCGCGCAAGCACGGCCGAGCGCGACGAGCTGCAACAACTGCGCGTGGTCGCGGACCTGCGGGCCGGGGCCGGGCGGGTAGGTGCCGTTGGGGTCGGGCCAGCGTGGCAGGGGCAGGCCCGGCAGCCCGGTGATGTCGGCCATGTGCACATGGGCCCGGACAGTGAGCGGATGCCCGGCCGGCAGGACCACAACCTGGCCCTCCGTGCTGAGTTCTTCGGTGTGGAACCCGGCCGTCGAGTCGAACGGACGGTGCAGCAGCGCCACGTCGGCCCGGCCCTCGCGCAGGAGTCGTTCCTGCTCGGCCGGGCCGCACAGGATGACGTCGATGAGGACCGCGCCGGGTTCGGCGGCGTACGCGTCGAGCAGTTTCGCCAGCAGTTCTCTGGACGCGCTGGCTTTCGTCACCAGGACCAGGCCGGGACGGCCGGTCACGGAAAGGGCTGCGCGGCGAGTCCGACGCTCAGCGGCGTCGACCGCGTCGAGCGCCGCGCGGCCCTCGACCAACAGCACCGAGCCGGCCTCGGTCAGCGTGACAGTGCGGCTGGTCCGATCAAACAACGCTGCCCCGAGCCGGCGTTCGAGCTGCTGGATCGCCCGTGACAAAGGCGGCTGTGCGATCCCGAGCCGCTGCGCGGCGCGCCCGAAGTGCAGCTCTTCAGCGACAGCGACGAAGTATCGCAGCTCCCGGGTCTCCATACGGCCACGCTACTTCAGATCCATACCCTGAAGGTATCGTTGCCCACCCAATCGGTGTTGGACCCCCGCCTGGGTCCGAGGGCAGCATGGTCCCTATGACTGAACGAACGATTGCGCTGGTCACCGGCGCTAACAAGGGAATCGGCTACGAGATCGCCGCGGGCCTGGGCGCCCTCGGCTGGAGCGTCGGCGTCGGCGCCCGCGACGATCAGCGCCGGGAGGGCGCGGTGCAGAGACTGCGCGCGGCCGGCGTCGAGGCGTTCGGCGTACCGCTGGACGTGACCGACGACGCGAGCGTGACCGCCGCCGCGCGGCTGATCGAGGAGCAGGCCGGGCGCCTCGACGTGCTCGTCAACAACGCCGCCATCACCGGCGGCATGCCGCAGGAGCCCACCAGGGTCGTTCCCGACACCATCCGGACGGTCGTGGAGACCAACGTGATCGGCGTCATCCGCGTCACCAACGCGATGCTGCCGCTGCTGCGCCGCTCTGCCTCACCCCGGATCGTGAACATGTCCAGCAGTGTCGGCTCCCTCACCCGGCAGTCAGGAACCGCTGCTGAGCAGACGGCAGGTCCGGTGGCCGTGGCGTACTCGCCGTCGAAGACGTTCCTGAACGCTGTCACCCTCCAGTACGCCCGGGAGCTGAGCGGCACGAACATCCTGATCAACGCCGGCTGCCCCGGCTACGTCGCGACTGACCTCAACGGCTTCCGCGGCGTGCGTACCCCCGAACAGGGCGCGGCGATCGCCATCAAACTCGCGACCCTGCCCGACGACGGCCCGACCGGTAAGTTCTTCGAAGACGCCGGCGTAGTGCCCTGGTGATGTGCACGGCGGTCATCACCCGCCAGGTGAGGCGGCTTCGCCCGCGCGTCTCGAACAGGCTTGTCGACACTGGTTCCAACATGAATGGCAATTCACCGCATGTTGCAACTGAGGTTGAAACGGTGGGGTGACAGCGGGCGTTGGCGGTGCTACATCGTCGTCATGAGGTATGCGGATGGCGGCGGGTTGACCGCTGCGGGGCGGGCGAAGCGTGAGGCTGTGCGCTTCGAGGCCGCGGGGATGTTCGAGGAGGGGGTGCGGCCACCGGAGGTGGCCCGCAGGTTACGGGTGTCGCGGAAGTCGGCATACGCCTGGCACGCCGGCTGGCGCCAGGGTGGCAGAGCGGCTCTGGTGTCCAAGGGAGCGGGCGGCTTTCCGTGTCAGCTCAGCGATGGGCAGACGGAGCGGTTGCAGGCCGAGCTGGAGGCCGGCCCGGCCGCGCACGGCTGGAGTGAGGACCAGCGGTGGACGCTCGCGAGGGTGGCGGAGCTGATCCATCGGCTGTTCGGATACGTGTACACCCCCCGCGGGGTGTCGTATCTGCTGCACCGGCTGGGCTGGTCGCCACAAGTCCCCGCGCACCGGGCCGTCGAGCGGGATGAACAGGCCGTGGCACGGTGGCGGACGGAGCAGTGGTCACGGGTAAGAGGACGGCCCGGCTCCTGGGCGCGTGGATAGTCTTCGAGGACGAGGCCGGGCAGGACCTGAAACCGGGGAAGGGCCGGAGCTGGTCCCGGCGCGGGCGGACGCCGGTGATCAAAGTGACGGGGAAGGGCTCAGGCCGGGTTCTGATGGCCGGGATGGTCTGCATCAAACCGGGCCACCAGACTCGCCTGATCTACCGGACACAGACGCACCGAGGCCGCACGGGCGAGAAGAAAGGCTTCCGTGCTCGTGAGTTCGCCGAACTGATCACCGCCGCACGCCGTCAACTCGACGGTGCCCCTCTGATCGTGGTGTGGGACAACGCCAGTACCCACCATGCCAAGGCGCTGAGGGAGTTCTGCGACCGCAACAGCGACTGGCTCACCATCGTCAAGCTCCCGCCCTACGCCCCCGACCTCAACCCCGTCGAAGGCGTCTGGGCGCATCTGAAGAAGTCCCTGGCCAACCTCGCACCCACGCGATCGAAGACCTGGCTCCGCTCGTGAAGAGCCGTTTACAGAGCATCCAGCGCCAGCCCGAGGTGCTCGACGGCTTCATCGCCGAGACCGGACTGAGACTGGAGCCCCCGTAACCCTGTCACCCCACCCTTTCAACCTCAGAGGCAGGAGGCGCCACCTTCTTCGTTTTGGTCGCGGTACCTGGGTTGGCTTCGAGGAACGCCTTGTCCAGGCACGCCTCAACCCCCGTGGCACGGTTCCCGTTCAAACGGTCGACCGGCTCGTACTTCCGCCAGCCGCCCCAGGCTCCGCGGCAGTCCCCTCCCTGATCGATGTCCGAGCCCGGACCGGGGTCGGCGCCGGGGGCGCCATGCGTCTCCGGGGTCTGCTCCGGGCTGAACGTGTCCAGGCCGGCGAGCATGGCGAGGAGGTTTGCGCTGCTGTGGAGGGGCACGGCCCGGACGGGAACGTCCAGTACCGGATCGGGTCGATCACCGACGACCATGTCGACGGCCTGGGCGGCCGTCCAGAGGGCCTGGTTCGGGCTCCAGTCGGGCTTGGGGATGTGCTTCGGGGCCGGAATCGGGTTCGGGCCGCGGTTGGGGTTCGGGGGGATCGGGGGCGGGGGCGGGGCGGCCGTGACCACCCTGCATCGGGAATAGCAGCGTCCGCTGCCACCCCCGGACCCGCCGGGAGCAGTTACGGCACCCCGGGAGCGGGACCCGCTGGCAGCAGTTCCGATTTCGCTCTTCGCCATGCTTGCGAACTTCGGGCGCGTGCCGCCACCGCAATCCGGGTGCCAGGGGCTCTTGTCGCAGTTCCGCCGGCTCGGGGCTGCGGATGAACTGGAGGAACTGGAGGAACTTCCCCATGCACGGGACATCCACGAAAAGCCGCGAATCGCTTGGGATCGCTTCGTCGAAAGGCCGAGGTAGCGGGCTATCGAGGCTCGCATGGCCACGATCTGGACTTCGGACATGGCAGTTGTGGGGACCCCAGCGGCGGTTGCGACGCCACCCCCTCCGTGGTGGATGGCTTCGTGACCTGCCGGGTCGGTGCCGTTCAGCGGGCTCGCGTTGGCGTACGTGTAGCGGTTGGCCTGGACCGAGGGGTCCGGGTCGAGCTGCCACGTGTCGCGGCTGGTGAAGCCGCCGGTGCCCGGCTGGTACCAGCGGGCGGCCATGTTGACCTCGCCGGTGGACGAGTCCGTCCAGCCCGACTGGTAGCCGAGCGACGGGGTGGTGCCGCTGCTCGCGGTCACGTTGCCGGAGGCGTCGTACGCGCGGGACGAGCTGACCGTGGTGCCGTCCGCGGACAGGCTGGCGACCAGGTCCGAGTGGCCGTCGGTGACGGCCAGGCGCGCCGAGTCCGCAGTCCCGGTGATCGCGCTGGCGAGCAGCGTTCCGCCGGGGGTGCGGCTGTAGGTGGACGTGCCGTCCTTGACCAGGTTGTTGGAGCCGCCGTCGTAGCTGAAGCCGGTGCCGTTGTGGGTCATGACCCGGTCGAGCGAGTCGTACGTGAAGGTGCTCGTGCCGTTGGTGATCGTCCGCTCGAACGCGTCGGACTTGATCGTTCGGCTGGTTGCGCCGTCGGTGGCCGTCTGAACGGTGCCGCGTGCGGAGTAGTCGAAGGTCTGCGTGCCCCAGGTCTGGAGCCGGTTGCGGGAGTCGTACGTGCCGGCGATGTCCCCCTTCTTGGTCAGGTTGCCGGCCTTGTCCCACTCGTAGGCGGTGGTGATGTCTCCGCTGGTTTCGGAGGTCATGCGGTCGGCGAGGTCGTAGGCGTACGTTTCGGCGCCCGCCCCGGCCGTGCCCGACGCGGTCTTCTTGACCAGCCGGTTGTCGAGGTCGTACTCGTAGGCAGTGCCCTGGACCGCAGTACCCGTGCCGGTCTTCGTAACACTGTCATCGGCCACCCGGCCCAGAGCGTCGTAGGTGTACGAACGCTTCGCGCCGACCATCCAAGTGCCGCCGGCGGCGGGGCGTGCGTACTCGTCGACTGTCGTTCGCCCGGCAGCGTCGTAGTCGCTGCGCACCTGGGTGCCGGTGAGCGGGTCGGTCGTGGTGTCGAGTTGGCCGGCCAGGTCGTAGGTGAAGGCCGTCGTGCCCGCCGCGTCCGTGCGGGAGGTCATCTTGCCGTCCGCGTCGTAGGCATAGGACGAGGTGCCGCCCGGGCCGTCCGTGGACAGCAGCTGGCCGCGGTCGTTGTAGGAGTACGTGTTGCCGACGAGCACTCCGTCGCCGCCCACGCCAGTCAGGCGGCCGGCGAGGTCGTAGGAGAGCGAGCGCGGACCGGTGGTCACGGCGGTGCCGGAGCCGGTCTCACCGATGACACGGTCCAGGTCGTCGTACGTCTTCTGACGCTTGACGCTGCCGGGGAGCAGCTCGGTGACGACCCGGCCGGCCGCGTCGTAGACGTTCGTCCAGGTGCGGCTGGACAGTGCCGGGTGCTGCGCGGTGCTGGGTTCGATGGTCGATTCCGGCAGGCCCCAGGTGTTGAACGTGTAGTACGTGGCCTTGCCGCGACCGTCGGTCAGGCGCGTGCGGTTGCCCGCCGCGTCGTAGCCGAAGGTCGTCGTGACCGAGTCGGTCGCGGTGACCGGTTCAACCTGCTCGGTCATCTGGCCGAGGGCGTCGTACGTGTACGTGCGGCGCGCGCCGGTCGCCGAGAGGGATGCGGTGACGTTTCCGTCGGCGTCGTACTCGGTGCTGGTCGCGCGCAGAGCCGTCGTGCCCGTGCCGTAGGCCGTCACGGACGTCGGCTGGCCCATGAGGTCGTACGCGGTGACCGTCTTGCGGCTGGTCGCGTCCTTGCTCTCGATGGTGCGGCCGAGGCCGTCATAGACAGCGCTGCTGACGCCGCCCAGGGGGTCGGTGATGGTCAGGGTCTGGCCGGCCGTGTCGTATGTCGCGGTGGTCCGGCGCCCGCCGGGTGTGGTGGAGGCGGTCTGGTTGCTTGCGTCGTCCCAGGTGAAGCGGGAGACGAGGTTCTGGAGGGTGGGCTTGCGCTCGACCGTGGTGGCGGTGAGCTTGCGGCCCAATTCGTCGTAGGTGGATTCGGTGCGTGCTCCTGTCGGGTCGGTCGCGGAGAGCGGCAGACCGGTCGGGGTCCAGGTGTAGGTGGAGACGCCGCCGCCGGACAGGTCCGTGGAGGTGCCGTTGAAGCTGGCGGTGCCGGGGGCCTGGAGGCCCTGCGCGCCGGCGATCGCCGGGTCCGTCTTCCTGACCAAGTTGCCCATCTGGTCGTACACGTAGTACGTCGCACGGCCCAGCGGGTCCGTGGTGGAGGCCGTGTTACCGAGCTTGTCGTACGTCGTGCGCGAGACGGCCGTGATCGGCGTGGTCGCGCCCGGCGGGGTGTAGTCGGGCAGCGTGACCGCGACGGGGCGGCCCAGCTTGTCGGTCTCCGTCTTGGTCACCAGGCCGCGTGCGTCACGCGTCTGGATGGGCTCGCCGAAGGTGTTGTAGCCGACGAGGGTCTTCGGGGTGACGGCCGCGGCCGCACCGCCGTTCTCCTCGGCCTGCACCTGCGGCATGGTCTGCTCGACCATGCGGCCCACCTCGTCGTACCGCCCGGCGCTGGTGTTGCCGCGCGGGGTGACCTGCGTCAGCGGGAGGCCCCGCTGGTCGTAGGTGGTCGAGGGCACCTTCTTGCCGGTGCCGTCGATGGACTGGGTCTGCTCGGTGAGCCGGTCCTCCGCGTCGTAGGCGAAGGTGGAGACCCGGTTGAGACCGTTGGGGTCGAACACCGAACGGGTGGTGCGGCCCAGGGCGTCGACCGTGTTCACGGTCGTGGCGCCGCCGCTCGCGGTCTGCGAGACCGCGTGGCCCGCGCCGTCGTAGACCGTCGACCCCAGGAGAATGTCCTTCTTGGATCCATCGGACTGGGTGACCTGCTTCGCCGTCGCCGTGGCCTGGAGGCCGTCGTCGTAGTAGGTGAAGGCGGTCGTGGCGCCCATGGCGTCGGTCGTCGACGCCAGACGGCCCGCCGGGTCGTACGACTTACTGATCGTTTCAGAATGAGTCGAGCTGCGGTCTTGCGCTCAACGATCTTGGTCGGCAGGGTGTCCGGAGTGCGTGCTGATCTTGTTCCTGACGA
>NZ_JBICZH010000058.1:0-6159 GCF_043201995.1 Streptomyces sp. NPDC048258
AGCTACCTCGCCGGCCTCCACCTCCGTGCCGCAATGATCTGGATCGACGACCTGCTGAAGACCGCGGAATGATCACGACATCACACAGGCCCTAGAAGGATGGTCACGCATCCCAAGAGAAAGAAGAGGGCGACGAACCGCGGAAGCATTGCATGTGGGTCCCTGCCTTGCTCGCGAGCGCCAGTCCCGGACAACAACAGGTAGAGGCGCGCAGCCTGCCCGTACGCCCAGGTCGCGTCCTGCCCGGCGACGCGGACGAAAGTTCGCCCTTCGGTGATTGAGACCAGCGCTTGGCGTTCATGCCCTTGGTCAGCCTCTAGCGAGAGATTGTTCCAGTGCTCAACGTCTCCCGACGTTGTCCCTTGCTTGACGGCATTGATCAGCTCGGGCAATGAAGGCTGTCGAAGTCGGGTCCCGTCTCGCAAGGTGGAGACCGAGACGACCTCTGCGGGGATTCCTTCAGACGCCACGGCGAAGATCCGGTCCAATTCACTGCGTCCAAGACGACACCGAGGGAAGATATGCCGCTTTTCATGCTGTACACGAGGGTATGTCACGTTTATACATTACTTGGGGTCTAAATAGGAACGCTTGAGGCAAGCCATCGGCCGTGGTTCCTCAGGCGAACGGTGTACCGATGTTCCCGGCGGCCTCGCGTTGGCCGCCGATGGCGGGGCAGCCGCCCGCGGAAAGTTCGGGCACGTACTTGTAGATGGCCCTGGAGTCCTAGCTCAGACACCAGCCGCAAACTAGCCGGGGGATCACGCGGTCGCCGCCGTGGCGGCCTGTTCGTCGTGTTCGCGGAGCATCCGCATGACGGTGGCGGGCGAGGGGTGCTGGCCCTTCTTCGCGCCCGTGGTGATGACGAGGCGCTTGGCGATGTCGCGCAGGCTCATCTCCTGGTCGCGTAGGTGGAGGGCCATGGAGAGCATGGACTCGTCGGTGACGCCCGCGCCGCCGATGGTCTTGCCGCGCTTGCGGGCGGACTCGTGGCCTTCGAGGGTGCGGTCGCGGATGTACTCGCGCTCCATGCCGGACATGGCCGCCAGCACCGTGAACACGATGCCGGAGGGATCGTGCGAGCCCTTCAGTTCCCCGGTGAGGAATTCCAGGCCGACGTCGCTCGCCTTCAGCTCCTCGGCGAGCATGGCGAGTTCGATGCCGCGGCCGAGCCGCTTGTGCTCGTGGACGACGAGGGTGACGGCGACGCCGGAGGAGCGGATCTCCCCGGCGAGCTTCACGGCGGCCTCCAGCTCGGGGCGCCGGGTGGCACGGGTGGAGATCTTCTCCGAGAAGACGCGCGTCACCCCGGCCTCGGCGAGGGAGTCGAGCTGTGCATCGAGGGACTGCCGGGCGGTCGAGGCGCGCGCGTATCCGAGGCGGACGTGCCCGACCAGTTCGGCGCCGGCGCTCACCAGCCGGGGCAGCTCGGTCCACACAGACCCCGGCTTGCGTACGGCGGGGGTCGGCACGCTGAGCACCTTGGCGAGTTGGGGCACGAGGCGGAAGCGGGCGGTGTGGTACTGGATCGCCACCTTGCCCTTGCCAGTCCGGCACGGGGAGCCCGCCGGGGCGGCGCAGGTGGACATCGGGCATTCGTGCGATTCCACGCGCTTGAAGTCGTCGCTCATGACCTCCGATCGTTTCATGAGGGTGTTTCAGGCGTCCAGTCGTTTGCAACAACTCATGAAACGTGATCGCCGCAGGTGGACGACCGCGCGGCCGGGTGTTTCACGAGCGACCACCTATGAAACGGTGCGATTGGTTCCGCCCAATGTGCCGTCCGCCCGCTCTAGTTCAGGTTCATGTGCCGATGGCGTTTCCGTTTGATCGGGTGTGTCGTTGACTCGGAGCCGGTCGCTTCTTTGCACCCGGAAGGGCATGGGCGCAGGGCTTGACCGGCCCAATCGAAAGGACTCGTCATGGCTGACAACGCCATCTCGTACGCTTGGATGCTTGACCTGGGCGGCTTCAACGTGGCAACTGCCCAGTCGGTGTCCGCACCGACTCTGGGAAGGGAATTCGTCGAGGTCCGCGCCTTCTCCCCCGAGGGCAACGACATGGTGGACCTGGTTTCCGGCCCGCCCGCCGGGGCCGCAGAGGTCACCATCTCAAGAATCATGGACAACACCCCCCAGCTCACCGACTGGCTCCGCGCCTGCATGGACCCGACCAAGGTGGACGACAGCCGCCAGACGGTCGTCCTCACTATGGTTAACGCCAAGAAGGAGCCGGTCCGCCGGTTCGAGTACCAAAACGCGATCGCCAAGTCCTGGGACGGCCCTGCTCTGCAGGCCGGGGATTCCAGCGCTGCGGTGGAGCAGGTCACCATCAGCTACACGGCGATGGAGATCGTGAACGTATGACGTTCTGCCAAACGCCTCCTGGTGACGAGTAGCACCTCGCCCGAGGGCCAGTGCCATGTCGACGCAGGCCCTCGGTTCGCCCCAGCTGACCTATGAAGTGCTCGATGGTTCGTCAAGCCGGGCAGGCTGAGCTGCTCCTCGCCTCCTGCTCTGGAACTGCTCCCGGGTGATGTGACCATCCCGGAAGGCCGCCTCCCACATCGACTCGGCGTCGTCATGCGTGAAGCCCCCGTCCCCACGGTCCTGGCTCTCGTACGGCTCCGGGTCGGTCCATGGATGGGGTTCGTACGACAAGCCGTAGTCGGGACTCCCAAGACCGTATTCCTCCGCAGGCTCCGCCCACGGATCGGGCTCGTACGACAAGCCATAGTCCGGGCTCCCAGGCCCATACTCCTCTTCTGGCCCTTGCGTCACGCGGGGCATCGCCTCCCCTTCGCCTGAGTCGAACCGAGCCTAGGACCTTGGCCCCTCCGGAGGGTGTTGGGCCGATAAGCCGACTGCCCATGCTCCGTGGCAGCGCACGGTTTGGAGCCGCGCCCCGCTCGATGCCCGGCCCGCCGAGACCGGTCAAGACGTTGACCACCCTCAGCCGGGCCCCGGCGAAGACCAAGAACCGGGCACGCCCCCGGAGGTGGTCAACACCTTGACCACGGACCGGCCGCCCACCATCGACCAGGCCGTCGAGGCGGTCCTGGAGGCACTGGACAACCTCGACTCAGCGCGGAACCTGCTCGGCATCGCGCTCCGCACCGAGCAGGCCAAGACAGGCGCCAGCGCCAACGACCTCGCCAAGCGGGCCAAGCCCGCAATGCCCCGTCCGCTGGTTCTCAGGGCCCTCAGCCAGCAGCGCTGACCATGCCCAGGCCGGCAGGCCACGCACAGGGAGACAATGAGACCGAGCACCCGAGGCGAGGAGCAGCCCATGGGGACCAGGCACCTCGCCCGGCTGCAGTTCACGGCCGACGGCCCGGCCGACGAGGGCGAGTGGACCGTCCCGGGCCCCGCACAGGACCGGTACACGAAGTGGGTCGGGCTCTACGGCGCCCAACCGGCTGTGATGATCCAGCTCATCACCGAGACGGACGGCCGCCAGCACGTGCTCAAGACCTGGACGGAGCGCGGCGAGGCCGCCGGGGACCCGGAGAGCTGAGAGCGACCGCCGAGGCCCGCAGGGTGCGGGACCATGTCCCGCATGCCGAACACTGTGTGGATCATCTTCGTGGCCGCCGTCACCGCCGTGGTGACCACCACCGCGACCGGCCTGATAGTCACCCCCCGGCTGGATGCCCGCAAGAAGCGGATCGGGGACGCGCACGCCGCCCCGGGACACCTTCAACACCCACCTGATGACCGTCCTGATGGCGGCCACGCGCCTCCAGAACTTCCAGCTCCCGGCTGCCGACGATCCCGCCTGCACACCGGTCATGCGGGAACGGCTGACGGGCGAGCGGGAACGCTGGCTGCAGCGGATCGATGATGCCACCCGGTGGATGAACGACTACGTCGAGACGTTCGCCGGTAGCTGGCCCTCCCGCAGCCTTATCGACTTCGCCGTCGCCTACGCCGGCCACGCCCGGATGGTGGTGCTGTCGGAGCGCGAGGAGGTCACCAAGCTGGAGCTGCTGGGGGCCCTGACCCTCCCGGTCCAGCGCCAGTTCTTCGGCTTCTGGTGGGTTCGAGCGCGTCACTTCCATGCCGACCGCCGGGCGTTCGCGGAGACCGTCGCACGTCTGAGCTTGTCGTTTATCCAACGCGCCGTGGTTTGGTTCCCACCTTGTGATGGATAGGTCGGCTGTATGCCTGGCCGGTGGCGAGGACGCGTCCCACGTCATAGCGGGTGGCCGACCGCCGGTTCTTCGAGCCGGGCGGGCGCCCGGGGCCGGGCCGGGAGGGTTTCGGTGCACGCGCTGGCGACGGTGTTTTCGCGCGGAGGTTTCTGAACCCTCGCCGGACCCTTGCCGGGGTGAGCTTGTTCGGTGGCGTCGGCCTTTCCCATGGTCGCCGGAGATCGGTGGCCAGTGGGCGGGCAAGACGGAGCTGAGTGTGGGCGACGATCACGAGCCACGTCCAGCGGTCTGCCGCAGCGGAGTCACGGAGGCGAGGCTTCGTCCATCCCAGGGTCTGCTTGAACAGGCGAAACGTGTGCTCGATGTCGAAGCGTCGAAGGAAGGACTGCCAGCAGCGGTCGACGTCCTGAGCCGTGGCTGCGGTGGCGGATCACCAGAGCCAGACCGGCTTGTTGACTCCTCCCGAGGGCAGTTTCTCGACGGCCAGGCGGATGACGGTGCCCTCGATGATGGGCAGTGGCCCGTCGTGGTCGAGCCAGGCCGCCCGGCGGGTGAGCCGGGGATGGAGCCGGTCCCAGGCTTGCCCGGTGGCTCTTCCATAGAGCCGGGTGTCCGTGGTCGTCACGGTCTGCTCGGTGCCCCACGTAGAAGGGTCGCCGAAGACGAACTCGCCGCCGTGCTTGGGCGGGCGCCCGCCTCTCGGGTCGTAGACGCGAGGTGGTGTCGGCCGTCGCATGACCCGGTCGGACCGGAGCCGCCCAAGGATTTGCACCGGCAGGCCGGACAGGAGGTGAGCGATGCGAGGTGCGTCGTATCCGGAGTCAAGGACGACCGAGATCTCCGGGTCCCCTTCCCGCCACTGGCCGGCGGCGATGAGCCGCTCGGTGACCTCACGGATCTGGGCGGTGGTTACGGCCGCGAGATCGGCGCCCGGCTCAGCCGGATGGCGTCCAGAACGGCGATCCAGGAGGTGCGGCCGGTCTCCAGTGTGCGGCCACGACCGAATACGGCCAGCCCGGGATCATCCGGTGCTCGTTCTGACCCCGGCCGTATGTGTGGCAGAAGGAACGGTCCGGGCAGGTCGCGGCGTCCGGCCGCAGCCAGGGCGATACGTCGACGGCCAGGACCAGCCTGCCCTCCGCCGCTCTCGGCAACGGCAGGCCGGCCAGGGCCCGACGGAGCCGACCGAAGTCGATCCGCCCCTGGTTGAGGCCGCCGTACAGGGCTCCGTGACCCCGCCGGTGTTCTGGCGCGAGTGCGAGATCCACCAGCGTTTTGACAGGGCCCTCCGTGCAAAGGAGGGCGTCCGTCAGCTCGAACAACGCGTCCGAGCGACCAGTGAGGCACCCATAGAAGTCCGCCCGGAACCGCGACAACATGGCCAGCGACTCACCCCGGCCACCGGTCAGAGGACTCACCCCGCGCCGCCCTGCCCAACCTCGACCTGGAGCAGACGCGGAGAGACCTCGAAGCCATGACGGGAGTACGCCGAAACCGCCCGGTCGCTGGAGTGAACAGTCACCCGTTCAAGACCGAGGTCCCTTGCCCACGCCAAGACCGCCTCGATCAGCTCGCCGCCCAGGCCGCGGTCGCGCTCATCCGGCACGACGTACGTGCACTGCACGTCCCCCGACATCCGCTCGAACGCGCGCGGATGCGGCACACGCTGCGTGATCGCCAGCCAGGCCATTCCGATCACAACGTCGTCACGCACCATCACCAAGCACCGATGCGAGGACTCGGTCTCCCGGGCCCATGCAACGAACCGGGGAACGAACTCGTCCAGCGTGGTGTCGGGCGTTCCGTAGAGCTCCTGCACCCACCGCCACCGCAACTCAGCGACGGTGGCTAGCTCATGGGGCTGGGCAGGGCGGTAAGCGATGTCATCCACGGCTTCATCCTGGCGCAGATGGGTCTGCTGCAGGTTTGGGTGACAGGTTGGGTCACGCGGCTTGGAGGGCCGGTGTGGTCATGACGGTCTCGAATTCGATGGGGGTCAGGCGACC
>NZ_JBICZH010000059.1:0-6133 GCF_043201995.1 Streptomyces sp. NPDC048258
TCAGGGAGCATTCACCAGCAGTCGATGCACGCGAGGGCACACAAGCGGCGCACTTCCCAGCCAAGATCTGTTACACCACTCCGTGGGACGCCATCTGGTTCTGCGGCAGGGCGGCCAGTGGCGGGAGGCTGTGTCGACGGCCCTCCTGGGGGACTGGGCACTCGCGCTCGATACTCCTGATGGCCTCCCCTACACGTCAGCAGTCGCCGACCTGCGCACAGAGGCGCTGGTGCTTCACCGACAACTGACACCGCTCTGGCGACGGAGGACCGGAGGCTCGCGAGTACTGCTCTTGGATACTCCCCTCGGAGACGGGATCACGCTGTACGACCTGATCATCGGAAGTCCATCCCCCCAAGAGGTGGCACTTGGAGCCGAGACAGACGCCCGATTGCGTGCCGTCCTCAACGCTCTCTCACCGGAGGAGCGGAAGGTCGCCTTGGCCTGGGCGCGACCGGAAGTAGCCACCTGGACGGAGGCAGCCGCAGCCGTTGCCGAAGCCGAAGCCGATTCAATGGCTCTCGGCGAACGAGTACGACGCAAACTCAAGCGGCTAGGGAAGCTACACGCCGAACGGACCGCAGCCTCAGCGGCGTACAAAACCGAGTGGGGCCTCCGATGAGCCTACTCACCGCCGCGGTGCCCGAGTTCCTCGGAAGCCTGGTCGCTGCCATCACACTGGCTGCGGGAGCCCGAGTCTTCCGCGCGGTTCGCTACCGCCGGCATGCAACGCATCGCGCCACACGCGCCCCTGCACCCTCCAATGCACAACGAGTCACCTCAGACCATCATTCGAATACGTGACCACCAGCCCGAGCGCTTCCTGCATGAGGTCCGCCGGACGCCGAAAACGGCCGCCGGGTCCGCTGCCACGGCGAGATCCTCGGCCGAGCCCTCGGACCCGGCGATCTCCTGAAGTTCCTGCGGGGGGCCGGACGCCAGCGGACGGGTAAACGAGTACTGTCGGCCGGCTGCGTGACGGCGACGTGTGACGGCGGCCGATGCCCGGCCGACAGCACCCCGGGGGGAGGAGGCCACCGACGCGGCAGGTGGGCTCCTCGCCTTGCCCCATCCCACCCGATCCACCCGCAATGCACACCCACGACCCGCCCCACACCTCCCGCAACCACAAGCACAGACGGGCCCGCTCCCAGGTACGGCAGAGCTCGGTAGCCCGCACCAGAGGAGACAGAGGGACACGCAGGCGATCAGAGGACCCCGCGGAGCGGGCCGGCCAGTCCGGCATCCGGGGACCCCTTCGCGCCGGACATAAGGGGAGCGGCGCGCATCGCGCGACCACGACAGCCATGCAGATCTTGACGTGTTCTCAGAAAGCTTGGAGGGGACGGCGTTTGGAGGAGGAAGGCCGGGTTAGACGCGTGATAACGGAAGCCGCCGCCACGGATGGGGCGCTCCGGGAGCAGGCCCCGCCGCATGCCGCCCTTCCCCTCCCTGGCGTCATGCGGTAGGCCCGCCCGCACGACGGGCTGCCGCCAGGATCCCTACGGCACCCGGACACCCCCGCCTCCGGCCCCCCTCCCCGGCCGGAACAGGGGCCGTCCGGCAAACCCCCGGCACCGGCGCTCATACCGCCGCCCCCCGGGCACGGACCCGACGGCAGCAGCCCGGCACACCTACCCGGTCATCCGGCGCACTCAACCGGCGACAGCCGGAACACCAGGCTCACGATGCCGCCAGCCCACCAGACTTCGGTTTCGCCACCAAGCCGCTCGGTCAGCAACTCCCGCGTCAGAGAGCCGGCGACACGCTCCAAAAGGATTCCCTGCCAGGTCACCTGTGCCCATCGAGGAAGCATGGGGCACGATCGTGTCCTCGACCGGATCAGGGAAGACGGCTGCCCGCGCCGGACCGCGCTTGGACCCCGACGAGGTCACCTGGCGACGCCCTGCTGATCGAGTGGCCCGTAGGCCCGGACCTCTGGCGCCCGGACACGACGGCGCGAAGGAGCAGCAGTACGGGGCCGCCGCCACGCGGTCCGGGCCGTCAGAACGGCGGGACCGGCTCGATGGTGAACAGATCCCCGGCACCCGTGATCTTCAACAGGCGCGTGAACTGCTCCCGGGGCGCGGCGAGGTAGAGGTTCCGGCTGCTTTCGGCGGCGACGGCGCGCGCGGCCAGGAGGGCGTTGAGGCCCGAGAAGTCGCACAAGGACAGGTGCTGCAGGTCGACCACGACGTCGTGAGGGAGCCCTTCACCGGACAGGGCCGCAAAGAGTACCTGGCGGAAGTCCTCGGCTCGGCTGATGTCCATCTCACCGTGCGGGCGTACCACCGTCGCACTGCCGTGGACCTCAACGTCGATGTCCTCGCTGCCCTCGCCCTGCACTTACCTTCTCCTCTCGCCGTTCCCGGGCAAACCGTAGGGCCGGGAAGGCTCATGCCGACCTGCTTGCGAGCGTCTGGAGGTGGCACCGGACCGGCTCGGCGAGGGTGGCGTAGAAGGAAGTCCGGTCGGCTGCCTGCAGGACTTGGGCGCACACGAGGAGTTCGGCGACTCGTGCGGCTGGGTCGTCGAGGATGTGGGCGAGCGAGCGGCGGACGCGGGCGGCGGTCTTGGGTGCTTGGAGGGCGTAGATGTAAAGGGTGGCGGCGTCGAAGCCGACGGGGGCGGTGCCCCAATCCTCCCAGTCGAGGACCAGCAGATCCGGCCCAGCGAGGTTGGCCCAGTGGAAATCGCCGTGGGCGGTGGACCACTGGACCTCGCCGATGCTGTGGCCGGTGAACTGCGGGATGACTCGGCGCAGGTATTCCTCGCGTACGGCCTCACGGCGGGTGGGGACCTGGGCCAGGACGTCGAGGGCGAGCGGCAGCTCCTTCCACTAGGGCCTGTGTGATGTCGTGATCAGTTCCTGGGTTCTGTCCTGTTCGCAGGTTGGAATCCGGTAGGACTGTGGTCGTGACACGCAGGCAACTCACCAATGCCCAGTGGAAGTTCATCGAGCCGTACCTGCCGGGAGCAATGCTCAAGATCTGTGGATCAACCTCGGTTGGCGCGCGAAGGGCGTACCTTCCCGAATGATCCTGCGGTGGTCATCGAGTAGGCCGACGTTGGCGCGTCGGTCGGGAAGGCACGCCCGTGCTCACGGTAGTCAACGAAGACGGAACGACTCCAGATGGTTCCCTGATTGACGAGATCGTCCGCGAGGGCGCCCGGCGGATGCTGGCCGCTGCCCTGGAAGCCGAAGTCAACACCTACATAGCCGAGTTGGCTGGTCAGCGGGACGAGTCCGGGCGGCGTCTGGTCGTGCGCAATGGCTACCACCAGCCCAGAAGGGTCATCACCGCGGCCGGGGCGATCGAGGTCAAAGCCCCGCGGGTCAATGACAAGCGCGTCGACGAGACGACCGGGGAGCGCAAGCGGTTCTCCTCGGCGATCCTGCCGCCCTGGGCCCGCAAGTCCCCGAAGATCAGCGAGGTGCTGCCCCTGCTCTACCTGCACGGCCTGTCATCGGGTGACTTCGTGCCTGCTCTGGAGCAGTTCCTCGGCTCCTCCGCCGGCCTCTCGCCCGCCACTATCACCCGGCTGACGACGCAGTGGCAGGCCGATCACAAGGCATTCGGCGAGCGCGACCTGTCGGCCACGGACTACGTCTACGTGTGGGCCGACGGCATCCACCTGCGGATCCGCCTGGCCGAGGCGAAGTCCTGCGTGCTGGTCATCATGGGCGTGCGCGCGGACGGCACCAAGGAGCTGATCGCGATGGCCGACGGCCACCGCGAGCCCGCCGAGTCCTGGGCCGATCTGCTGCGTGATTGCGCACGGCGCGGGATGCGCGCTCCGGCCCTCGCGGTCGGCGACGGAGCACTCGGCTTCTGGAAGGCCCTGGCAGAGGTGTTCCCCGAGGCCCGCCATCAGCGGTGCTGGGTTCACAAAACGGCCAATGTGCTCCACGCGATCCCGACGTCGGCCCAGTCCAGCGCGCGAAAGGCGCTACAGGACATCTACAACGCCGAGGACCGCGAGCACGCGGTCAAAGCCGTCACCGCATTCGAGAAAACCTACGGCGTGAAGTGGCCCAAGGCCGTCAAGAAGATCACCGGCGACGTCGACGAACTACTGGCCTTCTACGACTTTCCGGCCGAGCACTGGGTTCACCTGCGCACGACGAATCCCATCGAATCGACCTTCGCGACGGTCCGCCCGAGGACCAAGGTCACCAAGGGCGCCGGCAGTGCGGCTGCCGCGCTTGCCATGGTCTTCAAGCTCGTCGAGTCCGCACAGACGCGCTGGAGGGCGGTCAACGCACCCCATCTCGTGACCCTCGTCCGCGCCGGAGCCCGCTTCGAACGCGGCCACCTCGTCGAACGCCCCGAAGCCCACGCAGCCTGAGCTACCCCACGCTCCAGAGATCTTGACTACTGATCTTGCTCAGGCTGTCGCGGAGAGGAACCCAAGGGCCGTCGCAACGTTCGGCGACAGGTCGGTCATCGTATCCAGCACCAACCGGTGGTCGGCCCACGAGGCGAACTCCTCCCGCAGACGTTCCACCACCTCCCACGTCGGCTCAACGAAGCCCTCGATCCCCCGGTGCCGGTTCTCCAACCGGCGGCGGTGCACCACCGGATCCGAACACACCACCTCGATGAACACCACCGGCACGCCATGACGACCCGTCAGCGTTCGCCACTGTCCCCGCGCCGCCTCCACAGCATTGACCGCATCGACGATCACGGTTTGGCCCATGCCGAGCACACCATCGGCCACGGCCTCGGCCACGACATACGCCGCCAGGCCCGTGGGCTGGTCACGGGCCACCCCCGCGCGCCACATCGCCGCCTCGATCGGGTCCACAGACACAACCGGAGCAGTCAGCTTGTGCCCCAATGCCTCGGCGACCGAACTCTTCCCCGCACCGGGCAGCCCCGCCATCGCGATCAACATGACGACACCTTGACACGCCCGACCGATCCGCCGACCACCAACACCAGAACGGGACGGGCATCCGCCTCCCGAGTCATCAAGTCACGCGACGACATCCACAGGAATTGGCAATTACTCTCTCTCGGTTTCGCGACAGCGGTGTGAGAGACAGTGGGGGTTTGTGTGTTGGTGCTGGTCGGTGGCTGTTTCGGTGTGTGGGGTCACTGTCTTGGGGTGAGAGATCCGGGGCGTCATTACTGTCACCGAGTGATAGACGTGCAGGTCGTGTACTGACACGAAGGCAAGAGATCGCAACCAGGGGGAATGGACTGTCACGGTATCCGTCAGCGGAACCGATCACATAGCCGTCAGAGCGGCTCTCAGCGCCGACCTGTCCGCCAGCGTCGCCGACATCGTCGCGGACGCCCAGAACCGCATCCCGCGCCGCAAGAAGGCCGGCCGCGCCCCCGCCGCCCGTATCTCCCCCGCCAAGGTCCGCGAGGCCTGGCGCCGCGACCGCGAGAAGGTGACCGTTCCCAAGCCCGCCAACGGCGCCTACGTCCCCGGCAGCTGGGTCGTCTGGCAGGACGCCGAGACGGGCCGCACTCTCAACGGCGTCGTCTCGGAGTGGATCCCGGGATGGACCCACGCCCGCCGCAAGCGGGGTGTCGTCCCGTCAGACGGAAGCGAACCGGTCGTGATGGAACTGGACCCCGGGGCCAATCACTGGAAAGGCCCGTGGAGGATTTCCTACACCGATTCCTAATGCCGTCTGTCAAGCCGCGAGGGCCGCCGGCGGCGTGAGCTCGTAGGCCCGTCCATCGCGCAGGAGGGCCCAGAGAACGTTGACTCGGCGGCGGGCCAGGGCGAGGACTGCTTGGGTGTGACGCTTGCCCTCGGCTCGTTTGCGATCGTAGAACCGGCGGGATTCCTCGCACCTTCGGATGCTGAACAGCGCGGAGGTGTAGAAGACACGCTGGAGCCGTCGGCTGTATCGCTGCGGGCGCCGCAAGTTTCCGCTGATCTTGCCCGAGTCGCGCGGGACCGGTGCGACACCTCCGAAGCCGGCGAGGCGGTCGGGGGTTCCGAAGGCGGTCATGTCGCCGCCGGTGGCGGCCAGGAACTCGGCGCCGAGGATGATGCCCAGGCCGGGCATGCTAGGGCCTGTGTGATGTCGTGATCAGTCGGCGGTCTTCAGGAGGTCGTCGATCCAGATCATTGCGGCGCGGAGGTGGACGCCGGCGAGGTAGCT
>NZ_JBICZH010000060.1:0-5480 GCF_043201995.1 Streptomyces sp. NPDC048258
CCACGAAGGAGACCGCGATGCCGGGAGGCAGACTCACCCAGCAGGAACGTCAGCAGATCGCGCTGGGACTGGCCGACGGCCTCGCCTACGCGGAGATCGCCAGACGTCTCGACCGCCCGACCTCGACCATCACGCGTGAGGTGATGCGCAACGGCGGCCCCACCGCCTACCGCGCCGACCTGGCCCACCGCGCCACCGAACGCCGCGCCCACCGGCGCAGGCAGGCCGCGCCCCAGGGGGCGGAGGCGCCCGCGCAGGCCTACGGACGGGACGCCGAGGCCGTGCGCGAGTACGAGGAGACGTTCACCACCGTCCTCATGGGTTCGGGCATGCCCACGATGATGTCCCGGGTGATGGCCTGCCTCACCCTCACCGACACCGGCAGCCTCACCGCGTCCGACCTCGTCCAGCGCCTCCAGGTCAGCCCGGCGTCCATCTCCAAAGCGATCAAGTTCCTCGAGAGCCAGGGCTTCGTCCGCCGGGAACGCGACGAACGCCGCCGCGAGCGCTATGTCGTCGACGACGACATCTGGTACCAGTCGATGATCGCCAGCGCCCGGTCCACTGCCCAGATCGTCGAGATCGCACGGCAGGGCGTCGGCGTCCTCGGCCCCGACACCCCGGCCGCCGCCCGCCTGGAGAACGTCGCCCGCTTCCTCGACTTCGTCTCCGAGAGCATCGCCCGCGCCGCGGAGCAGGCCCGCGAGATCCTCCACACGAAAACCGGACCGACCTCAGTCCCGGCCGGGACGGCGCGCGACGAGCGCATTCCCGGCCAGGCCTGACGGTCGGCCAGTTGTTCTACGGGGCCGGGCGGTCAGTGTTGCCGTTCCGGTTGCGGACCTTGGCCCGGATCTTCTTGGCTGTGTATCCGAGCCCGGTGATGAGGGCCGCGGCCAGGGTGTTGCCGAGGAGGTCGTGGCCGAGGTCCTCGCGGTTGCGCCTCGGCCCCGTCCGACAGGCCCCGGACGCAGTTCGCACATCAGTGCAGCACCACACCCGCCCGGGGCCTCGCCCCTCGGTCACACGTAAATCCCGCGTGCCCCGGCGCACGGGCATCTCGGTGGCCCGCGGTGCCGGGGTCTCGCCTGGAGGTCCCTCGCCGTGTGCGTGGTTCAGCGGCGCATGCGCCACGTGCCGTAGAGGCCGGCGACGGCGCTGATGACGCCCGCGAAGCCGGCGTCCCCGACGGCGAGGTAGATGCCTGCGCAGGTGCCGAGGAGGGCGATCAGCACGAAGCTGTCGCGGTTCCCGTGCCGGTCCGGCTCGGGGGGTGCGGCCGGTTCCGGGTGAGTGGAAGGCGGTACGGGGTCGGGTGTCCGGGATGTCGCGTCGATGTGGGTCATGTCTCCAGGAGAGCGGCCGTCAGGGCAGGTTCCTAGTGATCCGTACGGCCCCGCATGGACCCGGACGGCGTCGGTCACCGTGCGGGGAAATTCCGCCTGACCTCGAACGCCGCCGGGCGTTCAGCAACGTTCGGCGGATTCCGCATACGTACGGCTCCGGGCCCTCTAGCGTTGGTTTCCGGACAAGGGGGGTGATCCGGTGACACACGAAGATCCCGGGATCGAGCCGCACGACGCCACCGCCATCGCCGCGTTCGAGGACGCGCTGCGCGAGTTCACGGAGGAGCTGAACCGGCTTCACATCGCCCACGGCGCACCGACCTACGCGACCATGGCCAGTGCGTCGGTGAGGCCGAGGCTGACCAAGGCCGGCCTCAACGAGATGCTGGCCGGCAAGCGGTTCACCTCCCTGGAGGCACTGCTCGAATTCGTCCGGGTCGTCACCACCCCCAGGGACCCGGATCCGCCCGCAGCCGCCGGGTTCCGGGCCGACCCCGCACTCGCGGAGGACTGGCGCGGCCGCTGGCAGGACGTGAAACTGCTCCAGCGCCAGGCCCAGCCCGCGAACAAGCGCTTCCGCGCCACCGTGCGGCAGACCCTGGACGACGCCGCTCAGGAAGCCGAAACCGTCCGCGAGGTCGCCCGTGCGGAAGCCGACCGCATCCGCACGAGCGCGGAAGCCGAAGCCGCACGCGTACGCGCCCAGGCCCGGCACGACGCCGACGAGCTCCTGCACCGCGCCCGCCGGACGGCGGCCCAAGCCCATGGATCGCCCCCAGGCGAAGGGGCAGACTCGCACCCCCTGACGCGCACCGCCGGCTCTGCCGGGAAGTTGTGGCAGCGGGGGAAAGACCTTGTGCTGCGCCCCGCGCTACGTCCGCCGGCCGCGGCGACCGCGGTCGCCGGGCTGGCGCTGGCCGCGATCCTGACGGCGGACTCCCTCATCGGGACATCCGGCACCTGCCGGCCGGGTCAGTCCCAGGCGGCCGACCATCTCGTTCCCCGAGCCGGCCGCCAAGGCCGCGGAACCATGCAGCAGGCGGCGTTCGCCCGCCAACCCGCGGCCATCATCACCAACCTCCGGATCTTCGGGTTCCCCTCCTCCAGCCCTTCGACAGACAGCTCTCCCCCACCGAGCACCCCACCGAGCACCCCACCGAGCACCGCACCGACACCGAGCCCCACCCCAACACCCAGTACCTCGCCGACGCCGACCCCTTCACCATCCCCAAGCAAAGCCGACCCCTGTACCCCGTGAACACGAGCCCCTCGCCCCTGTCGAAGCACCGCCGGCAGCAGGCCGAGTACGACGACCTGTTGGCCCGGCGCTACTACCCGATGGCGTGAGCGCCCCAAAGTCCGGATCGCCGGCGGCCCGGCTCCGGCCCCCGCACGCGCCGGCACGCCCCGGTGTCCTGGTCCGGTCAGCCCTGGTCGCCCAGGTCCAGGCGGTCGGCCAACCCGGCGGCGGTGAAAGCGGCCACCAGGTCGTCACGGCCCTCCGTGAAGTGGGCCCAACTGTCGTAGTGGACGGGAACCACCCGGCGGGCGCCGAGGATCTCGGCGGCTTCGGCGGCCTGGGCGCTGTCGAGCACGATGAGCGCGCCGTCGAAGACGACGGGGAAGCGAGGGGCGCCGGCGAAGAGGACGGCGGTGTCCACCGGGCCGAAGCGCCCGGCTATCTGCCGGACCAGATCGAGCGAGGCGTTGTCGCCGCTGACGTAGACCGTGGGCAGGCCGTCCCCGGTCAGGACGAAGCCGACGACCTGGCCGGTGATCGGTTCGACCTCTTCGCGCTTCCCGGGACCGTGGATGGCGGGCACGCCCGTCACGGTGATCGTGCCGCCGCCGGGCCGGTCGAGCTCGATCGCCTCCCAGTCGGCCAGTCCCTTGGCCCTGTCCCCCAGGCGCTGCCCGCCGCCGGGGGTGGTGAGGGTGAGGGGCACGTCGGCGAGGAGTGCCCGGCCGGAGTTGTCGAGATTGTCGGCGTGCTCGTCGTGCGAGAGCAGAACCACGTCGATGCGGCCGAGCTCGGCAGGGCTGCCGGAGGAAGGCGCGGTCTTGGCCAGGAGGGGGCCGCCCGCTGCCCGGTAGTCGCCGGGAGCGTCGAAGGTGGGGTCGGTCAGGAATCGCAGGCCTCCGTACGTGAAGAGGGCGGTCGGACCGCCGAAGACGCGGACGGGGATCTGCTCACTGGGCGTGCTGGAGTTCGCCATGAAAACAACCTCACGGATGGGAAGCGGTCTATCCGTGAAGGACGCTACAGACTTCTCACGGATGGACGCAACCCATAACATGAGACCCATGAAGGAGATCGTGACCGCTGAGCCCGTCCTGCCACCCGCACCCGGCGCGGAGCAGCACCCCGCACTCGACTTCGCCAACAGCGCCATCGCCCTGCCCGGCGGCCAGTTCACCGACCTCCTCGGCACCCCCACCACCGCCAACCAGTGGCTGATCGAGCGCGATCTCGCCCCGGCCGACGTGGAACTGCAGGAGACGTGCGCCGCACAGCTGCGGTCGCTGCGCGAACAGGTCAGATCACTGCTCGCCTCCCGGGTCGGCGGCTTCCCGGCCCTGCCCGGGGCCCTCGCCGCCGTCAATGACGCGCTCACCCGTGCTCCCGCAGCCTCCCTGCTGCACTGGGACCTCACCCACGGCCCGTATCGAGCCGCCTCCCACCCCACCGCCCAGATCGTCGAACACGCCCTCGCGGTCCTCGCCGACGACGCCGCCGACCTGCTCACCGGCCCGGACGCCGAACGCCTCACCGCCTGCGGCTCCACCCCCTGCAACCGCTTCCTGCTGCGCCACGGCCGCCGCCACTGGTGCTCGATCCGCTGCGGCGACCGCGCCCGAGCCGCCCGCGCCTACGCCCGACGCACCCAGACCGAAGCCTCTCCCCCAACCCGATCTGCGGGGTGATCGTCGACCTCTACGCGAGCAATCCGGACTCCTGCCACGACGCAGAAGAGCACGATCCCGACACCGACACCTGCGAGGTCCCCGGCCCGTGTTGCGATGAGTTCGGGCTGCGCCGCCGGTCTACCCTTCAGACCCATCGTCCCGGAGGTGCGGCAGATGACCGATACGACGACTCTCGACCTCGGACCACAAACCCGCATCGTGGCCCGTCTCGCGGCGGGCGTCCCGGACGCCCGGCTCGCCGACCCGACACCCTGCCCCGAGTACGCGGTCAGCAACCTGCTGGGGCACATCGCGGGCCTCGCCGCCGCCTTCCGCGACGCCGCCCGCAAGGACCTGGGCCCCACGACGGACACGGCCCCCGACGCATCCGCGCCCTCCCTGCCCGCCGGCTGGCGCGAGGAACTGCCCCGGGTCCTCGGCGAACTGGCCGAAGCCTGGAGGGATCCGGCCGCCTGGACCGGCATGACCCGCGCGGGCGGCGTGGACCTACCCGGCGAGATCGCGGGCGCGGTGGCTGTCGACGAACTGGTGATCCACGGCTGGGACCTGGCCCGGGCCACCGGCCAGGAGTACGCACCCGATCAGGCCGCGCTGCACGCCTCGCACTCGTTCCTGCTGGCGGCCGCCGAGGACGAGAGCCGCGGCGGGGGCATCTTCGGCGCTGTCGTGCCCGTACCGAACGACGCCCCGCTGCTGGACCGGGCAGTCGGGCTGAGCGGACGCGATCCGGGCTGGACGCGTCCGACGTCCCCGTGACGTGCTGTCCATCCGGAGCGAACCCCGGCCGGCCATATAGCCGCAGGCACCTGCGTCCATGACAGCCGACTGGACAAGCCGGACCCGGCCCGCTCGTGCCTGCCACCACGCCGGCCCGCAGTACCCCACCCGGCTCACGCACCGTCGGGCCCTCGCCATGCCCCCGTCCGAGCCTGGCTCTTGCCCCCGAGGCCGGACCGACCACCTTGGAACGGCAGATCCTCCAAGCAGCGCGGCCGTTGGCGAACCGCTGGATCAGCCTGCCCGCCCTGACCACCCTCACGGCCTTCGACGAGGCGAGTGGCCCTGCCGGTGTGCTGTGCCGATGGCGGCGGACCGGGTCTTCTTCCCGCCGGTGATGCCACAAGTCACGCCCCGGCCGCCGCGCCCCGAACGACGCCGTGGCATCTGCCTGCGGTTTGTTGCCACTGCGGGAGTCGTCTGGCGTAT
>NZ_JBICZH010000061.1:1795-4302 GCF_043201995.1 Streptomyces sp. NPDC048258
TGGGTCGTGACTGCGTGCCTTTTGAAGAATGAGCCTGCGAGTTAGCGGTGTGTAGCGAGGTTAACCCGTGTGGGGAAGCCGTAGCGAAAGCGAGTCCGAATAGGGCGATTGAGTTGCACGCTCTAGACCCGAAGCGGAGTGATCTAGCCATGGGCAGGTTGAAGCGGAGGTAAGACTTCGTGGAGGACCGAACCCACCAGGGTTGAAAACCTGGGGGATGACCTGTGGTTAGGGGTGAAAGGCCAATCAAACTCCGTGATAGCTGGTTCTCCCCGAAATGCATTTAGGTGCAGCGTCGTGTGTTTCTTGCCGGAGGTAGAGCACTGGATAGGCGATGGGCCCTACCGGGTTACTGACCTTAGCCAAACTCCGAATGCCGGTAAGTGAGAGCACGGCAGTGAGACTGTGGGGGATAAGCTCCATGGTCGAGAGGGAAACAGCCCAGAGCATCGACTAAGGCCCCTAAGCGTACGCTAAGTGGGAAAGGATGTGGAGTCGCAGAGACAACCAGGAGGTTGGCTTAGAAGCAGCCACCCTTGAAAGAGTGCGTAATAGCTCACTGGTCAAGTGATTCCGCGCCGACAATGTAGCGGGGCTCAAGCGTACCGCCGAAGTCGTGTCATTGCAGCAATAGGGCCAACGCCCGCTGTGATGGGTAGGGGAGCGTCGTGTGCCGGGTGAAGCAGCAGCGGAAGCTAGTTGTGGACGGTTCACGAGTGAGAATGCAGGCATGAGTAGCGATACACACGTGAGAAACGTGTGCGCCGATTGACTAAGGGTTCCTGGGTCAAGCTGATCTGCCCAGGGTAAGTCGGGACCTAAGGCGAGGCCGACAGGCGTAGTCGATGGACAACCGGTTGATATTCCGGTACCCGCTTTGAAACGCCCAATATCGAATCAGGCGATGCTAAGTCCGTGAAGCCGTTCCGGACCCTTCGGGGAAAGGAAAGTGGTGGAGCCGACGAACCAGACTTGTAGTAGGTAAGCGATGGGGTGACGCAGGAAGGTAGTCCAGCCCGGGCGGTGGTTGTCCCGGGGTAAGGGTGTAGGCCGAGGGGTAGGCAAATCCGTCCCTCATATAAGGCTGAGACCTGATGCCGAGCCGATTGTGGTGAAGTGGATGATCCTATGCTGTCGAGAAAAGCCTCTAGCGAGTTTCATGGCGGCCCGTACCCTAAACCGACTCAGGTGGTCAGGTAGAGAATACCGAGGCGTTCGGGTGAACTATGGTTAAGGAACTCGGCAAAATGCCCCCGTAACTTCGGGAGAAGGGGGGCCATCACTGGTGAGGGAACTTGCTTCCTGAGCTGGGGGTGGCCGCAGAGACCAGCGAGAAGCGACTGTTTACTAAAAACACAGGTCCGTGCGAAGCCGTAAGGCGATGTATACGGACTGACGCCTGCCCGGTGCTGGAACGTTAAGGGGACCGGTTAGTACGCTTTCGGGCGTGCGAAGCTGAGAACTTAAGCGCCAGTAAACGGCGGTGGTAACTATAACCATCCTAAGGTAGCGAAATTCCTTGTCGGGTAAGTTCCGACCTGCACGAATGGCGTAACGACTTCTCGACTGTCTCAACCATAGGCCCGGTGAAATTGCACTACGAGTAAAGATGCTCGTTTCGCGCAGCAGGACGGAAAGACCCCGGGACCTTTACTACAGTTTGATATTGGTGTTCGGTTCGGCTTGTGTAGGATAGGTGGGAGACTGTGAAACCCCAACGCCAGTTGGGGTGGAGTCGCCGTTGAAATACCACTCTGGTCGTGCTGGATGTCTAACCTCGGTCCGTGATCCGGATCAGGGACAGTGTCTGATGGGTAGTTTAACTGGGGCGGTTGCCTCCCAAAGGGTAACGGAGGCGCCCAAAGGTTCCCTCAGCCTGGTTGGCAATCAGGTGTTGAGTGTAAGTGCACAAGGGAGCTTGACTGTGAGACCGACGGGTCGAGCAGGGACGAAAGTCGGGACTAGTGATCCGGCGGTGGCTTGTGGAAGCGCCGTCGCTCAACGGATAAAAGGTACCCCGGGGATAACAGGCTGATCTTCCCCAAGAGTCCATATCGACGGGATGGTTTGGCACCTCGATGTCGGCTCGTCGCATCCTGGGGCTGGAGTCGGTCCCAAGGGTTGGGCTGTTCGCCCATTAAAGCGGTACGCGAGCTGGGTTTAGAACGTCGTGAGACAGTTCGGTCCCTATCCGCTGTGCGCGTAGGAATATTGAGAAGGGCTGTCCCTAGTACGAGAGGACCGGGACGGACGAACCTCTGGTGTGCCAGTTGTCCTGCCAAGGGCATGGCTGGTTGGCTACGTTCGGGAGGGATAACCGCTGAAAGCATCTAAGCGGGAAGCCTGCTTCAAGATGAGTATTCCCACCTCCTTGAGAGGGTAAGGCTCCCAGTAGACGACTGGGTTGATAGGCCAGATGTGGAAGCCCGGTAACGGGTGAAGCTGACTGGTACTAATAGGCCGAGGGCTTGTCCTCAGTTGCTCGCGTCCACTGTGTTAGTTCTGAA
>NZ_JBICZH010000062.1:0-4269 GCF_043201995.1 Streptomyces sp. NPDC048258
GGTTACTCCATCGACGCGCGGATGAAGTCCCGCCTGGCCGTGGCTGCCCTGGACAACGCCGTGGCCCGGCGTGAACACGTCGACGGATGCATCCTAGGCTCCAGGCAGGCTTCGACGACACCGATTGGGCGCCGTACCTGCTGATGAGCGGCGAACACCCCGTCGGTCTCGCTCTCGTCCGCGGCCTGGTCGGCCACACGCGCGTACTCAATGGCTTCTTCGTGGTGCGTGGGGCGCGGAGATCCGGGATCGGGATCCGTGCCGTTCAGGAGGTGGTCGCCAAGCACCCGGGCCCGTGGGAAGTCGCCTTCCAGGACGCCAACGTGGCCGCCGCACACTTCTGGCGCCGCGTCGCGGCCGAGATCGCGGGTGACGGATGGACGGAGGATCGCAGGCCTGTTCCAGGCGGGCCCGACCTGCCGCCCGACGTATGGATCTCATTCGACGTGCGCGGGTAAGGGTGAGGCCCGACGCTTCGAGTCAGTGGAACATCGAGCAAGATCCTGGCGGCGCCGGAGGCGCCGGGCACGATCAGTGCAGATATTGGCGCCCTCCGCTCCCCAGCTGGCCGGGGCCGGCCGTCTGCAGCAGCTCGACCATATGGCGCTCAGGATGCGGCTACGAGCGGCCGTCCGCCCCACCGGATGCCCTTCTCGCTGCGGATGCGAGCGCGCTCCTTGCGTTGGGCGGCTAGGACGTCGGGGTGGCGGGTGTTGGCATTGCGCCAGCGCAGGTAGCGGTGCAGCTCGCGGGTCTGGACGGTGTGGTTGGGATGATTGGAGTTCGCCACGTGCAGGGACCACCATCGCTGGCTTCCGAAGACACCAGCGATGGAGGACGAGCAGGGCGAGCAGGATCTGAAAGAGCACGACACCGCGGCTCCTCGGGCTCCTGGTGTTGACGTTGGCAGGCCAGTGGGCGTCCAATGCGGCATGTCTGGGCGCGGACGGACTCAAGTCAAGCAGTCGACTGATGACGGACGGCGGGCAGCTCCGAGGCGATGTCCATCAGCGACGCGTGGCGCGCGAGCTGAGGCGGGACGCCGATCGCCTTCAGGCGCCGGCCCGGGGTGTGCGGGTGGATCGGCTGTACCTGGTAGATGCAGGGCTTCGGCGTAGTCGGGTGGCATCCGATTTGTGCCCAAGCGAGGCCGACTTCGACAAGATCAAGATGCTTCGCGCAACCGCCACACCATGGGAGGGGCGGCGGCGTCCGCCACGGTGCGAACCCGCCGCCCCACCCTTCATCCCAGCTCTTGCTTCATCTATCGATATTCGATAGATTCCCATCGTAACTCGATGGAAGGATGGGTCGTGGGGAAGCTGACAGTGCGTGCGCTGCGCGCCGTGCTCGCGGTGGTGCTCGCCGGCACCGTGTTCGTACAGGCATTGATGGTGTGGGCGTTGGCCACCGACCCGGAGGACGGGTCGCTCCCGCTGACCCCGCTGCGCGTGATCGCGATCCTGGGCATGGCGTCGGCGCAGGTCGCCCTGGTCTGCGTATGGCGGCTGGTGACGATGGTGCGACGCGGAACCGTGTTCTCCCACGCCGCCTTCCGGTACGTGGACGGCGTGATCGGCGCGATCGTGGCGGCTGCCCTGTTGTGGTTCGCGGTCACGGTCCTCAATGCGCCGGGCCAGCGGGCCGACCCGGGCGTCACCGTCATCATGGGCGGGGTTGGTCTGGCCATCCTCGGGGTCGCGCTCATCGTGCTCGTACTGCGGATGCTGCTCGCCCAGGCCGTTGCGCGCGACGTCGAAGCGGCGCAGATGCGGGCCGAGTTGGACGAGGTGATCTGATGCCTATCGCCGTCGACGTCGACGTGATGCTGGCCAGGCGGAAGATGTCCGTGGGCGAGCTCGCGGACCGGGTAGGGATCACGCCCGCCAACCTGGCGGTACTCAAGAACGGCCGCGCGAAGGCGGTACGCTTCGCGACGCTCGCCGCGCTCTGCGAGGTGCTCAAGTGCCAGCCGGGCGACCTGCTGCGCTGGGAGGCCGAGGACGCCGCCGGCGGATGATGTGCCCCAGGGCGGGCGTGAAAACGCCAGGCACCACCGGCCCGTGACACGGCACGTGGACCGCATGGACGTGGATCGCCGATCACCCGCAGCGCCGTCCCGACCCCGTTGGGCAGATTCCGGTTGACCTGTACCGCACTGTCCCTGTCGACGATCGCCACCTGCGAAAATGCGCCCACCGCAAGTTCCCCGTCCTTCCGGCACGGAAGGGCGGGGTTCGTCGTTCGGCGGGCAGCCAGAGTGGAGAGCTGATCCACGGCATACGGTTCCGGGTCCGCACCGGCATCCCGTGGCGGGACCTCCCCGCCGAGTACGGGCCGTGGGGCCGGGTGTACGACCTGTTCTGCCGGTGGCAGCGGGACAGCGCCTGGCATCGGATCTTCACCGCGCTCCAGGCCGGGCCGACGCGAAAGAGCTGATCACCTGGGACATCGACGTCGACTCCACAGTGTGCAGGGCCCATCAGCACGCCGCCGGGGCGAGGGAAAAGGGGAGCTGCAGAAGGAGCCGCCCGGCGGCGTCACCGTCGAGCCGGACGACGATGGGCTCGGGCGCTCGCGCGGCGGCCTGACCACCAGGCTGCACTTGGCCGTCGAACAGGGCCAGAAGCCCATGTCCATCGTGATCACGGCCGGGCAGAGGGGTGATTCCCCGCAGTTCGAGCCTGTCCTGAGCAAGGTCCGTGTCCCGCATCCTGGGCCGGGCAGGCCGCGCACACGGCCTGCCCGCGTGCGCGCCGACAAGGCGTATGCATCCCGGAAGGACCGCGCTTACCTGCGGCGGCGCGGGATCCGCTGCACCATCCCGGACAAGGCCGACCAGTCCCGCAACCGCTAGAAAGCGGCTCGCGCGGCGGCCGGCCGCCGAAGTTCGACCCGCAAGACTACGAGGCTCGACACGCGGCCGAGTGCGGCATCAAGCGCCTCAAGGGGCACCGCGCCGTGGCCACGAGGTACGGCAAACTCGCGGTCCGCGACGAGGCCACCGTCCTCGTCGCAGCCATCAAGGAATGGCTGCGACCGGCACATTCAACACACGCCTAGTCCTCAAAAGGGATAAACCTGGCAAGCGAAGCCCAGTCCAGGGGACGCACGATCGTGGCCAGGTGGGCGAAGGGATCCTGCGCAGCCGTTTGGAACCACATAATCGAGAGCACCGTATGTCCAGGCTCTGCAATGTCCTCGGGTTTCCACCATGACGTCAGTCGAGCATGAACCAACTCTCGCGGCAGCCACTCCTCGACCCGCCCCTCCGTATCGGCTCGGAGCTTGTCGAGATCGTGCACATACAAATGGGGCGTCGCTGCCATCGCCTTCTCGATGCCCATCAGACGAAAGCGACGGTGCAGTTGCGGCGTTCCTTCGAGCATGCCTTCACGGTCGTCACTTACTGTGAGCGCGCGAAGCTCGGCGTGTACTGGTCCCACCTGATAGCTACGCAACTCGTCATTCCTCATCTGGATCACGGCCAGAGGGTAGGTGTGTCCGACAAGCGGACCAAACGACTTTCGTAACATGACCTCGGCGCTGCTTTGTTCTAGAGGACCAGAACAAAGCGGTTCCCCTGGTGATACCGCCGGGATCCCCGCCCACCGCCCTGCGGGCCCTGGCGGGTCCTTGGGGCGGATCGTCGGGCGCCCTGTGGGCGCGTTCCCCGGCACGAGCTGCGAGAGCGGAACTCCTGCGACGGATGCAGGATGCTCTGGCCGTGTCACAGATGAACAAGACCAGGCCGCCTACCGATCCGGGCTGCGCCGGACCACGATCTCGGACGCCTTCACCGGCCGCAACGAGCCCTCGGCACAGACCGTCGCCGCTATCGCCATGGCACTGAGACTCCCGGTGGATGAGCTGCTGCGCCTTCAACGGGGCCGCCGAGGACTGACCCGGCCGGTCCCGAATCGGCTGCGCCGGTCCGCCGGTACAAGCGGCGGCGACGGGCGAGGCGTGGGCCTGGGAGGGGGCGCCTGGCATCGGTTCACGTTCCCGTGGGAGGCTGCGGCCGGTACGGCCTTGCGCCGCCCGGGGTGCCGGGCGTGAGGCCCTGCTCCGGGCAGCGGGCGGGTGAGCGGATGCCCCCGCCTGGCGGCTGCCCACCCTGTGCCGGAATGTAGGCGGGGCCGGGGGCGGGGACGGCCGGTGGAGCGGGTCAGTCCTAGGGCCTGTGTGATGTCGTGATCAGTTCCGGGATTCTGTCCTCTTCGCGGGGTGGAACCCGGTAGGACTGTGGTCGTGACACGCAGGCAACTC
>NZ_JBICZH010000063.1:0-4023 GCF_043201995.1 Streptomyces sp. NPDC048258
AGCTACCTCGCCGGCGTCCACCTCCGCGCCGCAATGATCTGGATCGACGACCTCCTGAAGACCGCCGACTGATCACGACATCACACAGGCCCTAGAAGCCGTAGTGGGCGATCTCTCGGTTTCGTGTCAGTGCGATGGTGACAGTGGCGTCTCTGCTCGGCGATGGATGCGGACGCAGGTCAGGGTGGGGTTCTGCTGTTCGTGCTCACTGTCACGAAGGTGAGAGAACGGTGCCTGTTTACTGTCATCTGGTGAGAGATCCGCAGGTCGTGCACTGAGACGAAAGCGAGAGATCGCAGTCAAGCAGACGGTCGGCTCCGGCCGGTGACAGGAGGAGTCGTTTCGGGAAAGCAAGACTGCCTCGGTGCACGGCGTGGCTTCTTCGAGTCGTTCCCGGACTACCGGAACGTCTTCGCCTCGCTCACCGCATGGGGCGACGTCGTCACGGCCGTCGGGCACTCGCTGTGCTCGGAACCAAGCCTCGCCGGACCGGCCCTCTGGACCGCCACGATCCGAAACGGCAAGGTCGTCCAATGGCGCGTTTACGCGGACACTCCGGAGGTTCGGGAGCAGCTGGCGGTTCAGGACAGCCCGTAGCGTAACGAGCTCCCGCAGACCACGGCTGCCTGGGGGCTCCGCCCCAGCCCCCGCGGTGCGCCTCCGCGTACTCGCACGCTGTGGTTCGCGCGGGTTCCCCCGATGAAGGAACGGCCGGTGCAAGCGAGCGGTTCCTGAACAGGCAGCCGCTGCCGGCGCCCAAAGGCCGACTGTTGGAGGATCCGCGCCGGCCCGCCCGGCCGCCGGAAGCGTCGGCGGTCAGGCGGTCACGGCAGCCGCGGTCGACAGGAGTTCGGGGAGGGAGCCGGTGAAGTCCGGGAGCAGGAGGAGTGCCGTCGCCCAGGCCTCCGGGTCGGTGCCCAGCTCCTCCCGGGCCAGCCTCCGGGCCTCGCAGTACAGCGGACGCCACGAAGGACGCTCCACCTCGGACGGGTGCGAGTGCAGGCCGACGAGGAAAGAGACGACCCCGGGGGCCGGGCGGCATCGCCGCACGACGTCGACGGCAGACAGGCGGCCGTCCTGAAGCGCCCGGGCCAGCCATGGCATGCCGTCGGCGTCGCCGTCCACGGGCCCGGCGCCCAGCGCGTCCAGGAGGAGCGGCCGTGGGCAGTCGTCCCGCTGGGCGAGGGCGCACAGCAGGTCCGCCGACAGCGGTTCGTCGGCGTGGGCCTGCAGCAGCTGCGGCCAGGGCAGGGTGGTTCCCTCGTCCGCGAGGTGACGAACCCGTTCGGCAACCGATTTGGGGGCCGTGCGACGCAGCAGGGACACCAGCCGTCCGGGTTGCTCCTCGGCGGCCAGGCGGGCCCGGAGCAGCGCGAGTCCGTCGGGCGCGGCCAGAGCTTGGCGCACGGTCTTGTGCGTGGCTGCGGGCAGCGGATGCTTGGCGCCGCTGGTGCGGCCGGGGAACTGCTCCTCCTCCATGAGTGACTGGACCGCCCGCGGACCGTGCTGCTCCCACAGCCGGATCAGCATGCGTAGCCGGCCGCCTTCCGTATGGGTCCTGATCCTGGCCAGCACCACCCGCAGCACCCGGGGGTCGCCGGACAGCAGGCCGGCACTCAACCAGTTCCGGTGGTGCCGGAGGTCAATCCAGCCGAGTTCGTCCAGGAGTCCGTCGGTGACGGGCACATGGCCGCCCCGCCGCCCCCGGCCCGCCAGGATCCGTGCCCGCTCCTGCCAGGCGATGGCACCGTAGAGGTAGAGCTTCTCGTTGACCTCCGGGTCGTCGAGTTCCAGCAGTTCCTCGACGATCTCGCCGGGCAGGTCCCAGCGGGAGGCGTTGGCCAGGTGGGCGGACCTGCCGTGGACGGCGATAATGCGTGCGCGCAGCCGCGGTGAGGGAGCGCCGAAGACGAGCAGGTGCTGGACGGCCCGACCGTCCAGGTAGGGCACCAGGGCTTCCTGCGCCTCCTCCTCGGCATACTCGAACAACCGCTGGAAGAGACCGCGAGGGCCCTCCGGCTCCCGGGAGGGGAAGGCTGCGCCGGTCGCACGGGGCCATGACGGGGCCCGGCTGCTGCGCGCGGCGTCGGCGCAGGCCGCCGCCACGAGTGCGGTGGCCGTCCCTTCGAACCGGCTGATCCGCCGGTAGAGGGCGAGCCAGGCCGCGGGGTCGGCGCCCATCGGGGCCGTCAGTTCCCTAACGGCCTTGCGGACCGGTTCATCGCCCTGTGGCAGGCATTGAAGGGCCTCGGCGGCGGGCGTCACGTCGGTCAACACCTGCTCGGCCGACAGCCAGCCCTCGGCCAGGCCGCGCCGCAGGACATCGGGTACGTAGGACCGCTCGTCCGCGACCTCGGGCCCGGTGAGCGCGGACAGCGGCAGCGGGCCTCTGCCCCGCACCAGCGTCGTCCGGGGATCCGCACGCAATCCCTCGACGGCCAGTTCCTGCGGGCAGCCCGGCAACTGGTTGAGATCCATGACCGCGGAGGCGTCGAAAGGGCGCCTGCCGTGCTCGGCGCGGACCAGATCCCAGTCCGGAAGGACCCCTGCCGGTATCTTCCAGCCGCTGTGGAGACGGACGAAGTACATCAGTTCGTCGGTGGGCGAGATGTCGCCGTCGAGGAGCGCACCGGGATCGGGCGCCGCCGCAGCGCGGCGCAGCAGGGCGGCGAGGCCCGGGTGGCTCAGCCCGCCCTCCGCCTCGGCGAGTGCGGCCAGTGCCGCCAGCTGCTCCGGGCCGCCGTGCTCGAGCAGGGTGCGAGCGGCTCGCAGCACCATCGGCAGCGGTGCGTCGTGACCGCAGTGACGCAGGGCATGCAGCACCAGCTCGGGGAAGGGCGCGCAGAGTGCCGGAGAGAGTTGCGCAAACCAGGTCTCGCCGAGCAGTTCGTCGACCAGCCCGCCCGGCGCCCGCCATGCCCGGTCGGACGGGTCCGCGGCCATCAGTACGGCCGCCCGTATGCTGTCCCCGCATCTACGGGACCACCGCTCGGCCTCATACAGCGCACGGCCCACCTCGGGATCGCCCAGCCGCGCCAGGCGCAGACTCTGACCGGGCGTCGCGTTCCGCGCCAGCGTCACCTGCAATTCACGGTCGCCGGAGGCGAGTACCGCGTCCACGAGGCGCCGGGGCAGGGGCCACCAGTGACGCAGGAGATCGAGCGTCTCACCCCGCAGACGCCGGACCAACACGTCGGCCGTCGACGGCTCCGCCAGACGGTACGTGGACGCAAGCGCGGCCAACTCGATGTTCCCCACCCGAAAACCCCTCACCTCATGCCAGTAACCCAGACGCTATACGCAGGGTGTGACATCGAGTCCTGCGCCTTCTGGCAGCAGCCGCGGGAGGCCGCGACGACGAGGGCATGGGCGTCCTGGCCCGTGGCCGGACGGCAGGAGACCTCGACCGCGTTCGTGACCTGATCCCGGGCGACTGGCTCAACGACGACCACTGACCACGTCCAGGACATCTGTCACCCGGTCTGCCCACCCCGGAGCTGGCCCGAGGGCTGCTGTTCGGCGCAAACTGCCGAAGGCCGCCGCTTCCCTCACCGATGGTGTCGACGTCGCGTCAGGCGGTGCCCGTCACCTCGGACCCGCGAGCCCCCGTGCGGTTCTCCGCAGTCGAAACCGTCGGTATTGAAGTTGTGCAGGACGTCGCGGACCCGATCCGGGCTGGTGAACGTCACCGTCGCGACCTTGGCGACGGACATTCCCCTGCGCGGACAACAGCACCACCTGGGCACGCCGCCAGGTCACCACCGACCCGGTTGCCCCGGCGAATGATCCGCAGCAGCCTCTGGCCCTCATCGTCGTCAATCTCCCGCACCCGCACCCGTTCAGCCACCAGGACAGCATGGCCGACGCGCGCCGTCCGGGCCTGTACCCGGACGGCGCGTCACAACGGGGCGAACGTTGTCTGATGCGGCACTAGGGCCTGTGTGATGTCGTGATCAGTTCCTGGGTTCTGTCCTGTTCGCAGGTTGGAATCCGGTAGGACTGTGGTCGTGACACGCAGGCAAC
>NZ_JBICZH010000064.1:0-3957 GCF_043201995.1 Streptomyces sp. NPDC048258
TCGTCAGGAACAAGATCAGCACGCACTCCGGACACCCTGCCGACCAAGATCGTTGAGCGCAAGACCGCAGCTCGACTCATTCTGAAACGATCAGTTAGAGGACATCTGATCTGGTTAGTTGGCAATTTCGGCCGCCCTTCTCCCGAGTGTGGGCCCTTCCAGGGGTTGCCCGGTCAGGTTTCCCTCTCCGGGAGGGGTGATCGCGGCGCCCGTTGGTCAGCAGGCAGGGGACCCTGGAAGAGGGGGCGATCGTGAGGAGGACCCGGGGTGACGTTGCGGCCGCCGGTGGAGCCGGTGCCGGCGCAGGCTGTGGGGTCGGTGCCGGTCCCCGGCGTGCTGGGCGACCGGGCGTTGAGCAGAAGATCGACGGTTGTCCGGCGCTCCTGTTGCCCTCCACCGGGCTGGGCGGCCAGCTGCTGGTGCAGACCCGGCAGGGCTCGATGGTCCAGGACTCCTTCCCTGATCTCGCCGTCGCCGCCGAGCAGCTGCCGGACGGTCTGGTGCTCGACGGGGAGCTCGTCGTCTGGGATCCGCAAGCGGGCCGGTTGTCGTTCGAGGGAGCAGCGCCGCGCTGCCGCCCGCGGCCGCAGCGCGCGTGGGCTCGTAACGTCCCTCCCCGCGTTCTTCATCGCCTTCGACATCCTGCAGCAGGACATGACCGAGCTGCTGAACTATCCCTACCGGCAACGCCGCGCCCGACTGGAAGCCCTCAGACCACGTGGCGACCTCCTCGATGCCCGTCCCCGTGCACCCCCGACCACCACAGGCACGAGGCCGCCCTGTCCGACCGGCACATACGCTGCCGGACAGAACCGAGATCTTGAAGCTGGAGGCGTCATGTCGTTGACGTGGCTGGAGACGGAGGGCGGCCCGTTCATCGTGGTGCCGCACGCCGCGCTGTCGCACTGGTCGGGAACGGAGGGCGACTACGACCGAGCCTGCGAGGTGATGGACCTCGTTGGAGTGCTCGAACTTCCTGGCGGAGCCGAGGCACTCGTCCTCGGGGACGAACCGCTCTCCACCACCTATCTTCCCGAGCACCGAGTCCTTGTCCGCTGGTGTTACGCGGAGAGCGAGGAAGGTGTCGCTGACATCATCCTGGCCAGGCTTCCCACCGCCGAGTGGGACGCAGGACCTGTGCTGAGCACCACTGGCAAGCTCGTCATGTTCGACGCCGCCTACTTCGGCACGGAAGCCGGGACACTCACGGACTGCACCGTTCTCGGACTCGGCGCTGGCCGCTACAGGGTGGACTCGGCAAGCATCGAACCAGACCACCTGACGTCCTTTCGCGTCCACCGATTCGTTGAGCTGACCTGACCCGACGTTGGCGCAGAGAAGGTACAACTCCGCCGCCGGATCACCACCAAAGCGGTCATCGGTCGCCATCACCGGCCCCCGAGCTCGTCGCGGAGATCAGCGCCGACACGGCCGTCGACCGGGGCGGTGTTTACCGGCACCCGGCGCGCTTCAAGCCGCTGCGCCCGGACGTTACGGTCGACGATGTTCCCGGTTCGGGACGGGCCCAGCCGAACACACGGATGTCGTGCTTCGGCCCCGGGGTGTTGTGCGTTGGCGTCAGGTGGTGAGGAAGGTGCGGAGGGCGTTTGCGAAGTCGTCTGGGGCGTCGTGGTGGACGACGTGTCCGGTTGCGAGTTCGACGCGGTGGACGGGGCCTGGGTGGCGGGCGTGCATCTCGCGGGCGTGGTCGGGGGTGATCTCGTCGCTGTGGGTTCCGTGGACGAGGAGGGTCGGACAGGTCAGGGTGGTCCAGTCGGCCCAGTGGTCGCCGGTGAGGGCTTGTTGGGAGGCGATGGTGTCGTCGATGTCAAAGGAGAATCCCCACCCGTCGTCCTTCTTGCGGAAGGAACACTCCAGGTAGGGTGCGGCGGTTCCGAGTGCTTGGGCCAGTGCCTCACGGGTGGGTTGTGGTCCGGGCAGGCGGCGGGTGAAGGCGGTGTCGATGTCGACGACAGCGCCGATGTCCTCGACGACCAGGACGGCGACGTGTTCGGGGTGTCGGGCGGCGTATTGGTAGGCGTTGACCCCGCCGAGGGAGTGCCCCACCACCGGCAGTGGGCCGAGCCCGAGGTGGTCGTGGAAGGCGGCCACGTCCTCGACGTAGTCGTCCCGGCCGTAGGAGTCGGCGCGATCGGATTCCCCGTGCCCGCGCTGGTCCAGCGCCAACACCCGCCAATCCGGGGAGAGTGCGGCGGCCAAGGGAGCGAACGCGGCGGCCTCGTTGTAGTGCCCGTGCAGGGCCAACACGGGCTGGCCGGGCCCACCGAAATCGAGGTAGGACAAACGACGGCCGCGGTGAAGGAAGGAATGACGCATGCCTGTGATCGTAGAAACCCACGCCTGGTCGACAAGCACCACCCCCGAGCCCTCAGGCGCTCGGCGCATGTGCCGGCGGCCCCGAGGGCAGGGGGCGTGCTTGGACCTCGGGGGTGGGGTGAGGGGTCAGCCGGTCACGTCCGGGCCAGTCGGGTTCCTTTCTCAGGACCGACCGGCTAAGTACCGGCAGGGAGGTACCAGGCGCCCTGCTGGTGCAGCGAATAGATGACGAGTTCGAGCGTCGGACTCTGCCGGACCCTGGCCCGGTGAGTGAATGGACGGCGGGCCGTTGGTGGTGGTGGCGAATCCGAGAGCGCTGACCGACGGAGACTCCGACGTGTCCACGCTCTCGGGAACGACGATCACCCAGCGTGCGGCTTGTTGTTCGGCGTGGGCTCGGGTGGTGGCGAGCTTCCGGCACTGGAATGCCGGCGCGAACCCCTCGGACGGCTGCAACACGAGGATGGAGGTGCTGATTCAAGAGGCTGTGGAGGCGCCGGAGGTCGAGCCGGGCTGCGCGCTGACCGGCGGTGCCTGGTGGTCGTACTGCGGTGCGGCGTGAAGTCGCTCTTGATCAGCAGGCGACCCTAGAGGAATGGGTCGCCCTCGGCCAAGTGATCAACAGGCCGATCCCCTAAGTCGGGTGCAGTCCTGGTAACGGGACTGTGCTAAGCCGACTGACCCAGAAAGCCCAAGGCGCCGCGGGCCATCGCGGAAAACAGGCAGAGGGGAAGTCTGGAAAGGGCGAACGAAAGTGAACCTCCGATGAGGCCCCGTCAGAGTGCTGTGTCGCAATGGTCCGTTGTCGGCGACACGAAAGAGGACCTGGAGCTGGAAAGCATCCGAATGGCCCTTCTTCCGTAGTTAGAAGGGCACGATCACCATCGGTCCCGGGGTATACGAGGCGTCCTCCTTCGGACGTAACTGACAGGAGTGGAACACGACAACCCCGTAAGGGTCCAGCGGAAGCTGGTAAGCCGGAGGCAACGAAGGCCGAAACCCCTTGCGGGAGCAGGATGACCCGAGAAGCGAATGCTGCTGGAGCGAAAGCTCAGGGGAAAACGTGGAGCCCGGGGTCTCACCCGCCACGCATAACCCGGCAGATACGGACTCAATGTCTGGCCCGAAAGGGAGCCCACGCGGGTCAGGTGGGCCTTTGAAGACAATCAGCGAATCGGCAATAACTGAGGCGCAAGTTAGATACCGGAGGTGGCAAATTGGATGCCGAAGCGCAGGCGGAGGGAACCGAGAAGTCGGCCCCGGGGAACGGAACCTCGGACGACGCCTCCTACTGGCACAGCATCGACTGGGTCAAGACGGAGCGCAACGTAAAGCGGCTTCGGCAGAGGATCTTCAAGGCTGCGCAACAAGGGAACCTGAAAAGGGTCCGAAACCTGCAGAAGCTCATGCTGCGCTCGCACTCAAACACGCTCCAGAGCGTGAAGCGGGTGACGCAGACGAGCACTGGACGACGTACAGCTGGAATCGATGGCGAGACAGTCCTCAAGCCGCGAGGCAAAGGAAGGGGTCTGCCGCACGATCGGGTGACATCTGAACTGGCTTGCCTTGTGGGGCAGGTGGGAAGGATGTCGCTGTGCCCAAGCCTTATCCGGAAGAGTT
>NZ_JBICZH010000065.1:0-3518 GCF_043201995.1 Streptomyces sp. NPDC048258
CACGCCAGCAGAGTTCGAACAACAGCTGATCACACCACGTACGCTGTCACTCGTCGCATGAAACCCGGTGTCCACTCCCGCGGATCAACCTCACATCTCAGTTGCAGATGTCGCTGGTTTCGACTGATCCTTTGCCTATTCGACGGTAAAGAGGGAGAACGACATGGGGCTGACTCTGTTCCCGGGAGACGGAGACACCAGCAGTCCCGACGTCGCCTGGTCCTACAGCGGCTTCGCCGCGTTCCGGCGACAGCTGGCGCGAGCCGAAGGCTTCACTCTCTCCGAGATGTGGGGCTTCGGCGGAGAGCGCCCCTGGAGTGACGTCTCCACCTCGCTCGAACCGCTCCTCGATCGCCCGGATGACGGCGGAGGCGAGCTATCGCCCATCGAGTGCGCCGCGCTCCTGCCCCGGCTGGAGGCGATCGTCGAGCGGTGGCCGAACGAGGCCGACGTTCCTCGGGCACACATCGATGCGGCCCAACAGCTGACGGTCGTTCTGCGGCTCTGCGTGGCGAAGGACGTCGAACTTCTCTTCCTCTGACCTCCGCGAAGCCGGGGCCGTGACTCACGCTCCCGCAGTTACGGGACAGCCCTTAGCCGAGGCCAACCCCGACGCCTACCTGCCCAACCTCGCCGGAGCCTTGAACAACATGTCCCTCCGGCTGGGTGAGACGGGGCGCATGGAGGAGGGTCTGGCCGCCATCGAGGAAGCCACCAGCCACTACCGCGGGCTGGCCGAGGCCAATCCCGACGCCTACCTGCCCGACCTCGCCGGAGCCTTGAACAACCTGTCCAACCTGTTGAGTGAAGTGGGCCGACAGGAGGAAGGTTTGGCCGCAGTCGAGGAGGCCACCGGGATCCGCCGCGGGCTGGTCGAAGCCAACCCCGACGCCTACCTGCCCGACCTCGCCATGGCCCTGAACAACCTGTCCAACCGGCTGAGTGAGGCGGGCCGACGGGACGAGGGCCTGGCCGCAGTCGAGGAGGCCACCAGCCACTACCGCGGGCTGGCCGAGGCCAATCCCGACGCCTACCTGCCCGACCTCGCCATGGCCCTGAACAACCTGGCCGTCGATCTCGGTGAGGTCGGGCGGCGGGAGGAGGGTCTGGCCGCCATCGAGGAGACCATCGGGATCCGCCGTGTGCTGGCCGAGGCCAACCCAATGGCCTTCGAAGCCGATCTACGACGATCTCTGGAAGTGGCAGCCTGGCTCGAAGCCCTCGGACAGTAGTCCAGCAGGCCAGCGTAGGCACCCTCGCCCGCTCAGCACCATCCACGCCTCAGCGCAACGCGACACCAGGCGCAGAGCGTCCACCATCCCAGGCGCTACGGGCAGGGCTGGAGGAATAGCGCACGTTTGCAATGACGCTCCCCGCCAGCTGAACAGTCGCCGTGGACGGCCGCCCGTCGTGAGGCGTACGCGAACGACCAGGCGTCCCCGGACACGCTGATCGCGGTCTCCGCAGTCTCCAACCGGAGCAAGAGTGACAAGGATCCGGCGGAGAGGCTGCCCGACTGCACCTACGCTGCGGCATGGGTGGGCACGAAGCTGCGCTGGGAGCTGGCCGTCGATGAGGCCGAGCGCCAGGCCCTCCTTGGGATCGCGGAGGACTGCCCGGCCACCACGGTCGTCTACGAGCCGGCGGCGCTGTAGCCGGACGGCACGGAGCCGGGGTCAGGCGAGTCGGGAGCCGAGACGGGAACGCAACTCGCCCGCCGCCCCGGCGGATGTGCTCGGGCAAGGACGGTCCCGCACCGCACCCGGTGCGGGAGAACGACCAGCGGGCGCACCACCCCAGCAGCCGGGATCGCGACACGACCGGGAAGCCGACCGCTGAGCGCACCACGGTGCGGTTATCAGGGATGGGCGGAGACTGATGGTGAAGTGGTTGCGGGGTGCCTGGGGCCCTCGCTATTGACCTCCTTTCCGTCGACGACGCCCAAGAGGAAGGCCAGGACCAGCACTACAGCGGCTGCGACTGTGATGGCTGTGGCCAAGTCGCCTGTGCCGTGGATGCTGCCTTGTGCTGCGGTGGTGCTGCCTCGTGCGGCGATAGACGATGAATCCCATGAGGCATGCGATCAGGAAAATCAGTGCGTTCACCGGGGCGATGTAGAGGTTCACCGAGGGGCCCTTTGGGTCCGGGAGCGTGAGTGCAAACGAATCCGCACCTCATGCCCTTGCTGGGGTAGTTGAGTCCCCTCGGTCGGCGCTGCCTGGCTTGTGGCGGCAGATTGCCCAGGCAAGCCCTTTTCGCTTTAGGCGAAAAACCGAGGGATTTTTTTTAAAACCCCTCGGCTTTTGGTCAGTTCCTGGAGCGCGGCCCACGGCCTGTGCCAGATGCCTGCACACGGCTCGGCACAGCGAGCATAGAACTGTTTCCCAGGGTCCGGCACGGGTAATCCAGCCTGGCTGGGTCGGTTCTCGGGCGTCGCCACTGCCCCCGCACCGGTAGCCCTGCGAGCCGCGCTTCGCCCGCTCGCTGTGGAAGCCGGAGCCCAAGGCGACCTGGGCAAGCCCCTGTGGGGCAGGCATGCATGGCGAGGGTTGTTCGTGGCGATGGGGCGGACATTGCTCTGCTGGGCGGCCTCCGCGACCGGCTGCTCTTGTGCGCAGGTCGGGGAAGCTTCCAGGACGACGCGGCGGCGCCGGCGCTGGGCAGGGGTGAGGTGCTGGAGGTCGGCGGTGAAGCAGGGGACCGTCTCGAAGGTCGGCGCGAAGTCGCTTCCAGGCAGCACGAAGCCCCCGGCGAGGTGCCGGAGGGCGGAGTACGGAAGGCCTGTGCGGTGAACTCAGGTCACCGGTGTGCTGGGTCGTGCGCGACCGCGTTCATTGGGGTTCGGCATGGTGAGTCACCGGTGAGTGCGGCCTGGCAGTGGTGAGTGGATTGGTGACTCACCGGTGCGTCGGGTCCGGTGGGTGGTGACCGGATCGGTGGTTACCGGGGTGCGGGGGCCGGGCCCGGAGAGCGATGACATTGGCTACTGGCGCCGGCGCAGCTTCCCGCCTCGCGGGCAGTCGGGAAGAAAGTTCGCCCAGTGGTCCCGCCTGGCGGGCTGTCTCGCCGTCGGCTCTTTCGTTGCAGGTCAGGACGGTGTGGCCTGGTCTGCATGGTGGACGCGAGGATCATCAAGAGGGGCCAGATGCACCGCTACTACACGCGCGAGACCGTCGTCGGTGACGGCCGCCGCCGGGCCCGGACGCCGCTGAGGAAGGCCCAGGAGCAGGCGGGTGTCCCGGCCGGTCGCTGGATGGGCCGCGGACTCGGGGCTCTCGGGCTGGTGGCGGGGGAGGAGGTCACCGAGGAGCAGCTGCGCAACCTCTTCGGTGAGGGAGGCCGGCACCCGGACGCCGAGCGGCTCGTGGCCGAACGGCTTGCCGCGGGGGACTCACCGAAGGTGGCGCGGCGGGCCGGGGCGCTGGGGCGGCGGGTGAAGGTCGTCGGCTTCGACTTCGTTTTCCGGCCGCAGCCGACGATCTACCTCCTGTGGGCCCTGGGGGATGAGGAGACCCGGC
>NZ_JBICZH010000066.1:0-3314 GCF_043201995.1 Streptomyces sp. NPDC048258
GGGCCTTCCTCGGCGGCTGGCTGGCCACCACGTACGACATCCGCACCCCGCTCTACGCCGCCGCCGGCCTCCTCCTGGCGATGACGGCCGTCACGTCGACCATGACCAGCAACCGCCAGGTTGAGGCGGCGCTGCGTGCCGCCGCCCCGGCCGATGATCACCAACCCCCTGACCGGCCTTCCCAAGCCGTAAACGTCTAAGCCACGGGGGCTCTAGGCTTCGGATCCGGCGGCGCGCCTTCAACGAGCCCGGGGATTAGCCGGACTCCCATTCCCCAGTGGTCTCGTTCTTCACGGCCCGGGTCCGCGGGCGCAGCGCGGTCATCAGCTCCAGCCCCGAGACGGCGGTGGAGCCGCGCGGGGGTTCGGCTTCTGCTGATGAAGAGCGAAGTGCTGACTGTGGGGCTTGCTGCGTCTCGCGGTGCGCGTGGAGTTGCGCAGGTTCGTTGGGTGCAGCGCAGTTCCGCCGGTCGGGACAGAAGGTGGTGAGCGTCGTGTGATGTGCACTGGACGCGCGTCACGGGTCTTGACCGGTGGCGGGTTCGGCGCGCCGAGGGTGACCGCCGCTGCAAGCTCCCGCCCCACCGCCGGTACTGGCTCAGTTCCGTCTCGCCCGCATCGAGCTTGTCCCTTCAGACCTCGGCCTTGACCCTGTCCCGGTGCGCGGTCACCGCCCCGCCAAAGGCTCCCAAGAGGCCCAGGGCGAGGCAGATCGTCAGGTTGAGCCACCAGGGCCAGTGCTCCGTACCCTCAATGGCGATCGGCACGACGCCCACCGCGCCGGCGATCCCGCTTCAGACCGCGCCGCGCCGCACACGTCTACGGAGCGCCACGTCCGCCTCGCCCGCCTCAACCTCAAGCGCGCCGCACCCGTCGCCGGATACGGTGGCCACCGGCGTGGCCGCGCTCCGCGACGTCGGCCGGGCCCGCTGGTCAGGAGGGGGCCTTGGATCCCGATCTCTATCCATAGTCCAGAATGAAGCATGCTTTCGGTGTACTCGACAGGAACCTAGGGTTGACCGCCAAGTCCTACCTGGTCCGTTCTGCTGCGGCACAGGCGGTCGGCGGCGGGGATGCAGTTGCGGCACGGTGAGGGGTCCTGGCAGGGCAAGGATGCGAACGCCCGGGGATGAGAGGTACGTTTCGCTCTCCGTTCGGAATTGCCCGCGGGTCTAGGCTCGGGCTGTGGGACAGCCTGAGCAGCGCGCCGAAGGTGCAGGACCGTTCACTACCCGGCTCACGTGGCACCGCCCCGAAGGGGAAACGGTGGTATGGGAGTCACGGCTCGCGCGTAGGCGTGGGGCGCTGTCGGTCCGCGGTCCGGGAGGCACGGTCGGCACGTCCTCCGCTGCCGATGCCGAGGCCCTCGGCCGCCTTCGAAGGCTCAATGCCGTCGCCTCGGGTGCGTTCGTCATCGGCGGAGCACTCTTCGCTCTCGGCGCCGCCGTCGCGCAGTTCGGCTCGGGCGACGCGGTCGAGAGTGCCTCGGTCTACTTCGCGGGGGGCCTGTTCTTCAACATCGGGGGTTACGCCTCGCTCTTGCAAGCGCTGAACGCGCCTCGCCACTCCCAAGGGGGCGGTCCACTGGTCACGGCCGGCTGGAGGTGGTGGGGGTACGAGCCGATGCGCCTGGACTGGCTGAGCACGTTTGTACTGTTCGTAGGGACGCTCGTGTTCGCCGTCAATCTGCTGGACTCCTTCCTGCAGGGGCTCACCGTCCAGCAGACCAACCGGCTGATCTGGACTCCCGACGTGATCGGATGCGTGCTGTTCCTGGTTTCGGGGCATCTTGCGTTCGTCGAGATCTGCCATCGGTCCCGGCCCTGCGTCCGCTCGCGCAGCCTCGGCTGGTGGGGCGTCGCCGTGAATCAGTTCGGTTCGGTGCTCTTCATGCTCTCGGCACTGGCCGCGTTCACCCGGCCGGCCACCGGAAGCCTTGTCAACAAGGAATGAGTACAGGCCGTAATGCGAGAGTCGCTCGTACGCCCGCCTGCTTGGGAGTCCGAATGATTGAGAGCCCGTGGACTCCTGCCCATCAGGCGGTCGAGTCGGGTGACCACGCGGCGCTGACTCGTCTTCTTGACGGAGGAGCGGATCCTGAGGAGGTCTGTTGTGGGTTGACGCTTCTCCTTCACGCCATTGATGTGGAGGGGGACGGGGCACTTCAGTCGGGTGGTCCGATCGATTCGGCTCTTACAGCGATTCTTCTGGCCTATGGCGCAGATCCGACGGCGACGCCCCGTGGCGAGACCCCTCTAGAACTGGCCCGCTACTACAACCACGACATGGCCATCCGCCTGCTGGACCGGTTCACGCCGGTCAGCCCAGCTGCTGCCGGCCCTGGCCCGAGTGAGCGGACCCTGGTCCTGTAGGCGGAGCTGGCAGGCCGGGGTGGGGCCGCAACGGTCCCGCCTATCGGGCCAGGGGGCCCGCACCCGTGAAAAAACGGGAGGGCCGGGGAGTTTGCGGAGTCAGGCGGGCGGGGTCCGCGGGAGCAGTCCTTGGCCATATGACGGAGGTTCGGGTGACAGTTGAGCGCGCTCAGAACATGCTTTGGAAGCCCGGAAGTTCCGGCATCTGGCGATGGAGCGTGGCGGGCCAGGAGGTGACTCTTCGTGCTTCCTATGCCATACGTGGTCTCGGGCGAGGACTGGTCTGGTGGGAAACAGACATGGGCGCAGCGTGTACGGACACACGACTTCGTCACGGCCACCCGTGACATGGCAGCGCGGATCCTCTCCGAGTACGGAGAAGACGGTTACCTGGCAAGGACAGGGGAGGGTTTCCCCACAAAGGTGTTTGAGCGACTCCAGAACCTGGCACCCGGGGAGACAGCCCCGCCGGCTTGACCAGGCTCCCCAACGAGCACCGTCCACTCCTGCCAGCCTGGCCCACGTAGCGGGCGAGCCCAAGGCACGGAAGGTGAAGCCGGAGGTGCCCAGGTGGGGGAGTGAAGCGGACCCGCCCCAACGGGCCGAAGGCCCGGACCCCGTGAAACGGGGTCCCCTCCCGAGCGAAGCGAGGGAGTTCCCTAGTCTGCGAAGCAGACCCGTTCCGGGTGAACCGAAACCACCTGGGCGGAGCCCAGCAGGAGCCGAAGCGAAGCGCCGGCCCTAACGCGTGGAGGGCGCGGACCGAGTGAAACGAGGTCAGCTCCGGTGCATCGAAGCGGAGGGCCTGAAGGGTCGGCCTTGGTTTGGCGCCTTGAAACGGGGTCACCTCCCGGGCAAGTTCGGACTCGTCCGCGGAGCGGACCCTGTTCGGGTGGAGCGCAGCGGAACCCAACTGTCCGCAGCGAAGCGGAGGACTCCGGCC
>NZ_JBICZH010000067.1:0-3144 GCF_043201995.1 Streptomyces sp. NPDC048258
GACTCTATCAGACTCTTTCGGGCCCGACTTCCTCGGTGCTTTCCAGGTCCTGCGCTTTCACGCTTTCCCTTTCCGGCGATTCCGACTCTATCAGAAGTTTTCCACCGGATTTCCCGGCTTCAAATTTCTGAATGAAGAGACGGCTGTGCCCACTGGGAATTCATTTCCTGTGGGTGAGGTCCATTGTAAACCCTCGCCATCGAACTTGTCCAGTCCGAGGCAACCGTTCGAATCTACCTCCCCGGTCCGGCTGTGTCAACAGCCCTTCCGGGACGACGAGGAGACTAGCAGCTCAGCAGGCCTGTACGCACATCAGGCCGCGGTGGGGAGCGTCGCCGTGCGGTCGGCGGCCTCCACGTCGCCCATCTCTCCGGCGCGGGAGGCCCTGCCGCCCAGGGCGTAGACGTAGAGCAGGAAGACGGCTTCGGCGACGACGCCGATGGTGATGCGGGCCCAGGTGGGGAGGCCCGACGGGGTCACGAAGCCTTCGATCAGGCCTGACACGAAGAGGACCACCGCGAGGCCGATGGCCATGCCGAGGGCGGCGCGGCCCTGTTCGGCGAGGGCAGCGCGGCGGGTGCGGGGGCCCGGGTCGACGACCGACCAGCCCAGGCGCAGGCCCGTGCCCGCGGCGACGAAGACCGCCGTCAGTTCGAGCAGGCCGTGCGGGAGGATCAGGCCGAGGAAGACGTCGAGGCGGCCGGCGGAGGCCATGAGGCCGATCCCGACGCCGAGGTTGAGCATGTTCAGGAAGAGGATCCAGAGCACCGGGATCCCCAGGAACGCGCCCAGCACCAGGCAGACCGCGGCCGCCTGGGCATTGTTCGTCCACACCTGGGCGGCGAAGGAGCTCGCGGGGTGGCTGGAGTAGTACGTCTCGTACTCGCCGCCCGGCTTCGTGAGGGCCTTGAGGTCCTCGGGGGCCGCGATGGCGCCCTGGACCTCGGGGTGCGTGGCGATCCACCAGCCGATGAGCACGCCGATCGCCGTGGAGAGCAGGGCGGTCGGTATCCACCAGCGCCGGCTGCGGTAGACCGCGGCCGGGAAGCCCACGGTGAAGAAGAGGACCGCGTCGCGCCAGCCGGCGCGACGGGTGCCCGTCACTGTGGCCCGGGCCCGCGCGACCAGCTGCGTCAGCCGGCCGGTGAGCATGGGGTCGGGGGCGCTGGACTGCACGAGGGAGAGATGGGTGGAGGTGCGCTGGTAGAGGGCGACGAGCTCGTCGGCCTCGGCGCCGGTGAGCTTGCGGCCGCGGCCCAGGAGCTGCTCCAGGCGGTCCCATTCCGCGCGGTGTGCCGTCACGAAGACGTCGAGATCCATCCGGTTGCCGCTCCCCTGCCCCAGTGCCCCTGCTTCGGCCTATTCCTCGTGTGGTCAGCTTGGCAGACTGAATGATGTCGGGGCGGGGCAGGTCGGGTGAAAGGTGCTGTGGTGAGCGATCTGGTGACGGGGGACGCGGTCGTCCTGGGGTTGAGGCCGGCGAGGGTGCCGAGCCGGGCGCTGGCGATCGTGCTCGACCTGACCGTGTACATCGCCGGGTACGTGATCCTCTCGATCGGGCTGACCTTCGCGACCGCCTCGCTCGATGACGCGGCGCAGGCGGCCGTGGGTGTGGCGAGTTTCGTGCTGCTGCTGGTCGGCGTACCGATCGCGGTGGAGACGCTCAGTCACGGGCGGTCGCTGGGCAAGCTCGCGTGCGGGCTGCGGGTGGTGCGGGACGACGGCGGGCCGATCCGGTTCCGGCACGCGCTGGTGCGCGGGGCCATGGGGGTCGTCGAGCTGATCATCACGTTCGGGGCGGTGGCGTGCATCGCCTCGCTGGTGTCCGCGCGCGGGCGGCGGCTCGGTGATGTCTTCGCGGGAACTCTGGTGATCCGGGAGCGGGTGCCGGGAGCGCGGGTGATGCCGGTGCCTCCGCCGCCGCCGTGGCTGGCCGGCCGGTTCTCCGGGCTGGACCTGTCGGCGGTGCCGGACGGACTGTGGCTGGCGATACGCCAGTACCTGACGCGGATGAACCAGCTGGATCCGCAGGTGGGCGCGGCGATGGCGGCGCGGCTCGCGGACGATCTGGTGTCCCGTACGGGGGCTCCGCCGCCGGTCGGGGTGCCGGCCGCCGCGTTCCTGATGGCCGTGGTGCACGAGCGGCAGTCACGGGACGCGGCCCGGGCCTTCGCCCCCGTTCCCGCGCGTGTTCCCGCTCATGCTTCCGGGCCCGGGGCCGTCCCGGTGCCGGCAGCTGTACCCGTCCCTGTGCCGAGCCCGTACGTCACACCCGCGCCGGCCGCCGCGCCCGTCGCGCCCGCGGTGCCGCCGCGCGCCGGCGGGTTCGCGCCGCCCGCCTGAGGTCCTGAGGGCTACTCATCGAAGGTCGAGGGCGGGGTCTCCAGGTGCTCCAGTTCGATGCCCGGGGCGGACAGGACCACGTCGCCGGCGATGTGGACCGTGTGGACTTCGCCCGTGTCCAGTGCGCTGACCTGGTACTCGTCCAGCAGGAGCGGGCCGCTGTCGGTGGGGTGCTCCTCGCGGCGCAGCAGGGCCCAGGCCTGGTCGACCGTACGCGGGGCCAGTACCGGGTCGGTGAGGGCGAGGAGCCGGACCCGGGTGGCGGGGGCGCCGGGGGTCAGGCGCAGCAGGCGGGCCGTCGCGATGAGGAAGGCCGGTGAGGTTCCGGTGAAGCCGGGGGCGTGGACGTTGCCCTCGGTGGCCTCGGCGCCGGTGGGGTCGGTACGGACCCAGGTGACGCCGTCGATGGCGGCTCCGCGGACCTGCCAGCTGGAGGCGTTCACTTCAAGGCGGATGGGGCGGCCCAGTTCGTCGACGGCCAGGTCGACGGAGCCCCGGTGGTCGCCGTTCGGGGCCGTCAGCTGGGAGACGTAGCGCCAGCCGGAGGGGCCGGGGGCGCAGTGGAAGTGCTCCTCGCCGAGGGGGGTGTGGTCGTGCGGGTCGTGGAGGGAGTAGCGGCCGCGTGGCATGACGATCCTTGGGTACGGGGCAGGCCCCCGGCGGAGGTGCCGGGGGCCTGCCTGAGGTGCTGCGGATCCGCGGGAGATCAGTAGCGGTAGTGGTCCGGCTTGTACGGGCCCTCGACGGGGACGCCGATGTAGTCGGCCTGCTCCGGGCGGAGCGTGGTCAGCCTGACGCCGA
>NZ_JBICZH010000068.1:0-2415 GCF_043201995.1 Streptomyces sp. NPDC048258
TGAGTTGCCTATGCGTCACGACCAATGTCCTACCGGATTCCGCCCCGCGAAGTAGGCGAAACCCCACAGCTGATCACGACATCACACAGGCCCTAGTGATCACCTCGAAGTGATGGTGGTCGCGAAACCGGGCCTCGATGAGCTTGTCGAGCTCGGCAACCTGCCGGTTGAGGGCCATCACCTCATTCGCCAGCGTGTGCACCATCTGGGCGGTCAGCTTCTCGCCGGGCAGGCTGGTGTGCTGGCGTTCGGCGGCCTGGACCGCGGTTTCGGCGAGCTGGTCGGCGCGGACGACCTTGCGGTTTCGGAGCCAGGTCTCCAGGCGGTTGGCGCCGAGTCGGCGGATGGCTGCGGGGGTCTGGTAGCCGGTCAGCAGGGTCAGCGGGCCCGTGTTGGTGAGGTCCAGGGCCCGTTCCAGGCCGGGGAAGATCCCGGACAGTTGGGCTCGGAGCCGGTTGACGGTGCGGGTGCGGTCGGCGACCAGGTCCATGCGGCGGCCCGTGAGGATCTTGAGGTCGATGACGGTTTCGTCGCCTCTGCGTAAGGGGTTCAGGTCCCGCCTGATGCGGACCTGGTCGGCGATGACCGCGGCGTCCTTGGCGTCGGTCTTGCCTTCGCCGCGGTAGCTCTCGGAGGCGCGGTGGATGGCCCGGCCGTAGATGTAGCGGACCGGCTGGTCGTGGTTGAGGAGGATCGCGATGGCCAGGGCGGCACCGCCGTCGGCCAGGTCGATGCCCCAGGTCACTTCGTCGCCCAGGGCCAGGACATCAGCGAGGAGTTGAAGGAGTTCGCCGAGACAACAGCCGGCGGCCGCTGTCGTCAATCGCGACGCAATGGTGGTGGGTCTTGCCTGCATCGATGCCGGCCCAGATCGCGGCCATCATGCCTCCGTGCGATGTGTTGCGGACAACTGCCCCACGGACGACCTCGCTGTCGGTTCCCTACGGAGCGATCATTCGCAATTCCTAATTGGCAGCCGAGTCGTCGTGGGGCGTCGGGCGGCCAATCGTTGGAAGCCACAAGCGGCAGAAGCTTGAAAGCCACACCCGACACCCCTGGGTGGGCCAACCATACGAAGGGCTCGCCCGGTCCCGCAGAACAACGTAGGGAGGGCTTGAGCTCCATCGTGGAACCGGGCGCGGCTCAACTGGAGCCGTTGTCAGTCCGTGAAACTGCGCAGTCGTCATGCTTCTGACCTGGGGTTGTGCAGGTTGGCTGAGCGGGTTGGCGGCTGTGTTGGCTCACTGGATCTGCGCATAGTTGGGGGACGCCAACCGTCTGACCTGTGGAGTCTTGAGCTCGGGGCCTGGTTGCGCAGGTTGGTTGAGCAGCGTGCAGCTTCACCGATCGCCGACAGCGGCGGACGCGGCCGGACATCATGTGCGGTGCCACATATGGTTTCCAGAGTCCAGCCATGACAAAAAATGAAGCACACGGGAGTGCGAGCCCCGAGAACAAGGGGACAGAGATAGCGTCCTGGGTACGGCCTCAAGTGCAGGACGTTGTCTGAGCCCGGCGCTCCTTTGCCTACTGGCCCCGCGCAGCGGGGCTTTTCCGGGGAACGAAGCGACCAGACCCCTGACGGCCGCTGAGGCCGCTTTCCGGGCGAGCGGAGCGAGGCGGGGATTAGGTCGTCTCTCCCAGATCAGCGAGCCCTCGGGGAGCAGGACTGTTTTCCGGCCGCCGGGACATGGGGGAAGACGGGCGTCCTTGCATCACTCAATCGCCCGCCCGTTCGAGCAGGCGTTCACGTGCGCAAAGCTCAACGTGCTCCGGCCCGCATCGCCGACCATGAGCCACATCTCCGACTCGCGGCCTATCGACCAGAATTTCCGGCCGTGTGTACTAGGATCCACCGCTAGCATCACTCGATCGGTAGGAGGCCCGATGATCGGCGTGCTCGTGACTTTCACGCAGACCGACAAGTTCGATCGTTCAACTATCGCAAAGATTGCTGGCGAACTCCGAGAACCGTTCGAAGGCATGGTCGGCCTTCGCTTCAAGAGTTTCATGCTCGACGAGGACGGCGTTCAGGCAAGGAACTTCTACGTGTGGGATGACGAGGAGAAAGCCCGCGCCTTCTTCACGGAGGAGATCGTCGACAAGGTGACGGGGATTTATGGTGTCCCACCCAAAATCGAGTACCTCGATATCGTGGGGTTCGTCGACAACTCAGGGACCTGATTCTCAGGTGACCTTGGGTGGGGGAGCAGAGCGGATCCGCCCAACGGGCCGGAGGCCCGGGCCCTGTGAAACAGGGTCACCTCCCCCCGGGCGGAGCACGGGGAGTCCCTGGGGCCTGCGTAGCAGGCCCGCTCTGATGGAGCGCAGCGGAATCAGAGCCGGTCCGGAGCGAAGCGCAGGACCCCCGGCCCGAAGGGCCGGCCACGGCTCGGAGCGAAGCGGAGAGCCCCG
>NZ_JBICZH010000069.1:0-2292 GCF_043201995.1 Streptomyces sp. NPDC048258
GGGGGACCCTGTGGGAGAGTAGGACGCCGCCGAACAATCATTGCGGAAGCCCCGCACCAGACCCTTCGGGGTCCGGTGCGGGGCTTTTCTGCGTTTACCGCCAGATCGCGGGGGCCGGCTGGGTATCCTGGCCGCGTTCCTCTGGAGGACGCGATGACAGCACAGCAGCTGGAAGACGACGGGCCCCTCATCCCTCAGCCGGCCATGACGCGGGAAGCCCTGCGGGACGCCGTGCGCCGGATCGACATGGCCAACCTCGCCGTGCTCGACAAGGAATGCAACGAGGCGTTCGACCGCGCAGCGGAGACCGGGGCCATCAACCCGCTGCGGTTCTTCCTGATCAAGTGGGCCACGCACGTCGCGATCCACCGCTGGCCGGCCCGGGCGGCGGCGCTCCACGAGGCGGAACGTGTCGCGGGAGATCCTGCGTCCACGGAGTCGGAGTTCCGGGCCGCGATGGAGACGAGCAGCCGCATCCTGGCCGAGGCCCAGCGCGAGATCGGTCAGTGACTCCGCGGGGTGAAGGCGTCGAGAACGACAGCGGCTGGGCCTGGGAATGCGATCCCAGCCGGCTGTGGGTGCTCGGCGACATGCCGGCGGAGCAACAGCACCTCGTCAGCGCCGTGATGGACGGCCTGGTCGACCTGGCGGCGCTGGCCATCGACCCCAAGGACGGCAGCCTTTACGAGGACCCGCACCCCATGCGGCTGCGTACGTACGAAGACGAGCACCTGATGGTCTGGTACCAGACCATCCCGCACCGGAGCCGGGTCTACCTGAAGCGCGTCAACCTCTGACAGCCTGCCGGCGTCCCCGGACGCACTTGAGTCTCCCGTGGGAGGAGGCTGCAAGGTAGGCGCATGGACGGCGAACCCCTCTATCCGATCGGCGACGTGGCCCGGCTCTCGGGTGTCACGGTCAAGACGGTCCGGTTCTACTCCGACTATGGACTCGTGGTGCCCGCCGGCCGTAGTCCTGGCGGCTACCGCCTCTACGATCTCGACGCCGTCGCACGCCTCGACCTCGTACGGACCCTCCGTGAGCTCGGGCTCGACCTGGCGACCATCCGGAAGGTCATCGACCGGGAGCTTCCGCTTCCCGATGTCGCCGCCGCGCACGCCGAGGCCCTGGACGTCCAGATACGCATCCTGCGGTTGCGGCGTGCCGTGCTGACGGCAGTGGCGCAGCGGGGATCCGCCCCTGAGGAGATGAACCTCTTGCACAAGCTGGCCAAGCTGTCAGAGGAGGAACGCCGACGGTTGGTCGGCGGGTTCCTGGAAGCCGCCTTCGGAGGTCTGGACGCGGACTCCCCGTGGGAGGGGATCATGCGCTCCATGACTCCGGAACTACCGGAGGATCCCGAGGCGGAACAGGTCCAGGCGTGGGTGGAGCCGGCCGAACTCGCGCAGGATCCGGACTTCCGCGCGAGTGTGCGGCGGATGGGGAGGACCAGGTCGCCGAGCGCGGCCCGGGCGAGGTCACGGTGGTCCGGCGGGATCTCGCCGCGACGGTCCGCGGCGAGGCCGCCCCCGCGTTGGCAGCCGGCATCGGGCCGTCGTCGCCCCAGGGAGCAGAGATCGCGTCCACGCTCACAGCTCATTACGCACACCTCCTCGGCCTGCCGGACGACGTGGAGCTCCGCCGACGGCTGGTGGCCCGGCTGGAGGGGATGAACGATCCCCGCAGAGAGCAGTACTTCCGCCTGCTGGCAGTGATCAACGGCTGGGAGGCCCCGGAGAGTCTGGCGCCGGTACTCGGCTGGGCGGTCCAGGCGGTCCGTGCCATGCCGCGATGAGGGGGAGGGGACACGTGGTGCTCGAGGCGCCGGCGTCGACGGCCGGGCCCGCGCTGGTTCTCCGACCGTCGTGTGGGAGAGGGACACAAGGCAGGCCGTCCGCCGACGTCGGCTACTGGATGGCGGCGCACGCACGGGGACGGGGCGTGGCCTCCCGAGCCCTGGAGGCCCTCCCCACCTGGGCTTTCAACACGTGCGGACCGGTGGCCGGCCCGGTTTTGACACCTCCTGGGCATGGTTGTAGGGTTGAGCAGTTGCCTGGAGCTGGACAAGCTCGGCAGCACCACCCCGCAAGGAATGCAATTCGGCGCGGGGACTCGACTCTTCATTCGGGAATCGAAGCCGGGGAAAATCCGGTGGAGAACTTCTGATAGAGTCGGAATCGCCGGAAAGGGAAAGCGCGAAAGCGCAGGACCTGGAAAGCACCGAGGAAGTCGGGCCCGAAAGAGTCTGATAGAGTCGGAAACGCAAGAACAGAACGAAAGCCCGGAGGAAAG
>NZ_JBICZH010000070.1:0-2259 GCF_043201995.1 Streptomyces sp. NPDC048258
GTAGACGGTGGCCCAGGGGCCGAACTCGGCAGGCATCTCCCGCCACTGGCCGCTGGACCGGAACCGCCAGATCACACCCTCGAACTGCTCCCGCAACCGCTCCGGGTACGGGCCGTACCTACCGATCGGCAGGTACCGCTCGATGAACTTCCACTGGGCATTGGTGAGTTGCCTGCGTGTCACGACCACAGTCCTACCGGATTCCGCCCCGCGGAGAGGACAGAACCCAGGAACTGATCACGACATCACACAGGCCCTAGTGCACCGGGAGACCCGCGCGCTCGGCGCCGGGTTCGTCCAGAGCATCTACACCGTCGACGACCAGCTGGAGCCAACGGCGAGTTGAGCGAGCCGGCCGAGTATCTGCGCTGCCCAGTCCACGGCGCCCGCCGCGTCACCGACGTCGCCCGGGTCTGCCCTGTGGGCGACGCCTCGGCGGCCGCGCCCACAAGGTCGGCTGAGCCAACCACGCTGGTGTCCTGTTCTTGCTGGACAGGGTGTTGCGGATTCCCACGGATCGGCCTGCGGTGGCAGGTGGTTGCGGTCGCGGCGGGGAATGTTGGCGGGACGCGACATCCTGGAGGTGGTTGCGTCACCTGTTGTCAGTGATCGGCGTCACTGAAAAGTCCGGTAAAACCCGCAAGTTACAGGGGTCCTGAGGGTGGTTCAGGCCAGGTCGGGTGAGCACTGCGCAGTTTCACCGATCCACGACAGTATCGGCTACCTGATGTCCCGGGGGTGTCCGGCTGGTGTGGCACTTTGGCCGTGTTCCTGAGTCTATCCGGGTACCAGAATGAATCACTCAGCACCGCTGGGGAGAGCTTGCAGGGGAGACGTCCACCTCTCCTCCTGGCTGTCCGCGTAGAGGACCGTGTCCTGCACTCCTCCTTGGGGAGGAGTGTGGTCTTTGGTTGCGCCTGTTTGGATTGCAGCTGGAGGGCTGAGGGGGTTGCGCGTGCTGGGTTTCTTGCTGGATCTCGTTTTTGGCAGTCTGCTGACGTGGGGTCATGAGAGGCGCAGGGCCAACAGAAAGGCTCGGAGTTTCACGGAGGGGGCGGAGGTGGGTTTCGTTGCCTGCGTCCTTGGTGACCGTCCGTACTGCCGGGATGAGGCGTTGGTCTTCCTCTGGGCTACGGGTTCCACGCTTCATGTCACGCCGACGGAGTTCAGGGACCTTCATCGAAGTCCACTTCCCGTAGCGCGGTTGGAGTTGGTTCGGGTCCGGCCGAGAAGCCGTGCGGATTCCCGGTTGGTGCAGCACAGCTGGCAGGTGGCGGAGTGCCGCGACGGTGATGCAGTGGTGCTGGTCGGGTGTGCCCCGGATGCGATGCGGTATCTGACAGCTGTTACGAACGCCCAGGGTGCCAGCTAGCGAGATCGTGGCATGGAGGCGAAGGCGAAGCCGAAGGCCCGGACCCAGTGAAACGGGGTACCTCCCGGGCGGGGCGGGGGAGTCCTGACCCGCGAAGCAGGCCCGTTCCCGGTGAAGTGAAGCGCAGGTCCCTGACTTTCAGGGCCGGCCCTGGGCTGTGCAGCGTCCCCCGGCCGAGCGCAGCGAGCCCGTTCGGTCCTCAGCGCTGAGGTATCCGTTTCGGGTGTTGTTGTTCGATTCCCTTGGGTAGGGTTGTGTTCCAGCTTCTTGTGATGGGGGTCGCATGTTCGAGCTCGGTGTGTTCTTCGGCGTGATGGGTTTGGCGGCGTTGTGGATGGTGTGGTCTTTGCTGCGCCGGGGAAACCGTCGTACGGAGACCGCGGAGGGCCTGTTGATCGAGCAGGCTCGCAGGGAGCAGGCCGCGAGTGACCGGTCTTCCTATAACGCGACCGCCATGCTTAATTCCCCGACGCATGGGCACGAGTACAGGCCGTAGCCCGTAGCTCCCAGTTCCACCTCTCTACTGCTGCCAGCCTGGCCCGCGGAGTGGGCTTTGGCCCTGGAGGCGGAGCCGGAAGGGCCCGGATGGGGGAGCGCAGCGGACCTAAGACCAGGGACCCGTGAAGCGGGGTCACCTCCCGTGCGGAGCGCGGGAGGTCTGGGCCTGCGCAGCAGGCTTGGCTCCGGGAGAGCGAAGCGGAGCCGGAGCCAAGCCGGAGCGAAGCGCAGGACTGGGCTCGGAGCGAAGCGGAGAGCCACCCGGCCGAAGGCCGGCCCCAGGGGCTGCGAAGCAGCCCCCGCCGAGCGCAGCGAGGCGGTTCTCTCGGGCGAGCGCAGCGAGCCCGTTCAGTCCTGAGCGCGCAGCGCTCAGGTACCCGCTCCGCGGG
>NZ_JBICZH010000071.1:0-1759 GCF_043201995.1 Streptomyces sp. NPDC048258
GAGTTGCCTGCGTGTCACGACCACAGTCCTACCGGGTTCCACCCCGCGAAGAGGACAGAATCCCGGAACTGATCACGACATCACACAGGCCCTAGAACTACCGGTACTCCACCAACCACCAGGTCGTCATCGATGACGACACCCGCTTGGTCGTCGTGGTCGGCCGGCCGCTCGCTGGCAACCGCAACGACTGCAAGGCGTGGGAGGAGTCCGGCGCCAAGGCCGCCGTCGGCCGGACACTCACGATCGCCGACGGCGGCTACCCGGGCACCGGACTCGTTATCCCTCACCGCAGGGAGCGCGGCCAGACCGAGCTCCCTGCGTGGAAAGAGGAACACAACAAGTCCCACAAGCAGGTCCGCGCCCGCGTCGAGCATGTCTTCGCCCGCATGAAGACCTGGAAGATCCTCCGAGACTGTCGCCTCAAAGGCGATGGCGTCCACCACGCCATGCTCGGCATCGCCCGGATGCACAACCTCGCCCTCGCCGGATAGGAGAGCAGGCTGCACGGCGGCCAGCCCTGCCCAGGGCGATCCGGAGATCATTTACGGGACAACCCTTAGGACTGCACCCGAAGAAATTGATCACGTTGTGCGTCAGTCATCGCATCCAGCTCAACAAAATCGGCGTCATCTCCGTAGTCGCCATCGTCCACGACTTTCCACGCCGGAAGGAGTCCACGCCCGGTGATAACCAGGCCGATTTGCGCTCTTGGATCCCTGTGCGTTTTCTGCTCCTGCGCCTCATTGAGACGGGAATTCAGCTTGACAGTGAGCTCATGAAGAGAAGGGTCATAGACGGGAGAATCCTGGCCTACCGTAGGAAAATAGTTTCCGACCACCGCCTGACCCTGCGTTGCCGAAAGCGTAACGAAGCAACTCTTCCCCGCACCGCGACAATGGATAACGCCGCTCGCATGACCCCCCTCACGCCCGGCCTCTGACACGTAATGCCTTCGCCACTGCCCAGCAGCATTTTCCTCGGTCACTCCCAGATTAATGCGGAGATATGCGGCGAGTTGATCGCTCGTCATCGACTCCAGGTCGGTGAGGCTTTGGATGTCTACCAGGTCTTCGAGGCGTTCCGTTTTCCCTACAACTCTCTTCCGCACGAGCAAGAACCCTGACCCCGTCGCGAGGAATCCAATCTTCAGTTCGCTACCCTTGCCCTGCTCGCCTCGCTCTCCAGCCTGAGTTTCCTCCACTAGACCGCTCAGATCGAGGGACAGCTCATCGAGAGCCGCGTCATACACGGGAGAACTCTGATCGACCCTAGCGAAAAGAGACATAGCCTTCGACTCGTCCGTAAAAGTAATACAGGCAGTACCGCTGTCGTGACACCAGACGATTCCGCCGCCTTCACTAGCCTTCTGATGAGCCATTTCGGTATCCAATCATAGGTTGGACGAGCATGAAGTGCCCATAGGGATAGGACATCGGCGCCTGCACCAGATATATCTTGACCCAAATCATGTGCATTGCAAGGCGACGCGCAATGATTTACCTCATTTTGCGGATCCGGCGGTGGTAGATGAGACGAGATGCTGACAAGGCGAAGAAATGTTTCGTCTCGCGTCCCGACGGCAACATCAGCATGCTGTATTGACCAGCCGCAGCAGCTGCTCGTGCTCCTCGCGCTGCCCTCGGCCCCGGAGCTACTACCGACTAGGGCCTGTGTGATGTCGTGATCATTCGGCGGTCTTCAGCAGGTCGTCGATCCAGATCATTGCGGCGCGGAGGTGGAGGCCGGCGAGGTAGCT
>NZ_JBICZH010000072.1:0-1407 GCF_043201995.1 Streptomyces sp. NPDC048258
GGGTCATGTCCCTTGGTGTGGTGTAACGGATCATTCGGCAGTGCCGGGCAGGCAGGTGGCGTTGTCTGAATAGAGGTTGTCCATGCTTTCGATGGAGAGGTAGCGCCGGGGAAAGGCGATCCACTCGTCGTGGAGTTCGACGAGGACGGCCGTGGCCAGGCGGGTGACGGCGGCGGTGTTCGGGAAGACCTGGACGACATCTGATCGTCGTTTGATCTCCCGGTTCAGACGTTCGAGCGGGTTGGTCGACTGGATTTTCTTCCAATGCTGGTTGGGGAAGTCCGCGAACGCGGTCAGGTCCGCCTTCGCCCCCAGCAGCATCTCCTTGACCTTGGGGAACTGGCGGCCGAGCATGTCCGCGACGGTATCGAGCTGGGCCCGGACCGCATCGGCGGTGGGCTGGGCGAAGACCGTGCGGATCGTGGCGGCGACCATCTCCGCGGACCCCTTCGGGATGACGGAGAACACGTTGCGCACGAAGTGAACGCGGCACCGTTGCCAGCCGGCCCCGATCATGACTTTGCGGATCGCTTTGACCAGGCCGCTGTGACTGTCGGAGATCACCAGGCGGACACCGTTCAGGCCGCGTTCACGCAGCGAGCGAAGAAACTCGGTCCAGAATGCCTCCGTCTCGCTGTCGCCGACCATGACACCGAGGACTTCACGGCCGCCGTCCTCGGTGACACCGGTCGCGATGACGACGGCCTGGGACACGATCTGATGGTCGACGCGGGCCTTGACGTAGGTGGCGTCGAGGAAGACGTACGGAAACCGGGTGTGATCAAGGGGACGGGCCCTGAACGCGTCGAGCTGTTCGTCGAGGCCGGCGCAGATCCGGGAGACCTCGCTCTTCGATATGCCGGTATCCGAGCCGAGGGCTTTCACCAGGTCGTCGACCGAGCGGGTCGACACCCCGTGAACGTAGGCTTCCATGACGACCGCGTAAAGCGCCTGGTCGATGCGGCGTCGGCGTTCCAGCAGGCTGGGGAAGAAGCTCCCGGCCCGCAGCTTGGGGATCGCGAGTTCCAGGTCTCCGGCCTGCGTGGTCACGGTCTTCTCCCGGTGCCCGTTGCGCCAGGTGGTGCGGGTGTCGGTCCGCTCGCCCCACTCCGCACCGATCCGGGCGGTGGCCTCGGCCTCGATCAGTTCCTGGAGCAGCCTTTCGGCGACTTCGCGGACGAGTTCAAGACCATCCGCTGAACGTAGTGACTCGAGCAGGCGAAGTAGGTCATGCTGGGACAAGGCCACCGGGCACCCCCTTGGAACGAACTGGCAGTTCACCAAGGACAGTTGCACGGTGGCCTGCCCCGTTTCAGGGAGCATTCACCAGCAGTCGATGCACGCGAGGGCACACAAGCGGCGCACTTCCCAGCCAAGATCTGTTACACCACTCCGTGGGACGCCATC
>NZ_JBICZH010000073.1:0-1366 GCF_043201995.1 Streptomyces sp. NPDC048258
ACTGATCGTTTCAGAATGAGTCGAGCTGCGGTCTTGCGCTCAACGATCTTGGTCGGCAGGGTGTCCGGAGTGCGTGCTGATCTTGTTCCTGACGACCTGTGGGAGCGGGTGGCCCCGCTGCTGCCGCCCGCTCCTGAGCGGCGCCGCCGCTATCCCGGGCGGCTGCGCGTTCCTGACCGAGTGGCCCTCGCCGGCGTCATGTACGTACTGCGGACGGGTGTCGCGTGGCGTGATGTTCCCGCGGAGACGGTGGGCTGCTCCGGTGTGACGGCCTGGCGTCGGCTGCGGGACTGGACCGAGGCCGGCGTCTGGCCACGCCTGCACACGGCCTTGCTGGCCGAGCTGCGCCGGGCCGGCCTGCTGGACCTGGACGACTGCTCCGTGGACGGGTCGCACGTCCGGGCTCTCAAAGGGGGGATCACGTCGGCCCCTCGCCCGTCGACCGCGCCCGTTCCGGTTCCAAGCACCACCTGATCGTCGACCGCCACGGAACCCCGCTCGCCGTCACGCTGACTGGCGGGAACCGGCACGATGTCACCCAGCTCCTGCCGCTGCTGGACGCCATCCCGTCGATCCGTGGACTTCGGGGACGTCCTCGCCGCAGGCCCCGGCGCCTGTATGCGGACCGGGGCTACGACTTCGACAAGTACCGCCGCCTGCTGTGGAAGCGAGGCATCAAGCCGATGATCGCCCGACGCGGTGTCGCCCACGGCTCCGGACTGGGCAAAGTGCGCTGGGTGGTCGAGCGCGCCTTCGCTTGGCTGCACCAGTTCAAACGGCTCCGCACCCGCTACGAACGACGCGCCGACCTCCACCAGGGCCTGCTCGAACTGGCCTGCAGCCTCATATGCCTCCGCCGCGTACGAACCTCATCCTGAGAAGATCAGTTGGCTACGCTGAACCATCCCGGCCGCACCTCATTCAGAAGCGGTTGCAGCGACCGCACCGCGGACCGCAGGTCCTGATCCGTGACGTCAAGAGGCTCCGGCAGGCTCAGCCCGTACCCGCGCAGCCGCCAGAGGTCGAAGACTTCGCTCCCGTCGGCTGCGAAGTCCACATCGACCTCAGTGCCGTTGTCGCTCACGAAGCGGCACCCTGCCCCATGAACCTCGTAGGAGTAGGTGCCGATGTCATCACTCCGGCTGATCCGGCGCGCACGGGCCAGGCCGACGACGTCCGCCAGTCGCTCAAGCGAGGGGATCGCCACCCTCATGGCCTCATCAATCGCGTTCAGAGCGCGGACGTAACCGAGCACGAGGTCTCTCGCAGCCCCAACCCGTTCCATACGGCGTCATCCCCCCTGAGCCTGTGACTGAAGGGATTGTTTCACGGGGCCGACAGCGTCTCCGCAGGGCGGCATTCTGAA
>NZ_JBICZH010000074.1:0-1233 GCF_043201995.1 Streptomyces sp. NPDC048258
CTAGTGCCGCGTCAGGCAACGTTCGCCCTGTTCACCACCTCTTGGAGGCGTTCGTCGGCGGCGTGCTTGTTCCGCCAGATGATGTAGCGGCGGATCATGCTGCCCTGCTCCTTGTGGCTGGCGTGGTCGGTGCCATCGAGAGCGAAGTAGCGCAGGGCGGTGAACTGGGCCTCGATCCGGTTGAGCCAGGAGCTGTTGGTCGGGGTGTAGGCGATCTCCACGTTGTTCGCCGCCGCCCAGGTCGCGACCCTTTGGCACCGCTTCGTCGTCAGGTGCGGGGAGTAGTTGTCACAGACGATCGCAATGCGCACGTCCATCGGATGCAGCGAGCGCAGGTAGCGGCAGAACTCCAGGAACTTCGACCTGTTCTTGGTCTTCTTGATGTGCCCGTAAAGCTGGTCCTTGCCGAGGTCGTAGGCAGCGAACAGGTGGCGGACCCCGTGCGGGCGAGTGTAGGTCGCCCGTCGGCGGGGTCTGGGCTCGCGGTCGGGATCCTTGTGCCGGCCGCCACGTTCGGTCCATTGCCGACCGGGGTGGGGCTGGAGGTTGAGCGGCCCGAACTCGTCCATGCAGAAGACGACTTCGGGCTCGCCTTCCTCGGGTATGACCTCGCCGTCGGCGATCGCGTAGAGATGCTCGACCCGGGCCTTCTTGGCCGCGTAGTCCGGGTCACGTGAGGTCTTCCAGGTCTTCACGCGTTGAAACGAGACGCCCTCCTCGCGGAGCAGGACCCGAAGGCCCTCATGGCTGATGTCGTCGACCACCCCCTCGGCGACCAGGAAGTCGGCCAGCTTGGCCAGGCTCCAGGTCGAAAACGGCAGGCCGTGCTCGGCCGGCTTCGACTTGGCAAGCTTCTTGATCTCCCGACGTTCCGGGAGGGTGAAGGTTCTCGGTCGGCCACCCTTGTACTTCGGGTAGAGCGCCTCGAAGCCGTCCGCGTTGAAGTTGTGCAGCACGTCCCGGACCCGGTCCGGGCTGGTGAACGTCACCTCGGCGATCTTCGCCACGGGCATGCCCTGCGCGGATAACAGCACCATCTGAGCCCGCCGCCAGGTCACCACCGAACCGGTGCCTCTGCGGATGATCCGCAGCAACCGCCTGCCCTCGTCGTCATCAATCTCCCGCACCCGCACCCGATCAGCCACGAGATCATTCTGGCCATCCAATGCCGTCCGGCGCAGCAAACCGAGCGACGCGTCGCGACAAGGCGAACGTTGCCTGATGCGGCACTAG
>NZ_JBICZH010000075.1:0-1214 GCF_043201995.1 Streptomyces sp. NPDC048258
TCGATCACCTCGCTGATGACCGGTACCGCCTACAAGCGCTCCGCCGAGCTGGCCGCCATCGTCGGCCCGTACGACGGCTACGCCCGCAACGCCGAGTCGCACAAGCGCGTCATGAAGCAGCACGCCGACGCCAACGCCGTCGCGCCGCGCACCGACGACCTGGACAACTCGATCTGGGCCGCGGCCACCGAGGCCTGGCAGGACGTCCTGCGCCTCGGCGAGAAGAACGGCTTCCGCAACTCCCAGGCCTCCGTCCTGGCGCCGACCGGCACCATCGGTCTCGCGATGTCCTGTGACACCACCGGTGTCGAGCCGGACCTGGCCCTGGTCAAGTTCAAGAAGCTCGTCGGCGGCGGCTCGATGCAGATCGTCAACGGCACCGTCCCGCAGGCCCTGCGCCGCATGGGGTACCAGGAAGAGCAGATCGAGGCGATCGTCGCCCACATCGCCGAGCACGGCGTGGTCGTCGACGCCCCGGGCCTGAAGGCCGAGCACTACTCGGTGTTCGACTGCGCCATGGGCGAGCGCTCCATCTCCGCGATGGGCCACGTCCGCATGATGGCCGCGATCCAGCCCTGGATCTCCGGCGCGATCTCGAAGACGGTCAACATGCCGGAGACGGCGACCGTCGAGGAGATCGAGGAGATCTACTTCGAGGCCTGGAAGCTCGGCGTCAAGGCGCTCGCGATCTACCGCGACAACTGCAAGGTCGGCCAGCCCCTCTCCGCCAAGAAGAAGGAGCAGGAGAAGGAGGAGGTCACCGCCAAGACGGAGGAGACCATCCGCGCCGCCGTCGAGAAGGTCATCGAGTACCGCCCCGTCCGCAAGCGCCTCCCCAAGGGCCGTCCGGGGATCACCACCTCCTTCACGGTCGGTGGCGCCGAGGGCTACATGACGGCGAACTCCTACCCGGACGACGGTCTGGGCGAGGTCTTCCTGAAGATGTCCAAGCAGGGTTCGACCCTCGCGGGCATGATGGACGCCTTCTCGATCGCCGTCTCGGTCGGCCTGCAGTACGGCGTCCCGCTGGAGACCTACGTCTCGAAGTTCACCAACATGCGCTTCGAGCCGGCCGGCATGACAGACGACCCGGACGTGCGGATGGCCCAGTCGATCGTCGACTACATCTTCCGTCGCCTGGCGCTCGACTTCCTGCCCTTCGAGACCCGCTCCGCCCTCGGCATCCACACCGCCGAGGAGCGCCAGCGCCACCT
>NZ_JBICZH010000076.1:0-1079 GCF_043201995.1 Streptomyces sp. NPDC048258
TAGGGCCTGTGTGATGTCGTGATCAGCTGTGGGGTTTCGCCTACTTCGCGGGGCGGAATCCGGTAGGACATTGGTCGTGACGCATAGGCAACTCACCAATGCCCAGTGGAAGTTCATTGAGCCGTACCTGCCGATCGGTAGGTACGGCCCGTACCCCGAACGGCTGCGGGAGCAGTTCGAAGGGGTGATCTGGCGTTTCCGGTCCAGCGGTCAGTGGCGGGAGATGCCTGCCGAGTTCGGCCCATGGGCCACCGTCTACGGACGCTTCAGGGTCTGGCGGAACGCCGGTGTGTTCACCGCCCTGCTCGAAGGTCTGATCGCCGAGGGAGCCCGCGCCGGACAGACAGATTTGTCGCTGGTCAGCGTGGACTCCACAACCGTCCGCGCCCACCACGACGCCGCGGGGATGCGCGTCAGCAAGCACCTCATGGACGCTCTGGAAGAAGCCGCGCAGGAACAGGAGGCCGCACGGCAAAAGGGGGCATACCGGAGGAACAGAACGGACAGGCCGAGCGCCGACGGATCCGGCGCAGGCGCAAGCTCCGCCTGAATCAGGCCCTGCTCGGCAGATCCCGGGGCGGACTGACCAGCAAACTTCATCTCGCCGCGGACCGTAGGTGCCGTCCGCTCGCGCTGGTCCTGACCGCCGGGCAGGCCGGGGACAGCCCGCAATTCATCCCGGTGCTCAGGAGAGTGCGGGTCCGCCTGCCCGTCGGCCGTCCTCGCAGCAGGCCCGGCGCGGTCGCCGCGGACAAGGCCTACTCGTCTCGCGGCAACCGCTCCTACCTGCGCAGACGCGGTATCAAGGCAGTCATCCCCGAGAAGAAGGACCAGGCCGCCCACCGGAAGAAGAAGGGCGCCCGAGGCGGCCGACCCGTCACCTATGACGCAGATCTGTACAAGGATCGGAACACCGTCGAACGCCTGATCAACAAGCTGAAGGCCTGGCGAGGCATCGCCACCCGGTACGACAAGTCGCCCGAGAGCTACCTCGCCGGCGTCCACCTCCGCGCCGCAATGATCTGGATCGACGACCTCCTGAAGACCGCCGACTGATCACGACATCACACAGGCCCTAG
>NZ_JBICZH010000077.1:0-1079 GCF_043201995.1 Streptomyces sp. NPDC048258
GGTCGGCCATGGCCAGGCGGGCGGTGTAGAGGCGGTAGTCCGACATGAGGCCCCGCACGGTCTTGGGTTCGCTGATGTCCACGCAGTGCGCGGCGATGGCGGCGTCCACGATGTGTTCGTCCAGGCCGGGATCGCGGCGGCGGCCTCGGAGGACGAGAGCGAGGTGGCGGCGGGCTTCGGCGAGCAGGTGCCGGCGGTGGAACCATCCGTCGCTGTTCATCGCGAACACGATCGCGGTGACGTCGATGGCCGCCAGGGCGACGTCGACGATCTGGCCGACCCGGGCCCGGATCGCGACAGCTGCGGCGCGAGCGCGCTCCAGGAGGGAGTCGATGATGTCGGCCTTCACGCCGGAGTTGAGGATGGCGTTCGTCTTCCACCACACGCGCAGCTGCGCGAGTGGTTGCGTCTTCCGCTTGGGCGGGCGGGTCTTCCTCGCCGCGATCCGGCCCAGCTTGGTGCGAGCCCGTTCGGAGATCACGGGCAGAAACTTCGGCTCGCCGTCGTCGTCGACGGCGGTGACGTACTCGCGCTCCAGGTCCTCGCGGCACGCTTCGATCTGCGCACTGCGCCGCGCGGTCCAGGCGATCAGCTCGTGCGGTATCCCGGCGATCTCCATCACCGGCCGGCGCCCGGCGCTGACGGTGCGCGGCTCGGTCGCCACGCCGAGCGTCTCGCAGACCTCGGCGGCCACGATCTCGTTGTAGAGCGCGGAAGCAGCGACGGTGTTCTCGAAGAGAACCTCGGAGTGCACCGAACCCCACTTCCCATCCAGGCGCTGCCCCTTGATCGACAGCACGAGGTGATCGTGCAGAAGCGGCATCCCGGCCCGTGATTCATGGTGGCGGAAACGGGCGGCGACCAGACCGCCGGGCGGCCTCACCCGGTAGACGCCGTCCTTGCCGAACCGGATCACCGCGACATGGTCCTCAATCCACTCCAGCACCCGCTCGATCGCGCGCTCGTGCGCGGCCTCGATCACCAGCCGGGTCTCCTCATCCCCCAGGGCCCACAGGAGGTAGATCGTCGGCTGCGGCCGGAAAACGAAGTCGAAGCCGACGACCTTCACCCGCCGCCCC